>NZ_JAIETD010000086.1 GCF_019745455.1 Methylobacterium sp.
GGTGGCCGGCTTCGCCTCGGAACGACGGCCGGCTTCAAATCGGAATCCCCGGCCGGCTTCGTCGGAATACGCAGCGCACCTCGCCACCCGCAACGTTCGAGACTTCGTCGCGTGTGGGATCACCCTCATCGATCCATGGCGTGAGGGCTGAATAACACAGAGGGAAAGGCGCAGGGAGGACCGTTCCAGGGTCCATACCCGGGCGCTTAGGCCGAGGGTGAGAGCGCCTAGACCGAACCGCCACACAGCTTCGCGCTGCGCTGGAGCGAGGCCTTAACGGTTTGTTACCGATGTCCGTTCAGGATGCCGCAACCTTTGGAGGATCGTTCCCATGCGCGTGCTGCTGATCGAGGACGATACCTCTGTCGCGCAGAGCATCGAACTGATGCTCAAATCCGAGAGCTTCAACACCTACACCACGGATCTGGGTGAGGAAGGGATCGATCTCGGCAAGCTGTATGACTACGACATCATCCTGCTCGACCTGAACCTGCCCGACATGTCGGGCTACGAGGTGCTGCGCTCGTTGCGTGCCTCGAAGATCAAGACGCCCATTCTCATCCTCTCCGGCATGGCCGGGATCGAGGACAAGGTGAAGGGCCTCGGCTTCGGGGCGGACGACTACCTCACGAAGCCCTTCCACAAGGACGAGCTGGTGGCGCGCATCCACGCCATCGTGCGCCGCTCGAAGGGCCACGCCCAGTCGGTGATCACCACGGGCGACCTCATCGTGAACCTCGACCAGAAGACCACCACCATCGACGGTAACCGCGTTCATCTCACGGGCAAGGAGTACCAGATCCTGGAGCTTCTCGCCCTTCGCAAGGGGACGACGCTGACCAAGGAGATGTTCCTCAACCATCTCTACGGCGGCATGGACGAGCCCGAGTTGAAGATCATCGACGTGTTCATCTGCAAACTGCGGCGGAAGCTCGCGAACGCCTCAGGCGGCAAGAACTACATCGAGACGGTCTGGGGTCGCGGCTACGTGCTGCGCGAGGGGGTCCCGGAAATGCGTGCACTTGCAGGTTAGGCTGAACCCAATGCTTGCACGTCTTCGGTAATGACAAGCCGCGTCGCTCGCCCTGCCTCCCGGAGCCCGTCAAAATCGCCGTGATCGTCCGATAGCCAGAGTCGGGCCAGTGCGCACCAGAGATCCAATGGCGTTCGGCTCAGCGAAGCGGCCCGAGCCGCCAGCATCTCGCTCAGTTCGCGAATGACTGAGTGCTGATGTACGAGCGCGGCCTCACTTTCATACACCGCCACCGCTGACGCACCGAGGACGGCCGGTCGCAGCCGCAGCAAGACTGTTTGCACGCGCCGCTGCGTCTCACGCGCGTCGTCCATCAGAGGAAGTATCAGCGCCTCCAGCGGCGGTTCATTCGCAGACAGCGCTGTTCCCCAGAAGGCTGTAACCTCCTCGACCCAGCCATGACCAAGAGCCTTCCGCACCCACCCCAGCGTCACGAAGGACAGGGCGGCGACCGCCCGCACAGCCGCGTGCATGTCCCCCACCCGCCCACCGGTCTCCGCGACGAGCACGTCGAGCGCCCGCTGGTCGATGCTTGTCCCAGCAGCGCAAAGCATCGCCTCTAGGGTTACACGCGCGTCCTCTCGGTCCAATGGCCGCAAGCGATACAATTCGCAGCGTGACTGTCCTGCCAGACGTACCTCCGCGAGCACCTGGGCCAGCAGGATGAACGTGATCGGGCTCTTCGGCTCCTCGAGAGTCTTCAGGAGCGCGTCGAACGCCCCGTTCGTGCAGCGATCCGCGTTCCCCACGACGATGACCCGCCGGGCTGCCACCGATCCAACATTCAGCTCTCCGACAAGCTTGCGCGCGGTCTTCTCATCACCATCCTTCGTCGCATCTAGCCACGTATAGCCGATCGGACGGCTTTTGATGAAGGATACGCACTGACCGCATGTCCGGCACGCCTCGCCCGCCTCGGTCGGCGTCTCGCAGAGCACGGCCCGGGCATAAAGCCGGGCAAGCGTCCGCTTGCCGACGCCCTTTGATCCGTGGAGGATGATCCCCGTGTCGTGGCGGCTGTCACGCACGCGCTCACGCAAGGCGGTCGCTGTCTTGGTATGCCCAAGCACCGTCGCCAAGCTCAGATCGAGCCACGCTCGATCCACGAGGGCGTCTGGTGTCGTACTGTTTAGATTTTCCATTTCACCGCCCTCCCGTCGTGTCCACCAGAGCCTGTGCATCCTGCGCCGCTTGTTCTTCCGCGACATCAGTGTCGCGAGACTTGGTCTCCGCCGCCTCCGCTTCTTCGATCGCCCGCCGGACACGCCGGCCCAAACGCAAGAGCCACGGGATCTTCGTCGGGATGCGGCGCAGACGCTCGTTCAGGGCTTCGAGCGTCGCCATCCGGGCCGGAGCCAGCGCGTCGGTCGGGTCAGTGGTCATGCGCCTGAGCGCGTCGTCCACCCCAGCCCAGGCGCCTACCAATGGATCCGTCTCAGCATCGAGATCGACTCGTGCCAGGAAGTCCCGACCAAGTTCGTCGAGCGCTGTGACAAGTCCATCCGGCCGTCGCCGATAGCCGTCCGCATCGGCGGCGGCAATCGCGTGGAGGCGCCCGTCCCAAGATAGCAGAAGGGCTGCCCAGAGAACGAGGTCGATCGCTCCGACTTGCTTCACTCCGGTCTGTCGCGCCGTATGAGCGGGCTCCTCAACGATGTTGAAGGTAACGCGGTGAAGCTCGTTGACGACGTCACGCGCCGTCCAGCCGTCGAGGGTGTGACGCTCGTCGAGGGTCCGCACGAGGTCGAACCGGTCCCAACCTCGACGACGCGCGAGGAGCTGACGCAGGTCACGCAGTGCCGAAGTTCTGCGCGCTCGTGTCGGATCGGGATAGAGGTCGTGCCAAACCTCCGGCCGGAAGGCATGGGTGACAGGATCTGTGCAGCTAACGACGCGAACATCGAAGGCATGGCGCAACTCGAGCAGCGAGTGCTTCTTGCGGCCCCGAAACTGGTCGAAGCTCGCGCAGAAGGCTGGATCCGCAAGCCAGTCGACGCCTTTCGCCAAATCGCTTGTCGCCTGAAACAGGCGAAGGGCCGGCTTCAGCGTCTCGCGCGTGACGGGTTCTTCGACAAGCACGAGGCCCGCCATCCGCTCGACCTCAGACCAGAGTGGTCGCGCCGACAAGGAACCCTCGATCGGAACGAAGAATGCGAAGCGATCGCCGGCCATCGCGATGATACCCGTGAGAATTTCATCAAGCTTGGCCGTGAGCACGCTCGAGGGGGTAAGCGCTGTCCAATCGCACCAGTAGATCGGCGTGAAGAACGATCCACCTCGTAAGATCGTGGCGAGTTCGTCTCGCTCGCAGCGTGCGAGTTCCCGGTCTTCTTGACTCGCGATTTCAGCGAGCGCCGCGCGCACCTGCGTGCGCAGGGTACCGGAGCGGTACCGATAGATGAGCGTGCCGGGGAAGGCGGGCTGCTCCGCGAGGAAGTCGATGTCGCGCATGATTCACACCTCCTCCGGGAGCCACCAGCCCCGCCATGCTCGTCGTAGCCGCTCCTCGGAAGGCCCCTGCCAGCTCGCAACAAGGTCTTCGCAGCGCGCCCGAGCCTCCGTCGTGTCGCCGTAGTCTTCCGCAATGCGTACGAGTGCCGCGGCACGCTCCGCCTTCGTTCGCTGCCGGTCCTTGTGCTCCTGCAGCTCCCAGCCCGAGCAGATGCGGTCCCATTGCCTAGCTGCGAGAGCGGACAGGAGCGGCATGCCGTTCTCACATGCCATCTCGACCGCGTGCGGTCTTAGCAACTCGGAGCGGGCGACCAGCGGCGCGGCAATCCCGCCGACGATCCGTCGCCGCGACCGGGCGATCTCGAGCAGGTCGAGAAGCCGGACCGGGGCTTCTTGGACCGGATCTCGATCCATCGCGTCCTCGCCAACCCCGGCACACAGGTCGAGTACGCTGTCCCAATGGAAGGTCAGGGGCTTTGCCCCGTGCGTGGCTGGCGTTTCGAACACCACCGCATCGCAGCTCGGAAGCCACGCTTCGCGCCGCCAGGAGCACGCCCACGTCGTGATCCGCGTGACCATATCCACGGACCGACCCAGTCCGGTCGGCTCTGGCAGATGAGCGAGAATATGCCCAACGACTTCGCCGTCGCGCGCAAGGTCGCGCTCGATCAGACTGAGTCGAACAAAGGGCCCCTTGCTCCAGCGCTCGACCTGCGCTTCCAGCGCTAGGCAGAACGCCGCGATAAGGGAGACAGACTCCGCTTCCTCCTGAAGGCCGAACAGGGCTGGCTCGATCCGCAGACGCGCGTTAAACAGCCGCCCGTGCTCCTGCATCAGGTACGAGGCAGACTCAATCACGCCGTGCGCGTCCCCAATCGTCGGAAAACGATTTGGCCCGCCGACTGGAGCGTGCGAGACCACCTGCACCTCGACCGCCGAAGGTGCCGATGTGACCTTGGCGCGTTCAGGCGTTCGGTCGCGGGTCTCGACCTGTCGCCCAAGTCCCAACACCGGCAATTCATCGTTCACGAAGTGGTGGAAGAGCGCGACACGCAGCTGAAGTGCTGTTTCGTCAAGATCGAGCGCCGCGGTTGACCAGCGTGCCATCATTGCTCGCCAGTACGGGGCGAGCGCGCCCATCGAAGCCACGCCGAGGCGCTCGCGGAAGGCAGCTAAGATCGGTGCGCGTTCAGATGGCAAGATCGAGGCGATCAGCGCATCGACGGTAATCGTCTGGCCCAGAACGTCGTTGTAATACAGACCTGTAAAGAGCGTCCGAAGCCAATCAAGCTTCACCGCGGCCGCCTCGTTCCAGGAGAACCAGGCGGCGTTCTGTGCCCCCGGATCGCCTGTGGCGAGCGCCTGAACGTAGGTGAGCAAACGATCGGTATGGTCGATGTCGAAGACCTCGCGCACCCGAGCGATGGTGACTGGACCGCCATTGGAAACGCGCACCTGCTCGAGCCCGTTGAGAAGGTCGCGAGGGTAGCCGTGCCGTAGGCCAGCCAGCAGCGCCAGGGCACCCGGCTCGTGATCAATGCCTTCAAGACAGGCGCAATCTGTGAGGAGGGTGATCGCCTCATCTGCGCAGAGCGGCTTGATCTCGAAGCTGATCAGACGCGATCGCAGCGCCGCCCGGATTTTTACAAACTCCGTCGTGGCGAAGCAGAAGATCACGCCGGGCTTTGGCTCCTCAACCATCTTCAGGAGGGCATCGGCTGCCTTGGCCTCCAGCGCCTGCGCTTCGTCGAAGAACAGCACGGTCCAGCCGCGACCTTTCGGAGATAGGTAGCGCGGGTGGATCCACTCGAGGACGGTCTCGCGTTCGCCCCCACGTCCGCTCGTGTCGTACTCGTGAAAACCCACTCCGGTTTGGCAAGGCTCACACGTCTGGCAGGGCGAGCCCTCTGCGGTCGGGGTCTCGCAGTTAAGCGCCTGCGCGTAGATCCGCACGAGCGAGGTCTTGCCCGAGCCGATTGCCCCGTGCAGCAGCAGCGACCGGGCGGCCTGACCGTGCTGGATCAGGCCGGAGAGGAAGCGGACCGGATGGGGCTGACCCTGTACCGCTTTGAAGGTGCGCGGGCGGTACTTTCCGGCGAGGTTCATGGACAGCATGGCGCGGGTCCCGGGCGTGAACGTTGTGAAGTGAACAGAGGTCATCACGCGACCTCCTCACAATCAGAGCTTGACAGCGCGTCGGTATCCCCAGACCCTGACGGGTCTGACGGGTCTGACGGGTCTGACGGGTCTGACGGGTCTGACGCGAAGACCTTCAGCGGGTAATACCAGCCCGACTCCTTTTTGATCCGGGGTCCGTAGGGTACGTCGGGGTTTTTGACGTGCCGCGTCATGCTGATCCCGAACAAGGTGCTGGTCATTACGCTGTTCATCTGCTCGCAAAAGAGGTCGTGCAGGTCGGAGGCGCGCGCTCCGTAGGTACTATTGACCCGCTTGACTCGCGCCGATGAGAGGTCAAGCTCAAGCAGCCAGCTCAGCATGGGGCCTGGTGGGCGACACATTTCTTGAAGCGCGACCAACGCTGGCAGGTGCGCCGCGACCGGCGCCGGCCCAAACACGTCGACCCCGCGCCAGAGCAGCACGTAGTCGGTTGCTTCCACCGCATCCCAAACGTTGCGATCGCCACCGGTCTCTTCCTTGCCATTGCGGAAGGCGAGGCTGGCGAAACGTCTGTTGCCGGTGTCGTCCGCGACGAGTGCATCGATCGTATGATTGGCCGTACCAATCAGTGTCGTGCGCTGCTCGTAGCCTTCGGTCATCGACGTGCCAAGCTTGCGCCGCCGCATGCGGTCGCCTGACACCAAGCCCTTCAGTGGTTGTACAAGACGTGGTTCGATCTGTTCGAGGTCGTCAACGAACAGCGCAGGAAAACGATAGATATCGCCTGATCGCTTATCTGCGAAATCCGAAAGCAGTACAGGACCGGCAAGTTCGCGCAGAGGCTCAAGGAATCTGCGTACGAACGTCGTTTTCCCCCCGCCCTGTACTGGGCTCCAAATAACCGGCATCAAGTGATGCTGAACGCTCAGGTTAAGAAGTTTACGCTTCACTTGCCAGATGAAGTGCTGCAGGCATGCGGTCGCCAGCACGGGATCGGTCTCGAACACGGCTTCGGTAAGCCGCGACCATACCGGCGCAGCGGTTTTCTGCTCCTCTGCAGTTGAGGGCGTCAGCAGGGGCAAGACGATGGTATTGCGGCGACCTCGCTGCTCTGCGCGCATCACAACACGGACCGCGCGCGTTAGATCACTTTTCGCGAATTTAATTCCACGAATGCGTGCCTCGCCGACAAGTTCGTCGATGAGCCAAGCGCCATCGACGTCCTCGCGGTTAAGGAATGCTACAATTGCGTTCGTATTGTCTGCTTTCAGCGGCGCGCCAGCCTTATGCAGTGAGCCATCGAACAGGATCTCATTCCCGTGATTTTCTAGGAAAGCCTGGACAAACTCTACAGCAGCATCCGTGGCTTTAGCCGTGCGTTGGGTATTCTGATGATCGTAAGCGGTATCGGCCACGTCCGCGCTCTTAAGGCCAGCGTGAACATGGCCGTGTTTCAGAACGTCATAGGCTTCTTGAACACGACGAAACTCCACATCGCTGCCGCTGCCGCTGAGATCGGGGTGCGTGGATTTGGCGGTTGCTTGATAGGCATCCTTGATCATGTCAATCGTGGCGCCGGGTTCTAGTCCGAGCACGCCGTAGGCTTCCTGTTGTGTCATGTTACTCTCGGTCCTTGTGGACTCGGACGGGGCCGGACGGGGCGTCCGGTTGTGCCCGTGAGGCGATGGACCAGGAGTAGCCGGTCAGGGACCCTCGCTGCGGAAACGGCGGAATTGTCCGGGGCGAGCGTTACAACCCGGCGAGAACAGGAGTCGGGTGTGGCGGGAGCGTATGTTGGGTTCTACTGGACGCTGCCAGTACCGCGTCGCGGGTTTCGGGCCTTGCCCAAGGACGTCGAGGCCGCCGCTCAGAAAAGCCGCACGATCCGCTATCAGCTCGAGGTGATCCGCCGCCACGTCCGCGAAGAGAAAGGCCAGCTCGTCGGTGAGGCCGCGTTCATGGAGATGGAGGCTGATCGGGGGACAGAGCAGGTCGAGGAGGAACTCGAACGCATCATTCGCCTCTGCGCGGCGCATAGCGCGACCTTGCTCTACGTCAATTTCTCGCTCGTTCACCACTGGCGCCCGCACGCTTTCATGCGGATGTACCTCGCGAACCACGACGTACCGCGCCAAGATCTGAGACCTGATCCGATCATGATCGAGGGTCAGATCTTTGACCCGGTCAAGCACTTCCGACGCTGGCAGCAGCGCCATGAGACCGAGTCGCCGGCCTTACGCGAGCGCGCGAAGATCGAACTGGTGCTCGCGGTGGACCGACTGGCTGAGGAGCCAGGCCGCTATCAGACCGCAGCGGACGACCTTAACGGGCGCGGCATCACCACCGGAACTGGTCGGCGCTGGACCTCTGAGGGCGTGCGCAAAGCCTACGCGCGGCAACAACGGGCTCCCTCAGACGATTAAGCGAGGCCGAACGTTCGATCGCGCCTAAAACGCTGAGGGGTGCGGCCTACATCGGCTCATGGGCCGGTGTGCGATGAGCTGCTCAATCCCGATATGATATCACTTCCTACACCCCCCCGGAGAAGACCAGCCACGGCCATGAGGCGACAGCTCGATCTCCTCACGAGCACTCTGGGTGAAATCCCCAACCGAACCAAGTGATCTACATACCTGCTAGCCGTGTCCCGAAGTCGATCATAGTCTCAGGAGCCGGGTCACAACCTATGCATCTCCAACACTATCTGAAATGCTGTCTAAATTCTATCTGAATACTGTTTAGCTATGGAAAATCGCAATCGAGAAAGTCGCTCTCCCCGACTGATCTAATGTTTCGCAGACCTGATCATTTGATCTGTTCGCGAAACGATCTCCGTCTCGCAAAAACTACGACCTCCACCTGAACCTGGATCTGCCCGCACAACCCGCGGCTTCATCCAGGATCAGCCATGACCCTCAGCCACGCACCCGTCATCCCCGACGTCGTCCGCCGGCAACACGCCGCCTTCATCGCCGGTGACACCCGCTTCGCGTCAGCCGCCCGCCTTCTATCCTCCCTCTGGCGCGCCGATCACAAGCTGCCCTGCGGCCTCCACATCGAACTCGGCTCAGGCACTAAGGCGGGCAAGACCCGCAAGCTCCGCGCCGGCTGGCGCCTCCGTTGTGAGGATGCTCTCGCCGGCCTGACCTTCCTCAGCCCCGACATCGCTGCCTACGTCCGCAAGGCTCTCATCCTGCGCGAGCTTGGCGCGATGTGGGACGAGGCCAAGATCCTCGGGCACCTCCTCTCGAGCCAGGGACTGGCGCTGAACCTCTTCGTGCCTATGGCCCTCGACCTCGATCTCGCCACCCAGGTCTGGTCGCGCCTGCTGCCGGACTTCGTCCATCAAGTCACGCACCTCAAGTTCGAGACCTCACCGGGGCGCGGCGACGAGCGCTACCTTCATGACGGCACCGCCTTCGACCTCCAGCTCGACGTCATCACTCCCGACGGCGAGCCAGCCTTCATTGCGATCGAGCTAAAATTCATCGAGCAGATGATCGGTCCGTCGGCTTCCGTCCGAGCCCGCTATGGCGAGGTCGCCCGCGCCTCTGGCCTCTATCGCTCCCCCGACGATCCACTGCTCTTCCGCCCCGGTATTGAGCAAATCCGGAGAGAGCACACCCTGGCTCAGCTCATGGTCGATCAGGGGTACGCCAGCCGGGGGCTCTTCATCCTCACCGGCCCCGCCCTCAATCGCAGGATTGGTGCCTCAGCCAAGGTCTACGCCAACACCCTCGTCACTCCGCTCGGTGCAACACCTGATCGAGTTGGCTTCGTCCATTTCAGCCTGGAAACCATTCTCGAGGCCCTTGCACACGCAGGGGCTGCCGATCACGCCCGGGCGGTTCATGCCCGCTACCTCGACTTCAACCGCGTAGCCGCCGTGGCACTGGGTGACCTTCCCCCCTCGCCCGAGCCGCCCAGAACGCCCTCTTCGCCGCTGGCGCTGCCCCCACCGCGCTCCGGCGGCATCCAGCACGGCCACCTTCATCTACGGCAAGGCTCCTGCCTCGCCCCAGGTCCGTGCCGAAGAACCGACGCTGATCACGCCATCGAGGAAAGTCGAGGGCCGGCGTTCATCCCCCCGGCGGAGCAGACGGCGAACGTCGTCACCCGTGGCGGTCACACCTCTAACCCGCCGTCCCCGCCACACCCGCAAGGCGGTCTCGAACATCGCGACGGGAGGCAACGCATGAGGCTCTCGCACCCCTGGTTCACCAAGGCACAACGCCGCCAGTTGCTGCTCAACGGCCAACGCTCCGCTGCCGGCAAGAACATCGACCCGCTGCCGGTGGTCAAACTGGCACTTTTCGACGCCGCCGCCACCTGGCTCTTGTCCGAGCTAGATCCTGCCGACCCCACCCGCGCCTTCGGCCTCTGCGATCTCGGGCTCGGGTCACCCGAGCTTGGCTACGTCGACCTCACCGAACTCGTCCGCCTGCGCGGCTATCTCAAGCTGCCGGTCTCACGAGACATCTACTTTCAACCTCAAAAGCCCCTCTCCGCCTACGCCGCCGATGCCCGTACCGCCGGAAGGATCATCGTATGAGCATGCCTCGCCATTTGGTTTCCGGCTTCCACCCACTTCAGCAAGCTGAAGCCGGCACAGCCGCAAACGTCCATGATAAGGCCTCCGAAATAGACCCCGGTGATGAGTTGGTGCCTCACGTCACGCACGATCCTGACAGCGGACTGCCTTGGCCTGATCCAACCGCGCCGGAACCTGACTTCATCACCCTAGCCGGGTACCTCTTCGAGGCTGCCGCCGAGGCGACCGACGGCTGCCTCGTCGCACCCGCCTTCATCTGCCGACACGGTCACCCCTCTTGGCTTCTGCGCCTCGGCGTCATCTGACCGTATGCCCCTCAGCGAGCTGGTCCACGAACCGGCTCGCCAATGATGCCGCCCTGCCGCCTCGTTGGCCTGTGAGCTTGCACCACGGCCCCGCCATATCACCTTGCCTCCTTCAGGTACGCCTCTTCCTCGCAATGGAGATAGTCTAAGGGGCGGGCCCAAAAGGGTTTGAGTAATTTCAACGGGTTGTGATTCTTTCGGCCGACAAGCAGCTGGAGGATCAGATGGCGTGGGACGCGCGTAGTCGTCACCAACATCGACGTGAGTCAGCCCGATATCCACCTGAGCAGATCATCGATAATGCCGTCAACCAGCACGAAGGGGCACATTGCAGCCTAGATGACGAACTACGTCACCTCGTCATCCGGCACCTCAGGCCTATTTTGTTTCAGTATTGTCGGCGGGATCCTAAGCAGGAGGCTTCACTACAATTTTGGCATCCGGAGTCGGGATCTCGTCTGCCTGAGTCGGCGCGGGAGCATCGAGCGTCTCCCACTCGCCACATATCCACATCGTAAATAGCTCGAACGGATCGTCCTCTTTCTGCGCCGGGTCGGCGTAGATAGCTGTCTCGATGTAGGGAATGCCCACCGTGAGTGGCTTGCCGGACACCTGACCGTAAACGTGGTCGTAGCAGGCGAGCAGCACAGCGATCGAGAGCAGTTTCGACGACAGCGGCGACACGAAGGCTTTGCAGCCACCTAGCTCGTTAAGGGCGCGCCGGTAGCGGTCCATCGCCTCAAATACTTGCTTGTACGCCTCGAAAGGATTGTACTCGCAGGCCAGCAGGATGTTCCTCGGTTCCACCTGGAAGGTGTCGAAGAGGATTTCGCGATGCTCGTAGATTATCTCGTCGCCCCGCCGCGGCTCGCGCGACGGGAAGGGTACTACAGGACAAATCTCGTCTGGGTTGAGGTGCTGGTGGATCTTGTCCAGTCGGTCCTTCTGGTTCTCGCCCAGCACGGGAAACCAGACATGAGGCAGGTCCTTGGTCGTCTGGGCTGTCAGCTGGCCGGAGAAGCCACGAACGAACGAGACCTGATCCCGGAGCGAGCCCTGGCCAGCGTTGTTGTCGGCGGTAACACTCTCAGCGGTCGCTACGTGCAGGTTCACGCAGCGGCCGCCTTTCGCTCGAGCCTCGTCGAGGCGCCGCAGCAGGACGGCGACGCTCGTCATCGCGACCATCCGAGGCATGGCACTTATGTCGACGATGACGTCGTCGAATTCAGTTGGGTCGCCAGCGGCTCTGAGCTGGGCGTAGGTTTCCTGCGTCGCGATTGGGGTCTCGAATAGGCCGCCAAGGTCGATCTCGATTTCCTGCATTCGCGAAGCGTCGAAGAGTTTGCCGAGTCGCTCGACGTTGAGATCCGTGCGCTGTCGGCGGACCTTAGTGTCGTCCTGGCCATTATGGAAGGCGAGCAGCCAGACGTGCACGTCGGCGCCGAGATCGCGCAGACGACGTGCGGTCTCCAGTGCGCGCACGTCAAAGCCCTTGCCAAGCACGAGTAGCAGCCGCCGGGCTCGTTCGTCGAGGTGCTGCTGCCAGAACCCGTCGAAGTCAGCGTCGCTGGTTAGTGAGTAGGGGTCCCACCTCATCGTGGCCGCGCTGTCAGACAAAGGTTGGCTCCTCCTCGCGCGCGCCGTGCACCTGCCAGGTGACGAGCTCCTTGAGCTTCTTCCCCCGCCAGCCGCCATAACCGAGGGGTAGGCCGAAATGCACGCAAAGCAGACGGTTAAGGTAGAAGACGACGTGCGTCTTGCCCTTGTTCTGGTGGTCGAGGCGCGGCACGAGAAGGTTGTGGGCCACGAGCGAGGTCAGCACCTCGCGCAGACCGCTGAGGTGCCGGATCTTCTCGTCGGGCGAGTCTATCAGGAATTCGCGATCCTCCATTGTGATCGCGACGCCAGTGACACCTGGGGCGTAGGATGCGCCCTCACGAAAGGTCTGGGCCTGACAGTGTCCGCCAATGCCCTCGAGCAGCATGCGCGCCTCGCGGCCGAGCGGCATCCGTCTCGTCAAATCCGTCCAGCGTCCCTTCGCGACCTGGCGGATGATGTCGTCCTGCCGCTCGGCGGAGAGCGGCATCGGCTTGTCGCGCAGATACTGGATCTTAGCCGAAATCTCCTCGAAGAGCTCTCCGCTCACCGAGAGGTATTGATCGACGTTGAAGGAGGAGACGTCCGCCAGCGCTTGGCGGCCGAAGTAGATTGGCGCCCCAATCTCCGTTCTGACGAAGTGCTCCGCGGCGCGTTCGAGCGCGCTGCTGTTCCGCTTGTCGAGCTCCTCGGTCGAGAGGGTAACGAAGTCGAACGCCTGCTGCTCGTACTTGCGGTCGCGTGCGATCAGGATCTCGGTCACTCGCCACTGGATGGCGCGCTCGATGGGATTGCCTCGCTTATTGCGCGCCTCCTCGAGCCAGAGGTGGTAGCGCGGGCTCCTTCCACGCCCTGCCAGGATGCGCGCCTCAATGTCCACGCACGCTTGGCCGAATGCCTGGCTCCACGTCGCTAGGTCGTCGCTGTCCGAGATGAGTGAGAAGAGGTCGCGGTCGCCGAAGTTGTCGGCCTTGGCGGCGCGGAGCTTCGCGATGTTCTCGACGAACTTGGTGTAGCCCGTGCCTCGCCGGTCGCTCCACTGACGCTCGAGCTGGATGACGCCGCTGTAGTCACGCTCGGCGAGCGCCCCCTCTGATAGTAGATCCTTGTGGGTCAGCGTCTCAAGCCGTTCGGCGATCCAGACGCCGCACTCTTCGCGAGCGTTGGTGACGAAGTCGATCAGCGAGCGGCGCTGCCCAGCCGCGAGCGATTGCAACTCGTCGAACAGGAGGACGCGCTTGGCATGGACAATCCCGTGCCGACTGCTGATCCTAGCATTCGCGAACCACTTCAGCCCATCCAAGCGAGCGTGGCCCCCGCTGATCGGTTCCGGCTCACCGAGCACGTCCATGCGCCCGTAGAAGTCCGTTTCGATCCGCGACGCCCAGTCGAACAGCTCCTTTCCCGTCGCTTCCGCAGGGATGGTGTTCCCGGATTCTGGCTCCCAGGCGAAGCGGATCTGGTCAAGGTCGCTGGGGAAGGGCCGCTCGAGCCGCTCGAGGACGGCCCGGAGCGTTGCGATGACGATCCGGGAGTTGACCAGTTCGCGGAAGAGCGAGTTTCCGCGGTCGAAGTTGGCGAGCTCGCGGTACTCGTAGGTGAACTCGACCATCGTCCCGAGGATCTCGGGCCCCTTCGATCCGATTGCGTCCACCTCGCGCAGCGCCTCCCGGGTGGCCTTGACGGTCGCGCTGTTACTTGCGAGCGAGTTGGCAAGACTAAGCGGCCGCGGCGTGAGCAGCCGGAGGAACGACGTCTTGCCACCCCCTGGAGCGCTGCGCAGAAAGACGACGCTGCCCCAGGGTTCCTTCACATTTTGAAGCAGGTCGAGGGCTCCTGCGCCGAACAGCCGTACGAACTCCTCGTCGGTGGTCCCGCGCTGCGACACCCTGATGCGGAACGGGTTTCTCACGACTGCTGCAGCTTCCGGTGCCGGCTGACGCGCGGGAAGAGCCCGTGCACGCTGTGCACGTCCTCGGCCCAAAGGATGTAGACCGAGTTGTTAGGCGTGTTGTGGTTGAGCACGACCGGGAGACGCCCGTCGGCGTAGCCGTAGCGTTTAGTGGTTCCACCCACCGCGCCGTGCTTATCGTCGGCCTCCTTGTCGAAGTAGCGGTCGTCCGCCATCAGTTTGAAGAAGTCCGCGTCCCGACTTTTGTCGAGCGAGACGTCGCAGCGAAGCTCGCAAACAACGTGGAACTCGACAGTGCCCTTCGAAAAGGGGAGCTGAGCGAGGTTGTCGCGGATGTGCTTAATCGCCTGAGTGCTGGCGATGTAAGCAATGATGATCACGTTAACACCCGGCACGACGCAGGCGCCGAGTCCTTCCGGCTTCTCAAGATCCTCGATGATCTTCGGGATCTTGCCCTTCCACTTCTTCTTCTCATCGTCGAAGCGGATCGCGCTGGTGCCGCTCGCAGTGAAGTCGTCGAGCAGGACGACGTTCTCGAAGAAGGCGGCGTCGCCGGCTGGCAACGTGCCTGTCATCTCCAACAGGTCCTTATGCAGCTCGTCGACCATGTCCGAACTCTTCACATCGGACACATCGTAGGCGTGAAAGACTTGCTCGTTGGAGACAGCTGGGTTCGCGCGGCGGAACCAATCCGTGTGGGCGCCATCGCTCATGCCGAGGTATAGGGTGCGCCGGTGGAGAGTCTGGTACTCTTTGGTCGCAACCGCCGCCTTAATGCGCTCAAGCGACACGCCGCTGCGCTTGCAAGCGGTTGCGATAAGCTTTGGACGGATGATGGTCGGGAAGGTGAGCTCGACGAGGTGGTTGATCTCGCTTGCGCTAAAGAAGATCAGCCGGCTGCATACGAAGTCGTATGCGGTGCGCCGCTGGTGGCCGGCGTCGAACTGACTGAGCCAGAGGGCAAGGCTCTCGATGAAGCGGCGCCCAGGCGCGAACTGCTGGTACTCGTCGTACTTGTAGCTGGCGAACGTCTCAAGTCGCGCTCGCTCACTCGCCTTCTCCTGATCCGTCCAAGACATGATCTTAGCGAGGAGCGCTTCGGCCAATTCCTTTTTCACGCGACCGCCTCCGGACTTGGTCTCCGTCGGCAATCGCCCGGCCGGCACCTCCCATCTGAACAATACACGTTGACGTGTCGATTGCACCTGGAATTGTCTACGCGCGTGGCGTCCCAGACACAGAATCGTTCAAATTGGTTGCATCGGGAGTTTTGCGCAGACGCATCTGCGCGACCGCATCAATGACCGCCACCAAGTGCTCGGCGCCCTGCGGAGTCTGATCCCACGCACGCCGCAACGAGGCCTCTAGCTTCGCCCACGCCGCACGGGTCTTTGCCACACTCGCACTGGAGCCCTGGGCTGCCTCTTGCGGGTCAACGCCTAGCGCCTTGCAGATTCGCAAGACGTTGCCACTCATTGTCTTGAACTGCCCGTCAAGGATTCTGGAGGTCTGGCTGGGGTCCACCTTGGCCACTGCTGAGAGCTGACTCTGAGTCAAATTTGCCCGTGCTTGCTGCCGCGTGAGCTCACGCACTAACTTTTCCCTTTCAATCTGACTCGGCTTCATGCAAATTAGCATGCAGAATTGATGACGATTTGCAAGGAAGATCGCACGTGGCCGATGACGAAATCCGCTTCTACCGGGCGAGCGAGAGGCCATTCGGCGCGTTCAGCAATCTGTTCCGACGCCCAGTCGAGTTCGAGGGCGGAATGTTCGCGACGAGCGAACACGCCTACCAGGCGGGTAAGGCGCGCAAGCCGGAAGTGAGGGCTTGGGTGCTGGCGGCCCCGTCGCCGGCGCTGGTAGCCATGGCCGCGCATGGCCTCTACTACTGGGACATAGTACCTGGCTGGTCGCGCACGAAGTTCGACCGAATGCGCGGCGTGCTACGCGCAAAGTTCACCCAGCACGACGACTTGCGGAAGTTACTGCTATCTACAGGTAATGCGCGGCTCGTCGAGAGCGCCACTGTCGACAACGAGGTCAATCGCCTGTGGGGTGAAGTGAACGGTGAGGGGAGGAACATGCTGGGCGAGCTCCTCATGGAGCTTCGCTCAGAGCTGCGTCAGGAGGACGAGAGCGTTAGTCACGCAGCCTGATGCGGCCCCTGGGCCTCAGAGAGGATCGAGCGCACATGGGCGGCACCGCGCTCGCGGAACAGCCCGCGCGCGCCGACGTAGGCGCAGTTCGCCGCCGCCAGCCTTTGCCCGACGCTAACGCCCGACAGAATCGCCTCGACCGATAGCGCCTCAGGGCTGCAGGCGTCCGACTGAAGGATCGCGTCGAGCAATCCCAACGTCACCATATCTCCGGAACCGCACGTGTCCCGAACCTCGTCGGCACTCCACGCTTCGCAATGGTGGACGGCACCGGCGTGGCGCACCTCTAGGCCGTACCTACCTGACGTCACGATGCTGAAGGCATCCGCCCGCAGCCACGTTGCAGCCTCAGCCGCAAGTCGGTCGACCGAGTATTTGAAGATATGCGCAATAGACAGCGCGCGCTCGAACAGCTTCGAATCCGACACGCTAGACGGTTCGAAGTGGACGATCGCGCCGCCGGCGGCAGCCGCTTCCATAGCGTCGCAGATAGTCTCCGAAACCCGGTCAGCGTAGAATATCCGGCAGGTTGAGAGCACGGGCCTAGCCGACTCGAGCTCGTAGGGGGTGATCGGCTGGTAGGTGCCGAAACGCTCCGACGATTGCGGGCATATGAACGAAAATCGGTGCTCGCTCGAGTCGGGGTCGAGCATTTCGACAATGATGGGAGAGCGCACTTCTCCGTGTCTCCACACGAGCCGGGTATCGGCGCCAGCCAGCCGGAGGTCCCGCTTTAGTCGTGCGCCGACCGGATCCCTACCCAAGCGGATCAGCGGCGTCACCGAGCGACCGAGCATCGCAAGTGAGATAAGCACATTGCCGCATGATCCGCCGAGCTCCTCGAACAGCGGCTGCACCGTTCCGACATGGACGCGGTCGAGAGCAACTAGGCCGGTCCCCACCACATGGCCGAGACGGGACGCTGTCGTGCGCGCTTGGCTGCTCATGCTGAACTCTCGCCGACGGAGGCCAGATCGAGGCGAGCATGCCCGTTTTCGACGCGCAGCGCGCGTAAAATCCGAAGCAGCGCTGTCGGGCCTGAGGCGGAGCGGCCGAATAGCGACCACGATCCTCCCAGGTGGCCGCAGACACCGTCGACGCTGACGCTGGGCGCATTGGCGAGGAGCTCGGCGTCGTTGCCGCCAGGCTCACCACTGTCCCCGATTGCAAGGATTTGGGCATCGGCCGCCACGGTCGCGCGAATCCAATTCGATACCGACGTCTTGGTAGTTTTTGCAGGTAGGAGGTCGAAGCTATGGTGCGAGCTAACCGGCCTGATCCGGCCGCTAGCGACGGCAGGGAACGTCGCTAGCGACGCACAGAAGGTTGCAGGCGAGAGCACGTCCGAGTGGTTGATCGTGACCTGCACCTTGCCGCGCTTGAGCT
Source organism: Methylobacterium sp. (assembly GCF_019745455.1). Lineage (GTDB taxonomy): Bacteria > Pseudomonadota > Alphaproteobacteria > Rhizobiales > Beijerinckiaceae > Methylobacterium. The sequence goes on from NZ_JAIETD010000086.1 coordinate 17,513, forward strand.
TCACGCCCGGTCTGAGCAGAGCCTGATCCTCGATCCACGTGGCGGCGGATGCGAGGTCGGGGTTTGCCTCCGGCTGGTCCTGCTCGATGTCGATGCTAAGAGGACGGATGTGGCCGCCGTTGTAGTATCCGACTGTGACCGACGGGTGCAGCCGTTCGGGCAGCGCCTTGCGCAGCGCCTCACCGGCCGAGCCGCCCCGGCCCGTCGCGAAGCCGATCACAATCCCCGAGTCCGCGAGCCGGGTAAGTTCGGCGACGACCTCGTCAGCGGGCGGACCGAGTCGGGCTTCGGTGGTGACCACCGTCCCATCATAGTCGAGGACGAGGCCGCCGATGCGTGCCTCGGAGACTATGCCTAACCATTGGTTTCGCGCAAGTACTGCACCCATTGTCGGGCAGGTGGGATCATCGTGGAAGTGGACCGCATCGAGCTTATGGCGGACGGCTGGATCGAGCCTGTCAGCAAGGCGGGCGAGCCCTTGATCGCCATAGATCGCCTCGGCAAACTCGCCGCGACCGGGCTTGCCTGGATCTGTGCCGGTCGCCCTACCAAGCGCCCGCACGGTCGCCAACCCCTGGGCGACAGAGATCGCCGTGCGGAAGCGGCCGGCATGGCCGAGGTCGACTTCGCTGGCCCGCACCGACGTCGGAAGAGCGGCGCGGATGCTCTGCCAGATCTCGCGCGACATGGCCGTGGTAACGGCTATGACGTACATGCTGTCTGGATAGCGCGCTGCCCAAACGTGGCGCCCATGCGCGAAGTTGCGGAAGTCGACCTTCTGGATAGGTGCGATCCCGGTCTCCCAAAGCGACGTCTCGATGAGCGTCGCGATCGTCCGGCATTGCGGATCGTGGAGGACTACGACGGTATCTCCCGCTCGGAAAATGGAGCAGAGCGGGGCCTCGGAGGTAACGATGGCTTCGACCTCGACGGCGTAGCGCGCAATCAGGTCGCTCTTGCCAAAGCTTCTTGTTAGCAGCTCGCATGCGGCCAGCACGCAGGTGACCATCGCCACTAGGGAGTGGGTCGCGAGGAAGCCATCCTTTCGCTCCGCCACGGGAACGACGATCACCTGTGCACGGTCGTATCCGACCGCGGCGAGCGACGTCGCGCCTTGCGAGTTGACGGTGAGTAATCGCACCGTCTTGGCGGCGGAGCCCAGCGCCGCCGTGAACGCACCAGCGATGTCCGGATTATCAGCTCCAGCACTGAACAGCCAAATATCGAAGTCTGACCAGTCGTCCTGCGAGACAACGAATTCCATTGGGGTCTGCACGATCGTCACCCCGTGCCCCAGCGTTGTGCGGCATCGCGCGAAGAATTCGGCCATTATGGCCGAACCACCCGAGCCGATCGCGACGGCGGGCCGTCCAGTACCAGCCAGCAGCGCCGAAGTCATGGCTTCGAGCGGTCCATTCGCCCCGAGGCGGACGGTGAGGCCAAGTGTCGACAGCTTATCGTCGAAGATCGTCATCAAGTCCGTCCTATCAGCAATCCATAAACGATTGACCACCAGATTGGTCTGTGGGGGCGGGGAGCTGTCACTCCGGCGTGCGGACTTCCGAATCGGACAAAAGTTCTCTATACGTTCCCCTATGGTTTATCGATTCCGCGGTTGTGCGTTCCGCGAAGAAACCTTCACCGGAGACGCTTAATCTGGCGGTTGTCAGCGCTTCGGCCGCACCAGGTTCTGTTGGACGAGTGAGGCGCGGCGCACGCTGGCCTCGATTAGATGCTCTAAGATGCCAACCATCGCCTTTCCATCGTTGCCGACAGAGGGATAACCGCGATCAGGTTGCACAGCAGGAGAACCAGGTGCTCGCCGTTGCTAGCGTGGGACCAGAACTGACGTTCATCGCGTCACAGTCCGACAATTCGTCAATCCAGGCCAATCCCGACTGCGGCATAAACCAGGAGAAGGTGGCCCGCAGCACGTTCAGCATCGCCGCGAATGCGGTCCTCTCTCTAGAGGCCGCCGCTACCACGCGGTTCATGATGGGGACCATGGCATCGGTGTTGGGCCAGGCAGACTCGGCAACAACGGCTGCCACACGGCGAAGGGGTGACCAAGACCGTCGATCATGTCCTCTTCCTTGGTCATCAAGCCCGAAGCTGCCAGACGACCCCCAGGGACAGTGTGAGCTAACTATCCCTGCGAAGTCGGGTCGCGAGCAGCATGTCCGCTTCCGGGCAGGTGGCCAACTTCTGCTTCTGGCGCAAAGCTGAAACTACGACAGCGTTTGCTTCGGTGCCGCGCCTATCCATGATTAGTTCCGCCGTCGACCGCCGCGTAGAGGTTGAGGCGGCGGTTCCCCTACATCCGGTTGTAGGAATAGCTCAGCGAGTGGCACGCGAAGCGTCGTCGCGACTTTGTCGAGAAGATCCACAGTTGGGTTTTCTGTCTGGCGCTCCAGGCCGCCGAGATAAGCCCTGTCTACACCGGCATCCGCAGCCAAACGTTCCTGGCTGATGCCCGCGGCGACACGCACTCGGCGCAGGTTCCATGCCAGCAAGGCTCGTCCTGTCATCACGAGGCACAAGCAGCCTCGGTGCGGGCCTTAAAACCACTGGCAATAGCCACATGAATTACGGTATCTCGGCCGCAAGATCGGGCGGCTTTGCGTGAACCTCCGCCTGCAACACAGGAGGTGCCGCATGACCGAGACCAACCCGACCCCGCCCGGTCTGATCGCACGGCTGAAAGCCCGCTACGCGGAACAGGCGGCAAACCCGGATGTGCAGAAGGGACGTCGATACGCGGCCATCGTCGTCGCCGTCGGCGTCATCCTCATCGGCGGTTACCGGATCGCTCAGCGCCATAGCCGTGCCGACGACACCTCTTTTGCGAACGGTGTCATGCCAACCTGCGCCAGTCCGGTCGTGAAACGTCTGCTCAAAGACACCATCGAGGAAAGTCTGAGCGTGAAGCAGGCAAGTGCCGTGCTGCAGCGGACCGTCAGCGTGCAGGAGACGGGGTACGTCCCGGTCGGTGCCAAGGGTTTCGAGGTTCGGCTGTGCGAGGCCGACATCCTGTTCAACCTCGGCCGCCACGACGTGCCCTTCACCCTCACCTGGATCTCATCGGCCAAGGACGAACTCTGGATCGAAGTGCAGCTGCCGTTCTGAGCCTAACCCCGCTCAGAACCCCCATCCGATCCGAAGCCCCGCACTCACGATTCCGGTGACACAATGCTCCTGTCCCATCCTACCCTATCCCTCCGGCGGTTCCTGCAAGCCGGCACCGCGCTACTGGCCCTTGTTCTGACAGGGGTGACGACAGCTCATGCCACGCCCCAAGCCGCCGCGGCCATCGACGGCTACGCCTGCCGCCCAGGTCGTGTCCGTCAATGAGGTGGAAATTCGGGGTGGAGTTGGAGCGGCCATCGGTCAGGCGGCCTGAGGTGGAAT
>NZ_JAIETD010000127.1 GCF_019745455.1 Methylobacterium sp.
ACTATGCACAAACCGAGGCGCAAGCCTTGGCAGCCTGACCCAAACCAAATGGCCTCCGGGAAACCCGGCGCGGTTCACTGCCTGCTGGTGGCCGGGCTCAGTGCCGCCTTCGCCCAGAGCCTTGGGCTCGGGCAGATCGAGTGCCACCGCCTGACCAAGGCGGCCCTCGTGCACGATGTCGGCAAGATCCATGTGCCCACGGCCATTCTGAACAAGCCGGGCAAACTCGACGCTAACGAGATGGCCATCATGCGGCGCCATCCTGGGATGGGCCACGCCATGCTGGCGGGCCAGGGGTTCCACCCCGAGGTGCTTCAGGTCGTGCGATCCCACCATGAGATGCTCGACGGTTCGGGCTACCCCGATGGGCTCAAGGAGGCCGAGATCCCCGATCTCGTGCGCGTGCTGACCGTGTGCGATATCTACGCCGCCCTGATCGAGCGTCGCTCCTACAAGCCGCCGATGCCGGGCGACAAGGCCTTCGCCATCCTGGAGAGCATGACGGGCCGCCTCGACGCCACGGTCGTCGAAGCCTTTAAGCCGGTGGCCGCCGCCTTCGTCCCACGCTTTCCGCTGGATGCCTGAGCCCTGCCATGAGCGCCCCCGCGCGACACATGCCCGGCTGGTTGCGCTCCCCCCGAACCTGGATCGGGATGGGCGTGCTCGTGCCGGTCGGCATGGTCGCGGTCTGTACCACGATGCTGCTGCAGCTCCGACAGGACGCCTGGAGCAAGGCCGAGCAAACCGCCAACAACTTGATCCAGGTGATCGAGCGCGACATCGACCGCAACGTCGAGATCATCGACCTGGCGCTCCAGAGCCTCGTCGAGAACCTGAAGATGTACGATCTTGAGGAGATCAGTCCGAAGTACCGCCAGCGCATCCTGTTCGACCGGGCCGTCAACGCGAAGGATCTCGGCGTGCTGCTCGTACTCGACCAGTACGGCAACGCGATCTACGACGCCGCCGGCTGGCCCGCCCGGCGCCTCAACAACGCCGACCGCGCCTACTTCAAGGCGCACAAGGCGAACCCGGGGCTAGGCCTCGACATCAGCCGGCCCCTGATGTCCCAGCATACCGGAAAGCCCGTCATCGTGCTGAGCCGGCGCACGGGCATGCCCGGCGGCTCATTCAGCGGGATCGTGCTCGGCAGCTTGTCCCTGAGCTACTTCGATCGCCTGTTTCAGCGCATCCGGCTTGGGGAGTCCGGTACGATCACCCTGTTCCACCGCGACGGCACCCGCCTCGTGCGATACCCCGAGCCGAACGCCGAACTGGCTCCGAACTTCGCGGACTCGCCCAACGTGCAGCGCTTCCTGCGCGAGACGAGCGGCAGCTTTGTCGGAGTGACGCCGAGCGACGGCATCGAGCGCCTGTACACCTTCACTCAGGTCGGCGATCTGCCCCTCTACATCAACGTCGCCCTCTCCACGCGGGAGATCGAGGCCGAATGGCGCGACAAGGCCTTGGTGATCGGGCTGCTCGTGCTGGCGCTCTGCGGGATTACGATCGGGCTTTCACTGCTCGTGGCGTGGGAGCTCAAGCGTCGCAACGCGGCTGAGGCCGAACTGGCGGGGCAATCGCGCACCGACGCCCTCACAGGCCTGCCGAACCGGCGCGCCTTCGATGAAGCCTTCGCTCGGGCCTGGGCGGAGGCGCGCCGTCGCGGCGCTCCCCTCGCTCTCCTCGCCATCGATGCCGATCACTTCAAGCGCTTCAACGACCGCTTCGGCCATGCCGGCGGCGATCGCGTCCTGGAGAACTTGGCCTGGGCGTTCGCCTCCTGCTCACGCCGGGCGAGCGACTTCGTCGCCCGGGTCGGCGGCGAAGAGTTCGCCGTGCTTCTGCCCGACACGGACGCGGAAGGTGCCGTGCACGTCGCGGAGGCGATCCATGCCGCGGTGACCGCCCTCGTCGTCGAGAGCGATGGCGTCGAGGTCGGATCGATCACGGTCAGCATCGGCCTCGGCTTTGCCATGCCCCGCCAGGGCGGCGCCCCCGCAGACTTGTTCCGCCTCGCCGACGCCGCCCTCTACGAGGCCAAGGCCACCGGCCGTAACCGGACCTGCTACGTTGTGATGGGCGAACACGACGCAAAGGCTGTAAGGCCAAGCTCGGCGCCAGAGGCTCGACCCAGCGTTAGAACCGCCCGACCCGACCCTCTCGTAGCCTGACGAAGACCCTATGCACGTCGCCCTGATCGATCCGAGCCGCGTCGTCCTCAAGATCGTCTCGGAGATGCTGATCGCCGGAGGGCACACCGCCGTGGCCTTCACCGACTCAGGTCAGGCGCTCGCCCATGTCGAGGCCGACCCGACCGTGGCCTGCGTCCTTACCAGCCTCGAAGTCCAACCAATCTGCGGGCTGGAGCTGTGCTGGTCGTTGCGGGCGCTCGCCGACGATCGCCGGCCCCTGACCATCCTGGTGATGTCCTCGGCCCGCGAGGAGCGTTCGCTGGCCGAAGTCCTCGACAGCGGCGCCGACGACTTCCTGACCAAGCCCCCAAGCCCGCAGGAACTCCACGGCCGCCTGCGCTCGGCCGAGCGCGTGCTCAAGCTCCAGCATGCGCTGATCCAGCAGGCCGACACCGACCACCTGACGCAGCTCCTCAATCGGGGCGCGCTCATGCGCCGGGCTGGGATCGCGCTGGCCAATGCCTCGTCAGTAGCCCCCCTGACCCTGCTGCAGATCGACATCGACCACTTCAAGGGCATCAACGATCGCTACGGCCATGATGTCGGGGACGTCGTCATCCGCTGCGTCGCCCGGGTCTTGCGCGAGACTGGAGCGATCACCGGCCGGCTCGGGGGCGAGGAGTTCGCGGTGCTGATGCCGGGGCACGGCCTCGCCGGAGCGGCCGTGGTTGCCAACCGCATCCGCAGCCAGTGTGCCGCGACCAATGTGCCCCGGCAGCCCGATTTGCGTTTCACCGCCAGCATCGGCCTTGCTGAATGGGCGCCCGACGACACCATCGACACCCTGCTCAAGCGGGCCGATCTCGCGCTCTATGCGGCCAAGCGCGGCGGTCGCAATCGCGTCGCGACCACCAGCCCCAGCCTGCAGACGGAGATGGTCGGTTAGAGGCTCGGGTACGGACCGAGGAACAGGTCGCCCAGCGCACGCCGCCGCAGGTAGGTCAGGCGTCGGCGCCGGATATGCTCGGGCCGATCATGGATTAGGTGGCAGCGCTGGCACCAGGCCGCGAGGTCGCCGTCCCCATTCAGGCTGGTGTCGTGCGCCCGGTGGCACGCAGCCAGGATCGGCCGGGTCAGCCGGGCGCTGGCCAGATCGGGGGTTCGCTTGAGCACCCGGCCGCGATCCGTACGCCACGCGCCAGCTTGCGCATCGTACCAGTTCCCGCCGTCGAGGCAGACAATGACCTGCCCGTGCGGTCGGCCGCAACGCTCGCAGCGCCCGGCCGCGCGCCCGAAGCGGATCACCGCCGAGAGCTGCGGCCAGTCGATCGGGTAGAAGTGGCGATGTTCGGGGCGGATCGGCACGATGCGGTCACGCTAGCACAGCCGCGCAAACGGCGAATCCCCCCGATCTGTTGTTCCGTCGATGTCGGTGCACGGCTCGGGCGGCGGATGACCCCGCTCTCTCTCAGCTACCCCGATAGGCCGTCGCGGCCTTCTACGATCAACCCGCAAGGGGTCCGCTCCGCATGCGCGGGCGGCCGCTTCGGCTGACGCCTACGCGGTGATCGCGGCCTCTCCCGGCCTCCTTGGGGCGCTGTCGAGCGGGGATCACCCCCGCTCCTGCAGGAGCCCAACCCCATGGCGACCAACCTCACCCTCGCGAACCGCTACGCTCACAGCCTCGCGCAGTCCCTGATGGTCGCCGTCATCGTCTTCCGCTCCGAGGCCGGGTTCGCCGTCCTGCCCGCCGACGAGTTCGAGGGCGATCAGGCCGACGTCGTCACCGAGTTCGATCCCCACGAGGGGTGACCCCCCCTCCCTTCGGGGGCGGAGCCGAGCTCAGCCCTCTGCACGCTCGATCCGAACGGGCCGTTCATCCCTCGACGGGATTTATCGAATGCGTGACAAAATCTTTTGAACGACAATCACGGGCGCGTGATCTCGCTAACAGTAGATTGACCAGCGATCGTAGTTCCTCAGAGTATATTCCTCTCTGGGGGATATAAAAATAATGCAAGACACGCAATTCAACGTCGAACAGAACAAAACGATGATCCCGCTGACGGCGGACATCGTGATGGCGTATGTCGCCAATCACTCCGTCCAGCCTGCTGATCTTCCAGGACTGATACAGGCGGTCCACACGACCTTAGTCCAACTCGCCAATCCTGTGACGGAGCCCGCCAAGCCTGAGTTTGCGCAGCCGAGCCCCTCCGCGATCCGCCGCTCAATCACGCCGGGGGGACTGATCTCCTTCATCGACGGCAAGACCTACCAGACGCTCAAGCGTCACCTCAGGACCAACGGGCTCGATATCGAGGGCTACAGAGCGCGCTACGGCCTGCCGGCCGACTATCCTGCGACAGGCGCCAACTACTCGGCGACCCGCGCCGAACTCGCGCGCAAGATGGGTCTCGGGCGTAAGGTTACCCGGACACCGCAGACGCATGCCGTTGGGATCGACGCCACCCCGTCCGATGAGACGGCACCCAAGCGTCGGGGTCGCCCGCCGAAAGCTGCTTGAGCATTCCAGGACTGGCGTGATGGGCCACTGGCCCCCTTCCTTGGGATCGCGGGAGGAGACGGTGGCTTTGGGGCAGCGTTCCGGTGCTTCGATGCCCGAAGCTTTGCCCGAGCGCGTAGGAGTATCTCAGAATATTTTTATCTCTGGAGCATGAAGTAAAAATGCAAACCATACAAATGAAACCGGAGCGAGATTTTCAGACATTAACGCGAGCAGCGGATATTATTAAAGCTTATGTCGCCAATAATCGTATCCAAGCCTCTGATCTACCCGATCTGATACAGTCGGTCCACGCGGCTTTTGTGCGGCTCATCAATCCTATGACGGAATCCGCCGAGCCCAATTTTGAAAAGCCAAGCCAAGCCGCGATCCGCCGCTCGATCAGGCCTGATGGGTTGATCTCCTTTATCGATGGAAAGTCCTACAAGCTGCTCAAGCGTCATCTGGCCAAGAACAGGCTCAGGTTCCCTGAGTACAAGGTACGTTATGGCTTGCCGCACGATTACCCCTCCGTCTGCTCCGACTATTCGGCAGCACTCTCTGAGCTTGCGCGTCGCACGGGGTTTGGGCCTAGTGATGGGAACCCTAGACCGCGGTTGGATGACATTGAAGGCGACTCCCTCTCGCCCGTAATGGCAGCACGGCTCCGGGGTCGGCGGCCGAAGGCGGCCTGAGCATTCCAGGACCAATGTGATTGGCCACCGGCCCCCTTCCTCGGGATCGCGGGAGGAGTCGGTGGCTTGCGGTGGCATTCCGGTGCTTCGATGCCCGAACCTCTGCCTGAGCGCGTAGGCCACCCCAGGAGCGACGCGGCTTAAGCGTCGTGAGAAGGGGGGGGAGCGCGTCATGGGCCGCATTGGTGCTCGGCCGATGCACGACACCGAGCCTGAGCGGGGGCGTGTGATCCGATAGAGCCGAGAACCGGCTGCAGGCCGGTGCAGGGGTTGGCCAAGGGGCTCCTCGCGTCCTGTAGCGGGGGCCACATCCCACGGCCTCGTTGATGGGCGTGTCTATCCGGGGCGCCCGGGACCACCGCAACGGCGGATGCCGGTTTTCTTCCCCGCCGCCTGACGGCGTCTCCTCGCGCAAGACAAGAAAACCGTCCCTCGCCGTCCTCCGCTGACGCTGCGGCCTGCAAGCAGGTGCGGCGCCGGTCGCCTCCGGCTCAACGACCGCCATCGAGGCCGCAAGGGTGCGGCTCCGGGCAACGGGACAAGGAACACTACCATGGCGACCATCGGCACCTTCACCCAGACCGAGAACGGCTTCACCGGCGAGATCGCCACCCTGACCATCCAGGCCAAGAAGGTCGCGATCGTCCCCGAGAGCCGCGGCGGCGAGAACGCCCCCACCCACCGCATCTTCCTCGGCAAGGCCGAGATCGGGGCGGGCTGGGCCAAGCGGTCCAAGGAAGAGCGGGACTACATCTCGATCAAGCTCGACGACCCGAGCCTCGCCGCCCCCCTCTACGCCAACCTCTACGGCGAGGACGACGGCCGGTTCTCCCTGGTCTGGACCCGCCCGAACGGTCGCCGCCGGGACTGACCCCCCGGCCTTCGACGCCCCGCCCCACCCGGGCGGGGCGGGATCGTGCGACGATGACGGAGCGACTGACATGGCTTACGCGTTTGATACACTCGGATATTCAAAGGCCCTGCGCGAGGCCGGCATCCCCACCGACCACGCAGAGGCACATGCCGAAGCGGCCCGGGAGTTCATCATGGTCGACCTCGCCACCAAGGAGGATCTGCGCGGCGCCTTGGAGCTTCAGACCCTCCAGATTACCGTGCGCCTGGGGAGCCTCACGGCCGCCGGCTTCGTGGCGATGTTCGGGGCGCTCGCCGCCCTCATCAAGCTGACCTGAACCGGGCCTCGGCTCGCGCCAAGGCGCGAGCCTCCTACCGACCCGGGCCTACGCTATCGTAACGGCCGGCCTAAGCCGTCAGGGTCCAGAACGTCCGTTTGCGATCGGCCAGCAGGCTGCCATGCAGGAAGCCCGCCGCATCCCGCGTTTGAGATAGGGACCGCAGCGTATCGGCGACGAAGCCTGGCATGAACCGCCAGGAGCGGATGCGCAGCCGTGTGACGCTGACGAAAGCCATAAGTCCATCCCAGGGTTCGGTTAGGAGTTCTGCGCCTCGGCTCGCGCCACGGCGCGCGTCGTCAGGTCCGGCTGGCGCGCCTCTCCACGCGGTGCCGCCTCGCAGGCCAGCGCCATGGCCAGATCGGACCGAGTGGCCAGGCCCTTCGGCACGTAGCCGAGTTCGCTCAGGAACAAGTTCAGGATCGCGAACGCTTGGAGATGAGCCGCCTCGGCCTCGACGTGCTCCTGCGCGCTGACCGCGGCGGTGTCCGCCTCGACCAGCGCCTCGATCCGCATCAGGGCCGCAAGGTAGTGCCGGTGCACGGCGATCGTGCGCTGTTCCAGCGTCTGTTCGGGATCGGTCGAGCAAGACACCAGATACGTCCCGGGTTCAGGCATGCCACAGGTCGTAGATGCCGTGCTCCTGCAATCTTAAGCGCGGGCATTGCCGTAATCCAGAGGTGTAGGGATCGAGTGACCACACGCGTTCAAGGCAAGCGGACTGACCGGTTCTGACCGAGTTGACCGAGATGCCCGGCCGAAGGTCGAGCCGGAGTCAGAGGAGATCGGAGAGTTTGTGACGGGAGAACAGGTCGGAGAGAGGCTCCGGCGCCCGTCGCGAAAGTCCTCCGATGGCCCGCCGCCCCTCCTCGTCCCGGAAGCCCACTGCCCGCCGTACCGAAGCCGCCCCCGTCCAGCGCGCCGACCTCTACCAGCGCATCACCGACACGATCATTGCCCAGCTCGAACAAGGCCGGGTGCCCTGGGTGCAGCCCTGGGGTGACGTGTCCGGGGCCGCCGGGGTCGCCATGCCGCGCAACGCGGCGACCAACCGGGCCTATTCCGGGATCAACGTGATGCTGCTCTGGGGAAGCGGCATGGAAGCGGGCTACCCGAGCCAGCGCTGGCTCACCTTCCGGCAGGCGCTCGGCCTCGGCGGCTGCGTACGCCGGGGCGAGAAGGGCACGCCCGTCGTCTACGCCGACCGCTTCACGCCCGAGGGCGAGCGCGCACGCGCCTCGCAGACTGGCGAGGAGGCCCGCTCGATCGCCTTCCTCAAGCAGTACACCGTGTTCAACGCGGCGCAGTGCGACGGCCTGCCCGAGGACCTGTACGCGCCCCCGCCGCCGCCGCGCGAGGACCTGATCGAGCCACGTTTCCGCGCGCTGATGCAGGCCACGGGGCTGAGCATTCACATCGGCGGGCAGATCGCGTTCTACCGGCCTGCCGACGACGCCATCGTGCTGCCCCCGCCCCAGTCCTTCCACGAACCGGTGAACTTCCACAGGACGGCCGCGCACGAGATGAGCCACGCGACGGGCCATGCCTCGCGGCTCGCGCGGGACTTCACCAACCGCTACGGCAGCGAGGGCTACGCGCGAGAGGAACTCGTGGCCGAGATCTCGGCAGCCTACGTCTGCGCCAGCCTTGGCATCGTGCCGACGGTGCGCCACGCCGACTATATCGGCTCCTGGCTCGAGGTGCTGCGCTCCGACCCGCGCGCCATCGTGCAGGCGGCGGGCCTCGCCAGCCGCTCGGCCGACTGGCTGCTCAGCCACCTGCCGGCCGAACTCGCGCCTGACGGGGGCGCCGGTTCGGAGACCGACGAGGGCGGCGACGAGACGGGGGACGACCATGCAGCGCCGGCAGCCTTACGAGCGGCGGCGTGATGCGCTTCAAGCCCTGGCCCCGCCCGACGGCGTTCGAGGACACGGCGCGCAAGCGCGCCGCCTACCGCCACAAGCAGGTCCGCGAGCAAGCGGCCCTGCCCCTGTTCGCCCCCGTTATCGCCGAGCGCCAGCTCGGCGTCGCGGAGGAGATGGTTCGGCGCACCGGGCAATGGGAGCGCCAGCAGATCGAAGGCCGGCGGCAGCGGGCCGCCGGCTGGCGCCGGGCCCGGGAGCGCCTGTTCGCGCACCCTGCCGAGCGGCGCCTGGCGATCCGGGCGCTCTGGCGGGCCTGCCCGTATCCGGCCGATCCGAGCTATCTCGCCACCCTGCTGCATGAGATCGCGACCGGGCGGATCGACCCGGCGCGGCCCCCCTGGGGCGGGCAGCATACCTTGACCCCCCGGACCACCCCGAGCCCTGCGAGCTTCGCGGAGGCATTCCGCCAGATCGGCCAGCGCACGGTCGGGGGCGGGCCGAAGACTACGGGCGCCGACGAGCGCCTGTTCTGCGGCAATCTCGGCTCGGGCATCCTGTTCCTGACCTCGCGCGTCCGGCTGTGCGAGCCCAACGAGAGCTTCTACACCTCCTCCAACCACCGCCTGCGCGACAGCCATGTCGGACGCAGCGGGCATTGGGTCGACATCAAGGTGCGGGGGACCTGCTCGGACGCGGAGCTGATCCTGATCCGGCGCCTCGCCCGGCAAGAGGACACGCGCCCGTTAAGGGTCCGGCGGTTCCTCGGGTCGGCCCGTGAGAGTGAGAGGGAATGCCTGAGGGGGGGAGATCCCGCCGCTTCGCGGGAGCCCGACCACGCTACGCCCAGGAACGCGCCATGACCGAACCCCTCTCCTTCGCCCTGACCCTCGACATCTCGGTCGAGGACCCCGACCCGGTCCTCGAGGCGGGGGCCCGCGAGCTGGTCCGGCGCTGCCATGCCGCCTCGCTGGACGAGGGTCGCGCCTTGCTCGGTGGGGACGTGGGCAAGGCGCTGACCGTGCTGATCGAGCTGCACGACCTCACCTCGGCCGGGGCCGTGGTGCTGCAAATCCAGTCCGGATCGCCTGAGCCGATCCCGACCCGGCCGGGCCTGCCGCCTGCGGCCGTCCACGCCGGCGCCTGACGCCGCCCCTGCGGCCCCCCTCACGCCAGAGGAGGGCCCCTTCGCCCGTGACGCTTCGCCGATCCCCGGCGGTCGGCTGCACGAGGACGAAGACTATGGGCGAGTATGTGATGACCACGATCACCATCGGCGGGCTCCTGCCCGGAGAAGCCGGCGCCAACGTCCTGATCGCGGCTGCGACAGCGTACTACGCCGAGGCCGACACCCTGGTGCGCGAGGCCCTGGCCGCCGGCCGCCACGTCGACCTGGAAGATCTGCAGGATCGCGGGCGCACCCCCGACCTCGACGCGTTCTGCCGGGCGAACGGCCTGGCCTACCAGCGCGCCTGGGTCTCCCAGCTCGGGGTGTTCGAGGCAGGGCTGGAATACTGGCAGCCCGGGATGGAGCGCCCGCTGCAGGAGGCGGCGGACGAGAGCGGCGAGCCGATGATCGCGCTGGCCGAGCTGCGCCGCTGCCATCGGGCCGGAGAGACGCTCAGCGGCGTCGTGGCCCGGCTCGCCCGGGCGGAGTCGGGCGCCGTGCCGCCCCTGATCCTCGTCCCGGTGTCGGGCGCCGGGGACCTGGGGTCTGCCTGATCCGGTGTCGGTCGAGCCCCGCGGCCTCCCTCCAGAGTGAGAGGGGGGCTTCGCCTTCGTGAGGGTTTGAAGGTCAGGAGAGAGCCGGGCCGCCCGCACCAAGGGATGATGACCATGACCAATGCCAAGAGCACCCCGAAGGCCGCCAAGATCACCCTGAGCGAGGCGGTCGCGATCCCGTTCGAGAAGCTGGCCCTGAGCCAGGCCAACGTGCGCCGCATCGCCAACGGCCAGAGCATCGAGGACCTGGCCGAGGACATCGCCCATCGCGGCCTGCTCCAGTCCCTGAGCGTGCGCCCGATCCTCGACGAGGCCGGGGCTGAGACCGGACGCTACGAGGTGCCCGCCGGCGGCCGGCGCTTCCGCGCCCTGGAGCACCTCGTGAAGACCAAGCGCATGGTCAAGACGGTCAAGGTGCCCTGCATCGTGCGCGCGGCCGACAGCGCGATCAGCGCGACCGAGGACTCGATCGCCGAGAACGCCATGCGCGAGGCCCTGCACCCCCTCGATCAGTTCCGGGCGTTCAAGGCGCTGGCCGACGCGGGCATGCCGAGCGCCGACATCGCCGCCCGCTTCTTCGTCACGGAGACGATCGTGCGCCAGCGCCTGCGGCTCGCCGGCATCTCCCCGGCCCTGCTGGAGGCCTACGGCGCGGACGAGATGACGCTCGACTGCCTGATGGCCTTCTCCGTCACCGAGGACGCCGCACGTCAGGTCCGGGTCTGGGAGGCGCTGAACAAGCGCGGCAACATCAGCACCTGGTCGATCCGTCAGGCCCTGACCGAGCGCTCGGTCAGCATCGGCGAACCCCGCGCGGTGTTTGTCGGCGAGGAGGCCTACGTCGCCGCCGGCGGCGGCGTCCTGCGCGACCTGTTCGCGGAGCGCGGTGACGGCTGGTTCCAGGACGAGGACCTGCTCAACCGGCTGGCCGAGGCCAAGCTCGCGACCTTCAGCGAGACGGTCGCCACCGAGGGCTGGAAGTGGATCGAGGTGTCCCTGAGCCTCGGTCACGGCCGCACCTACGGCCTGCGTCCCCTGAAGACCCATTCCGAGCTCGACGAGGTCGAGGAGACTGCGTTCGAAGCGGCCGTGGCCGAGTACGACGAGCTCAACGAGCAATATGGCTACAACGACGAGGTCCCGACCGAGATCGACGAGCGCCGGGCGGCCCTGGAGGTCGAGATCGCCGAGTTCGAAGCGCGCGCGGCGATCTACGACCCGGCAGACATCGCGATCGGCGGCGTCTTCGTCACCCTGGACTACGACGGCCGTCCCTCCGTGCGGCGTGGCTACGTCCGGCCCGAGGACGAGCGTCCGGTCGAGACCGAGGCTGCGACGGGCGAGCCTAGCGCTCCGGCCGGCGTCGAGCGGCAGGGTTCGGCCGCCCCGGCGGCGGCAGGGCCCCGGCCGATCCCCGGCGACACCCCGGTTCCGAGCGTGATGCGCGCGGTCATCACCATCGGCGGGGGGACTGCGGCATCTGCCCCGGCCGAGCCGGAGGAGACCGACCGTCCCCTGTCCGAACAGCACCGGACCGAGCTGAGCACCTACCGCACCATGGGCTTACGCGAAGCCCTGGCCGACGATCCCGAGGCCGCCTTCATCGCGGTGCTGCACGCCATGGTGATCCGGGTGATCGTCAATGGCTACCGCACGGGCTCCTGCCTGGAGGTCTCGACCATCTCCGCCCGCGCCGACCACACCGTCCAGGGCCTCGACGCCTTCCGGCCGGCGACTGCCCTCGACGCGCGGCGCGAGGCCTGGGCCAAGCGCCTGCCGTCCGAGCAGGGCGCGATCTGGGAGGCCTTGATCGACTTGGGCCCCGAGCAGCGTACGGAACTGTTCGCGCTGTGCGCGGGCCTCTCGGTCAACGCGATGCACTCGCCCTTCGACCGGCGTCCCGAGGCCCTGCCCCATGCCGACCGGCTGGCCCAGCTCGTCGGGCTCGACCTCACCCGCGACTGGAAGCCGACGGCGGCCAACTACTTCAACCGGGTCACGAAGGGTAAAATCCTCGCGGCAGTGCGCGAGGCCAAGGGCGAGGACACCGCGCGCCTCCTCGACAGCTTGAAGAAGGGCGAGATGGCGCGCGAGGCCGAGCGCCTGATGGCCGACTCTGGCTGGCTCCCCGAGATCCTGCGCACGCCCGGCATCCAGACCGAGGCGACAGCTGCCCCGGCCGAGGCCGACGGCTCGGACGTGACCAAGTCGGACGGAGCCGAAGCGCTGCCCGCCTTCCTTGGCGGCGCGGAGGAGGCGAGTGAGGCCGATGCACTCCCGGAGTTCCTTGCCGGGTCCGACGAGATCGAGGCCTACCGGATCGCGGCCGAGTAGCCCGCATTCCGGCGACCACCCGGTCTCAGACCGGGATCGTCGCCGGCACCATGAAGCCTTCAGGCGTTTCCATGACCTCCGCGCCGAGAGGCGCGGGGGTTTCTTGGTTTAGGTTCACCACCAGCGCTGGGACCTCGGGTGTGACCATCATCCCCGTGCCGAGAAGCACGGGGTTCTGTCGTTCCGGGTCATCTGACCCTTGATCGCGAGATGCGGGATCGGTCGGGGTGTTGGTGATCCAGACGCCGCTCTCGAGCCGGAACCTGCGCTTGTCCTTACGCGGCGGCGGGGGCGGGCGTTCGTGATTGCCGAGCTTCATGCGCTTGGCGAGTTCCTGGCGTTTGCGCGTGAAGTACGGCGCCACCACGGGATAATCCTCGGGCAGGCCCCACTTCGCCCGGTACGCGTCCGGCGTCAGGCCGATAGACCTGAGGTGCCGGCGCATCATGTAATAGGTTCGGGCGTTCTCGAAGCTGATGAGATACCGGTCCTGGATCGAGGCCTCGATCTCGGCCGGTGTGAGACGGCGAGGTTTGCGCGCGGCGATGTCGCCGAACCGGATCGAGTCGAGAAGTTCTTCGGGCATCATCGGGGCCGGGGCCTGCGGGACGAACTGGCCGGAGGACGTGGAGCCCAGGGCCTGGGCGACGTGCATCACCAAGTCGACCAGATCATCCGGCCTGAGCTTATTGCCAGCAGCGTACGCGCTCACGACCCGACTCGTACAGGAAATCAGTCGTGCCGCTTCCTTCGTCTTCGGCTTGCTCAACCCACACATCCCTCCACGAACCACTCGGCGCGGTCTGCGTGTCCGATATCGCTCTGGGCGTCAATCTTCACAATCAAATCCGCGTGCACGACAACAAGAGGTCGTGATTGTAGAATTGTCAATTGACGAATAGCCAAAGGGCATCGGCCTGATGCATTGAGCAGAACTGATAATGCTCCGTCGTTGGCATCTCAACGCGGCAGCGGCGGTGCGCGGGCGCACGGTTCGAGAGGCAGAGGAGATCGGGAGGGGGGGAAGCCGAGGTTAGGGGCGAGAGAGAGCCCTGGCCGGACGGCGATTAGCCCGACAGGAGCCCCCGATGAACGTCGCGATCAACGCCCAGCACCTCCTTGCCAGCACGGCGCTTATTCCGAGCCCGAGCCCGGCCACGATCCTCCAGGCGGGGACCTGCATTGCCGAGCACCTGGCCAAGGGCCGGGCCGTCGAGACGGCGGCCCTGCGCGAGGCGATGGAAGCGTTCTGCGGCGGCAGCGACGCCGAGGGCTTCTGGCTCTGGAAGGATGCCTACGAGGCCGGAGAGGTCGCCCAGGTGCTGTTCCTGCGCCGGTTCTGGCCAGCGATCCAGGCCCGGGCCACGACCCCGGCGGCCCGGCTCGCCATGCTGGCGCGGATCGCCGGCCTCCTCCCGACCCAGACCCGGCGCTCGGAGGAGAGCGAGGCGTATCAGCAATTCTCGACGCCGCTCGCCCTCGGCTACGTCGCGGCGCTCGCCTGCGGCCTGCGGCCGGGTGAGGCGCTACTGGAGCCCTCGGCCGGGACCGGCCTTCTCGCGATCCATGCCGAACTTGGCGGCGCGCGCCTCCATCTCAACGAGTTGGCCGCGACCCGGGCCGGGTTGCTCGGTCAGCTCTTTCCGGGCAGCGGCGTCACCCAGCTCGACGCCGCACAGATCCACGATCGCCTCGACGCCGGCGTGGTCCCCGACGTCGTCCTGATGAACCCACCGTTCTCGGTCGCGGCGAACGTCGAGGGCCGCTACCGCGACGCCACCGCCGATCACCTGCGCTCGGCGCTGTCGCGCTTGCCCCCCGGCGGGCGCCTCGTCGCCATCACGGGTGAGGGCTTCCGCCCGGATCGTCCGTCGACCGCTGCCGCCTTCGCGGCCCTGGCCGAGCGGGGCGGACGCCTCGTCTTCTCCGCCGGCCTGTCGGGTCGGGCCTATGCCAAGCACGGTACCACCATCGACGTGCGCCTCACCGTGTTCGACCGCGTCCCCGTCGCGGAGATTGGTCGGGGCGCGGAGCCGATCGGGATCGTCGCGGATGCCGGGGCCCTGCTTGCCGCCGCCGAGGCGGGCGTGCCGCCCCGCCTCGCACCGGCCTTTTCCGTGCCGGCGCGCAGTGCCATCCCGGGGCTGACCCGCCGCGCGGTCGCGCGCCCTGTCGCCGCCCGTTCGGCGCCTGCCCCGATCCCCAGCGAGGAGGGGGTACCGGAACTGGCCTACACGATCTTCGAGGAGTTCCCTGCGGCCCTGGCGGCCGAGGCCGCCCTCTACGAGGCCTACGGGCTGGAGACCCTACGGATCGAGGGGGCGCAACCCCACCCGACGCCGCTGGTGCAGTCGACGGCCATGGCCTCGGTGCGCCTGCCCCGGCCGAGCCACGCCCCGCGCCTGCCGACCGCGATCGTCACGGGCGGCCTGCTCTCGGAATGCCAGCTCGAAACGGTGATCTATGCCGGCGCCGCGCAAGCCCGCCACCTGCCGGGGCACTGGACCGTGGACGAGACCGGCACGCTGCTTTCGGCCGCGACCGCGGGCACCGAGGGGGCCGTGCGCTTCCGCCAGGGCTTCTTCCTCGGCGACGGCACCGGCGCGGGCAAGGGACGCCAGGTCGCCGGGATCATCCTCGACAATTGGATGCAGGGCCGTCGCCGGGCGCTGTGGATATCGAAGTCCGACGCCCTGCTGGAGGACGCCCGGCGCGACTGGCGCCATCTCGGGCGCGAGCCCCTCCAGATCGTGCCGCTCTCCCGCTTCACCCCGGGCAAGCCCGTGACGCTGTCCGAGGGCATCCTGTTCACGACCTTTGCGACCCTGCGCGGGGCTGCGCGCAACGGCGCGGCCTCGCGCCTCGACCAGATCTGCGACTGGCTCGGGCCGAACTTCGACGGCGTGATCGCCATCGACGAGGCGCACGCGCTGGCCAATGCCGCGGCCGGCTCGGGTGATCGCGGCGTGGTCGAGGCCTCGCAGCAGGGCAAGGCGGGTCTGGCCTTGCAGTACCGGCTGCCTGATGCGCGCGTACTCTACGTCAGCGCCACCGGCGCTGTTACGGTCGAGAAGCTCGCCTACGCTCACCGCCTCGGGCTCTGGGGTGGCGGCGCCTTTCCCTTCCCGGCACGCACCGACTTCGTCTCGGCGATGCAGCAGGGGGGCCTCGCCGCGATGGAGGTGCTGGCGCGCGATCTGAAGGCGCTCGGCCTCTACACCGCCCGCTCGCTCTCCTACGCGGGCGTCGAGGTCGAGATGCTGGAGCATGCGCTGTCGCCCGAGCAGACGGCGATCTACGACGCCTATGCGGACGCCTTCCAGGTGATCCACACCAACCTCGACGCGGCGCTCAAGGCCTCCGGCGTGACCGGCGCCTCGGGCACGCTGAACCGTCAGGCCAAGTCCGCCGCCCGCTCCGCCTTCGAGTCGAGCAAGCAGCGCTTCTTCAATCACCTGCTCACGGCGATGAAGTGCCCCTCGCTGATCGCGGCGATCGAGGCGGGGATCGAGGCCGGTCACGCCGCCGTCGTCCAGATCGTCTCGACCGGCGAGGCGCTGATGGAGCGGCGCCTTGCGGAGATCCCCTCATCGGAATGGGGTGACCTTCAGGTCGACGTGACCCCGCGCGAGTACGTCCTGGACTACCTCGCGAGCGCCTTCCCGACTCAGCTCTACGAGCCCTACACCGACGACAGCGGCAACATCCTGTCCCGGCCCGTGGTCGACGCGGACGGCAACATCGTCCAGTGCCGCGAGGCGGTTGAGCGCCGCGACAGCCTGATCGAGCACCTGTGCGGGCTTACCCCCGTGCAATCGGCCCTCGATCAGATCCTGCACCACTTCGGCACGGGCGTGGTGGCCGAGGTCACGGGCCGCTCACGCCGGATCGTGCGCCAGACGGGCAAGGACGGCATCGACCGCCTTGTCCTGCAGAACCGCCCAGGCGCGGCGAACCTCTCGGAAACGCAAGCCTTCCAGGACGACGAGAAGCAGATCCTGGTGTTCTCGGATGCCGGCGGCACCGGGCGCAGCTACCACGCCGACCGGGGCGCCAAGAACCAGCGCCTGCGCGTGCACTACCTGCTGGAGGCCGGCTGGAAGGCCGACGCGGCCGTGCAGGGCCTGGGCCGGACCAATCGCACGAACCAGGCGCAACCGCCCGTGTTCCGGCCGGTGACCACCGACGTGAAGGGCGAAAAGCGCTTCCTCTCCACCATCGCCCGGCGCCTCGACACCCTCGGGGCGATCACGCGCGGCCAGCGCCAGACCGGCGGCCAGGGCCTGTTCCGACCTGAGGACAATCTGGAGGGGCCCTACGCGGCCACGGCCTTGCGCCAATTGTTCTGGGCGATCGTGCGCAGCGAGATCGAGGGCTGCGCGCTCAAGGAGTTCGAGGCCACGACGGGGCTTGCCCTCACCAACGAGACCGGCGGCCTCCTCGACGAGCTGCCGGCGATCGGCCGCTTCCTCAACCGGGTGCTGGCCCTGCGCATCGCCATGCAGAACCGCCTGTTCGAGGCGTTCGAGGAGCGCTTGGCCCTGGTGATCGAGGGCGCGATCTCGGCCGGGGTCTACGACATCGGCGTCGAGGTTCTCACCGCCGAGTCCTTCACGGTGACCGACCGCGAGGTCGCCTACACCCACCCGCAGAGCGGCGCGCGCACGCACCTTCTGACGATCTCCGAGCGGCGTCGGGTCCGCCCGCTCGATCTGGAGAGCGCGCTCGCCTATGTCGAGGAAGGTTACCAGCCGGTGGTGAACGCGAAGTCCGGCCGTCCCGCACTGGCGGGCAAGGCGGCGAGCGAGACCCGCGAGGACGGCTCCGTCGTACCGCGCGTCCGCCTCGTTCGCCCGCTCCAGCGCCAGATCCTCGATCGCGACCAGTACGCCCGCTCCGCGTTCGAGGAGGTCACGGTCGAGGCGTTCGTGGCGGCGTGGAAGGCCGAGCTGGCCTCCCTGCCCGAGTTCGAGGAGCGCACCCTGCACGTCGTCACCGGGCTCCTCCTGCCGATCTGGGACCGGCTGCCGGGCATCGACATGCGCGTCTTCCGCCTCGTCACGGATCAGGGCGAGCGCATCGTCGGGCGCGTGGTCGAGGCCCAAGACCTGCACGTCACCCGCGAGCGACTGAACCTCGGCGCCGGCACCGCCATGGCGCCGGCCGAGGCCTACGCCGCCGTGCTCGGCGGGCGGACCAGCCTGCAACTCACGGGCGGGCTTCAGGTCAAGAGAGCGAGAGTGATGGCCGAGGATCGGATCGAAGTGATCGGGGCGAGTGAGAGCGCGCGGTCGGGGCTGAAGACGATCGGGCTGTTTGCCGAGGTGATCGCCTGGCGCACCCGCCTGTTCATTCCCACCGGGGAGCGTGGCGCGGCCATTCTGGCCGCGATGATGGAGCGCCATGCGCTCCTACGTTGCGTCGCCGTCACCGCTCACGCTTAATGTTACGACCCGACGGAGGTTCGACCATGCCCACCCTGCCCCCGGCCTCGGACATCGCGGCCCAACTCGCCGACAACGTCGAGTGGTTCTGTCGGCGCTACCTCTCGAACGGCTACCGCTCCGGTCGGTACTGGTGCGTTGGCGACGTCTACAACACGGAGGGTGGCTCCCTCTACGTCCGCCTGACCGGCCCGGCCAGTGGCAAGGGCCGGCGGGGCAAGTGGCAGGATGCGGCCACGGGCGAGCACGGCGACCTCCTTGACGTGATCCGGCTTCAGCGCGGCGAGGACTGGCGTGATGCGCTCGCCGAAGCCCGGGCCTTCCTGAGCCTGCCCGAGCCGCCCGTGCCGGAGCGTCGCGAGGCGCTTACCCCGGCGCGGGACACCACCGAGTCGGCCCAGCGGATGCTACGCTACGGACGGCCGCTGGCGGGCACCCCGGCGGAGACCTACCTGCGCACGCGCGGGATCGAGCACGCCGCGAGCTTGAACGCTCTGCGCTTCCACCGGCACTGCCTCTATCGGGCTTCCGCCAAGCACCCAGGTCCAGACACCTGGGCTCCGGCGCTGCTCGCCACCGTCACCGATCTTGAGGGTGCGGTCACGGCGGTGGGCCGGACCTGGCTCGCGCCGGACGGGCGTCGCAAGGCCGATCTGCCCAAACCCCGCCGCGTGCTCGGCAACCTGCTCGGCCATGGCGTGCGCTTCCCCGGCACCGTATCGGATGTGTTGGTGGCCGGTGAGGGCGTCGAGACGGTGCTGTCGATCCATCGCCTGATGCGATCCGTGCCCCATGTGGCCGCGCTCTCGGCAGGCCACCTCGGCGCCCTGATCCTGCCGGCCGGGTTGCGCCAGCTCTACATCGCCCGCGACGCCGACGAGGCCGGGGCGCGGGGGGCCTGGACCCTGCGCCGGCGCGCCGAGTCCCAAGGTATCTCCGTCAGTGACCTCAATCCGCGCGAGGACGACTTCAATCGCGACCTGTGCCACCTCGGCCCGCGCGATCTCGCCCTGCATCTGGCCCCGCAGCTCGACCCCAACGACGCCGTGGCGCATCTCCTGTTCGAGGACGGCGCGGAGGCGGTTGCCGCCTGAGCCGGTCGGGCTTGCCCGGCGCGACGCAGGATGACTCCGAGCCGGAGAGGGCCTTCACGTCCACGGCCTTCTTGAGAGGGCGACTGGATGCCGGGTCGGGCGCCTTGGGCGCAACGGCTCATAGCCGACGATTTTCCGCCGCCGCCTGACGGCGGCTTTGCATCGCGAAGCAAAATCGCCGGCCTTGGAGCCGTCCTCCGCTGACGCTTCGGCCCGCGCAGCCGCATCGCAAAAAGTGCGATGCGGACACTTCGCGCGGGTGCGCCAGGCCCCCGAGCCCGGCCTTGGGTCGCCATGAAGGCCTCGATGGACGCGAGGCTACCCGGACCCGAAGGACCCCCGGCGATGCTCGACCACCTCGATCACGACCTCGACGACGATCTGCCCGCCGATCCGAGCCTGCTGGAGGAACTGGCGCTCACCGGATACCGCCCGTTCGAGGAGCACGACGACCCCCGGCCGCTGCCGAACAAACCCGCCCTGGACGGGGCCCTGACCCAGGCGATGGCCGCCCTCGAACAGGCCTTCACTGGCACGCGCCTGGAGGACGACATCGAGGACGTGCTCTGGGGCTTCGTCAACGTCTTCCACCGCCGCGCCGAGCTGATCGAGCGCAAGCTCGACGAGAACGAGCAGGCCCAGCGCAAGAGCCAGCGCGAGCAGGACGGCAGCGAGGTGCTCTCGGTCGAGCTGGAGCGGCTCATCGCCCTCGGGCAGACACTGTCCGAGCGTCGCAACAGCTTCGAGTACGCCCGCGAGACGGCGGCCCACCTGTTCACCCGCACCACCCGGTCGCTCTGGCGCCCGCAATCCGGATCACGGGTCAACCGCGCCACGATGACGGCGGCGATGATCGACAGCCGGGACTTCATCAGCGCCCGGCGCCGGGCCGAGACCGAGCTTCACCTGCCCCCGGGCACCCGCATCGCCTTCACGGGCGGCAAGCAGTTCCAGGACATCACGGTGATCTGGGATACCCTGGACAAGGTGCGGGTCAAGCACCCCGACATGATCCTCCTGCACGGTGGCGGCGAAGGGGCTGAGCTGATCGCGGCGAAATGGGCCGAGAACCGCAAGGTCGCGCAGGTGGTGTTCCGCCCGGAGTGGAAGCGCCGGGCCTGTCGCGAACTCAGGGTCAGGCCGCAGAAGGCTCTCTACCGTCCTGCTTTCACGCTTTGTTCGCCTGCGGAAGCCCGAAGCAGAGTGCGAGAAGACGGTTCTGCTCGCGGACCGTCCACGCGCCGGCGAAACCGAAGCCCTTCCGCAGCCAGAGCATGGCCTCGAAGCCGCAGATCGTGCGTCGCGCTGTATGGAACGAGCGGAAGCCGCCGATCCGGGGCATGTTCTTCTTGACCCGGAAATGGTCGCTCTCGATGCCTTGCTGCAGATGCTTGGTAACGTAGTGGAGCGGCGCGTGGGGCAGAAAACCATCGCTCTTCGCAGCCACGATCGCGGGTGGATAGATGCAGGCACCATCCGTGCCGATCCGGTCGGGCGCAAGAAGTGGCTGATCCGCTAGCATCTTACGAAAGAACCGCTTGGCCGCGTCGAGATCGCGGTTGGCGGTGAGGAGGAAGTCGACTGGGTTGCCGTACTTGTCGACAGCTCGGTAGAGGTAGCGCCACTCACCACGCACCTTGATATAGGTCTCATCGATCCGGATCGACCCGCAGTGCGGCTTGCGAAATTGGCGCAGCCGCTTCTCAATCAACGGCGCGTAGGCCAGGACCCAACGGTTCAGCGTGGAGTGGTCCACCTCGACCCCGCGCTCCAGGAACAGCTCCTCGATGTCACGATAGCTCAGCGGGTAACGCAGGTACCAGG
>NZ_JAIETD010000089.1 GCF_019745455.1 Methylobacterium sp.
TCATCCGCCGGCCGGACGGCGTCCGCGACTCGCCTCCTCGAGGTGGCAGGCGACGGAACGCGGCGGATCTCTGGGAGGGGGATGGCACCGGCCAAAAGCGGTCGCATCGGGCGAAAACGCCCGGCGCGTGGCGGGGATCATCGGCGTGGACGATCAGCGCCACCTCCTCGCACAGATACGAAAAGGTACGGTCCATTGCCTCCTAGTGTAATATCACCGTGACAGGCTTGTGAAGGTTCCCCGACCCGCCCGCGACGTCGCGCGCACAGGCGATGGCGGCCAGGGATCGATCCACGCCGCGAGCCGTGCCGCTTCAGGGTTGCTTTTCGGGCGGCGAGGCACCCTTTCGCCCCATTGATCGGCGAAAGGGTCGCGGAAGGCTGCAGCCGGGCGCCGGCACGGGACCTGCGACTGGTTCCGCGATCGATGTGGTGCCTCGTGGCCGGCATCGGGAAAGGATCGAGATGGGTCTGGTGTCGTCCTGGAATGCTGTGCGGATCGTCCTTCTGGCGGTCCTGCTCTGCGGAATTGCGGGTCTCGCCCCGTCGCCGCTCCAGGCTCAGGCCGCTTCCTCGAACGGCACGGCCAAGCCGGCTGCCCCGGCGAGCCCCAATGCAGACCCGGCCAAAGCTGGGGCGGCGAAGGAGGCCGAGACGCCCGTCGAGGAGGAGGAGGAGGAGAAGCCCGTCGTCTCGGAGATGATCAAGGCGGTTCGCGCGAGGCTCGAAAATGCCAAGCGCGATCTCGACTCGCGCGAGAAGGCGATCAGCGGCCGCGAGGTCGGCGCCGGCGACCTCGTGCGGGCCCGCGACGGCCTCGACGATGTCGCCGACCAGATCCGGCGCGTCATCGATCTCCTCGCACCCCGCCTCGACGCGGCTCGCGAGCGCCTGAACCAGCTCGGGCCCAAGCCCAAAGAGGGCGAGGAAGGCGAGGACGTGGCCAAGGAGCGGACGGAGCGGGAGCATGCGGTCGCCGAGATCGACGAGACCCAGCGCCTCGCAAAGTCGCTCCTCGTGCAGAGCGACCAGATCCTCGACCAGATCTCGAATCGTCGCCGCGCCGCCTTCACCCGCGGCCTCCTGGAGCGCTCTTCGCCCCTCGTCAGCGTCGACCTGTGGAGCCGGGCGGCGGCGGACCTGCCGCGCGACTTCAAGGCCCTCCAGAGCGCGCTGAGCGACTTCTTCGACCTCTATGCCCGTAACGGAACCCTGCCGAATCTGCTCTTCGTCGGCATCGCGCTCGGCATCTCGGCAGCGCTCTACTTCGGACGCCGGAACATCGCGCCGCGCTTCGGGCGCCAATCGGGGACGATCGCCGATCTCTCGCGCCGCAAGCGCCTGCTGGCGGCATGGCGGGTTTTCCTCCTCGGCACAGTGCCGGCCCTCATCGGCAGCTACGCGGTCTACTACGCCCTCGACGTCACCGACCTGATGCCGCCCCGGCTGATGCCGCTGACCGGTGCGGTGCTGATCGGCCTCGCCTTCGTGGCTTTCGTCCAGTCGCTGGCCGACGCGCTGCTCTCGCCCGACAAGCCGGCCTGGCGCCTCGCACCCGTGAGCGATGCAGCTGCTTCGCGGCTGACGCTGCTGGCGGTGAGCATCGCCATCGTCATCTCGGTGGTGAAATCCATCGAGGCCCTGAATTCCGGCATCTCGGCGGCCCTTCCGGTCTCGATCGTCACGCGCGGGATCGGAGCGCTCGCCACGGTCCTGATCCTCGCCATCGGTTTGCACCGGTTCGCCGACACCCAGGAACAGGAGGAGGCCTGCCTCGGACCCTACGTCCCGCCGGACAACACCACGACCATCGGTGGCCCTGCACGTCTGCTCGGCTGGGCGGCGGTGGCCGGCGTCGGCGCCGCGGCGGTGGTCGGCTACGTCGCCTTCTCGGCCTTTCTCATCGACCAGCTCGTCTGGGTCGCGAGCCTGTTCGCGCTGCTCTACCTGCTCATCGCCAGCGCCGACACCTTCATCGGCGGCGCACTGACGGATCAGACCCGTGTCGCCACCGCCCTGCAGGCCAATACCGGCCTGCGCAAGCGGTCGATCAACCAGATCGCGGTCCTGGCGACGGGCTTTGCCCGCGTCGCGCTGATCCTGATCGCGGTGCTTCTCGCTCTTGCTCCCTGGGGGCTCGATTCGACCGACGTCCTCACCTCGGTTCGCACGGCCTTCTTCGGCTTCAAGGTCGGCGACGTCACGATCTCGCTCTCGACGATCGCCCTTGCCATCATCATCCTCGGGGTCGGAGTCGCGATCACCAAGGCGATCCAGCGCTGGCTTGAGAAGACCTACCTGCCCGCCACCGATCTCGATGCGGGCCTTCGCAACTCGATCTCGACGGTGAGCGGCTATTGCGGCTTCCTGCTCGCCCTGGCCCTGGCGTTCTCGTATCTCGGCCTGAGCCTCGAGAAAGTCACCATCGTCGCCGGTGCACTCTCGGTGGGTATCGGTTTCGGCCTCCAATCCATCGTCAACAACTTCGTCTCCGGACTGCTTTTGCTGTGGGAGCGGCCGATCCGGGTCGGCGACCAGGTCGTCATCGGCGACAGCGAAGGCATCGTGAAGCGTATCTCCGTGCGCTCCACCGAGATCCAGACCTTCGACCGGTCGGCCGTCATCGTCCCGAACTCGAACCTGATCTCGGGCGTCGTCAAGAACAGGGTGAGGGGGGACCGGACAGGGCGCGTCATCATCCCGGTCAGCGTCCTGCGCAGCCAGGACCCCGTCCGCGCCGCAGAGATGATGACCGCCTGCGCCGCCTCGCATCCCGATGTCCTCAAGATGCCGGCACCTCGCGTCGTCTTCCGCAAGATCGGCGACCCGATGCTCGACTTCGAGCTGATGGCCTGGATCGCGGACGTCGATTTCAGCCTCAAGGTCCAGAGCGACTTGAACTTCGCGGTGTTCAAGACATTGTCCGAAGCCAACATGATCCCGGCCATGGGCACGCCCTCGAGCATCGTCACGGTGCAGGGGCTGGAGCCGATGCAGAACGCCTTCGGGCAGATCGCGAGTGCATTGGGAACGAGTGCCGGTTCGGGAGCGGCATCGTCGGGAGAACGACTGGGCGATCCTTCCAGCCTGCCAGAGCCAAAGCAGACCGATATGATGGACGAGGCAGCGCCGCCGGCGACGGACGGGAACGGGGTTCGGGACGCGGATGCCGAAAAACCTTCGGCACCGGCTCGCCGCCGACGGGCGCAGGTGACATCATGAGGCCGCCCAGCGACTTCCTCCGGGCAGCGGCGATCCTCGTCGCGATCTCGCCCTTGACCGCCTGCATGTCGGAGCGGTCCGACACGGCGATCCCGAGCCTCTACCTCGCGCTGGCGACGCCGGCCGCGCAGGTCGACGCGATGACAGCCCGCGACATGATCTCGTCCTATCGCGGCAGGACCGGTCTGGTGCCGCTGACCGTCGATCCGCAGCTTCAACGTCTGGCCGAGGCCGAGGCCGCCGCCATGGCCGCCGCCGACCGCCCGAGCCGTGCCGATACGGTGAAGGCAGCGATCGAGCGGCTCGGCTTCGCCGGCGCCGAAGCCAACCTTTCGGCGGGCTATCACACCCTCGCGGAGGCCTTCTCGGGTTGGCGCGAGAGCAAGGGGCACGACGCGGTCATGCGGGCGCCCGATGCCCGCCGCATGGGCATTGCCACCGCCTACGCGCCGAACTCGAAATACAAGGTCTACTGGGCGCTGCTCGTCGCCAAGTGAGCCAAACGAGAGGGGCGGCTACGGCACACCCTTGCGCGGGGTCGCGGCCGCTTCGTGCAGGAGGGTCACGGTGACCCGGCGGTTGGCCGCGAGATAGGGATTGTCCGGGAACAGAGGCTCGGTATCGGCCTTGCCCGCGACGGAGGCGAAGCGGTCATCAGGCACCCCTGCATTAGCGAGGATCTCGCGGACGCTGATCGCGCGGTTGGCCGAGAGTTCCCAGGGCGGGGCAGGGGGCCTCGTCCCAGGGCGATCCGTGGCGGTGTACCCCGTCACCGCGACGCGGTTGGGAAGCTTGCGAATGGTGGTCGCCAGCCGCTCCAGCAGGCGCCGGGTGCGGTCGTTCGGCCGGCTCGACCCATCGGGGAACATCGAAGCACCGTCCTGGTCCACCAGTGATAGATCGAGGCCTCGAAGCGACGGGGTGACGATGATGTTCTTCGAGAGCTCGGCCACCTCCGGCATCTCCTGCATCGCCTGACGGAGGCTCGCGGCGGCGAGGCCCGCACCTTCGACGTAGCCTGCGTCGGGGATTCCCTCATCGACGAGCGCATCGGTGCCGGGCGGGGTCGGGCGGTCCGTGGCCCGGTCCGGCGGGACGTCGCGCAGGTTCTTGACCTTGTCGGCGCTCGGCAGCCCCTCCTTCTCGAGGATGCCGGCAAAGCGCGAATCCTTCGACGTGCCGAATGCGTCGCGCATGGAGCCGGCGACGATCTGGAGCTTCTTCTGGTCCTGCGTCGAATAGGCGGCGATCATGACGAAGAAGCTCATGAGCAGCGCCATCAGGTCGGCGAAGGTCACGAACCAGCCGTGGCCGCCATGCGCGCCGCCGCGCTTCTTCTTGGCCAAGGCCGCCTCCCGTCTTCAGGCCGCTTCGGCCGCGAGGTCTTCGCGATGATTGTGCGGCAGGTAGGCGATCAGCATCTCGCGCACCAGCGAGGCGCTCTTGGCGTCGCGGATGAGCAGGATGCCGTCGATGATCAGGGAGCGCGAGACGTCCTCCTCCTCGAGCTTCAGATGGAGCTTGTCGGCGATCGGCAGGGTGATGGCGTTGGCCAGGAGCGCGCCGTAGAGCGTCGCGAGGAGCGCCGTCGCCATGGCGGGGCCGAGCTTCGACGGGTCGGACATGTTGGCGAACATGGTCACCATGCCCAGGATCGTGCCGATCATGCCCCAGGCAGGCGCGCAGTCGCCGAAGGCGCGATAGATCTTCGAGCCCTCGTCGAGATGCATCAGGAAGTTGTCGCGATCCCGCTCCATCGTGTCGCGAATGAACTCGCGGTCGTAGCCGTCGGCGATGTAGCGCGCGCCCTGGGCCAGGAACGGGTCGGAAATCTCCATGTTCTCGAGGGCCATCGGGCCGGACTTGCGCACCACGTCGGCGATCTTGGTGATCTCCTCGATGAGGTCGCGCGGCTTGATCGCCCGCATGGTGAAGGCATAGCGCAGCCCCATCGGCAGGCCGTGCGCGATGGTCGAGAACGGGAAGCGCATCATCGTCGCGGCGGTGGCGCCGCCGAAGATGACAATCACCGCGTGCTTGTCGAAATAGGCGGCGAAGTTGCCGCCATCGATCATGATCAGCACGAACACGGTGGCAAAGCCGCCGATCAGGCCGATTCCGGTCGCGAGATCCATGGTTGGCAAGCCTGAGCGGCGGGACGGCGCTGTGAATGAGAATCGAGCAGAGACCCGTCACCAGGGTTAGGCGAACACGCTGAACGAACCGTAAAGGAGGTGCGCAACCGCTTCATTCGTGTCATTCGCCGTTCAGGGAGCGGCTGCGATAAGCCGATCGACACCAAGGGTTTGTCGGGCTCTGAAGGGCCCGCGCAATCCAAAGGTCAAAGGGTGAGGCGCCGATCCCGAGCAACGGGGCCGCCTCGGTTGGGTCTCGGAGCACACGTCATCATGTCGATGGTTCGTCTCTACGCTCGGGTCATGGGTCTCCTCGGCGCCGACAAGCGGCTCGCGGTGTTCCTCGCCGCGGCCAACGTCACGCTCGCCGTGGCGGCCTTCGTCGAGCCGCTGCTCATGGGCCGCATCATCGACAAGCTCACCCATCTGAAGACGGGCGGCGACGCCTTCGCGACCCTGCTGCCCCTCGTGGCGGCCTGGGTCGGCTTCGGCCTGTTCACGATCGCCGCCGGCGTCGCGATCGCGCTGCACGCCGACCGGCTCGCCCACCGCAACCGCCTGTCGGCCATGGCGAACTACTTCGAGCATGTCCTCGAACTGCCGCTGGCATTCCATTCCTCGAATCATTCCGGCCGCATCCTCAAGGCGATGCTGGAGGGCTCGAACGGCATGTTCTGGCTGTGGCTCGGCTTCTTCCGCGATCATTTCGTCGCCGTTGTCTCCCTCGGCGTCCTGCTGCCGCTGACCCTGTTCGTGAACTGGCAGCTCGGCTCGATCCTGGTGGTTCTGGTCCTCGTCTTCACGGTGCTGACGACCCTCGTCATGCGCCGCACTGAAACGCTGCAGGGCCGTGTCGAGGCCTATCAGTCGGGCCTCGCCGAGCACGCCTCGGACGCTCTCGGCAACGTCGCCGTCATCCAGTCCTTCACCCGCGCCAAGGCCGAGAAGGACGCGATGCACGGCATCATCCGCAACCTGCTCGCCGCGCAGATCCCGGTTCTGTCCTGGTGGGCGCTCGCCAACGTCGCGACCCGCGCTTCCGCGACCCTGACCATGACGGCGATCTTCATCACCGGCATCGCGCTGCACCAGCACGGCATGGCGACCGTCGGCGAGGTCGTGGCCTTCATGAGCCTGGCTACCATGCTGGTCTCGCGCCTCGACCAGGTCGTGAGCTGCATCAACGGCCTGTTCCAGCAGATGCCCAAGATCGCCGAGTTCTTCGAGATCCTCGACACCGCGCCGGCGGTCCACGACCGCGTCAATGCGCGCCAGGTCGCGCGCTTCGAGGGCGAGGTCTCGTTCGACGAAGTCGGCTTCTCCTACACGCCGCGCCGCAAGGCCGTGGAGGACGTGTCGTTCACCGCGCGTGCCGGCGAGACCATCGCCCTCGTCGGCACCACCGGCTCTGGCAAGTCGACGACCCTCGGCCTCCTGCACCGCGCCTTCGACCCCGATCACGGCGCGATCCGTATCGACGGCACCGACATTCGCGACATCGGGCTGTCCAGCCTGCGCCACAACATCGGCGTCGTGTTCCAGGAGCCGATGCTGTTCGCCCGCTCGATCCGTGAGAACCTTCAGGTCGGCCGCCCCGACGCGACCGATGCCGAGATGCTCAATGCCCTCGAGCGTGCCCAGGCCACCGAGTTCATGGCCCGCCAGTCGGATGGCCTCGACACGGTGATCGGCGAACGCGGCCGATCGCTCTCCGGCGGCGAGCGTCAGCGCCTCTCGATCGCCCGTGCGCTCCTCAAGAACCCGCCTGTGCTGATCCTCGACGAAGCGACCAGCGCCCTCGACGCGACCACCGAGCGCAAACTCCAGGGTGCTCTGGAGGCCGTGATGGAGGGCCGGACAACCTTCGTCATCGCCCACCGCCTGGCGACGATCCGCAACGCCGATCGCATCCTCGTCTTCCACGAGGGCCGGATCGTAGAGTCGGGCAGCTTCGACGATCTGGTGGCGCAGAACGGCCGCTTCGCGGACCTTGCCCGGGCGCAGTTCATGGCCGGCGCGCAAGCAGCAGAAGAGGCGCTGCCGCTGGCGGCTTGAGGTTGCGCCCCTCGCGGCAACCCATGCCGCGAGGGTTCGCCCTCATCTTTTTTCGTACCGTAGAAGGGGCCGATCAGGTCCAGCCTGTCCGGACCTGAACAGCTGAACCCAGGGCCGCATCACCGAAGGCAGCGGCGAAATATGGTCGCCGCATCGGCTCTCGTTCTCAGAGAATCCCCCGCGACCGAGCGAGCTTCACAAGATCGGATTGCGGGCGGGCGCCGATATGCTGGATGACCTCCGCTGCAGCCAGCGCACCGAGGCGGGCGCTGGTGACGTGGTCGAGGCCGCGGGCATGTCCGGCAAGGAAGCCCGCCGCGAACAGGTCGCCGGCGCCGGTCGAATCGACGAGCTCGTCGATCGGCGAAGCCGGCACCGTGCGGATCTCGCCGCCCTTGACCACCGCCGCGCCTTCCGAGGAGCGGGTGACGAGGGCGAGGAGATGCAGGCCGCGGCCGTTTCGCTCGTCGCGCAGGGCTTTCAGGGCCGCGTCCGGGTCGTCGGTCTCGTAGAGGCTCTGCAGCTCCCCGATATTGGCGAACAGGATGTCGATGCTGCCGTCACGGATCAGGTCGAGGAATTCCTCGCGGTAGCGGCCGACGCAGAAGGCGTCGGACAGGGTCAAGGCGACGGCATTGCCCGCCCCGTGCGCGATCTTCACCGCCTTGCGGAAAGCTTCCTTGGCGGCGGGCGGATCCCACAGGTAGCCTTCGAGGTAGACGACGCGGGCGCTCGCCACGACAGCCTCCTCGACATCGGCCGGGTTCAGGCCCTGGCAGGCGCCGAGATACGTGTTCATGGTGCGCTCGCCGTCGGGCGTCACAAGCACGAAGCAGCGGGCGGTGGCCGGCCCGTCGGTGGCGGCTGGAACCGAGAAGGAGACACCGGTCGCCTTGAGGTCGTGGGCGAAGAGACCGCCGAGCTCATCGTTGCGGACCTTTCCGATGAAGCCGGTCTTGGCGCCCAAGAGCGCTGCGCCGACGGCGGTGTTGGCGCCCGAGCCTCCCGAGACGATCGTCGCCGGCCCCATGACCGCGAACAACGCTTCCGCCCGCTCCTCGTCGATGAGCTGCATCGCGCCCTTGGCGACGTTCTGCGCGGCGAGGAAGCCGTCGTCGGTACGCGCAATGACGTCGACGATGGCATTGCCGAGGACGAGAAGATCGAGCGGAGATGACATGCTGGGGGCCTCGCAGGCTGGAGCGTAACCGGCCTGTCGCACCGGCTCCGGCGAGGGTCAAGCTGAGGGTTTGTCAGGACTCTGCGAAGAGGTCGGCGATCGCGATCATTATCCCTGGCGGGCCGAGCCTGATGGAGCGGGCGGACATGATCCGGGTTTTAATCAGTCCTGCCGCAGCCCCCGCATGATGGATGACGAACTTCTTTGAATCGACGATGCGATAATGCATCGTCGTGGGAAGGCGGAACTCATCGTGGAGCTTCCTAGCCGTGTCGGTCTTCTGCGTTCCGGGGGAGAGAAACTCGACGACGACTGGACTGCGCGACTCGAGACGTCGGGTCAGGGCGATCGCCGCAATGAACCAGGGCGTCAGGTTCGAACACAGTCGAGTCGCCGATCCTGACCGTGACCCCGTCAGGCAGCATCACACAGTCGCTGCCCATGTCTTTCAGCGTTGCCCGCAAGGCGGATTGAGCAGAAAATTTCGTCTGCGCGTGGCGCACGCGCTGAGTCGACATGCTGAAGACCTCGCCATCGACCAACTCGTGGCGCCCCGGCAGCCCTTCTGCCCCGGCGAGAAACGAGTCCGCATTCATCCGAGGTTACGGCTGCACGCTCATCAAGCCTGCTCACCACAGGATCAATTCGTCTCGAAGGAACCCTTCACTGCAGCGTCTTCACCTCGCACTGCGCATAATCCGCGCTTGCCTTCACGTAGGCGTTGAGAGCCTTCACGTAGGCCTCCGCCATCGGCCTGAAGGCTTCGAGCTGCAGGTTGTAGGCCTTGACCGCGTCGTTGAAGCTGTAGGCCTCCCAGCCGGGGCATCCCGCCTTGGCACTCATGCAGGCAGGCTTGGGCGGAATTGCGGGCTTCGTGGGCCGCAGTTCGGCTGGAGGCGCCGTCGGCGCGGTGCAGGCGGCTGAGGCCGCGGAGGCCAAAAGGAACCCCGCGAAGCACCCGGGAATCGACCAGCGGACCATGTTTCAACCCTTCGGACGCGACGCGCGCCTTGTGCGCGCCCGCCGCGCGAGGATCAACCCAGCCAAGCCTATTCGGCGGGGAGTGGCCGATGAGGAGCGGTATGGGAGACGGACCTGGGTTGCGCCATCCAGGTCCGCACCAGGTTGAGCACTGGCAGGACGAGCCCGTATCCGAGCACCCACCACATCGGCCGGATGCTGTAGGA
Source organism: Methylobacterium sp. (assembly GCF_019745455.1). Taxonomy (GTDB): domain Bacteria; phylum Pseudomonadota; class Alphaproteobacteria; order Rhizobiales; family Beijerinckiaceae; genus Methylobacterium. The sequence continues at coordinate 9,779 of NZ_JAIETD010000089.1, forward strand.
GAAGTCGAGGTTGGCACCCAGCACCGCGCTCGCCGGCACGCCGCTCTTGAGGCCGTACCACGCCGCTTCGACGAACGCGGTGAGGATTGCTGCCGCGACCGCCAAGCCGGTGAGGGTGAGGGGGTTCGTCGAAACCTTGTAGCGCTGCATCAGGCGCCAGCCCATCAGGATCAGGAACAGGCCGGTCCAGAACACTGGCGCCGAAACGTCGATCTTGGATTGCAGGAAGTAGTGGAACAGCCCGAGCACGGCGATGGCGTAGACGCCCTTGTGCAGACGCGGCCAGGCCTTGCCGAGGCGCCGGATCATCCCGTCTGTCGAGGTCGCACCGAGCACCGCAAGGCCGACGAGGGCGACGAAACCGATCGTCAGGTAGAACCGTAGCAGGATCTCGGAGGCGACCTTTGTCAGGATGAAGTTCTGGTCGACCACGTAGAGGCAGAGGTGGATCACCGCGTAGGCCAGTACCGCCAGCCCCAGCATCCGCCTCACCAGGATGAGCTTCGGATAATTCGCGATCCTCCGCAGCGGCGTCACCGCGAGCGAGAGCAGCAGGAAGCGTACCGCCCAATCGCCCGTGCCGTGGATCAAAGCGGTGATCGGTTTCGGTCCCAACGCATCGAGCCCATAGGCACCGGCGAGCCACAGGCCCGGCGCGAGCGCGAACAGGAACGTCGCGAGCTTCAGGGCCGAGAGGCGACCGGCGCGGTCGCGCCAGGGCGCGGCGAAGGCAGACGAAGCGGGCATGAGGTTTTCGCGTTGTCCTGAGGGAATCGGTCGCCGTCGATGCGAAGAGGCAGGATTTGGTCCGTCCTCACGTTTCGCATCGGCGCCGCTCGGGTTACCGACCGGAGGTGTTGCGACGCACGCCGCTGATGTCGGGTTCATCGTCGCCGCGACAAGTCCCGCCCACTTCACGATGCCTCGTGCCTTCCGCCGCATCCATGATGCTATAAGGCCGCTTCCGCGCCCTCCTTCCCGCCCGTGACGATGCCAGCAGCCGCCTCCGAGATCTCCATCGACACGTTGACCGCAGAGGCGGCCCGCACCGAGCACGAGGCGCTGTCCGCCGAGATCGCCGAGGCGGATCGGCTATACCACGGCGAAGATGCGCCGATCCTGACGGACGCCGAATACGATGCTTTGCGGCGACGTCTCGAGCGGATCGAGGCGGCATTCCCGGATCTCGTCGGCACCGGCGCCGCGAGCGCAGCGGTGGGCGCCAAGCCCTCGGAAAAATTCGCCAAGGTTCGGCACGCAGTGCCGATGCTGTCGCTGAGCAACGCTTTTGCCGACGAGGAGGTCGAGGAGTTCGTGGCGCGGGTGCGCCGCTTCCTGAATTGGCCGGAGGCCGAGGCGCTCGCCTTCACGGCGGAACCGAAGATCGACGGGTTGTCGCTGTCGTTGCGCTACGAGAACGGCCGCCTCGTCACGGCGGCGACGCGCGGCGACGGCGAGGTCGGCGAGGACGTCACCGCCAATGCCCGTACCGTCACGGGGATTCCGGAGGCGCTGTCGGGCAAGGGCTGGCCGGCGATCTGCGAGGTGCGCGGCGAGGTCTACCTGTCGCATGCCGATTTCGCCGCCATCAACGCCCGCCAGGAAGCGGCCGGCAAGGCGCTTTTCGCCAATCCGCGCAACGCCGCGGCCGGCTCGCTCCGCCAGCTCGACGCCTCGATCACCGCCTCGCGTCCGCTCAAGTTCTTCGGCTATGCCTGGGGCGAAATGTCGGAGATGGCCTCCGAGACCCAGCACGGGATGATCGAGGCGTTCCGGGGCTGGGGCATCGTCGTCAACGACCGCACCGCCCTCTGCCAGGACGCAGCCAGCCTCGTGGCCCACTACCGCTCGATCGAGGCCGAGAGAGCCGACCTCGGCTACGATATCGACGGCGTCGTCTACAAGGTCGACGACCTCTCGTTGCAGCGCCGTCTCGGCTTCGTGTCGCGCAGCCCGCGCTGGGCTCTCGCTCACAAGTTCGCGGCGCAGAAGGCGCTGACCGTGGTCGAGGGCATCGACATCAATGTCGGCCGCACCGGCTCGCTCAACCCCTTGGCCAGATTGAGGCCCGTCACCGTGGGCGGCGTCGTCGTCTCGAACGCGACTCTGCACAACGAGGGCTACGTCCAGGGTGTCGGCGGCGACGGCGAGCCCATTCGCGATGGCCGCGATATCCGCGTCGGCGACACCGTCGTCGTCCAACGCGCGGGCGACGTCATCCCGAAAGTGATGGACGTCGTCATCGAGAAGCGGCCGGCCGATGCGAAGCCCTTCGACTTCCCGACCGAATGCCCCGCCTGCGGCAGCCGCGCCATCCGTTCCCTGAACCCGCGCACCGGCCAGATCGACGCCGTGCGCCGCTGCACCGGCGGGCTGATCTGCCCGGCCCAAGGGGTGGAGCGGCTGAAGCACTTCGTCTCGCGCAATGGCTTCGACATCGAGGGCTTCGGCGAAACCTATATCGAGGTTTTGTTCGAGGCCGGCGTGGTGAAGCAGCCGGCCGACCTGTTCCGGCTCCAGTTCGACGACCTCAAGCAGGCGATCGTGGCGCGGCGCGAAGCCCTGTCGGCAGCCAGGCGTACCGAAGGCGAGTCGCCGCCGAAGAAGCCGACCAAGAAGAAGGGCGAGGAGGAGGACAAGGCGATCAAGAACCTCGTCGCCGCCGTCGAGGAACGGAGAACGCTTCCGCTCAACCGCTTCATCTTCGCGCTCGGCATCCCTCAGATCGGAGAGTCGACCGCCAAGGCGCTGGCCAAGCGTTTCCCGGACATGACCTCGCTGCGGGACGCGATTGTCCGCGCGGCGGAGGCGCAGGCCGGCCCCGACTGGCTCGAACTCGCCGGAATATCGCGGATCGGTCCGACGACCCGCGACCGGCTCGTCGAGGCGGGCTTCTCCGACGAGCAGCCGAGCGACGATACCTCGCCCGCGACGGGGGAGGGCGCCTCCGGCCGGCGCCTGACCTCGGGACAGCGCGAGAACCTGCTGGCCCATTACGGAAGCGCCGAGGCGATCCAGGCGGCCGTCGCGCGCGCCGCGACGCAGCGTCCGGGCGATGCCTACCGCATTTTCGCCGATGACGGCGAGATCGGTCCGGTGGCGACGGATTCGCTGATCCAGTTCTTCGCAGAGCCGCATAACGACGAGGCCGTCCGCGCCCTGATGGCGGAGGTCACGACGGAGGCGCCCGCGGCCCCGGCTCAGTCGGCCGCCTTCTCGGGCAAGACCGTGGTGTTCACCGGCTCCCTCGAACGGATGACCCGCAGCGAGGCCAAGGCTACGGCCGAGCGCCTCGGCGCCAAGGTCTCGGGCTCGGTCTCGGCCCGCACCGATCTCGTCGTGGCCGGGCCGGGGGCCGGCTCGAAGCTGGCGGATGCCCAGAAGCACGGGGTCAAGGTGATCAGCGAGGACGAATGGATCGCCCTGGTGGCCACCGCGTGAGCCGCCCCATCGTCGCCCTGGATTTCGAGACCGCCAACGAGCGCCGCGACAGCGCCTGTGCCGTCGGCCTCGCCTGGATCGAAGGCGGGGCGGTGGTGCGGCGGGAATCGCAGTTGATCCGGCCGCGGGACCTGCGGTTCTCGCCCGGAAACATACGGGTCCACGGCATCTTGCCGGCGGACGTGAGAAACCAGCCCGAATTTCCCGAGGCCATGGCGGCGTTCCTGCCGGACCTGGCCGAGGGGTTGATCCTCGCGCACAACGCGCCGTTCGACCTCGGGGTGCTACGGGCCTCGCTCGCGACCTACGGCATGAGGATTCCAGCCCTCGCCTCGCTCTGCACGCTGCAGCTCGCCCGGCAGGTCTTTCCCGATCCGGCCGGCTGCGGTCTCGGCAAGGTCGCGGGGAGGTTGGGCATCCGCTTCGAGCACCACGATGCCGAAGAGGATGCCTATGCCTGCGCAGAGATCGCTCTCGCGGCCACCCGCCACCGCGGGGCCGCCGACATTCCCACCCTCGCGCGCAGCCTCGGCTTCTCCACCGCACCGCGCCTGGTCGAACCGGACCGCCCGATGACCCAGCCGCGCCGGGAGGCGCCGGCTCTGCGCTTCGGCATGCGCGGACGAACGGGCAATCGCTACGAGGTCACGCTGGAAAAGCGCCCGGCAGGCCTGAGCCTGCGGTGCACCTGTGCGGCCGGCCGCTACGCGCTGCGTTGCCGGCATGTCACCGCCTTGTGCGACGGCGACGTCACCGACCTGCTGACCGGGAACCATGCCGATGTGGTGGCGCTCAGCCGTCTGCTCGCAGCGGACGGCTGAGGTCAATCAGCCGCGCGAGCGTAGGACGCGCTGGGCCGGGACCGCCGAGGCCGGCCATGTCGGGCGCGGATCGACAACGCCGGGTTCGAGCGAACGCGGCGCGACGCTGTCACAGACTTCGCGCTGACGAATGATCACGGGCCGCCCGAACTCGTCGAGGCGCCGAATGAAGCCGCCGTCGCGGCAGAAGCCCGCGATCTCCGCGTCGCGGCCGGCCCGGCGTCCGCCCGGCGACCGGGCGATCGGTCGATGCTCGATTACCAGCGGGCCATCGCGCCTCAGGGAGCGCTCGACATAGGTCGTCTCGTTTACCGGCAGCGGATCGGCCAAGACGGGGGCCAGCCCTGTCAGCATCAGCGGGACGGATAAAGCGAGGCGCCGCATGCAGGGGTCCTTTGCTCGGGATGACGTGCTTCGAACAGCACTAGTGCCTGCGGACGGGCTGCGATAGCCCATCATGCCGAATGCATGACGCCGATCGTCCGGATCGCTTGACACACGATACCTCGGCATGGTCGGAACACCTCCGTTTTAGGAGTGGTTCCGCGATGCGGGACGGGAATGGGGAACAGCGCGTGGAGTTGCGGGGATTGCGGCAGCGTGCATCGCGCGTCCTCGACGGTCTGGCGCGGCTGACTGCGCTTGCGGGATTCGGACTTGCATTCTCTCTCGCGCCGCTATCGATGCCGGACGTCCAGGCGCAAGGACTGGTTCGCAATACCTTCGGCGACTGGCAGTTGCGGTGCGAGACGCCGGCCGGCGCCAAAGCCGAGCAATGCGCCCTGGTGCAGTACCTCGCCGCCGAGGATCGCCCCAACCTCACCCTCGTCGTCATCGTGCTCAAGACCGCCGACAACCGCGGCTACCTGCTCCGGGTGGTGGCGCCGCTCGGCATCCTGCTGCCCTCAGGGCTCGGCCTCAAGATCGACCAGACCGATGTCGGCCGCGCCGGCTTCGTGCGCTGCCTCACCACGGGCTGCGTCGCCGAAGTCGTGATGGACGACGGCTTGGTCAAGCAATTCAGCAACGGCGCTCAGGCCACTTTCATCGTCTTCCAGACGCCCGAGGAGGGGGTCGGCATCCCCCTCTCCATGAAGGGGTTCGGCCAGGGCTTCCAGAACCTGAAATGAGTGGGTCCGACAGGGCACGGGGAGCGCGACGCGGATGAGCGAAGGCGGGCAGGTCGGGTTTCGGAGCCTCCTGGCGGCTGTGATCGTCGTCATGACGGTCGGCGCAGCGCAGGCGCAGACGGCTGCACCTGAAGAGGGCAACTTCCTCACCAACATGCTCAAGTTCGGCGGCACCACGGTGCCGCCATCGCAGCCCAAGGATCTCGGCGAGCCCTACTGCCCGCAGGTCGATATTCCCGAGGGCGGCGCGGCGCTGCGCAGCTTGGGCGGAAGGGCCGGCGATAATGCCGCTGTGCGCAACCAGATCACCCTCGGCCGCCTCGCACGGGAATGTACGAAGCTTCAGGACGGAAGCGTGGCGATCAAGGTCGGCATCGCCGGTCAGGTTCTGCTCGGCCCGGCCGGAGCGCCCGGACGCTTCGAGGCGCCGGTTCAGATCGCGATCAAGTACGGCGACAAGGTCGTGGCCTCACGCTCCAAGAAGGTGGCGGTGTCGGTGGCGCCGGGCGAAGCGCAGGGCCTTTTCACGCTGGTAGAGGACGGCTTCGTCGTCCCTGCCGCCATGTCCGAGGATTACGACATTGTGGTGAGCCTCGGCAGTGGCTCCGCAAAGCCCGCGGCCCGCAACAAGCGCAAGCCGGCCTCCGCCTCGGCAGCGCCGGAAGGGGCGGCTGCAGCACAGTGATGGCCATGAAACCAGGCGCGAGATCGCGATCCTGATCCTCGCAATGCCCGAGCCGGAGACGCGGCCCCACCGCCTGCAGGACGGCCGTGCCGTCACCTTCACTGTCGAGCCCGTCGAAGACGCGACGTTCGATCGCCGGCTCATCGTGTCCCCCATGCCGCGCGGTGGATGGATCGTTCTCCATTACCGCTGTCGGCTGCGCGCTCGGCCGCTCCGGCCGATAGCGAGGATGATCCGGGCCGGCGGGCTCGCCCAGGACTTCGTCCTGCCGGGCGCGAGCGAGGGCAGGGGCAAGTGGCTCGGCTATGTTCCCCTCGATGTCACCGAAATCCGTCTGGCGATCGAGCCGGGCAGCGGGTTCGTCCTCGAACGGGTGGGCCTTCGCCGCAATGCCGGCCTGTTCGCCGAATGCCTGATCAAGCGCCCCCTTCGCGCAGGGCCGGCCCTCTATCACTTCCTGCGCGGCGACGAGCGGCGCTTTCGCGACATCCTCCGCGGCAGTTGCGCCGTGACGCCGCTCGCCGGCTTTCCAGCCTGGCGCAGCCCGCGGAGGCTGACAGAGAAGTCCGCAGCCTCCACCCGAACGGTCTCCCTGATCCTGTCGGCCGCCTCGGGCGATCAAGGCCGGATCGCCGACACCATCGACGCGCTTCTTCGCCAGACTCACCGCGACTGGCGCCTCACCCTGGTCGGCGGAACGCCACAGAGCGGGTCTGATCCGCGGATACGTACCGTCGCCCCCCGAAGGGCAGCGATGGCCGGCGAGTTGTTCGGGGAGGCCGAGATCGGTGGCATCCTCGCCCCAGGCGACCAGCTCGAAGCCGATGCTCTGGCGATCCTCGTCGACGCCCTGGACGCGTCCGAGCCGCCCGACATGGTCTATGCGGACGACCTCCGGCGCGGCGCCGGCCCAGCCAGTCCAAGGCTCAAGCCCGACTGGAGCCCCGATCTCGCCCTCGTCCTCGACGATTACCCGGGAACACCGACCCTCTATGCCGGCGCCCTGCTGCGTCACCTGCGGAGCCGGCCCGTCATGCCCGACTTTGCCGGAGACTTATCCCTCGCGGCGGCGCAGGCGGCGACGAACGTCGTCCATCTTCCACGGGTCCTCTCAAGCGGGTACGGTTCCGGACCGTCGGGGGAGGATGGCCTTGTCCGCCACCTCACGGAATCCGGTTCACCCGTGACGGTCACGCACCGGGACGGCCGACCGGACATCCTCTGGCCACTGCCGGACCCGGCTCCCCTCGCCACCATCGTGATCCCGTCTCGCGACCGCCTCGACCTCGTCGCACGCGCGACCCGAGGCGTGCTGAACGAGACCGATTATCCCGCGATCGAGCTCGTCATTGTCGACAACGGCTCGACGGATCCGGCCGTCCTCGCCCATTACGAGACCCTGCACGAGGACCCGCGCGTGCGGATCGTACCGTTCCCCAGGGCCTTCAATTTCTCGGCGATGGTCAATGCGGGCGTCGCCGCCGCACGCGACGGCATCGTCGTCCTGTTCAACAACGACGTCGCGGTGCTCGAGCCGGGCTGGCTCGACGCGATGGTGCGTCAGGCGAGCCGGCCGGATGTGGGAGCCGTCGGCGCGAAGCTTCTCTACGGTGACGGGCGGCTGCAGCATGCGGGCGTCGTGGTCGGGCTCGGCGGCCGGGCCGGCCACCTCCTGCGGCGGCGACCCGGCGACACGTCCGGCCATCTCGGCCAGTTGCGGGTCGCGCACGAGGTCTCTGCGGTGACGGCGGCCTGCCTTGCCGTCCGAAAGAGCACCTACGACGCCGTCGGCGGATTCGATGCGGAAGCCTTCCCCATCGACTTCAACGACGTCGATTTCTGCCTGCGCGTCGCCGCCGCAGGCTATCGCTGCATCTGGACGCCGCACGCGACCCTCTCCCATCTCGAGTCGGTGAGCCGCGGCCCGCCGGCGGGCGAGGATCGGCGGCGGTTCGAGGCGGAGGGCGACCGCTTCGCGGCGCGCTGGCGCGACACCGTTCGGCACGATCCGTTCTACCATCCGTCCCTGACCCTCACGACCTTCGGTGAGGAGCTCGAATAGGGTGGCGCGCCGGAGACCACCGACGGACACCGACCTCGCCGACGAGCGCCTCGACGCCCTGCGCTTCGCGCTGCTGCCGGATCCGTCGGCCTGGACCCGTCGGCTCGTAGCGCTTCGGTCGCTCCTGCGGCATCCGAGGCTGGCTCTATCGCTCGCCTCCGTCCGCCTGAGTGGGAAGAGGGTGCGGGCACGCCAGGGGTTCGCCGCGCTGCTGGGCCTCGATCATCATGCGCTGTGGCGCTCCGACGGCGACACCTCATCGTTCGGGGGAGGCTCGGCAAGTGGGAACGCAGAGACCGTCTTCCTGATACACACCGCTCCGGGCCATACCCTCGCAGCCGGGGCGGGCTCCCGCATCGCCGCCGCGTTCGCTAGCGATCCTGATCTGCAAGCCCTCTACGGCGACGCCCTGGCCTCGTTCCCCGATGGCTCCATCCTCCCCCTGCTGCGGCCCGCCTTCGACCCCGACTATCTCCTCGCCGTCGATTACATCGGTCCCGTCATCGCTCTCCGCCGGACAGGTCTCGTTCCGATCGAACTGCCGGACGACGCATCGCCGACCTTCGCGGCGGAATGCCTCCTCCGGACCGCCGACCGCTTCGGCAGCGGGGCGATCCGTCATCTTCCCCAGTTCCTGTCGCAATGGTCGGTCGGTGCCGGAGGGGAGGGGAGTTCGTCGCATCGCTCCGCCCGCCTCGCCCTCGTCGAGAAGCGGGGCCTGACGGCCCGCATCGACGAGCACGGGGTCATCACCGTGCTGAGGCCGCTGCCGGAGCAGAGGCCGCTCGTCAGCCTCATCGTCCCGACCCGGGACCGCCTCGACCTGCTGCGCCCCTGCCTCGACAGCCTGCGCCGCGCCACCGACTGGCCGGCCTGCGAGATCCTGATCTGCGACAACGACAGCGCCGAGGTTGAGACCCTCGCCTACCTCCGCGACCTGACCGAGCAGGGCATCGCCAGGATCGTCGCCTGTCCCGGCCCGTTCAACTTCGCCGCCATGAACAACGCGGCCGCAGCAGCGGCGCGGGGCCGGCTCCTTGCCTTCGTCAACAACGATGTCGAGGCCTTCGCGCCGGACTGGCTGGAGCTTATGTGCCGCGAGGCCATGCGGCCGGATGTCGGCGCTGTCGGTGCGCGCCTCCTCGATGGGGAGGGGCGTATCCAGCATGGCGGCGTCGTGCTCGGGCCGGGCGGCCTCGTCACCCATGGCCATCGCTTCTTTCCCGGCGACGCGCTCGGTTATCTCTCGGCGTTACGCGCGACCCGTGAGGTCAGCGCCGTCACTGCGGCCTGCCTTGTGGTCGAGGCGGAGAAGTTCAGGGCTGTCGGCGGCTTCGATGCCGAAACCTTCCCTGTCGATTTCAACGACGTCGACCTCTGCCTGCGCCTTCGGCAGGCGGGGTTCCGCACGCTCTATGTGGGAGGCGCCGTCCTGCACCACCGCGAGGCGGCGAGCCGGCGCAGGAGCGCGGAAACGCAGAGCCGCCATCGGCGTGAAGTCGAGGCCTTCAGACGACGATGGGGGCCGCTGCTCGCGCAGGACCCCCATTACCATCCCGGATTCGATCCGGATCTCGGCACCTATGCGCGACTGCGCTAGCTACTGAACCAGGCGCGGTCCGCCGCTCTGCACCTTCTCGTTCTCGGACATGATGCCCAGGCGCTTGGCGACTTCGGTGTAGGCCTCGATCAGGCCGCCGAGATCCTTGCGGAAGCGGTCCTTGTCGAGCTTGTCCTGGCTCTTGATATCCCACAGCCGGCACGAATCCGGAGAGATCTCGTCGGCCACGACGATGCGCATCATGTCGCCTTCCCAGAGGCGGCCGGTCTCGATCTTGAAGTCCACGAGACGGATGCCGACGCCGAGGAAGAGCCCCGACAGGAAGTCGTTGACCCGGATGGCGAGCGCCATGATGTCGTCGATCTCCTGGGGCGTCGCCCAGCCGAAAGCGGTGATGTGCTCCTCGGAGACCATCGGATCGTTGAGGGCATCGTTCTTGTAATAGAACTCGATGATCGAGCGCGGCAGCTGCGTGCCTTCCTCGAGGCCGAGACGGGTCGCCAGCGAACCCGCGGCGACGTTGCGCACCACGACTTCGAGCGGGATGATCTCGACTTCACGGATCAGCTGCTCGCGCATGTTGAGGCGGCGGATGAAGTGGGTCGGCACGCCGATGTCGTTGAGGTGCTGAAACACGAATTCGGAGATTCGGTTGTTCAGCACGCCCTTGCCGTCGATGACCTCGTGCTTCTGCGCGTTGAAGGCGGTGGCGTCATCCTTGAAGTGCTGGATGAGCGTTCCCGGCTCCGGACCCTCGTAGAGGACCTTCGCCTTGCCCTCGTAGATGCGACGGCGGCGGTTCATAGGCGTATACCGTGGTTTGAGGAAATCCATGGGCCGTGGCTCCTTCGGACGCGAACGATGTGTGGGATCCGCGGCGGCAACCGTTCTGTCGGTCGGGCCGTGGGACACGTCGCATGTCGAAAGTCCCTACGACCGCGCTGCAAACTACCGCATGCGGGTGGGCAGCACAACGCGGCGGACCGCAACCCGGGTCGCCGGGCCTTGTACTTGTGGACCGCATCGGGATGAGAGCCGCGCGGCCTACGTGGTCTTGCTCGGATATCGGCACAGGTCGGCGATGGGGCAGCGCGGGCATTCGGGCCGGCGCGCCTTGCAGATGTAGCGCCCGAACAGGATCAGCCAGTGGTGAGCGTCCTTCAGGTAGGCCTGGGGTACGATCGCCTC
>NZ_JAIETD010000156.1 GCF_019745455.1 Methylobacterium sp.
TAGCCGCATGGCCCGATGGCCACCCCAATCCCCGCCAAAGCGGTCCTCGAATTTACACCTCGTCCGCGGACGCTACCAAAGTTGGAGCCTCCGAAAATCCCGGAGCGGTTCATATCGGCCTGGACCTGCCGCTTCGGGCCTTGGCGTGGGAGGACGCCGGCGGGAAAGTCTGGCTTACGATGCCGGATCCGGGAGCCTTCCGCAGCCGCTACGGTCTCGGAACAGCATGCGACGGCCCGATCCAGGCGATGCGCGCTAGCATCGAACGCCTGATAGACAAGGCGACGGAACCGTAGCTTTGACGATGACTGCCTAGCCTCGGTCGCAAGAAGGCACGGACAGAAGACGTGAACCAGGATGCAGCCCGCCGCAGGTAGCACAGGCGCAACCCCGACAGTCTCACGTCGGATGACATAAAGGGCGAAGGACACCGATGGCGGCGGATGGTCGAACCCTCAAGGTCGTGCACCGCGCTAGCGGAACCGTACTGGCGGAAGGTCCGACAGGCTGGGGTATGACCCGCTTCGACGGAGGCATCTACATCCGGCGACGTCATCTCGTCGGCGGGACTTTCTCCGTTGGCATCGTCCCTGGCCTGTGCGTCTACAAGGGCTTCTACCTGTCCCTCGACTACAAGCCCCCGGATGGCCCCGTCGAGCGCGCGCTCGGTTGGATCTACGTCGTGCCCAATCCCCTCCTGCCGTTCATCTGGTACCGGGTCGCCGTCCCGAAGGACCACCCGGCGCTGAATTGCATCGCCTGACCTGTAACGCCCAGCCTGTCCGATGCTTGCCAGCCCTTAGCGATGATACGACGGCGGGGCCCAGTCGTCCCGTTGAGACCGGAACGGCATCGACAGGGATCGGCCGATGCCCGTTTCGGCGGGATCGCGATAAGCAGGTACCCCGATGGCGATGGCGTCCTGATCGACGTCGAGGCGGAACGTGCCGTGCAGACGGTCCCAGAAGCTGAAGCCGCTCGACCAGTTCGAGTCGGTCTCGTCCTTGGCCGCGGAATGATGAATGCCATGCATCCGGGGTGTCGTCAGGACCCAGGCCAAGCGCCTCTCAAGGCCTTCCGGCAGGCGGAGGTTCGAGTGGTGGAAGAGGATCGAGAGGAAGAAGAAGCGCTGCCACAGGCGCAGGCCCCGGGGGGAAAGGCCGATCAGCGCGACCTGACCGGCCCGCCAGGGGGCCGAGACCACCATGTCGAGGGCATGGAACCGAAGCGCCGTGCTGGCGTCGAGGTCGAGGTCGACGTGATGGACGAGGTGCAGCCTCCACAGCAAAGGCACCTTATGGGTCAGGACGTGCCACAGGTAGAACGTGTAATCCATCAACAGAAGACCGGCGACGTCGCGTCCCCATTCCGGCAGCGGCAGGCGTCGGACGAGACCCCGGTTCCGTTCCTCGGCGATGCGCGCGAGCGGTCCGACCAGCGGTGTCTCGGCCGCCATGATGGCGAGGGCGCTGGCGGCACCCATGGCAAGGTTCACGAACTCACGGTCCGGGCCGGGCTGGGTCCGGCGCCTCAGCGGCCGGCGACGCTCGGCGACGACGATGGCCAGCGCGCCGATGGCCACGATGGCACCGGTGACGAGTTCGAGCCGGCCAAGGCGAAAGCCGGATTGGCGGTTCCTGTCGGGACGCATGGCAGTCGAATTGGTGCCGCCGATGTCAGGATCAACCGGGCCGGTCCGTGCGCCTCATCCGCTGTTCGGATAGACCTCGACCTATGACAGTCCCGCGCCTCGTCCTGTTCACGCGTTATCCCGAACCCGGAAAGGCGAAGACACGGCTGATCCCCGCGCTGGGACCGGACGGCGCGGCCGCCCTCCATCGTCGGCTCGCCGAGCGGACGGTGGCATCCATGCGCGCCACGGGCCTGCCCATGGAGATCCGTTCGACAGGAGCCGGCGAGGACGCGTTCCTGGAATGGCTGGGGCATGACCTGAACGTAGTCGACCAAGGCGACGGCGACCTCGGGACGCGCCTCGCACGCGCCGCGTCGGGGGCGCCGGCGATCCTGCTCGGGGCGGATACGCCCGCCCTGACCGTCGCCCATCTCGCTGCCTTGGCCCGAGCCCTGTCGTCGAGACCCGCCGCGGTCGGCCCGGCGGAGGATGGGGGCTACTGGGCACTCGGCATCGCGCAGCCCATGCCGTTCCTCTTCGAGGACATGCCTTGGAGCACCGACCGCGTCTGCACGATCACCCTGGCGCGCCTCACTGAGCGCGGCTTCGAGACGGCCATCCTCGATACGCTGTCCGACCTGGACCGGCCGGAGGATCTCGCGCAGTTTCCGGACCTCCTGGCATGAGCCTGCAAGACGTCGCCATCGTCGTTCCCATGCTCGACGAGGCCGCAACCCTGCCCCGGCTGCTGCGTCACCTCGCGGCCCTCGACCCGCCGCCGGCCGAGATCGTGGCGGTGGACGGCGGCAGTGTCGATGCGAGCGTCGAGATCGCGGCCGCCTCCGGTCTCGTGAAAGTTCTTCGGTGCCCGACGCGAGGCCGGGCAGCCCAGATCAATCACGGCGTCGAGGCGGTACAGTCGCCGCTCGTGTGTATCCTTCACGCCGACACGCTGCTGCCGGACGATGCGGTCTCGGTGGTCCGTCGAACGCTCGACGAGCCTGGACTCGCGCTGGCCAGCTTCACGCCGCTGCTCTCGGGCCCCGAGACCGTCCGTTGGGGCACCAGCCTGCACAACTGGTTGAAGACCTGGTACGCGCCGCTGCTGTTCCGGCCCCACCTGTTCCTGCGGGGCGGCCGCCTGCTCTTCGGCGACCACGCGATGTTCTTCCGCCGCGCCGACTTCCAGGCAGTAGGGGGATGCGACGAGAACCTCACCTTGATGGAGGATGCCGACCTATGCCTGCGCCTCGTCCGACGCGGGCGCATCCGGCTCGTCAACCGCATCGTCCTCACCTCGGATCGTCGTGTCGCCGCGTGGGGACCGATCAAGGCCAACTGGATCTATCTCAAGGTCGGCGTCCGTTGGGGCCTCGGGCTGCGTCGCGGTCTTGAGCGACATTATCCCGACGTCAGATGAGTTCCGGTTCGGGAACCAAGTAACCGGCGCGGAGCGCGTATGCGACCAGACGGCGCAGGAATCCCGGCCCGGTCGGTGGACAGGTTCGGCCGGAGAGCCGCATCAAGTTTTCCGCGACGAACCGCGGGTCGCGGCACAGGTAGCTCTCGAAGCGGGCGGTGACGCTGGAGTAAAGGTAGGCTTCCATCGGCGGCAGGGCTGCCACGTCGAAGCGGTCCGGGGCCACCAACCGGGGCACGCGAAAACCTGGATAGTCGTGGGAGACAAGGTCGGCCACCATCGTCGGCTCCCCGGACACGAGATGGAAGATCCGGCCCGCCGCGGCCTCGAACCGCTCCGCCACGTCCACGATCCCCCCGACGACGTGATCGACGGGCACGAGGTCGAGGGTCGCACCAGCCGTGGCCGGCAGGGTGCCTATGCGGCCTGATCCGATTAGCTTGAGGAAGGCGTAGATGTTCTCGAAGCGGCCCAGCGCTCCGTCTTCCGCACGGCCGACGACGATGGACGGCCGGACCGTCGCCACCGGAGCTCCGCTCGCCTGGGCCAAGCGCTCGCCCGCATCCTTGCTGGCCTCGTATCCGTTGGCGAATGCCGCTCCCTCGATCCGCGCCTCCGGGATCGGTCCGGATCGCTCGCCGCAGACGTAGGCCGTGCTGACGTGAACGAGGCCCGCGCCGCGTCCCTTGGCGAAGGCGGCAACATTCGCCGTGCCTTCTATGTTGACGGCCCGGTACTGCGCCTCGGACGCCGCGAAGTTGGTCAGCGCGGCGCAGTGGATGACGAGGTCGAGCCCATCGGGAAATTCCGTGTCGTCGAGGCCAAGGCCCGGAACACGCACGTCGCCGCGGACCCATGTGAACGCTCCGGGGACCGGCGAACCGCCGACCGCCCGGGCCGGCTCGAACACCGAGCCATCGGTGCGGACGAAGCCGCCGTTCCGATGGACGAGGCCTACGACCCCGTGCCCGCGCTCGGCGAGGACCCCGCACAGTTCGGCCCCCAGGAGGCCAGCGGCGCCGGTGACCAAGACGCGCAAGGCTGCCATCAGCAGCATGCCGTCGACGAAGGCCCGGATGCGTCGCCGCCGAAGGGCAGGTCGGTGCCGCAGCCGGCGAAAATGCCGAAGTGCCGGGTGAAATTCCCGAACAGGTCGAACTCCGGGGCGAACCGGGTCTCGGCCACCATCCGGTAGGTGTTCCCGCACACCGGCACGATGCGACCGGGCTCGAAGGCATGGTGCTTGTCGAGGTGGAACGGCACGGCCGAAGCTGGGGTGCCCCGGTAGCGCAAGGCCTGTCCGTAATCCTCGCACGCCATGTCGAGAGCCGCGAGCTTGAACAGTCGGTAAGTCGCCGAGAAGAACCGGGTACCAGCGACCTTCGCGGCGACCTCCGCGTCGCCGACGTTGAGGGGACGGTCCGTGACTAGACGGGGATCCACGAAGCCCGCGGCGCGGGCATGCGTCAGGAAGTCTCCCCAGTAGAGTGCCCCGGCGAGGCACTCCCCGTGAAGTACCGGGTCTTCCTTCCATGCGGAGGGAAGGCGCCGGTCGGCGTACACGTCGGAGAAGTACAGCTCTCCCCCTTCCTTGAGGAGGCGGTGCGCCGCCGAGAAGACGGCGGCCTTGTCCGTCACGAGGTTGATGACGCAGTTCGAGACGATCACGTCGAACGATGCGGGCTCAAGGTCGAGCTCGTCGAGCCGCGCGATGTCGCCCTCGACGAAATCGACGTTGGACGTCTCGTATCCTAAGGCGTCCCTGTGCCAGTCGCGATGCTGGCGTGCCACCGTGAGTTGCTCGGCGGTCGCGTCGATGCCCAAAACGGATCCGGAGGCCCCGACAAGTTGCGACAGGAGGTACACGTCCCGCCCCGATCCGCATCCGAGGTCGAGGATGCGGGCGCCCGCCACACGCTCGGGAACGACCAGGCCGCATCCGTAGTAGCGCGCGGACACATCCGGGTGGATGCGCGCCAGGGCCGAGCGAACCGCCGGCGACGGGGGCTCCAGCGTGCAGCAGGCGTCGGTCCGCAGGTCGGCCGATCCTTGCAGGACCCGACCGTAGTAGTGCTGGGTGTTTTCGAGGCTCATGCGGATCGCTCCTGTCGGTCGGGGGAGACCACGCCGCGTGGAGTGGGGTCAATCGCGCGGGCTGACGCAAGGAAGGATCGTGATGTCCTGGACGCACGACGTTGTGGTTGTCGGTGCCGGGGCGGCCGGCCTCACCGCCGCGGGAGGCTTGGCGCAGCTTGGCCTGCGAGTGGCCTTGATCGAGGCGAGAGCGATGGGGGGCGAATGCCTCAATACGGGCTGCGTTCCGTCCAAGGCCCTTCTCGCAATCGCGGCCCGGGCGCAGGCGGTCCGCGACATAGGACGCTTCGGTATCCGCGCGCAGGAGCCGCAAGTCGATTTTTCGGGCGTGATGGCGCAGGTGCGCGGCGTTATCGCCGAGATCGCCCCGCATGACGCGCAGGAGCGTTTCGAGGGCTGGGGCGCCGAGGTGATCCGAGCACATGCCCGCTTCACGGCTCCCCGAACGCTGCTGGTCGCCGGCCGGACCATCAGGGCACCGAGGATCGTGCTTGCGGTGGGGTCCCGCCCTGCCGTGCCGTCCATCCCGGGTCTCGATATCGTCCCCTTTTTGACGAACGAGACGCTGTTCTCCATCGATGCCCTTCCGGATCGCCTCGTCGTGCTGGGCGCCGGTTCGGTCGGCATGGAGATGGCGCAGGCATTCCATCGACTCGGGGCCGAAGTCGCGGTGATCGACCGGGGGCCACCCCTATCCCGGGACGAGCCTGAAGCCGCGGCGCTGGTGTCGGAGCGACTAAAGGCGGAAGGCATCGCGTTCCACCGGGCCGCCATCCGAGGCGTGTCGTCCGTCGGAGGCGGCGTCGCGGTCGATTTGGATGACGGCGACACCGTCGGGGGAAGCCATCTCCTGGTGGCGCTGGGGCGATCCGCGAACCTTCACGGGCTTGGCCTCGAAGAGGCGGGCGTGGATACGGACGGCGGAGGCATCGTCGTCGACGATCGATTGCAGACCAGCGCACCCGGCGTCTACGCCATCGGCGATTGCCGCGATGGACCTCGCCTGACCCACGCGGCCGGCTACGAGGGCGCGCGGATCGTCGCCGCCATCGGGTTCGGGCTGCGTGCCCGGGTCGACTACCGCGCCCTGCCGCGGGTCGCCTACACCAGCCCCGAACTCGCGCAGGTCGGGATGACGGAAGCGGAGGCAAGGGAGCGGGGCGGCCGTGTCACGGCGATGCGCGAACCCTTCGCCGACAACGACCGGGCCGTCGCCGAGGGAGCTTCTGTCGGCTTTCTCAAGGTCGTGCGACGGAATGGCCGGATCGTCGGCGCCTGCCTGGTGGGAGAGCGGGTGGGCGACCTGACGATGCCGTGGGTTCTCTCCATCGGCGGTGCCAAACCAACACCCTGGACGTTGTCGGGCATGATCCTGCCGTATCCGACCCGTTCCGAGATCACGAAGGCAGCCGCGTTCGCCATGTACGCACCGCGCCTGTTCTCACGACCGGCGCGCATATGGGCCGGCGTCCTCGCAGCGCTTCGGCGCCGGCTGGGCTGAGGCGGTCCCGATGGCTCCCGTTCCCCCGCCTGCCGGCCCCTCCTGCTCGCCGTTCCGTGACAGCCGGGCCCCGAGGCTCGCGCCGGGCAAGTTCCGGGATCGGGCCCAGACGTTGACTGGCGCGCCCCGCGCCAGCGTCGACTTCGCACGTCTGGAGACGCTCTGGTTCAACACCGGAACGCTGTGCAATCTCGCCTGCGCCAACTGCTACATCGAGAGCACCCCCCGCAACGACGCGCTGGTCTACCTGCGCGCGGCGGAGGTGGCCCGGTATCTCGACGAGATACGGTCGCTCGGGCTGCCGACGCGTCTGATTGGCTTCACCGGCGGCGAGCCATTCCTCAATCGCGAGCTACCGGCGATGCTCGATCTCGCGTTGGCGAACGAACATTCGGTGCTGGTGCTGACGAACGCCATGCGACCGATGCGACGCTTCGAGGCCGAATTGCTGACCCTGCGCGACAAGCACCAAGACCGCCTCGAACTCCGTGTCAGCCTCGACCACCACACCGCGTCCGTTCATGAGGCGGAGCGAGGGCCCGGGACCTGGGAGGTCGCGCTCTCCGGCTTGGGCTGGCTCGCTCGCGAAGGCTTCTCGTTCGCCGTCGCCGGTCGTCACCTGGCGGGTGAGACCGATGCCGAGGCGCGGCGTGGCTATGCCGCGCTCTTCGCCGGTCTCGGTATCAAGCTGGACGTGGACGACCCGACGCGACTGGTGCTGTTCCCCGAAATGGATGCGACCGCGGATGTCCCCGAGGTGACGGAGGCTTGCTGGGCCCTGGTCGGAAAGTCGCCCGACGCCATGATGTGCGCCACGAGCCGGATGGTCGTGCGGCGGCGCGGGGAGGCAAGCCCTTCCATCGTGGCGTGTACGCTGGTGCCGTACGACGAGGGCTTCGACCTGGGTCCAGACCTATCGGCGGCCCTGGGCTCGGTCGCCCTCAACCATCCGAACTGTTCGCGCTTCTGTGTGCTCGGCGGGGCGACGTGCGGCTAGGGCAACCGTACCGGCCACAGGTTCCATCAATGCTTTTCGCATTCCATTTGTCCGGTTGTTTGCGCGACATTTTACGATGATCCACGAGTTGGCCCACGAAATGATTTCGCTCAAGCAACATTTATTCAAGCCCACGGGAAACCTGAAGTCGGCCTACTCGCCAGTCCTAAGCGTCCCCATAGATCATCGCTTTTGCTCTTTGACGTCCGCTTCCGGAAATATTCCTGGCGGTGTTCAATGGCGAGGTTGGGTCGCTTGCTGCCACCCACTGGCTTGGCCCCCCGTCCCATAAGCTGCCCTTATGCGAATAGAGGTACTATCCCTAAGCACCTCCAATCCGCTGCGCAAGCTGGTAGCTACCAGCTATCACTTGGCGGCGCCGCTCTGCTCTAGCAGAACGACAGCGCGTTCGAAGGCCTCGCCGAGCCCCCAGCCATTTGTGTCCGCGACGCGGGTGAACGCCTCGATTGTCTCTGGTTTCAGTTTGAGGTTCAGCTGGGCCGTGCGACCTGTCCGGCGACGGCGCTGCTGCCGAGGCGTCATCGGCGCCTGCTCGATCCTGGCGGGCTCTCGGCTACGGAAGCCGGTCGCTTCGGCGGCCTGCCTCGTCACCTCGGGGGCAGGCTTGTCATCTCGGGGCTTTGGTTTGGCCCAGGCGGACGGATCAATGTTGTCGAGTTCGTCGCCGAAGCCGAGAGAAGCGCGTTCCTTACCGGCCATTACGCTGCAGTCCTCGCGCTCGCCGCCTTCAGCTTCGAGACCACCTCCCCTGCGAACTCGCGAGCGTTCTGGATGGCCTTTTCGAGGTTGCTCGTCTGCGTCGCGGCTAGGCCCGATAGTGTCCCGCCAAAATCGAACAGGTCCTTGAAGGCAGCCCGCTCCACGACAGCCGTTTCGAACATTTCGATGCCACCTGCTTGCAATTGCTCTTGCACGTTGCGCAGGGCGCGGGAGGTGACGGCCGCGCCGGTACGAGTGAGCAGGACAGCATGGGCGATCCGCCGCCGCGACAGCTTCTCAGAGTTGCGAATGAGGCGGATCGTCTTTGCCGCCCCTTTGGCATCCATGCTTGATCCCTGCGTAGGGATTACTACCAAGTCGGCCATGCCGATGGTATTGGCTACCAACAAGCTAGCCGTACCCTCTAAGTCTACGATGACGAAGGCCGCTTCGCGTTCGGCGCTATCGATAGCGTCCACGATGCTCTCTTCTGTCACGTCGCTGATGATTGTGACGTTCTCCGGCTTCCCAGGGAGTTTCGCCCATTGGCTGATCCAACGCTCCGGATCAGCGTCGATGATGGTGACAGAAGCACCCTTCACGGCCAGCTCGGTCGCCAGCAGCAGCGCGCTGGTCGATTTCCCGCAGCCGCCCTTCGGGTTGGCAAAGGCTATGACGGGCATGGTTCCTCCCGTTTCGGACGCTGCACTCACCAGATCATGCATAGCTTAACAGATAGCTAACGGATATCAAATGGTAGCTATTAGTAAGCTGGTAGCTAATAGCTGGCTTCCCTTTAGCTGTTGACTAGTATCAGCTACTAGATAGCTAACTGGTAGCAGTGAACCGCGCAACGTTAGCTCGATGCGCAGAAGGCGATGAGCGCCCTGCTCGGGACCGAGGAGTTGCCGGAGGCTGCGGAAATGCGGGCGATGATGCGATTGGCCTACAGCCTATCCCGCCAGGAGAGCGCTCGCGACCTGTAGCAGCACCGCGACGCCAGCGCAGAGGGCGGCCCACGCGCTGATCCGCGAATGATGCTCCATCTCGTCTCGCTGCGGGCGCGTGAGGGAGCCGTCCAGGCTGACGAGTATGACGCTCTGCGACGGCAGCTTGATCGCGGCCGACCAGAACTACAGCCCAGCAGCAGCTATGGCGCATAGACCGGACTCGACCACAGCAACGCCGGCTCACGTCATCGCGCTGAGGGAGCCCATCCTGTCCCTGACGTTGACTTAGCCGTGTGACCCGGCCGACATGCCATGTCCGGCTGGCGCGCACCTCATGCGAGTCGCCGGCACAACCCGGAGCACCGACCGCCGCAGTAGGACCCTGAAAAGCCAACAGCCCCGACCCGGCAAGGTCGAGGCTGTCGAAATCGAAGCGGCTGTGAGGCCTGTTGCGCCCCTCACAAGCCATGAAGCGCCCTCGGGCGTCAAGTCAGAACCCCGGTTCTGGCAGCGATACCGGCTTGTCTTGAACGGAGCGCATCACCTGCGCCGCCGAACGTCCCCCTGTGGCCCTGTAGAAAGGGCCGAGACACGTGTTTGCAGACGAGATCCGCCGCGCGATCGAGGCGGCCGACCGAATCACCCTTCCATCCGTGACTGCGCTGCTGTGGCGTGCTTACGGGGAAGGGAGGGTCACGGAGGCCGAGGCCGAGGTGCTGTCTAGCCTGATCGAGGCACGCACTGAGGCGCTGGCTGCCCGGCGGGTTTCCCTAGCAGCGCCAGCAGCCTCTAATCGAGGCGATAGCCAGCCCGCTCGGGATACCGCTACGTCTACCAGAAGGACCGTCGGCTCGCGCCCACGCACGGATGCCTCGATGGAGCGCCGTCGCCGCTGGGCCGCATCGGGACGGCTTCCGCCGGGGCTCGCGGCTCGATTCACGCTAGCCGAGCAGGCGGTCCTCTCCCTTGTGGCGGCCGAGACTGTGCGGCGGAAGGATTGCCGCCTTGCCGTTGGGAACCTCGCGGCCGTCGTCGGCGTGGCCGAGACCACGGTGCGCAACGCTATCCGCGAGGCCGTGAAGCTGGGTCTCGTGACCGTCGAGGAGCGGCGGGTGACCGGCTTCCGCAACGACACGAACATCGTGCGCATCGTCGCGGCCGAATGGACGGCCTGGCTGCGTCTCGCCAAAGGACGCCGCGAGGGCGCGATCACACCCCCGCCTTGGGAGGCGGCGCGCGCGGACGGTAGCGTTGACCAGGGGGGAGGGTGCAAAACAGCGAAGGGCACGCCTACTGGAAGTTCTAGTCCTGTCAATTCTGTGGATCGGAACCGTGGCAGAGCTGCCGGTAGGCAGGGTCGCAGGCAAGCCGGAGCCACCTCAGGCTGACGCTGCGATTCGCGGAAGCGCCCCGCCGCGGCGGGCTGAGGCCATGCACCCCCGACATGCGATGTTGCTCGCACGTTCGCTCTGCCGAACGGGCAGGCGAGAGGGATGACTGTCCAATGCGGATGGGCCCCCACCGGAGTGGGACGCATCCGCCACACTCCGCTGGGGGCCCATCCCTCGGCATCCAGGCCGGTCGTCCGCCCGACCTAAACCGACGCGCGAATCGTGATGTGCACGACCGATTCGCGCCTGGGCGGCATCTAAAGCGCGGTTTTGGGCCGGTTTGAGCGGTGCGAAGTGCAGCTGAAGAGCTGCACCAAGAAAAAAGGATCCGGCCGGATCTCTTGGCGCTCACTCGTAGCGGCGTCCGGTCGTTGCCAGGGCAGTTCCGGGAGCCCTGGTATTCTATCTGCCGAGTGCTTGGCTTGTCGGGCCCCGCGGCCATCCGGCCCCGGGTTCACCGAGGCCCGACATGATCACCTCACCCATCCTGCGGTCCGACCTCCGGACCAGCGTTGCCCGCCTCCAGGCCCTGGAGGCCCCGCCCACCCCGAAGACGTTCGCGGCCTACTCCGCGGCCGTGACCGCGTTCTCCGCGCTGGAGAGCGCCTTCATCCCCGTCGGCCAGACCGACACGCGCCTCCGGGAGGAGGTCCGCACGCTGCTCAAGGCGCCCCCGGTCGCCCCGGTCGCCGAGGAGCTGCAGCGCGCCATCGAGCGTCGGGTCGGCGAGAGCCAAGGCGAACCCAAACCCGAGGGATGGATGTTCCTCGATGTCCTGGAGGACATCGACATCGCCACGGATGACGGTAGCCTCGCGGCGCTCTCGCTCCGCCGGCTGCGCGTCACGGCCTACTGCGCGCTGATCGCCTACGGACCGGCCGGGACCACCCTCCCGGGCAAGCCGGACCCGCTCGTGATCGACGTGGAGAAGGTGCCGGGCCCCGCCCCGCGCATCCGCTGGCGCGACGCCAGCGAGGATGACGACGCGGATGTGCCGGTCGTCACCCTGAGCGTCGGCGCCTGACGGTGGGCGGGGTGGGAGCTTGCGTTCCGGCCCTGCGCGTATCCGGTGCCGCGGCCTCACCGCCGCGGCACCTGCTCGCTTGGTCGCTGTCGGCCTGCGGGCGGCCTAGTGCTGGTCCCGGTCCGCGCGCCATCGAGCGCCCGGCTGAGAGTTCGGCCGAGCCCGGCCATCCTGGCGGTGACCTGGGCGAGGAGCTCGGCCCTGGCCGCAAACCGGGCCGCGAGGGGTTCCAGGGCCAGCACCAGCCGGCGATGGCGGCCGAGCCCGGGCAGGGCGGTCGGCGCCAGCCCCCGCGCGGTCCTGGCCTCCATGCGGGCGAGGCCCCGGCGGAACCCGTCCTCGGCGGCGCGCCGGGCGCTGGCTGCGCGGTCGAGGAGGTCGAGCGCCCCCTCGCTTCCGGGCTGGCGGGCGAAGTTCGCGGCGGCGTGCGACCAGAGATCGGCGGCGCGGATCGGCCGGGCGTCGCCGAGGCTCCTGCCCGCGGCCACGGCGCGCCGCTCCGCGCCCTCCCCGAGGACCAGCCAGGAGGTCGCCCGGTGGCGGCTCATTGCCACGTAGAAAGCGCCGGCATCGACCCCCTGCGAGCCAAACGGCATCGCCACCAAACATTCCTCGTACGAGGCACCCTGGGCGGCCGCTACCGTCAGGCAATCTCCGGGTGCGACGCGGATGCGGCCAGTCTCGCGGTCGCGCAGCGCGCTCCACGGGACGAGCCCCTCGCGCCCTCTCGCCGAGCGCAGGACGAGACCACCGGCACCGATGCCACGAACCTCGACAACCGAACCGTTCACCCCGAGGAGGCCCGCCCCGGCACCGCGCGCGTGTGTCCGGCCGAAGAGACGCAGGCGGTCCCCGACGGCGACCGGCAGCTCGTAGAGGTCGCCGGCCTGGTCGGTCGCGTCGAGCATGGCGGCGTCGGCCCCGATGCGACCCATGGCCTGCTTGCGCCGACGGATGGCGAGGCTGACCAGGCGACACGCTTCACGGGTCGGGGCGACGACGAGCACCGCGTCCTCACCGCTTGCGGCAACCCGTTCCTGCCAGAGCTCCGCGACGGCCTCGGCGGCCTCGGTTCGGGTGCCGGCCGCGAGCCGCGCCCTGCCCTGGTCCCGCAGCGCGTCGAGGACATCGCCCGCCCGGCCGGCCCGGGCGAGGCCGGCGAGCTCGCGCTCCTGGGCTGTGCGCTGGCGCACCGTCGTGTTCACCTCTGCCACCGCTTCCCCGGTCGCGCGCGCGAGCAGACCCGCCACGCCCCCAGCCTGCACACTGCGGATCTGCCTCGGGTCGCCGACGGCGATGAGCGTACATGCGGCCGTCTCGCGCAGCTCCAGGATGGCGAGTGCGTCTTTGGCCGAGGTGAGGCTCACCTCGTCGACGACGATCACCGCCCCCGGGTCGAGCTGCAGCGTTCCAGCGCGTGCCCGGGCGAGGAGGGCGGCGATGGCGAGGCATTGCCTCTCCGGGATCCCGGCATCGGCGAGCGCGTGTGCCTGCCGCCAAGCGACGGCCGCGCCGTAGACCGTGCGGCCCTGGGCACTCCAAGCCCGGACGAGGCCCGACAGCAGGGCGCTCTTACCGGCGCCGGCGGCACCGAGGGCCAGCCCGACCTTCCCACCGGTTCCGAGCGCGACCATGGCGCGATACTGGGCTTCGCCGTGCGCGCCGGAGAGGTCGAGGCCCGAGGCCGCAGCTCCAGCGTCTACCTCCGCGACGGTGAGGGCCGTGGAACGGTTGGACGCGGCGGCGCGGGCGAGCGCGACGAGGCGGGTCTCGCGATCGACATGCGCATCCGTGGTGAGGCGCACCGCGGTCTCGCCGCGCGAGCCTCGCACCTCTCGCGCGATCACCGCGGTGTGGACGCCGCCCTCCTCGATGCCTCCGGCGAGGAGGGCCCGCGTCACGTCTTCGATCTCCGCCGCATCCCCGATGCCGGAGGCCACGAGACCGCGCGCCGCCGCGATCCGGGCTGCGCTCTCGTCGAGCACCGCCTCGCCGTGGAAGGCCTTCGCGAGGAGGGGCGCGGCCGCGGCGCGGGCGATCCGCACCCGTTCGGCGCGGTCCGGAAGGGCAATGGGCGTGTCCAGATTGGACAGCGGCCCCGGCTGCCAGCCGAGGGCCGCGGCCTCGCGACGCCAAGCACCGAGGTCCCCGCAATCGTCGGTCTTGGCCGCGCGCGGATCGCCCTGAACACCGCGCTTGAGCAGGCCGATGCGCCGGCCGGCATCGAGGCTGTCCCAGTCGAGGCCCTGGCTGCGAGCAAAGGCCCGGGCCGCGGCCTCGCCCTGGGCGGTGCGGCGGCTAAAGGCTGCCCGGACCCGTTCGGGCACGGCGACGATGCGGGCCGCCCCCGTCTCCGGGTCGAGTCTCGTGTCGATGCCGAGACGGCGCAGGCCGGTGGCGATGTGGCTCTGGAACAGGGCGCCGAGCTCGTGGATGGCTACCTTCCCGCCACCGCCGGAGCCCAGCTGCCCGAGGTCGACCGAACCAACGTGTCCCGACCCCGTGAGCACGTGGGACAGTACACAAACATGGGTATGCAGTTGTGGAGTGCCCGCAACGCGTACCGTTGCAAGGTGGGTGTAGCTTTCACCCGTATCCGGGTCTGTATCCGCGACTTCGGTGGTGGGTCTCGACGTGAAATGGTCGAAGGCGATCCAGGCGAGCTTGCCCGGCTCGTAGCCGCCGCGACCACCCTTACCGCGCCGGGCGCGACCGAGCTTGGCCTCGATAGTGTGCATCGTGGCGGCCACGGCGTCACGGTGAACGGCGTGCAGCAGGGCGCGTTCCGCCTCCGTGCTAGCGAGGGCCCAAGCCAGCGAGACCGTTTTATCGGCGGACAGGCAAAAATCCGCGAAGCAAACCGGAGCGCGCGAGGCCGTCAGGCCGTCGAGATAGGTGGTGGGGCGCAGAGGCCCGCCATCGGCTCGCCTGCCCGCAGCCACAGCCTCCGCGACCCTCTCGGCCGGCATGGCTTGGTCCGCGCCGAGCAGGCGAAGGAGGCGGCCGCACAGCTTTGCGGCACGCTCCGCCGGCAGGGGCGCGCCTGTTCCAGCGTGCCGGCCGGCAAGGACCTCGGTCACCTCTTGAGAGGTCGGCAGACGATCGTGCGCGAGCCCGGTCTCGGCTGCCAGGGAGAGGGTCGGACGCTGCTGCCTGCGCCCCGGTACCGCGGTGCCGTCGGCGCGCTTGCCGGCCAGCAAGTGCGCGATCGCGTCGGCGTCCGGGATGCTCCGGGAGTCGAGACCCAGCAGGGCGGCGAGCCGGGGGTCGAGATCTTCGCGGACGCGTGGCACCGTGACGGCGAAGGCCCCGGGACCCGGGTTCCCGGCGAGACCGGGTGTGCGGGCGTAGTACGCGGCGACCTGCGCCAGCTCGGGGGGAAGGGTGGCCTCAAGGAGATGGGCAGCCATGGCCCGGGCGCCGCTCAGGCCACTTGCGCTGCCGACACGATACGTCAGCACCCGCGCCTCCTACCAGCCCGCGCGGACGGCGGCCGTTACGGCGTCGGGGATCGCGCTGAGGCCCTCCCGCATGCCGACGAGCGTCTCGCCCTGGGTGTCGAGACTATCCGCGATCCGGGCCAGCGCCTCCGCGAGTCCGTCATCACCGCCCTGCTCGCCGAGGCTGGTCACGGCCGCGAGGAGCGCATCGAGGAGCGCGGTCTGCGCCTGCTGGCCGGCGAGCATCTGGCCGATCGCGGCACCCAGCGCGGCGACCCCGGTCCGCAGGTCCGCGACCTCCGCCAGTACCGTCCCAAGGCTGCCACCCTCCGCCACCGCATCGTTTCCCTACTGCCGGCCGCGGCACCTGTGCCGGGCAACGATTCGCATTGTACCCCCGCGCCGCACCCGCTGCCCTCACCTTGGGTGCCTTGGTCTGTAGGGACCCTGAGAACCTCAGCGCGTCCCGGTCGTCCCCGCGTCGAGCGTTTTTCGTGCCCCGCTGCCACCCTCCTTCACCAGCCGGAGAGGAGGGCCTGATGCCGCGTCACGGCCGAGGAATCGCCGCCGCTTTCGCCCGCGCTCGTGCGGGGGACCGGAGGCTCGCGCCTTGGATGGCGCGCCACCACGACGAACTGCTGCGCGAGCTCGGGGCCGGCCGGGTGGAGTGGACGCCTGCACTCGTCGTCTTCGACAAGCTCTGCCTCACGGACGAGTACGGTCGCCCCCTGACCCGGGACACCGCCTCGCGGACGTGGAGGCGGGTTCGAGCCGCCGTGGCGGCCGCCCGGCAGGCGGAGGCACGCGAGGCCGCTCGTCCCGGCGAGCTGGTCCGGGGCGTGCGCCTGGTTGCGGCGCCGGCCCCGCACGCTGTCCGCCCGACGCCTTCCCCGCCTACGGCGTCGGCGATGGCCCCTCCCGCCGGCACGGTCGAGGAGGCGACTGAGCGCATCCAGTCCGTCCTCGCCGCGATGGGGGCCGCCCGCGTGCCCCTCCCGCCTCAACCATCCCGCATCACGCCGGCCGCGGACGCTCGCCCGGCTCTCGATAGGACCCGTAGATGACCCGCCCCAAGCGCGCCTTCCCCGACGACACGCCGCCCATCCTCGCGCCCGACCTCGCCAAGCGCCGCCCGAAGTTGGTCCTGCCCATGGGACGGGGCTCGCGTGGCAAGACCATGCTGTGCCGCTGGATGATCGAGCGGGCGCTCGATGCCGGGCGCGTGCCGGTCGTGGCCGACGGCGACAGGACCAACCAGTCCCTGGCCCGGTCCTTCTCCGGCGTGCTCAGCCCGCCGTCGGCTGATGATGCCGACGTGCGCGCATGGATCGCCGGTCTGGTCGAGGCTCTGCTCACCGAGCGCCGCGACACCGTTCTGGACCTGGGCGGCGGAGACCTCGTGCTGAAGGGGTTGGCCCGCGAGATGGACCTCCTGCCCTGGCTGACCGAACTCGGCGTCGATCTCGTGGCCGTCCACCTCATCGGGCCCGCCTCGGACGACATGGCCTTCTTGCAATCCGTAGAGGAGGGATCGCTCCTGGCGGCTCCCGCGACGATCCTGGTGCTGAACGAAGGGATGGTCCCGCCGGGCAGGTCCCCGCACGCGGCCTTCTCGGCAACCGTTCAGGCGCACCCGATCCTCACGGCAACCGTCATCCGCGGCGCGCGCGTCGTCTCGATGCCGAGGCTCGAACCGGCCTCCGAGGTGGAGGAGCGCGGCATGACGTTCGTGGCCGCCTCCGAGAACCAGGTGCCGGGCGGGCAGCCGCCGCTCGGGCCATGGCGTGCCCAGCAGGTTGCGATCTGGCGGCGGCGGATGGCGGAGGCCTTCGCGTCGGTCGAGGAGTGGCTGCCGTGAGCCGGCCGGTCGAGCCTGTGGGGGCGAGCGCCCCCATCCTCGCGGAAGCGGTCCGCATGGGCCGGGCAGTGCGCGATGCCGCTATTGCGGGCGGGCTACAGCACGGCGATCCGATGGCTCCGCTCGTCGAGGCGCTGGCCCGCGCCACGATGTACGTGGGCCAGCAGCGCGCCGCCCTCGCCGCGACGGCGGAGCACGTCGCAGAGCGCCTAAACGACATCCTGCAAGGCGGGCGGGAGACGGCGGAGGCCGAGACCGCGCGCTTCAGGGCTGAGTGCGAGGCGACCGAGGCCGAGACGATCCGCAGCCTCTCCGCGATCCTGGCCGATACGGCGGAACGCGCCCTGACCGACCGCGTACGCGCTCTGGACCGGCGCACGGCCGTCCTCGTAGGGCTTGCGGTCGTCGGTGCCGTGACGCTCGGCGCGGCAGGCGGCTGGTGGGCCGGCGATCGATCCGGCCGGGCCAGCGTAGCGGCGACCAAGGACAGCGTGCGCGCGGCGTTCCGTGAAGGGCCAGCGGCGGCAAGCCTTTGGGTCGACTTGATGCGCTGGAACGATCCGAGGGCCGCGCTGTCGGTGTGCCGGGAGCCGGCGGAGATCTTGGTGCAGGGCGGCCGGCGGGCTTGCCGGGTGCCTTTGTGGGTCGAGCGACCACCTGCCGTCGTTCGTCCATAACCAGCCGGCTATCGCCGGTACCCAGAGATCCTGGTCCCCACGAGAAGCGGGGCCGGGCCCACACACCATGCTCAACCGCAGACGGTGTAGTGGCGTCGACAGCAGTCCGGCAGACTGCCATACATCCAAAAAATTGTGAGACGCCCGCGATGCAAGAGACGAAAGACAACCAGATCGCTGAAGACGTCGGCCAAGCAGGAGCGGCTGCGGAGGTGGAAGGCGGACAAGAAGCTGAAGCTGTGCAGAATGAAGAGGCGTCTAGCGCTGGCTGGTTTACAGATGACGGCGGAGAGGATGTCGATAGCAGCTTCAAGGAATATGATATAACGGCATCGCCGAACGATTTTAATCTAACTACGATTGTTAATTTTATCGATGCTGGACCATTCAAGGTACCTGGTTTTCAGAGAAACTATGTTTGGGACATAAAGAAGGCTTCAAAACTGATTGAATCGATAATGATAGGCCTGCCGGTGCCGCAGGTATTTTTGTATGAAGATGGAAAGAACTCATTTCTTGTCATAGATGGGCAGCAAAGGCTCATGTCCATCTACTACTTTGCAAAGAAGCGCTTCCCCCGCCGCGAAAAGAGGCCAGAGATTAGGCGTATCGTGGCCGAGAAAGGTTTGCTGCCAGCAGAGGTATTGAATGATGATAAGTATTTTACGAATTTCAATTTGGCACTTACTGGGCATGGAGGGCAGAAGTCAAAATATCACGGCAAGAATTATGAGACACTAGGTGACGACAAGACGACATTCGATTTAAGAACAATTCGAAATGTTATTATCAAGCAGAATAGCCCGGAAGAAGACCGTGATAGTTCTGTGTTCGAGATTTTCAATAGATTGAATACAGGTGGCGTAAATCTCAAGCCCCAAGAAATACGGGCGAGCATGTATCATTCTGATCTTATGACGCTGCTCGATAAAATTAATTTAAATAAGACTTGGAGAGATTTGATCGGCCAGCCAGAGCCTGATCTGCACGCAAAGGATACAGAAGTACTGTTGCGAGTTCTTGCTATGGTCGTTGAAGGAGAAGAGTACACGGAGCCACTTGGCAGGTTTCTGAACAATTTTGCGCGCAAAGGTAAGCGCCTTGATCAGAATAAATTGGCCTATGTCGAGGCTCTGTTCAAATCATTCTTTGAGGAAATTTCTAAGATTAATTCGCAAGCCTTTCGTGTAGAGAGGAGTGGTAGATTTAGTATTGCGATATTTGAGGCCGTTTTCAGGGCGGTCTGCACAGACGCCTTCCGGAGCGAGAATGTTGAGGTTTGGAAGATCGATGAAGAGAAATTAAACAAGCTAAAGACAGATCAAAAGTTTGTCGATGCCACTAAAGAGGGTATTGGAAGAGCCGCCCATGTCCAAGAAAGGTTCGAGCGCGCTCGCGCTATTCTAGCGGAGTGAACAGTCACATGGACGGCAAAGAAATTGATGACTTTTATGAGACGCATCAAGCGCTCTATGCATTTCTAATTGAGAAAGGGGAGCCATCCTTTGCGAATGAGGCCAGCAATAATTTTCGTAGGTCGCTAGTTCTGGCAATTGCCAATTATTTCGAAGTACTTGTTACGTCAATAGTGAAAGACGTTCCCCGTGTGCACGGTAATGCGCATCCATTCTTGGGGTCGGTACACAGAACGGACCCAGATATACGCTAAGGTTTTGCCGTGCCTTCGACGGCGCGCATCTGGCGAAGCG
>NZ_JAIETD010000057.1 GCF_019745455.1 Methylobacterium sp.
AATCCCTAAGCCCTATCAATGCCTTACGCTACGCTCGCCACCACAGATCCACTGCCCTCGTGAATAAGACAGGCTAGGGGGTTTAAAGCGTGGAGAAGACGATCCTATCGTAAAGATGCTGGAGCGCTCCCGCAACCTTAACCGCTCATTCGATGAGATAAGCATGACGTCCCGATCTGCTTGCGTTACCGATTACGAGCATCTCTACGCACGGGGCTACTATGCCCATGCCGATGGAGCAACATCCTTTGACGTTGCAAGGCTTCCGGCCCTTGTTGCTCAACGGTCATCCATGTTCGGGCGTGCTGTTCTCGATCTTGGCGGTGGTAATGGTGAGCTAGGCCGCGCGCTCAGCGATTATCGCGTAAAAACGCTGACGATCGATGCGGCCGATCGGCAGGAAGCCGACTACATTCGTTTGGATCTCTCGCGGTACGACCCTCAGACTGTAGAGATCGTGCGCCGACGCATCTATGCGTATTTAGGTGACGCCTATCTTTCCACGTGCTTCGACGTCGGCGAGCATATCGACCTTGAGCACATTGGGCAATTTATCCTAAATACTGCGGCGCTTGTTGATCGGGAGTGTGTAATCTCTATCTCGACGCGCCCGAGTTCTGCAGCGAACCGGTATCATCCCAGCGTCCTTCCTATCGCAACGTGGCAGTACCTTTTCAGCCTAGCTGGCTTTTCGTCCGAACCTGACGTGGAGCTACAATCGCTACGATCTAACCATCGCTTCCGGTCATCGGACGCCAATCTAATCGCCGTCGCTCATTGGCAGCGGTTAGATCCGTTCCGCGAGAATAGCCTTAGTCACCAGCACTACCTTCGATTAAAGCGGTTTACGTACGAACTACCAGCCGCGCGTGAAATACTTGAGTGCATAGATGAAGTGCTCGATGTTAAGTACCGTCGCATCAAGCGTCAAAGCATCAGTGCTATAGATATACCCACAATTACCTTCAACGTAAACTTTATTCAGGACTGGTCATTTGCGCGATCCTTAATGGATATTTGTCCAGCGGGTCAGTTCCAGGTTGTCATTCGGAACGATATTATTGCCGAACCATATTGTTACATGTTATGTGGGTTGTTAGAACGAACTGGCTGCCGGCATATGTCTGTTTCAAATGTCGCGGAGGCAGTTGTAGGTTTCGATACGTGGGGTGATTTTGGCGGCACGCTGGCTATTACTGCAACTGAAGGAGTGCCATCTGTAACCCACTTGATGGGCTCATTGATGATGCTTGAGATTGCACAGCGTGGCGCCCAGACGCTGTGCTTGCAACATGGGATGACGGTTTTAAGCTCTCAAACTCCTGCTTCAGCAGTAATTGGCGTGTGGAGCGACGATGAGGTTGATAGTCTGCGAACCACATTGTCCCTAAAACAAGGGCCAGACATCATGTGCACTGGCTCGACTAAATTTCTAGATGCATTACTCCCCAGCTCACGGAATGTTCTTGAGTTTCGTTTCGGTGTAATGCCTGGGGATTTCAGTCAGATTATATTGGTAGGACTGAATTTACATTGGGCAATTCATCAACACAGCGCTGAGGAAACTCTTAGTTGGCTCGAACGCTTAAGTGCAAAAAATCAGGATACTTTGTTTATTATTAGACCGCACCCTGACGATTCGAGCATATATAGTGCAGAAGCGCTTTTGTCAAAAAAGAACGTTATGCTGTTGGATGAAATGCTTCTTTTAAGCATGGACATGCAAATTAGTAGGATCTTGAAGGGTGTTGATGCTGTAATAACAACTTACTCTACGTTAGCTATAGATGCCGTAGCTGCTGGCAAGCCCGTAATATTGCTGCCATTCTCAAAATTTGATCATACATCGACACAATATCTAAAAAAATCCGCGCCTTGGATAAGTTCTGGTATTGAGTTACCTGTTTTAGATCACACATCGTGGTCAAAAGGCGAAGTCCCGAACTTTCGTCTTGCCGGAAACGCTCAATCTAGTTTGTCGAAGAGTTCTTGGTTCAACCCCAGTTTGAATAGCATACAAAATATATGCTCATTGGCGGCGCGCTCGTTGATAGATAGAAACGAAGATCAAATATCGCGTATGTCTATAGCTCTTGCTTCTGCTATCAAGAGTTTATGTCTAGATAAAAATCCTCATAGAGATAGGGAACTAGTTACAAGGGCAATTCAAAGATTTATAGCTTGATTTGTATGTGTTAAGGACGGACGCTTTCGCTATTATTAATTAGCCTTATTTAGAAGTCGATGCCGCCATCGATGCATATAGAGTATTGTAAATCGCTTGGATATGTCGTCGAAATCGATAACGGTTGGCATTTATCTTGGTTTCTTGGAAGAAACTGACTTTCACCATCGATCCAGGAAAATAATTTGTGTACGATAAACGATCGTTTTCCTTACGTAGCCGGATCCGCTTGCATGAACCGGCTTAAACAGGCCTTGTGTTGCCAGGAAAACGTGGCAGGAAAACTACTGACAGATAAACGCGTTTAGTCCACTATCCTGGCATGCTCGTCGGATATGCCCGCGTTTCCACTCTCGACCAGAACCTCGACCTCCAGCGCGACGCGCTGACCAAGGCCGGATGCGAGCGCCTGTTCGAGGAGAAGAAGTCCGGCAAGGCCGGGACTAAGCGACCCGAGTTCGAGGCGGCGCTTGCCTACCTGCGTCCCGAAGACGTGCTCGTCGTGTGGAAGCTCGACCGCCTCGGCCGTTCCCTCGTGGAGATGATGCGCACCATCGACGGGCTACGGGTGAAGGACGTCCACTTCCGATCCCTCACCGAGCAGTTCGACAGCGCCACCGCCCATGGCCGCTTCGCCCTGCAGATGCACGGTGCCATGGCCGAGTACTTCCTCGACCTCAACCGTGAGAGGACGATGGAGGGCCTCAAGGCTGCCCTCGCCCGCGGTCGCAAGGGCGGCCGCCCGAAGAAGCTGAGCGAGGCCGACATCGCCGCTGGCCGGGCGATGCTGGCCGCCGGCGACATTCCCATCGCCGCCATCGCCAAGCGCCTCGGCATCAGCCGCTACACCTTTTACAGCTACTTTCCCCGCGCCCGTAGCGCCGCCAATGCCGATCGGGGGTGAGCCCATGCCGATCCGCCCCGAGCATCGCTTTTTCTATCCGATCGACTGGCCTCAGCTCTCGATCGCGATCCGCTTCGGCCGGGCCAAGGGCCGCTGCGAAGCCTGCAAGCGCCCCCATGGACGGATCGTCTACCACCTCGGCGATGGCCGCTGGTGGGACGGAGACACCGGGGCGTGGCGTGACGGGAGAGGAAGGGTCACCCGTCCAACCCTGGGGGTCGATGATGTGCTCGCCCGCGTTCGTACGACCCGGGTCGTGCTGGCTGCCGCCCATCGCGACCACGACACCAGCAATAACGCGAACGCCAACCTCGCCGCCTTCTGTCAGCGCTGCCACATGATCCACGACCGGCCCGAGCATCGCCGGCGCCGCTGGTTCACCCTGTTTCGGCGCAAAGCCCTCGGTGATCTGTTCCGAGGGCCCTACATCTGAACGCAGTATCACTCGGCCGCGGCTGAAACTTCGGGGTCTACGGCAAGCTCGCTGGCCCACGAGCCAGTTTCAAAAGCTTGGTCCAAGACAGGGTGTCTCCCCTCACCCAGGCCGAAGCTTCGAGCGAGGGCGGAGCGCTTCTCGGAATAACTGGCTGCCACCATTGGGTAGTCGGGGGGGGGGGGGGAGCCCCCACTTCGCACGGTAGGTGTCGGGGGTGAGGCCGACGCCAGTGAGGTGACGCTTGAGCGTCTTATAGGGCCGGCCATCCTCGAAGCTGATCAGCGCATCCGGCGTGATGGACGCCCGGATCTGTGTCAGTGTCAGCCGCATGGATGCAGGCGCCGCATTCGCGGCCATGCGAGAGGCCACACCCGCATGAGGCTGCCGACATAGAGCTTCGTACGTCCTGGCGATCAGCGCCGGTAAGTCCGAGGGCGGCACGCTGTTATGTGCGACGTAGGCCGTGATGATGCCGACCATCAGATCGACGAGGCCGACGCTCGTACCCTGTTCGACTTTCAGTTCTTCGTCCATGTCGCCCCCATCTTCTCCACACCATCCCCTGCAGGCTCGCCCTCCTCGGGAGCAGTGCCAACAGAATGTAAGACACTTTCACATGGCAATGCGCGCCAGCGATCTAGCGGCGCGCGATGTATCACGCTTACGGCCAGATCGCTGTGGGTTCCTATCCGCTTATATAGCCATATGTTACATGCGTCATAGGGCGATCAGTTTCTCTATCCCATACCTAAATGGTAACAGGTCCGGATCTATAGGAGATAGAGCTGGACGATCGCCTCCACCAGCATGACGGACCACCCACCCCTGGGGATTTCGCGAGAGGCCTCTACTGAAGGGCCTCCCCATTCAGAGGCAGGGTCGGGAGGTGGGATCCAGCCATGTCCAAGCCGTCCTGCTGGGGTAGATGGGATAGACTGGCTAGAAATAACCCGACTGGAAGACTGTTGCCCCTGTGCTGAAAGAGCGGTCATTTCCCCAGCCGTGCCTTTCAGCGTTTCCTCCCTAGACTCCGGGCCGCTTGCAAATGTGGCCTTTCTTTTTGGCCTAGACAGCCGTCTTCACCATCGTGCGCCGTCGGCCGGACGTTGTGGTCTCGCCTCTGTCTTGCCCTGGCGGCCATCTACTCCTCCCGGCCGCGCAAGGACCCAAGCCTGTGAGCCGGTCTGACGGACCACCTCGTGGGGGCCGATCAATGTGAGCTGAGCAAATCGTATCAATTTTACCGATTTACCAGCCGCTTCAGAAAGACGATCCTTTTATTTCCGCTGTCATCGTTCATCTAGATCAGTTGCAAGGGTCGTTATGCCTCCCATGGACAAGGACGCGCTGCTAAGAGCGCTGTTCAAGGACTTGCTTATCGTCAATACAGAGATTCACCCCGACGTGCGGCAGGCCGAGGTCCGCTGGGCGTCCGAGCTTGGTCTCGTGCGCCCGAACTATAACGTGGTGTCGGCACGTCCCGGCCAAGATCTAAACGGCTTTGGGGCCATCTGGACAGAGGCCGACGAAATGCTCTTTCGAACGCGGGGCGTGGTCGTGCTCAAGCCGCAGGTGCAGGGTCATGCCTGATCAGACAATGCCGGCGAGAACCGGGCGCGACATCATCCTTATCAACGACGCACGCCATCCTCAGTGGGTCGCTACGGCAAACGCTTTCGCCCAGAGGATGGGCTCGACGACCTATACCGTACTTCAGGTTCATCAGCCCGACACGCGCTGGTTCGAGAACAACCGGCTTGCAGTGCCGCAACCTGAGCAACTGGAGGCCTTTGCAAGAGACGGGATCGTACTGCTGCCCACATGGCATCAGGTTCAGATGTTGGCCTACAATCCGAATTCGTTCGCCAGCATCGCAGTCACGACCTGTATCAATGAGGCGGTGTCACGCTACGCGGGTCGTCAGGTCCGCCTCGCGCAGTTGGGAGGATCCGAGATGGATCGCACCGAGCAGCGCAAATTGGCTACACGTGTGCTCCACGCGTTCGACGCCCTCGATGCTGATGGTCTTTCTGCACTGTGCGAGGCGGCCTTTCTGAACGATCCGGAGGTTGCATCAATGCATACTAGATTTAATGATCTTAGGACTCATCATCGTCCCATGTGGCTAGAACAAATCAATGCTGCTTGGCTGAAAGAAAAACTAAATCTCGAAAAATTAGCCTCTTCGGATTATAGGTAACCTATCTCAAGCGTTTATTACGCGATTTCATGCCGCATTCAAACTCAAAGTGAGACAGATTAGCAAGCTATGCTTGCAGCGATGCTGCATACTTTCTTCGTGGTTGACCCGCAATGCGCCTGGTATTCTTGACATTCCTCGCGACCGTGCTCCTAGCCTACCCAGTCGCGGGTTTGATCCAGAACGGGCTCGACCCAACGCATTGGCCTACAGAGGTGAAGCGCCCTGGTGCTTGGTTCGAGACCTTATTATCCCGGCACATGGGCGACGCGCTCGCGATGCCGTATCTGATGCTAATTGGCCGGGCGCCCGACTTCGCGAATGACGGCTGGGCGCTTGCCCCATTCCTCGCCATTTCACCCCTCGTGATCCTGTTTGGCACCGCGCTCCTGCGGCGCGCCAGGCCGGAACAGAAGCGGGACACCTCCGACTTGTTCGGCTCGGCCCGCTTCGCCGCCACGGCAGAGCGTGGGCGGCTCCGCGACGGGCTCGAACTCGGCCGCGACCCGGAAACCGGCCGTGCCGTGCGCATCGCCGTGCAGGGCACGCTCGTCACCATCGCGCCGCCGCGCAAGGGCAAGACGTCGGGCTTGCTCATCCCGAACCTAGCCTTCCCCGAGCCGCAGAGTTGGGGCGGACCCACCGTCGTGTTCGACCCGAAGGGCGAGGTCTACCGTTCCGTGGCCGCACGGCGCCGGGCTCTCGGGCGCCGCGTCGTCTGCCTCGATCCCATGGGTCTGGCCGGCGGCACCGACCACTGGAACCCGCTCCAAGGCCGCGACCCGGACGACGTCCTCTACCTCCAGAGCACCGCCCTGGCCCTTCTGCCGGAGGCCTCCGGTGACGGCGAGGCCTCCGCCTACTTCCGCAACCGGGCCGTCGACCTGATCACCGGCGCGCTGTTGGTCGCCCTGCGCCGGCCGGAGGCATGCACGGTCGTCGAGGTCCAGGACCTCCTGACCGATGAGGCCCGTTTCCTCAAGCTGCTGGAACAGTACGTCACCCACTGGCCCGAGCCCGCGGCCTACGCCGCCATGGAGATCCTGGAGGCCGATCCCAAGACCAAGGATCCGATCAAGTCCACCGCCCTGCAGGCGTTCCAGTGGCTCGCCGACCGGCGCCTGCGCGACCTCGTCGGCACTTCGACCTTCGAGCTGTCGGAGCTGTCCACCGGCGCGGTCGACCTGTTCGTGGCGGT
Organism: Methylobacterium sp.; assembly: GCF_019745455.1. Taxonomy (GTDB): domain Bacteria; phylum Pseudomonadota; class Alphaproteobacteria; order Rhizobiales; family Beijerinckiaceae; genus Methylobacterium. Next base: position 6,924 of record NZ_JAIETD010000057.1, read on the forward strand.
GCCGACCGAGTACAAGGCGGTGCTCGCGCCGTTCCTGCGCTGGTTGTTGTCCGACCTGTTCGCTTCGGTGCGTCGCCACCGCCCGGCCGAGCGGTTGATGATCTTCGTCGACGAGGCCGCGGTGCTCGGCCGGTTCGACGCGCTGCTGACCGCGGCGGGCGAGCTGCCGGGCTACGGCGCCAGCCTGTGGACGATGTGGCAGGACCGAGCCCAACTGGTCGGGCTCTACGGCGAGGCCGGGGCGGACGTGCTGCTCAACACCGCCGAGGTCGTGACCATTTTCGACGTACCCGCTGTCGATCCGGACGAGGCCGAGCGCTGGTCGCGGGCGATCGGCGACTACACCGCCTTCGTCGAGACCCGGACCGCCCCAACCGGCGACGCCAAGGGCACGCCGTCCACGGCCCGCGCCTCGCAGGGCGCACGCCTGATGACCAAGGAGGCGCTGATCGCGATGCCGGCCGACGAGCTCCTGGTGTTTCCCAACAGCGGCGGCCACGCGCGCCATCCCCTGCGCTTGAAGAAGACGGTCGCGCATACCGACCCGCGCTTCCGCAAGCTGATCGCCTCCGTGCCACCGGTCGGCCGGACGCGCTGAGCCGGGAACGCCGCCCCGTAGACGTGCCCGCCATCCGGGCACGCCTCAGCTGACGGTGGAAGGCACCGCCGCCGCGGCTACCAGGATTGATTTGCTCAGCCGCGGCGGCCCGCCGGAACCCCGCGCGTCTGAGGTGAGGCGCGACGGATCGGGCGATCCGGACTTCAGCGTGCGGCCGGTCCGGCGCGGGTCCGCAGCCAGTCTGACGGCACGCGGGTCGCGGCATAGCCCTCCCCCGCGCGCCAGTCGCGCAGCTCGGCCACACCGGCGGTATCCCGCATCAGCGCGTAGGCGCGACCCGCCACGAGGCGGTCCCCGGCGGGCCGCCCGTCCGGCATGACCCAGGCGGCGGTCACATCCCGGTCGCCCCGCACCTCGACCCAGGAGATCGGCGTGTGGCGATAGGCCAGGACCAGCGCGGACATCAGACAGAGCGCGAGCAGGGCGTCGCGGGTGAGCCGGCGCGCGTGGAACGGCAGGCGCCCGCGCCAGACCGCGATGCGGCTGGCGTGGCGCGGCGTTGGCCGGGTATCGGACCCCGCCTCGTCGGCCCGGTTACGGATGGAGAGCAGGAGCTCGCGCCGGTGCTCGGGCAGGAGCTGCGTTGCCCCCTCCTCCAGGGCCGCGAACCGCTCGTGGATCGGGCGCGTCTTCAGCCGGGCGAGCGCGGCGCGGCTGTCCCGCGCGAACCCGGCCGCGGCCTCGTGGGCGGCACGGCCGGCCCCCGTGAGGCGGGCGTGCACGTCCTCAGGCGTTGCGGGCACGCTTGCTCCCCCCTGCCGACGTACCGACCCGGCCCGCGACCGGCGCTTCCTCGACCAGCCAGAGGGCCGCCGGCTTGACCGCCTCCATCACGGCGAGGCGGAACGCGGTGAGATCGCGCAGCATCCGCCCGGCCTGCGCCTGCGAGGTCTGCTTGACCAAGCCCGCCCGGTCGAGCCGGTCGACGCCGCGCAGCTGACCCGCCGCCAGCACCTCGCGCGTCCTGTCCTCCAGCTCGAACTGGCGCAGGTGCGTGACCACCGCGTCGCCGGCGACCCGCTTGAGCAGGTCCGGATCGACGGCGCCCCGCACCGCGTTGGCCACGACGAAGCGGGCGCCCGCCCAGTCCTTGGCCGCGTGCAGCAGCGCGCCGCCGTCGGCGAGCGCGCCGGCCTCGGCGGCGACCACCACCACGAGCCCGAGCTCGATCCCGACCTCGCGCAGCGCCAGTGCCTCGTGCGTCAGGACACCCAGCAGAGATGCCGAGGTGTTGGCGCCGATGTCCACCAGCGTGGCGGTCGCGACCTCGAAGAGCGCGTTGATCACGTCGTCGAACTCGGCTCGCGCCGCCTTGCCGCCGCTGGCGTCGATCGCCTCGCGCGAGGCGCGCATGAGGAAGTGCCGCACGCTGCCGGGCTCGTTGGCGGCCGTCGCGGCCTTGAACTCGGTCAGGCGGTGCACCGACTCGATCTCCAGGATCGGCGCGTCCGGCACCGCCTCGGCCAAGCCGCGGGTCACGGTCGACTTGCCGACGCCGCCGGTTTCCTGGGCGACGAGGAGAACGCGAGGCATGGGTGTCAGTCCTTCTTGAACAGGTGGCTGTGCCGCTCGGCTTGCATCCGGCGGATCTCCGCCTCGGTCAGCGGTGCATCCGTGGCTGATGGAGGCGGCGTACCGCGATCTGCGCGGAGTTCCGGTGCGAGCCGCGACGACCGGGGGGCCGCGCCAGTCAAGGGCGGTACAGATTGCGCGGAGGTTGATCGATCGGGCCGGGCCGCTCGCGCCTCCGCTTTGGCCGCGCGGGCGGCGGCCTGCCGGCGGACGCTGGAGATGACGCCAGTGAGATTGCGCCCGGTGATCGGCTGGCCATCGGCGGTGGTGAACCCCTGTGCCGTGAGGCCGGCCGCGACCGCATCCCAGGTCAGTCCGCCAGCCTGGAGGGCGACCAGGGCGTCGAGGTTGCCGCGCACGATGTCCATCAAGCCCGTGGCGGGCCGACCGCCCGGAGCACCGGCCGTGCGGCGGCTGCCGGGGGTCGCAGCGGCGTCCCGGGCAAGGCGGCGTAGGTCGAAGCGAGGGCGCTGAGCCATGGTGCTACCGTAGCAGAGCCGGGCTTGCCGCGGCGTGCAGCCGATCGCTTGAATACCGAGGGCGACGGCAAGCTGACGTTAACGTCCGGCTGTGAGCGGCAGGCTACGGCTACGCACGGCTTTCGTACGGTAAAGGGTACGGCAGAAAGATGGGTATCACACCACACGCACTGAAGTGCTGGAGCGTTAACCGCACGGCCACATGAGCCTCGCCCCGCCGCCCCGGCCGTGCCACGCCTGCCCGCCCGAACCACACGCAACAGGGGCATCGATGGCTAACGAGGTCAAGCTCACCGTCACCCTGGGGGAGGCCCTCGCCGCCCGGTTGAACGCCGCCGCGGCCGCGCAGGGCTGGTCGGCCGAGAGCCTGGCGGCGGACTGTATCGCCCAAAACCTGGAGGTGGCGCTCCGCCACCGGGTCCTGATCGAGCGGATTGAGCAGATCGACGCCGCCATCCTCGACATGGCCCAAGCCGTCGGTGAACTCGGCGTTCCGTCGGCCGGCATCGACCTCGACAAAATCTGTCGCTTCGGCAAACACGCCGACGGCTCGGATCTGGCCTGATGACCGCCTCGCTGCACCGCCTCGGCGCCGGTGCCGAGGCTGGGTTGTACTACACCAACGACAGCCGGCGCGAGGCACGCCCGGATCGGCGCGACGACTATTATGCCAAGGACGGCGACGGGGTGTGGTGGAGCAACGGCCAGACGGTCGTACGCCACGGCGCGGCGATCGACGCGAACTCGTTCCGCGATCTCTGCGCGGGCTTCCACCCCACCACCGGCAAGCCGCTGGTGCGCGGCGCCGGCCCGGGGCATTGGGCCGGCCAGGACCTCACCCTCACGCCGGGCAAGTCCGTCTCGGTCCTGTGGATGGCCGGCACGCCCGAGCAGCGCGCGGCGATCGAGGCCGCCCATCGCGCCGCAGTCGAGCGGGCGCTCGCCTTCGTGGCGGCAGAGGGGCTGGTCACCGTCCGAACCGGTGCGGGGGGCGTCGATCGACACCACTCAAGCGATTTGATCGTCGGTCGGTTCGATCACTATACCACCCGCGAAGGCGATCCTAATATTCATACGCACTGTGTCTTTATCAATGTTGCCGGCTCACCGGAAAATTCCGGATCCGGTCGATACAAGTCGCAGACTCATCTGACCATCGAGATCGAGCAACTCTACGCGTATCAAATTTGCGTCGGAGCAGCGTATAGGGCGGCCCTGGCGGAGGACCTGCGGCAGCGGTTCGGCCTGCGCTACCGCGAGGCCGGACGCGGGCAGTGGGAAGTCGCCGGACCGCCCGAGGCGCTGCTGGCCGCTTTCTCCAAGCGTTCGGAGCAGATCCTCGACTACGCCGGCGCCGGCGCCACGTCCGCCCAGCGCGAAGTCGCCGCCCTCGCCACCCGCCGGGGCAAGCACGAGCTGCCGACCGGCGCCGAGCTGGAGGTGCGCTGGCACGAAGAGCTCGCCGCCTGCGCACTCGATCCCTGGGACGCCGCGCACCATCCCGAACAGGCCCTCGCGATCGCGGCCGCCCGCGCGGCGGAACGTGAACCCCCGTTCGATCCGCCCGAGATCCCCGGCGAAAGTCCGGTGGCACGCGCTGCATCGGCCCTGTTCCGGCACGAGAGTGTCGTGACGCGCAAAAATTTACTCCAGGGAGCCTTGCAGCTCGCCGGGGTGCAAGGCCTCGGAGTCGGGGTCGTCGAGGCGGAGCTCGCCGACCTAGAACGGGACGGCACGCTTCTGCCGCTGGCGGCCGCCGTGATGGTGCCGGGGGCGAGCGCGTGCTGGACCAGCCCAGGCATCGCCGCGTGCGAGGCACTGATGCTGCGTGCCGCCGATCGCCCGCTGGAACGGGGCTGGATCGCCCCTGATGCCGTGGCGATGGCCTTGGGCCAGGACGATCGCCTTAGCGCGGAACAGGCCGAGGCCGTCCGCCACGCCGCCGGCCCGGATGGGGTGTCGCTTCTTCAGGCCGGAGCCGGCACCGGCAAGACCACGACGGCCGCGGTCTTGGTGGCCGCCGCGCACAACTCCGGGATGCGCGTGATCGGCCTGGCGCCATCCTGGGTCGCAGCCGATGAGCTCGCTCGCTCGACCGGGATCCCGGCGCAGGCGATCGCGCGCTGGCGCCATGACCGCGCCCGGGCGGCGAGGCCGGAGGCCGAGCTCCGGGCCGATGCCGCGGCGCTCGACCGCGACACCCTGGTACTGGTCGACGAGGCGGGCATGGTCGGCAGCCGCGACCTGGAGGCGATCCTGAGCGCCGCGCGGGGGGCCGGGGCGAAGGTGGTGCTGATCGGCGACCGCAAGCAGTTAGCCTCGGTCGCGGGCGCGAGTGGGCTACGGGCGGTGGCCGAGGTAGTCGGGCGCTCGGCGGTGCTCGGCGAGGTGCGTCGTCAGACTGTGGAGTGGCAGCGCGCCGCCTCGGTGGTGATGGCGCGCGGCGACAGTGAGGCGGGCCTGCGCGCCTACGCGGGCCAGCATCAAGTCGAGCTGGTCGCGGGTGCCGAGGCGGCGCAGGCGCGCGTGATCGCGGCTTGGACGGGGCAGCGTGCGAGCTATGGCGACGATGTTCTGATCGTCACCCGGCGCAACGCCGACGCGGCCGCGCTGAACGCCCAGGCGCGGGCTGTGTTGCGGGCCGAGGGCCAGCTCGGACCCGACCTGATCACCGCGACAGCGCGCGACCGCGAGGATCGGCTGGTGCCGCTCGCGCTCGCGCTCGGCGATCATCTCCGGTTCGGCGAGAGCCTGCCGCACCTCGGGCTGCGCAACGGGACCCGCGCCCGAGTCGAGGCTCTGGTCGCGGGCGCAGATGACGATCCGCGCCTCCGCCTGGCGTTGGAGGACGGGCGGGTGATCGAGGCGGCGTGGGACGAGCTGCGGCGGGTCGCCCGGTTCGGCCGTCGGCCCGCACATCCCAAGGTCGTCCACGCCTATGCCGGCACGGCCTACGCGGCGCAGGGCCGGACCTGTTCCGCGGCGGTGGTGTATCTCGGGTCCGGCACCGACGCGCGCGAGGTCTATGTCGGGCTGACGCGCCACCGGCACGAGGCCCGGGTGGTGGTCGAGCGCGACCGGCTCGACGCCCTGTGCCGGCAGCGCCAAGCGGATCCGCGGATGCCGGCCAGCGATACGATGGTTCTGGAGCGGCTGTTCCGGGAAGCGCGGGGCTATCGCGAGAAGGCCAACGTGGTCGACTACGCCGCCGACCGGATCGCGTTCGTGCGCGACGGGGTGCTCGGGCCGCCCGAGCGTATCACTCCAGGGGTCGACGTCGGCCGGGCGGTGCGCGCGGCGAGGACGCTGCGCGAGGCCGCAGCCTGGCTCGGCGTGACGGGCTTAATTGTGCCGGCCTGGCGCCTGGTCGACGCCTCCGGGCGCCGATTGAACCGCGCGCCGACCTCAACGATCCGCCGCTTGGTGGCGCAACTCGCACGCCATCTCGGCCGCCCCGATCCGGAACGCGGTCGCGAGCATGGGATCGAGCGGTAAGCCTCGGCCCGAGGGCATGACCGAATGCGCCTGGGCGTAGCGATCCTAACCGCCCAGGATTACCCGTACGGCCGGCGGAGCAGATCGCCCAGCGCCTAACCTCGGAACAGGGTGGTCCAGCGGCGCCGATGGTGTTCGGGCTGGTCATGGGGCATGAGGCAGCACTGCTAGAACGCGGTGAGATGAGGGTTCGCGTTGTGGGCGGTATCATGGACGCGGTGGGCTGCGGCCGGGACCACCGGGGTCCGACGTCCACCTGTCGCCCGCGACCGTCACACCAAGCGTCGGCCGCCTCGTACCACCAACGACCGTCGCCGAGGTGGATTGGACCACGCTGCACCCGTTCAGCCGGTCGCAAACTTTGCGTGCACCCCGGGCGAGCCCGAACCGGATAGCAATCATCAGGATCCCTAGTTGGCGGCATGGCGGCCGCGGGGTTGCCCAGGCAAGGGCTGCAGTTGAGAGCGCATCAACGCCTGGAGCACCGGGCCGAGGCTGAACTCTCCTCGCCTCTTCCGTTCCACGAGGGCTCGTAGGTACCCACCGGGGCTCTTGATGTGCTCGGCACGCTGGAGGATCGCCGCCACCGTCACCGCGGCGGCGGCATCGCCCATCACCTGGCACGCCTCGCGCCAGGCATCAGAGCTGATGCCGAGCATGGGCCGGATCTTCTCCGCCGTGTCCGCCAAGTCCCTCCAGGAGCGGATCCCTTCCCGGGCGAAGTCCGCTACGTCAGGACAGGCACCAAGGACGAGGCCAAGGGGATAGGTACTCCGTGTACCATCACCGCTCATAGCGTTGGCCTCATCTCGGCGTGGCACATCGGAGGTCTTCATCTCCATTCCGAACGCCTTTTCAGAACCAATAATATCGGGATTTGAATTCTGAATGTGCCGCTCAGATTGGGCGGGAGTGCCGCTCGGTTCTGATGTTTCGTGATGCACGATGAGCAACTTGCCCACATCGGCAGCCAGCGCTGCCAAGGCAGCCTTCGCCTCCTCCAGATGACCGGGCGCGGGCACCCGCGGCAGGGCGCCTACGGCGGCGGCGTAGCGATCCCGTAGTGCCAGCGCGGCCCCTGGTGCACGCTCCTCCGCCTCCAGGGCCTGGATGAGCTTTGCGCAGTCGCGGCGGAGCAGGGTCACGCACTCGCGGGCGACGCGCAGCGCATGCGCCTCAGCTCGAACCTCGCCGGCCAGCGTGGCGATCTCCTCTGCGCGGGCGACGAGGGGCGTGAGATCGAAGCCGTAGGCTTGGTCGATGACTCCCCCCTGCCCTCTCCGAACGTAGCGCTTCCCGTTCGGGCTATCTCGTCGGATGAGGAGCCCGGCCTCAACCAAGGCCGCGAGATGCCGACGAAGCGTCGCCTCGGCGATGCCGTGCGCTCGCAGGGCAAGGGCGGCATTCGAGGGGAAGACGACCAGTCTAGGCCCCTCCCCGGCCGACAGCGCTGTCTCGGGATGGAAGGTCAGAAGCGCGTCGAGAACGGCGAGTGCCCTGTCACTGAGACCGAGCCGGGTGCGAGCCGCGGCGATGTCGCGGAACACCGTCCATTTGTGCACCGTGGTTTCGCGAGGGCAGCCGTCCGCGTTCGCCTGAGCACGGATTTGCGCAGGCGTCACGGGCCGCCGCCCGAAGGGCGTCGTGATGTGCAGATCCATCGTCTGGCCGAGTACCGGGTAAAGACCGGGCGTTCGCCGAATCGACGTCAAAGCGCTTGACGATGTGCCGGGAGATATGGTCCTCTACGTTTGCTAATGACGAGAGGGGGTCTTCCGGACGCGGTTCGGGGGGCCCTTTCTTTTTTGCGGTGTCCTCGTCTCCTTTCAGTTCGTGCTGCGGGTCGGGTTAGCCCTTGCTCTGCCTGTAGGCGGCAAGGATCTCGGGGAGCCGCTCGGCGAGGTAGTCGCCAAAGCCAGGTGCTATCTTCTCATCTGTCGTCACACGCACGCCGGACGTGCTGCGCTCGACGCGAGCGAACTTTAGGCCCCTCGGATCCTTCACGGTCTCGGCGTGAGGCCGTACCTTGCGTGGCGGCGGCACAGCAAGAGCTGCGAGGATCACCGCGAAGCGCTCGTCCGACGGTTTGCCAGCGAGATCTGGAGAAGCGAGGGCGGTATCAATCAGCTCAGGCGATGCGGCCTTGATCCGATCGGCCAGAGTAAGCCACCGCGGTCGCCCTACGGTGGGGGCCGGTCCGATAGTCGATAGAACCTTCGAAGGTATTGCCTCAGCGACAGTCAGAAGGCTGGAAAGGTGGGTCGCCTGCGTCCCCATCGCCTTCGCGATGACATCCCGCGCAACACCCGCCTGGACCATGTTGCCCGCGAAGTGGGCCCGCTCGATGTAGCTGAGGTCGGCCCTGGCGAGGTTCTCGGAGCCCTGTGCGATCAGAAGCTCGGTGTCGCTGAGGGGTCGGACTATAGCGCGCAGCGGGCGCCCAAGGATCTGTGCAGCGCGTCGGCGACGACGGCCATATGCGATTTCGTACCGGCCAGGCTCATTCGGCTTCGGTCGGACAAGCGCCGGGCTCCGCTGCCCCTCCTCGCGGATCTGCTCTACGAAAGCGTCGAACGCGGCATCCGTGGTATCGGGCACACGATCAGCAATCACCGACGGGTCGCAGAAATTAGGATCAAGTTCGATTACGCTTCCATCCCGTTCAGCCTCTGTGACCGTACGGGCAGCATCCTGTTCCTGCCAAAGTGCGCCGAATGAACGAGCCACGCCGGTCCGCTTCGGCAAGCCCGGAGGAGAAATACCAGTTGGTAAGTGGGGCGAAGTCATTGATTCCGTTGATGGCGAGCCTTCCGTCTTGGGCTCTGGGACGCGCCGGGCCATAAGGTCTCGGATGCTCTTGCTCACGCACGCCTCCAGGTGCGGCGGATCAGAAGCTCGATCTCTCGATTGACGTCATCGAATGCGTCGAGTGCCCGGCGATAGGTCGCCCGGCTCACCTCGTCGCTGCGATCCCTCCCAAGAGAGGTTTCATAGATCGTCTGGCCAAGGAGCCCCGAGGTCGAGACCGCCGGCGTCTGCAGCATGGCCTTCGGCAACACGTACGGCCCGAACAAGTCGTTGAGCATCCCGACGACAGATGTCTGAGGAACGCTCTGCGGATCGTACCGAGTGATCAGGTATCGGAACCAGTCGTGCGCCGGGGGAGGGGCCCCCTGCTCCTTAACCGTTTCCATGAGATCGCTCATCATGGTGAGGAACTGGCGCATCGACGCGAGATCAATCATCTGCGGATGAACGGTGATCAGCGTCGCGGTGGCCGCACACAGAGCCGAGATCGCGAAGTAGCCGAGCCGCGGTGGGCAATCGATCACCACCACGTCGTAGTCGACAGCGACGCTCTCCAGCGCTACGGCGAGGCGCGCGAAGAATGGCGGCCCGGCAGCCTTTCGCCTGTCTGGTACGGACATCAACGGGGCGTAGAACTCGTACTCTTCGAGTTCGAGAGTCGCCGAGGCAAGGTCAAGGCCGGGAAAATACGTCTTCCGGATCACCTCGTGCATCGGGCGCTGGCTCTCGCCGTACCGAACCGCGTCGTAGATCGTCGGTCCGCCGTCGTCCGGGCGCATCCCCAGCAGGGTTGATAGGCTGGCTTGAGGATCGGCATCGATCGCCAGCACCCGATAGCCGTGCAGCGTGAGGAAATGCGCGAGACCCGCCGTGTGCGTGGTTTTGGCGGAACCACCCTTGAAGTTCGTCAGCGCAATGACCTGAAGATGCTCGTCCTTCTCGGGATTGCGATGGGGGAGGTAGCCACGCCCTACTCGGTCGATTTCGTGAAGGTAGCTACGGAGGGTGTGGATCTCTGCCAGAGTGAAGTAGCGCCGCCCGGCTGGCCCAATTTCAAGATCCGGTGTGAGGCGGTCGAAGGGCAGCTGCCTAAGGCGTACTTCCGTAATCCCGAGCAGGCGCGCCACCTCGCCGGCGGAGAAGCGGCGAAGCGTTTTCTCTGCGGACGGAGGATAAAATCCAGCAGCGAGATCGCGCAGCTTGCCACCGAGAAGGCGTGCATGAGCCGCCGCTATCTGGGTTGACAGCGTTTCGACCCCGTCGATGGGTACATGCTGGTTCATCGGCCGGCCCCGCTAGCGTTAAAACGGCGACAACCGCCATAACACCGCTAGCGAACGATTGAGACTGATTCGGTGAGTGAAGTCGAGTCCGGCTACGCTTATTTGCAAGCTTGGCCGCGATCACGCCTACGCGCGACACCAGGCCCTGAGGGGTAAGCTAGCCAGCTAACCTCGAACCAGCCTCAAAGGGACTCCCTCTCTGCCAAGCACGACCGTGTCGAGTGTGTATGCCGTGGGGGACATTACGCGTGTTCCGCGCAGCGCGGGTTGGGCGAGGTAACGGCGGTGTATCCTTGCGAAGTCCCTCACGTTCGCGAGCTTGGCTGTCCGACGACACACAACTGTAAATAAGCGCCGAAGCGGGACCCCTGCGTGAAAGTCGGTAACGTCCTAAACGAACGAACGTTTTTCATCTAGACAGGGGGTCCCGATCGGCGCCGACCGGGACCCCGTTCCTTTTTCGATTTCGCTAGTGTTAACAACGCTTTGCCCTGACTATGGTCGGGGTCCTGCTTCACCGCCGATCCACAGACGCTCATCCAGGGCGCTCGGGCCGCGATGCCGACGCTGCGCCAGGGTGATACGCGGCTCGGACAGTGGCTGTGCGGGCTGCCTGGCGAGGGCGCATACCAATACGGCGGTGGTGACCCTGGCAGCCAAGATGGCGCGTATCGTCTGGGCGCTGCTGCGCCACGGGCGCGTCTACGAGCCGACAGCCGTGACTGCCTAATCCGAGTTCGGCCTGCGCGGCGTGCCGGCCTTCCGATGTCTGCAAGCGGTGAGAGGAAGATGGCCTGACAGTCGACCGGTGTTCTGAAAGCCTTTGGCTGGCAAATGGCGCTCGACGCCGACCCCCTTATGAGGCCCAAGACGCGCGGATCTCCATCTTGGCCAAGGGCTCGTCCGAAGGCCGGATACGTTTATGCAGACTACTCAGACCAGCGAATCCAGAGCCACTTGCGGACGGGGCGGGCCATACGTTTGCCCCCCGCGGCACAGCGGTGAGCCTTCACGGCGGTGGAGTCGATCAGCACCTGAGAGGACGGCCCGCCAGCTCGGGCTAGCGTCTCGAACAGCCCGACCCAGATCCCCTTGGCCGCCCAGCGCACGAAGCGATTGTAGAGGGTCTTCCTCGGCCCGTAGAGATCGCGCGGCGCGTCCGTCCAGCGCCCTCCAGATTTGAGCACGTAGACCGATGCCGCTGATCACGCGCCGGTCGTCCAAGCGCTCCTTGCCCCGCGTGTCATTTGGCAAAAGCGGTGCGATCCTCGCAAACTGTTCGTCCGTCAGCCAGAAATGGTCCATTGACCCCTCCGTAGGAGCCTTGAATCACACCCCACCCATCCGTGCCACCGTTATGGGCCCAGACGCTAGTTGTTGCTAAGCTGTGCTTCCCAGGCGAGCGCATGGGCGACAATAGTATCTAAATCGCCATATCGGGGCTGCCATTTCAAATGCTTACGAATGAGCGCAGACTCAGCAATGATTTTGGCTGGATCACCAGCGCGACGTAGGCAGGGTCGTACTTCAAAGTCTCGACCTGAGATTCGTTTCACGACCTCCGCAACCTCAAGGGGTCAGGACATAGAACGGGCACAGATATACGCTAAGCGTCTCTGCGCGCACTTATGGGTCGACTCTATGCGTC
>NZ_JAIETD010000081.1 GCF_019745455.1 Methylobacterium sp.
TGGGTTGTGCGCTGGACTCGAAGCCCTTCGGGTCGGACGCGCGCACGGACGCCGCCAAGCTGACGACGCTGGCGGGGGTCTACGCAGCGCAGGACAACGCACACGGGCAACCGGGGATCTGACTGTGGTTGCATGCTCCTTATGTCGGCATGGAACCTGGCCCGCGACGTCGCGTCGAGCTCGGGTAGTCGGTGTTCGGTGGAATTCGGCCGGTGCGGAACGCCGCAAGCCACCGGTTCGCCGCCAAGGCACTCCGCAGCAGTGTCGTCGATGCGGAAGCTGATCCGCCCCCTTGGCCAACGGGTCGGATCGTGACGGATCCGTCCATGGTTGGAACGGCCGTACACAGGAGGCTTTGACGTTTTCGGAGAACCAGGTGATCTGAAGAAGGGTCCCGTCCGGAGACCCGCATGTCGACCATTCATGTCAACCGCCTCGAAGCGCCCACCGGGGTGGCCCGCAGGGTGCTGCGCGAAGCTGCCTTGCGTATTCTCGCCCTGCACGGATGCGACGGCCCACAGACGCCGATGAAGAAACGGGCCGTCCGTTTTCAAGGCTTCTCGATTCAATACTACGTTGCGGAACCAGACTCGATATCGCGGCGTGGAGGGATCCGATGGAACACACCATTCGGGGCCAAAGCGGACGAGTGTCAACACGTCATGGATATCGAGGTCGGCGAGCACTTGCTCGGAATCGGTTGGAGAGGCGATGGACCCATCGTGCACGATCGGTTCGTGCGCGGACCGTGGGAGTTGGAGCTCCTACGCGCGGCAGACATGGCGGACGACATCCCGTGCATGAACCGGGTCGCCCCGGCCGCCCCGGAACGATCGAGTCGAAGAGTCTGGCCGCTCGAGGCAATCGTACGGACCGGCCAGGGCCGCTTGCGCCGTCCGGTTGCATTCGACGTAATCGGATACAAGACCTGCTGGCCTGCGACCGCACCAGCAGGCACGAGTTTTTCCGAACTGGTCGACCTGGTGAAACACTATTACGATGCATCCCGCAGCGCAGATGGGGCGGTCACAAGCGCGACCGGGTTCTCCAGCTTCTCGATACGCGCCCGGTTGGGCGAACGGACTTTCAGACGGAGCGTTCCGATCGGAAGACCGGACCTTCGCTACTGGATAGCTCCTCACGGCGGCGCGAGGGCGGCGGCATCCCTGCTTGTATTGCTCGGTCAAGTCGACCCTATCGCTGGGCCGACCGTAGGCCGCTGCGTATGAGATCCCGCTCGATCGCGTCGCCAAAGGGCCGTTGGCGAGTTCGACAGTTCCGAGGCTGCCTCGATTCGTCGAAGCACATCGACTGGTGTCCTGCTCCTGACGTTTCCGACGGAGGTGTGTCGTCGGGTTCGACGTCGAACGCTCGAAGACGGAAGCGCTCGACGCCGGTCGGAATGGCATCGGCCGACTTCACCCACCGGTACGGCTTCGGATCGGTCTTCGTGGTCGTGATGAAGGCAAGAATGTCCCGCTCCGGCTCCTCGAACGGGCGGTCGACCACGCCCCGGATGGCCCGGGCCGTCGGCAAGCCAGACAAGGCAACGGATGATCGATGACGCTGTCCCTACAATGGAAGGACGCGGTGATCCTGCTGGTCCCGGGCGGCGATACCTACCGCCGACGAGTTCCTGCAGTGGACTGGCCACCCGGCCGGTGTTGCGTGTCATTCGGCCTGCCGCAGCCGCTGATAGTCTACTCGGACGCGACGCCGTGGAAGTTCGATGTCGTCGTCGAGCGGCTGGGGCGATCGGCACCGCGCCGCGGGTCACGCCGGAGCGCTCGGCGCCATGCGTCCGCGTGCCAGGGGCGTCGGTCCGCGGAGGCAGCCGGCCGAGCGACCCCATGACCATCCTGACGATGCGATCCTGCCGCGGCGCCGCCGCCGCGTCGGTCGTCCAGGCGAACCGTCCATACGCCCGACGGCCGGCGCGGTCCCGCTCCCAAGACTAGGCGGCGCGCTGTGCGGTGTAGGGCGGATAGTCGGTGTAACCGCGCCAATCGCCGCCGCAGAAGGTCGAGCGGTCGTAGGGGCTGAGCGGCAGATCTTCGCGCAAGCGGCGCACGAGGTCAGGGTTGGAGATGAACCGCCGTCCGAACGCGACGAGGTCAGCCTCGCCGGCGGCGACGACGGCCTCGGCGCTCGCCTTGTCGAAGCCGCCGGCGGCGACGATCGGTCCTTTGAAGATGCGGCGCAGCTCCTGCGTTGCGACCGGGGGCGCGCCCGCGTCGACCGTGTCGTTGCCGCGGATGCGCGGCTCGACGACGTGCAGATAGGCGAGGCCGAACGCATTCAGCGCCTCGGCGACATGGCCGAAGGTGGCGCTCGGGTCGCTATCCGACATCGCGCCGTATTCGCCGGAGGGGGAGATCCGGACGCCGACGCGGTCGCCGCCCCAGACGGCGGCAGCCGCTTCCGTGATCTCCAGAAGGAATCGGGCACGGTTGGCGATCGGACCGCCATAGGCGTCGGTGCGCTTGTTCGAGCCGTCCTGCAGGAATTGATCGGGCAGGTAGCCGTTGGCGCCGTGGATTTCGACGCCGTCGAAGCCGGCGGCGAGCGCGTAGGCCGCGCCCTGGCGGAAATCGGCGACCACGCCCGCGATCTCGTCCAGTTCCAGCGCGCGCGGAACCGGGTGTGGCTTCGGCCCCGTGGCGGTCACCGCCGTCCCGCCCGCAGGAAGCGCCGAGGGCGCGACCGGCAGCACGCCGCCGGGCTGCAGATCGGGATGCGACTGCCGGCCGACATGCCAAAGCTGGAGGAAGATGCGCCCGCCGCGCGCATGCACCGCCTCGGTGATCGGCCGCCAACCAGCGACCTGCGTCTTAGTGAAGATGCCGGGCGTATGCGCGTAGCCGAAGCCGGTCGGGGAGACGGGCGTGGCCTCGCTGATCAGGAGGCCGCCGGGCGTGGCGCGCTGGGCATAATAGCTCGCCATCAGGGCGGTCGGCACCTCACCTGGCCCCGCGCGCATCCGGGTGAGCGGGGCCATCACGACGCGATGGTCGAGGACGTAAGGTCCGACGCAAGCAGGCGCGAACAGTGGCGACATGACAGGCTCCAACGGTAAAGCGTTGCAGCCCATCTCGGCGGAAAAGGACTGGCCCGGAAGGCGGCCTACTGGCATTCCACCTATTCCCGGAGGATGAGAGATGGACCGGCTGGAGGCGATCAGGTTGTTCGTGCGCGTGGCGGAGAGCGGCAGCTTCTCCGCGGTCGCGCGCGAGGCGAACATCGGCCAGCCGGCGGTGTCGAAGCAGGTGGCCGCTCTGGAACAGCACCTCGGCGCGCAGCTGATGCACCGCACCTCGCGAAGCCTGACGCTGACGGAAGCGGGGCAGGCCTTCTACGAGGCCGGGGTGAAGCTCCTGTCGGATCTCGAGGCGGCCGAGTCACTTGTCGGCGCCGGGCAGAGCCGGCCGTCGGGGCTTTTGCGCGTCAGCCTGTCGGCGGGGTTCGGACGGATGCAGATCGTGCCGCTCATCCCCGCCTTCCATGCGCGCTATCCCGACGTACAGGTGGAGACGTTGGTCTCCGATCGCTTCGTCGACCTGGTCGAGGACGGCGTCGACCTCGCGATCCGCATCGGCGAGCTCGCCGACTCCGCGCTGGTCGCCCGGAAGATTGCGGTCACCCAGCGCGTCACTGTCGCGTCGCCCGCCTATCTCGATGCGCATGGTTCGCCGGCGGGCCCGCACGACCTCGATCGCCACGCCTGCATCGGATTCGTGTTCCAGCGTCAGGTACGCCCCTGGAGCTTCCGCGTTGGCGAGGACCGGGTCGAACACTGGCCGAAGGGGATCCTGCGCACCAACGACGCCGAGCATGTCCGTATGGCCGCTCTCATGGCACTGGGGCTGGCGCAGGCGCCGCGCTGGCTGTTCTCGTCGGACCTCGCGAAGGGTCGGCTCGTCGAGGTGCTCGCCGCCTGGCCCGGCGAGCGGACACCTATCCACGCTCTCCACCCCGACGGGCGCCGCCCGCCCGGCAAGCTGCGCGCCTTCGTGGATTTTCTCGTCGCCGCCTTCGAGCGCGATCCCGAACTCACGCCGCGTTGAAGTCATTCATGCCGAGCTGGAATGGACTCTAGTCCGACGCACGGCGTTATCGCCGTCAGACGAGGGGCTTAGCTAGCGGTCGTGCCGGGCGATGGACGCCCAGCCCCGAGACACCGCCGGAAGGACTCGTCATGACCACGTTCCCCGTCCACACCGCCGAGAGCGCCCCCGACGCCTCGAAGGCGACGCTCGAGGGCGTCAAGAAGGCGTTCGGCTTCGTGCCCAACCTGCAGGCCAACATGGCGACCAGCCCCGAGCTGCTCGCCGGCTACTCCGCGCTGTGGGACCTGTTCTCCAAGACCACGCTGACGCCCACCGAGCAGCAGGTCGTCTACCTGACCTCGAACTACGAGAACGAGTGCCACTACTGCATGGCCGGCCACACCAAGCTGGCGCAGATGGGCAAGATCGCCGACCCGATCGTGCAGGCGATCCGCAACGGGACCGAGATCCCCGACGCGAAATTGGAAGCGCTGCACGTGTTCACGGGCCTGGTGGTGCGCGAGCGCGGCTTCGTCGGCGACGCCGCTGTCGAAGCGTTCCTGGCGGCCGGCTACACGCAGCAGAACGTGCTGGAGGTGGTGCTGGGCGCGGGCACGAAGCTGCTCTCGAACTACACCAACCACATCGTCCACACTCAGCTCGACCCCTTCATGAAGGGCGCCGAGTGGACCAAGCCCGGCTCCAGCCGCGTCGCGGCCTGACCCGTCCCCTGCCAGCCGGCCTCCCGCCCTCGCCGGTTCGACCCCGGCGCCGACCCCGGCTCCCCCTTTCGGGGTCGGCACATTCTTCCCGGAGAACACCCATGTCGCTTCAAGCCCGTCTCGATGCGTTCAAGGCCGACTTCCGCTCCGGTAGGCCGCCGTTCAACGCCCCCGCCTTCGTCCATCCGATCATGGAGCGCGCCTCTGCCGAGCTGATCGCATCGGGCGCGGCCGGACGTGCGCTCACGGTCGGCGACAAGGCCCCTGCGTTCACTCTCGACGACCCCGACGGCGCGCCGGTCTCCTCGACCGAACTCCTGGCCAAAGGCCCGCTGGTGCTGAGCTTCTACCGCGGCGTCTGGTGTCCCTACTGCAACCTCGAGCTCCAGGCGCTCGAAGCGGCGCGGCCCGCCTTCGAGGCCGAGGGCGCGACGCTCGTCGCCGTCTCGCCGCAGAAGCCGGCGAACAGCCGCCGCTCGCAACGCGAGAACAAGCTCGGCTTCCCGATCCTGTCGGATCCCGGCAATCAGGTCGCCCAGGCGTTCGGTCTGAAGTTCGCGCTGCCTGATTACCTCGTCGTTCTCTACAAACAGCTCGGCAACAACCTGCCGCTCGTCAACGGCGACGAGAGCTGGACGCTGCCGATGCCGGGCCGCTTCGCCATCGGGCAGGACGGCCGCGTCGCCTACGCCGAGGTCAATCCCGACTACACGCAGCGTCCGGAGCCCGAAGCGCTGATCCCGGCGCTGCGCGCGGCGCGGCTTCAAGCTGCTTGAAGGGAGCCGGGCCGATGCCGCGCACCATTCTCATCACCGGCGCCACCAAGGGCATCGGCCTCGCGCTTTCCCACCGCCTCGCGGCGACGGGGGAAGCGGTGGTCGATCTCGCCCGCAATGCCGCGCCCGACTTTCCAGGCAGGGTGGTGGAGGTCGACCTCGCCGATGCCGCAGCGACCCAGGCGGCGCTCGACCGCGTGCTCGCCGACCATGCAATCGATGCGGTGGTCAACAATGTCGGCCTGGTAAGACCGGCGCCGATCGGCGCGGTAGACCTGAGCGACCTCGCCGCTGTGCTCGATCTCAACCTGCGCACCACCGTGCAGACCGCGCAGGCGGCGCTGCCGGGCATGAGGGAGCGGGGCTGGGGGCGGGTCGTCAACATCGCTAGCCTGACCGTGCTCGGCGTGCCCGAGCGTACCGCCTACGCCGCGGCCAAGGCGGGGCTCGTGAGCTTCACCCGCGGGTGGGCGCTGGAACTGGCCGCGACCGGCATCACCGTCAATGCGGTCGCCCCCGGTCCCACCGAGACCGAGCTGTTCCGCGCCGGCAATCCGCCGGGCAGCGGAGGCGAGGCGCGCTACCTCGCCGCGGTGCCGATGCGCCGCTTCGCCAAGCCGGACGAGATCGCGGCCGCCATAGCCTTCCTGCTCTCTGAGGACGCGGCCTTCATCACCGGCCAGACCCTGTTCGTCGACGGCGGCGCCTCGATCGGCAAGGCCGCGATCTGAGCATTGCCCTATGGGAGGACGACAATCATGCAAAGGCTCTCCGGACGACGCGTGGTGGTGACCGACTGCGACGAGCTGATCGGACCAGAGATCGCCGTCGTCTTCCGGGAGGCCGGTGCCGAGGTGCTGGTCGACCGGCGCGATCTCACCGCGCCGCAGGCTGCCGCCGAGCTGATCGCGCAGGCCGGCCACGTCGACGTGCTCGTGGCCAACCTCGCCGCCCCGGCGCTGGGGCGGCTCGCGATCGAGAGCGACGACGCAGAACTGGACCTGATGCTCGATCGCATGGTGCGCCCCCTGCACCGACTCGTGCGCGCGGTTCTACCGCAGATGATCGCGCGGCACTCCGGCAAGATCGTCGTGGTGGGCGCGGGGGCGGCCCTGCGCGGGGTGCCGCGCCGGGCGGTCTATTCTGCCGCGCGCGCGGCCCAGCACGGCTACGTTCGGAGCGTGGCGATGGAAGCCGCCCCCCACAATGTGCAGGTGAACGCCACCGCGCAGACCTTCGTGGAGAACCCGACCTACTTCCCGCCCGCCTACCAGACGACGAGCGAGTTCCAGGAGCGGATGCGGGGCGTGCCGGCAGGCCGGCTCGCCACGGCGCGCGAGGCCGCGACCTTCCTGCTGACGCTCGCCGGCCCGGAGAGCGATTTCCTCGTCGGGCAGGTCTTCCCGTTCACCGGCGGCTGGGTCCACTGACGCAGCCGCTGCTCGCGCCTCTCCTCAAGACGGAACACGGGCCATGATCGACCTCTACGCCTTCGCCACGCCCAATAGCGTCAAGGTTCCCATCCTGCTCGAAGAACTCGGGGTGGACTACGTCTACCATCCCGTCAACATCCGCCAGGGCGAGCAGAAGGCTTCCTGGTTCCAGACGCTCAACCCGAACGGCAAGGTGCCGGTGATCGTCGACAGCGAGGGGCCGGGGGGCGAGCCGCTCACCATCACCGAGTCCGCCGCGATCTTGGTCTACCTAGCCGAGAAGTCCGGTCGGTTTCTGGCGCGCGAGGGCGATGCGCGGGTGCGCGCGTTCGAATGGCTGTTCTTCCACGCCGCCGGACTAGGGCCCGCCTTCGGCCAGTCGGGCTACTTCCAGAAGCTCGCCCCCGAGCCGATCCCCGCCGCCATCGAGCGCTTCCACGGCGAGGCCAGACGGACGCTCAACGTGCTCGACGGTCGCCTGGCCGAAGCCGAGTACCTCGCCGGTACGTACTCGATCGCCGACATCGCCAAATTCGGCTGGGTCTGGCGGCGGGAGTTCGCGAACGTGGATCTAGCCGAAACGCCCCACGTGGAGCGCTGGTATGCTGCGGTCGAAGCTCGCCCTGCAGTGCAGCGCGCTATCGGCAGGCTCTGATCGAGGGTGGAGATCCGAGCGCATCGGACGAGCATGTCGGAATCGTGCCGAAATACCGATTATCCGGCACCCGAGATGGCGACACGGCTCGTTGACGGAAGCAAGGCCGTTTCGAGCGGCGATCGTCGTTTTTCGGAGGCGATGTCAGCCAGAGTGATGCCGCGACTGCGGCGATCGAGTCGGCCGGCCAGAAGCGGTCCTGGCGGACCAGACGCTGGCATAGACCAAACTCTTCGGGCGCATCGCCGGCTCCGAGATCCCCGCGGAGGCCTGCGTACGCGACGGGCAACAATCCCCCGGGGCCGGCATGAAGGCAGGAACTCGACCACTTCACGGGTTGCTAACCCTATCGCGGGCTTAATGGCGCGCCCCACGTGCGGGATCGCGTCGGGCCACCGCCCCGATCCCTAGCCGTCGTGTCCGATGAAGTTCCTCGACAACCTGAGGCTCCTCGCGAAGCTCGCGATACCCTCCCTCGTGCTCGTCGCCGTCTCGGCGGGCATGATCCTCCTTGCCCGGGGCAGCCTGACCCGCCTCGACGCCAATACGCAGGAGATCGTCGACCGCAGTGCCCAGCGCGCGATCCTGTCCCTTCAACTCGCGGTGGCCATCGACGAGGCCACCATCCGTGAGAAGAATCTCATCATCGAGGGTGACGGTCCGAACCGGCAGGTGCTGCGCGGTCAGCACGCCGAGGACGAGCGCGCGGCTCGTGAAGCCGTCGACCACCTGGTGCAGCTGTCGGACACGCCCGAGCGGCGCATCGTCAACGAGAAGCTTAAGGAGCTGGCGGACCGCTTCCTCGCGACCTCGAAGGCCGCGGTCGACATGGTGCTGAGGAACGAAGTGACGGCGGCGACCGCCTTGTCGAACGGCGACGGCAGGGCGGCTCGGCGCGAGGCCGTGGAGGCGACCCGGAAGCGCGTGGACGCGAACGTCGACGCCCTAAAGGAGGAGAAGCGGCAGGCCGCCGAGGTCGCCGCCGCGGCTACGCAAACCCTCACCCTCGTCGCCGTACTTGGCCTGACGGCCGCCTTCGGACTGCTCGGCGCTATCGCCGTGTTCGGGATCACGCGCCCGCTGAACGGCCTAGTCGGCGTCCTGGAGCGGATGGCTCGGGGCGAGACCGACGCCGTCATCCCGGAAGCCGCGCGCGGCGACGAGATCGGCGCGGTCGGCCGTGCGGTCCGGGGCATCAAGGCCATGGTCGCGCAAAAGGCGGCGGAGGAGGCCGAGGTGCAACGAATCGCCGACGAGGCGGCCGCCGCGGAACGGCGGCGTACCATGGTGGAGCTGGCCGACGGCTTCGAACGCGCGGTCGGTGGCATCGTCGGCACGGTCTCGTCCGCCGCCACGGAGCTGCAGGCAACCGCCCGGACCATGTCCTCCGCCGCCGCCGAGACCGCGTCCCAGTCGACGGCCGTCGCCGCCGCGGCCGAGGAGGCGGCCTCGAACGTCACGACGGTCGCTGCGGCCTCCGAGGAACTCGGCTCGTCGGTGCAGGAGATCGGGCGCCAGGTCGCCGGCTCCGCGGACCTCGCCCAAAGGGCCGTGACCGAAGCCGATCGGACGGGCATGTCGGTGCAGGAGCTCAGTGCCGCCGTGTCGCGCATCGGCGACGTGGTCGGGTTGATCCAGAACATCGCGGGCCAGACCAATCTGCTGGCGTTGAACGCCACCATCGAGGCGGCCCGCGCAGGCGAGTCCGGCCGTGGCTTCGCGGTCGTGGCCGCCGAGGTGAAGGAGCTCGCCAATCAGACCGCGCGTGCGACCGAGGAGATCTCCGGGCAGATCGCCGGCATCCAGGCCTCGACAGCGCATGCGGTCTCGGCCATCGGCTCCATCACGGAGCGCATCCGGCAGATCAACGGCGTTGCCACCGCCATCGCGGCAGCCGTCGAGGAGCAGGGCGCGGCGACGCAGGAGATCGTCCGCAACGTCGGCCAGGCTGCGGCGGGCACCGCCGAGGTGACGGGCAACATCGCCGGCGTCGCCGGGACGGCCGAGGAGACGGGCGCGGCGGCGGCCCAGGTGTTGGCCTCCGCCTCCGAGCTGTCGCGCCAGTCCGAGACCCTCTCGGGCGAGGTCGCCCGCTTCCTCGCGACCGTGCGGACGGCCTGACATCGCCGGAATCCACGTCCTGCCGGCGGGAGGTGCCGGCCCGGTCGAGGGCGGCTCCATCCCGATTCGGCAGAGTCCCACGAAGCCGGCGTCGATTTCGATTTGTGGGCCGTGAACATCCGTGCCTGCGGCTTCAGCGTGCTGTCGTGGCGACCGAACGCACTCGCTCATCGAGAGGATCGAGACAACGGCCGACCCCTGGCCTCAGCCCATCCGCGCCGGCACGTCCTCGTGCCGGAGCTCCTGGTGAAGGAAGGCAATACCCGCGTGGCCGTCCACCATCGCGAGCAGCGCGAAGGTGAGCCAACGATGGAACAGGTCGCCGGGGACGACCATCCAGGCGATCCTCTCGTCGCGCCCTCGCATGAGCGGATGCCGTAGGGCCTGAACGGCTTGATCGACCCGTATGGGCGCTTCAGCGGGAGCCCCGGCACGACCATCATCGGCGCGTAGATGAGGAGGTCACCGGCCACGGCAGCCCGTCCCAGGCGTCCCCGAGGCGGTGGGCGGCGCACCAGGTTCGCCAGCCCCCAGGCCCAGCGCAGGACCACGAGTACGAACAGGGTGAAGCCAAGGGTGAAGTGGCTGCCTCCGACGAAACGCGTGAGGACGTTTTCGCCGGTGCCGACATACGGCAGCGCGCCCGCGAACTGCCATGCGAACAGGGTCGCCATAAGCCAGTGGAAGCCGCGGCTGACCCGGCCGTAGCGGCGCGGCGTCTCGAGCCAACCTGCCGCCGGCGTGATTGCCCTTCTTGGCCGACCAGGACGTCGAGCCGGTATTGGTCCGTCCCGGTCTGGTCGGAGACGCGCGCGAATGCGCTGGCGCCGCCGATGAAGAGTTCCGCCGCCTCGTCACCGGTGAGCGGGTAGTGCGTCTCGCCCATCCAATGCACCAAGACGACGCTGCCGCCCGGCTGCAGGCAACTCCGGACCCGATACACCAAGCGCACGACATCACCGGCATCGGGGGCAGTATACGACCTCCGACAGCAGGATCAGGTCGAACCCCTGATCCCCATGGCAGCATCGACCACGACACCGCACGCGGCGGCGAGCAGGACGCGCGCTCGGCCCTGCGCGTGCTCTTCGAGACGAAGCTTTGCTTTCGCGCGCGAGCGCGACGCCCTCCTCGCCTGTAACGGCATCGGCGCCGCAGCCATCGCCTTCGGCTGCGACCACGCGGATGCCAGGGCAAGCGGAACGGTTTCACTTCCCATGACGCGTAGGGGACATCTCGACGGGTGTCCTCAAGGCGCACGACCCGAAACGGCACCTGACTTGGCTCGGCCGCCGTAGAATTAAACCCGCCGAAAAGCGAGATCCGGACCCCGGCCCCGAATTCGGAAGGTGACCGTCGCGACAATCTTCTACATCGGGCCCGGCCAGAGCCGCATCAGGCTTTCCCCGAGCCCTGCCACGATGATCCGGGACTATGCCTAGGGTTAGGCGAACTGCGACGCCCTCGACGGTCTGGGAGCCCGGCCGAAGCCCCGTCGACCGAGATGACCTGACGATCGGTGCGTGCTCTTGCGACCGTCATCAGCATCGCCTCACTGCCGACGACCCGCCGGATCCTGCGCGTGCCATCTGTTCGCGAAGGAAATCGATCGTCTTCGTTTCGATGCCCTGGCCGACATCATCCACGCACCTTTTCGCGCAATCCATGTCCTTCGATGTCGATAGCCTACGTGGCCGCTCCGACCGCGAACAAGGGAGCCCCTTCGAGCGATGCAGTCGGTCTACGGCTTGGAACCCCATCCTCGCAGTGGAACGCTCCGGAACCGAAAACCGCCGAGAAGAGAGTGTGTGGCTGGTACGCCGGATCGAGGCGGAGCGGGAGGCTTCGACGTTGGGGGGATCATCCCCCGCGCTCAGGTGTGCTGATAGCCGAAGTTTGTCGGCGTCGATCCAGCTAAGTCATTGGTCCAGCTAACCCACGAAATCGAGCATGGCGCCGGGTACGTCGGCCACGGGCGTCAATGTTTGTCGGCCGGGCGCATTGGCATCGTCGGGGGCTGAAACCACCGCCTTTCCAGGGTGTTCACTGCGCGGACCAGATGCCTCGGTAGCTCCAAGCCCTTGTTCGTCGGTCGCTGCCTCGCCTACGTCAGCGGGCGAAGCCGGCGTGTGGGAGATGGTGGGGTAGAAACCGAGCGCTCAGGAGCCGCGCACCATGATCTTGCCGCCTAAGATCGCCACGTTGGACCCTCGCCGGGTCCGAGACATGTTCAAGGCCTTCAACGAAGCCGACACCGAGTACGATTTGTCCGGCGCAGCGCCCAAGTTCGTCCTTCGCAGGATGACGCGGACCTACGTGCGCGACGAACTGAACCTGTCCGATGCCAAGGCCGACGAGGTTCATCGTTCGCTGATCGAGGAGGGTTGGATCGACGCCGAGCGCCTGTGCCCGACGCATCAGGGAATGGGCTTGGCAAACCACCTAGACCTCCCCCGCATCTCGCGAGAGGAGGGCTTGGAGCTCGTCGAACGGGTACTCGATTGGGTTGATCGAGCGAACGCTGACGAGAACTCGCGCGTCCGTATTAAGTCCATAGAGCTTTATGGAAGCCTGGAGCGAGGATCGGCGGACATAGGCGACGTCGACATCGTCGTCGCGTTTAACACGATGGACCTCGATGACGGCCCACTGCCGGAGGACATGGATCGTGAAGATGAGTTGGCCGCCGAGCTGACGGCGATCTCGCCCTACATCAGCCCTGCTACCGAGCTCGACAAGCTCGGTATGCCCCATGCGAACTATCGGCAGATCTACCCACGGCCTTGAGATGGCCGAGCCCCAATAAGGCTGTTGGTCGATCAACTGGTCACCGCCGACTGCGGGTGTGCAGGCGTACGGCGTGGCACATGCCAATCGCATGAAGTGCACCTGATTGCACATTGCAGCGTCAGCGTAGGCTTGGCATCCTTGCTCCGTCTTCGCCCTTGAGCAGCTGACGAGGAAGCGAGAGGCGGCGGGCGAAGCGTTGGGCGAGATGCATGGGACACATGACCGATAGCGCCTTCGAGAGGCTTAAGGCGCTGGAGGCCAACATCCGGTCTGCCTTGGCCGAAGGACCGAACGAGAGCGACACGCGTCTGAAGGCGCTCGACCGCATCCTGTTCGAGGTGCTGGGCTGGAAGCACGAGGCGGTGTTCACGGAGCCACCGACCGAATCGGGGTACATCGATTACCTCCTGACGGTCGGCGAGCGCCGCAATGCGCTCATCATCGAAGCCAAGAAAGCGGGCCTGCTCACTCCGGCGACGAAGGCCGACCGCGTGACCGTGGTCAGCCTTGCTGGACCGGTTGTAAAGCCTCTGCTTGCCGGGATGCGGCAAGCGTTGGGCTACGCGGGGGAGAAAGGCGCCCCCATGGCCGTCGTGACCGATGGGGAAACTTGGCTCTTCTTCAAGGGAACGCGAACGGATGGCCGGCCACCTCTTGAGTGCAGGGGCATTCTGTTTCCCAATCTAAACTCGGTGATCGAGGACTTCGGGCTGTTTGCTGAGCTCCTGGGTCCGCTTGCCGTCGTCGAGAGGCGCCACCTTTCTCATCTCGATGAGGCCGAGGGGCGAAAGGTCGGGGATGCCGAGCAGCACTTCTACGTGTTCCCGCCTAGCGAGGCGCGGATGCGCACCCGTGACCCGCTCGCGCATGACGCTTCTCTGCTGTTCTCTCAGTTCTTTTCTCGTCTCTCGGACGACCAAGATCGAGAAATGCTGCGGGACTGTTTCGTTGAGACTGGCGAGAGCCGAAAAGCGGATCTTGAGCTGCAGAAAATAATACAGAAAGTCTTGAACAATATCTCTGCCATTAGCACGGGAAGCGGAGGGGCGCTTCAGGCGGAGCTGGAACGTGCGATGGTCTCGGGCAGATCGGAGACAGTGCTGCTCATCGGCAATAAGGGATCCGGCAAATCGACGTTCGTAGACCGATTCTTTGACCAGATCCTGCCTCTCAGCGTTCGCGAGCGCTGCGTCGTCGCCCGTGTGGACCTCGCCGAGTACCACGGCGATCCTGAGCGCATCGTGTCCTGGGCAATTCTGCAGCTCCGCGACCGCTTGGAGACCGGGGTCTGCGCCAACGACCCGCCGACCTACGATGACCTCCAGGGCATCTTTTTCAAGGAATATAAGCGCTGGACGACCGGAGCGCGAAAGCCTCTCTACGAACGCGACAAGGACGAGTTCAAGATACAGTTCGGAGAACACATGGAGAACCGGCGCGAGACGCAGCCGGACACTTATGTGCGTCTTCTGCTAGACTGGGCGGCGCGCGGCCACGGCAAGCTACCCTGTCTCATCTTTGATAACACCGACCAGTTTCCGGTCGAGGTGCAGGACGCAGTGTACCAACTTGCCCACTCGCTGGAGAGCGCGGCACCGGTGTTCAATATCGTGCCCATCACAGATCGCACCGTGTGGCGCCTGTCCAAGGCAGGGGCGTTGCAGAGCTATGCATCGAAGAGCTTCTACTTGCCCGTTCCGGAGGCCAAAGAGATCATCTCGCGCCGGGTCGCCTTCCTGAAGGGGAAGCTCAAGGCAGAGCCAAAGGCCGCTAAGTCATATTTTTCGCGCAAAGGGTTCCAAGTAGAGGTCAACAACCTTCAGATGCTGGCCGAGGCGGTAGAGAAGGTCTTCGTCGAGAACGACTACGTATCAGGCTTGATCGGACGGTTGGGCAACTTCGATATCCGTCGCATGCTGAAGCTGGCTGAGCGGATCTTCCTGTCACCCGAGGTGAAGATCGACGAAATTATCAAGTCGAAATTCGGAGGGCCGAGCGTCACCACCGACCGGTTCCGAACGCATCGTGCCCTGGTCAAGGGGGAGTACGACCGCTTCACCGAGACTGAGAACGAGTTCATTTCCAATGTGTTCGAAACTAATCCGCAACGGCCGGGCTCGCCAATGCTGGCGTTTTACATTCTCTGGGTGCTACGCCAGCGCTTGAACACCAACCGTGACGACAGCATCGAGGCCGCGCACTGGCTTGTGGCCGACCTATGCGACTATTTCGAGGGGTGCGGCGTTGCGCAGGAATTGGTGCTGCACGCCATACGCCGACTCTACGACCGCCGCCTGATTGAGGCGCTCGACCCGAACCTCAAGCAGGTCGGGATGGCAGACAAGATCACGATCAAGGAGAGCGGAATAGCCCATATTGAACTCGTCCTGTCGTCGACGGTCTATGTTGAGCAGATGGGGCTCACGACCGGCATCAACGACATCTCCGTCAGGGACGATCTCCGTCGGCGTGTGCAAGCTGCCAGCTTCATCGAGCTCCGGGACGTTTTCTTGCGGTACGTGCTCAAAATGGATGCCGCCCGGATCACTATCCCATCGACACCAGCCTATTCGCAACTCGTGGAGGCGCGGCGACACGTGAAAGGCTTGTCCGCCACTGAGCGGCCACCTAGGCGGCGCTTTGAACGAAACGCAGCGCCAGGGCGCGGGTCAAGTGCCAGATCACGCCAAGTACAGGAGCGTCGATGAGAGGGAGGGCTTGCCAGCTCCGCGAATGTCTCATTCAGCCTGAGTACCTGAGTGGCGGTCGGCACTTCGCTGCTTGACACCTATTTCCTTCAAAGCCTTGATCAGCCTGCGCTCGAAGAAAGTCGCGTAGAATTCGTCCTTGGATAGCGCCGGCTCGATCCCGCGATCCTGAAGCAAGCGCGGAACCGAAGGCACCGAAATGCCCAGCAGCCCGGCGACATCTGACATGCGTAGGTACCGGGAACGGAACCGGCCAACCTCTTCCGAGGCGATCACCACGATATCCCTCGGCACGGTAGGATGGCGCTGGACGCTCGCGCGGAGGAAACCTCTGTCGATGAGGACCTTCACGGTACGGGTTGGAACGCCCAGCATCAGCTCGACCTCACGACGGGTGTAGCCTTGCAGTTCAGGGCGCCTCACCCTCCCGCGGATCTCCGCGACGTCGATCAGGATGGAGCGGAGCCCGTTCGCTCCGGCCAGGTGTCCCACCCAGCCAAGGGTCCCGCCGGCGACCAAGCCCACCACGTCCTCCACGCTGCACTGAGCCCGCTTGGAGGCCGCTCGAAGATCGCAGGCGCCCTTCGGCACGACCGCCACTCCCTCAGCCCCAGTGAGGAGCTTGGCCAGAAAGGCCTTGACCTCCGCGGCGGTGAAGCAAGGGCTCGATGTTCCGGTGACCGCCTTGTCCAGCACTTGGAGATGGCCCGCGCGTTGAAGCTGCCGTGCCTGCATCCAGGATATGTCCAGGTCTGAGGCGACGTCAGCTAACGTACGGACCGTCCCTAGCAATCGGAGCAGGTCGGACGCGGCGCAAGCGTCGAATGTGACCTCATGATCAAGAAGTCCCTCGTGCCCCGGTGCAAGGTGCCCGGCGTGATTGAGCGCCCTCCTGAGACGCTTGGCATCAAGCCCGGTCTCATGTGCCGCAGAACGCAGCGAGTGCACCTTGCGATACGGTACTGGCTTGCCGAACATTCGCTCGTTCGGGTTGAAGGATGCCCGCTCGGCGATGCAGCGAACCATTGCGGTTCGTATCGGGTCATAGGCGGGATCCGTCGTCACGTAGTCCAGCCACTCGTAGAAGCGACCAAACCAAGCCATCGGCCCGACGGGCGTGGCCCTATCGCCCGGGTAGGTCGAGATAAGGTTGGCCAGGAATTCATCGAGCGCTGTCGAGTCGGACGAGATCGCGGCAAACCCCTCCGCTCCCGCTGCGGCCCAGTCGCCGGTGCCGAGCGTTTTGAGCCGCGCCTTCCGCCCGAAAATGGCTGCGGCACCGAGCATCTCGCAGGTCCTGGCGGCCGCGTAGAACGGCATCTCGTCCAGCCAGCAGCCAATCGAACGGCCTTCAAGCCGATCCAGGAGGTACGCCTCGAAGGCAGAGGGGGACCTTTGACGAGGTTGCAAACGCGTGCTGCTCCCTCGATCAATCCACGGCGCGACGACGGACGCGAAATCCTGGACGGTGGCCCTGGAGGTGCCTGGCAGGTCGATCAGGGCAACCTCGTGGTCCGGGCAGGTGCGGAGATGCGTGACCGTCCAAGCGGTCCGCCCGTAGGCGGCGAGGAAACCCGGAGTGCGGTTCCGGGTGGTGCGACCGTCCTCGGCGAGACAGGCCGGACAGATGCGGACGTTCGCACCCACGAAGCTCGCGACGACGAGAGCCTGCCCCCGGACGCGGTATCGGTTGCCGTCCCGGGATCGCGCCTCGCAAAGGA
The DNA here is from genome assembly GCF_019745455.1 of Methylobacterium sp. Lineage (GTDB taxonomy): Bacteria > Pseudomonadota > Alphaproteobacteria > Rhizobiales > Beijerinckiaceae > Methylobacterium. Next base: position 16,973 of record NZ_JAIETD010000081.1, read on the forward strand.
GCGGCTCGACCTCGCTCCCCGTGAGCTCGCAGATGCGCCTGATAGAATCGGTTTTCCCGGCGACGAGGCCGTCGTAGGAGATGCCGAGGTCCTTGCAGAGCTCCCGCCCCGAGGCCAAGCCGTTGATGCGGGCCAGCCGGGAGACGAAGCTCGCCGGGGTCTCGCCGGGCGTGTGGGGGAAGCTCGGATCCAGCCTCATCGCAAGACCTTCGCTCGGCGCGCGGCGGGGAACGCATCGCCGGTCGCCTGGAGGATCAGTGTGCAGTCCACCTTCCGCCAGTTCGGCACCACGAACGGGTTGGCGGCGTCCGAGCAGCCCGTACGGGCCCGGTAGGCGAGCTTGAAATGCTCGATGCCGAGCGTGGTCGCCCGCGGCTTGGCGTCGAAGGCCTGTCCGATGGCCTCGTGCGCGATTTGCATCGTCGTCCCGAGCTCGTACAGGGCCGCGTGGATTAGGCGGGGCACGAGCGTGACCTCGATGTCCGCTGAGACGCCCATCCCGGCCACGCCGGCCATGTCGGTGACCGCCGCCGCAGTCATCGCGGCATCCAGCGGCAGCATCAGGGAGCGCAGGCCAACGAATACCGCACGGCGGCGAACCTCACCCTTGGTGTCGGCGTTAGGCGTGCCGTCTTCCTCGGGTTCATTCAGCCCCTCGAAGAAGGGGATCACCTCCGGCAGCCCGGACAGCACGAGCACCACCGGCCATGTCGGCGATACAAGGAACCCCTTCAGAAGGGTCCGGATCTGGATCAACTCGCGCTTGTTGGCGGTCTCAAGCACATTGTGGATTTCGTCGAGGTGCAGAACCACCTTGCCAAGAAATTCGAGCCGATCGCGCACCCGATTCCAGATTGCCGGCACGGGACGTTCGGCCGCCATGGGAAAGCCGAGCACGCGCAGGATCTCAAGGGCCAGCGCCTTTGGGTTGCAAGGCGAGGGCGTCAACACGGAAACCGCTCGGCATCCGGAGGCGGGCACGCCGAACCCGGGGAAGGCGGGATGATCCGAGATCGTGCGTGAGAGCATCGAGCTCTTACCGGCGCCCGTCCTGCCGGTCAGCACCAGCGCGCGTGTCTCGCTTCGATTGCCGGGCCCCAGGTCACGTGAGGCGTCGATTCGCGTGACGAGATCCGCCAGGAGTTTCCTGAAAATCTCGGCGGTCTCGTCGTCCCGGTCCGGCGTCTTCAGGATGCGTGACTTGACCAACTCCATCACGTGGAGGCGCTCACGCTCCGCTGGCGACATGGCATCGAGCAGATCCCGCAGTGCCTCGGGGCCCGAGCCGAAGACGTCGCTCATCGGGTATCCCCATTCCGGCCACTCATGCGCCACGACGGGGCCGGTTCCGGGTCTCCAGGCCGCGTCGGGATTGCTTCGCCGGCATCGTTGCCGGAGCCGGTCACCGGAATGACCCCGTCGAGAAGATCATCTCCGGCGAGCGGTTCAACCTCGTCCCACTCCGGCAGCGAAAAGCCGTAGCCCAGCGCCTCGCGTGCTCGACGCAGAGAATCGGGCGTATCCAATGCATCCGATATTCCGGCTTCGCGCTGGCATTCGCGGGCAATCGCGGAGAAGTCGCGCACGGCCGCGAGCACAATAGGGCGGGACAAGAGCGCCTGATTGGTGAAGCGCGCCCGCAGGTCGACCGCCGTTTCTTCCCAGACGCCAAGCGGAGTGCCACGAAACTCGCTCTTAAGACAGGGGACTGCTACCCAATCCTCGCCAAGCTTGATCGAGACATAACCGATGTCCTCCGGATCAACCCTGGTCGTGTCCGTCAATGAGGTGGAAATTCGGGGTGGAGTTGGAGCGGCCATCGGTCAGGCGGCCTGAGGTGGAA
>NZ_JAIETD010000076.1 GCF_019745455.1 Methylobacterium sp.
AATTCCACCTCAGGCCGCCTGACCGATGGCCGCTCCAACTCCACCCCGAATTTCCACCTCATTGACGGACACGACCGTTGCAGAAATCTGACCTTAAAGAACTGGCGGGAGCGATAATCCCGAAATGGAAGTCACTTGATTACGTTTCCGGATGGCTGTTGAAGGCGGTGAGTTACACAAAAGTTGAACCGTGTCGCTTTGCATTTGTTTGCACAAGTTCGATCTCAGAAGGGCTTCAAGTTGCGCTCGTTTGGCCTCACATTTTAGACGGTAGTCGCGAGATCTATTTTGCGCACCGCCCATTTAAATGGTCCAATCTAGCCAAGAGTAACGCGGGTGTCTCAGTTGTTGTCGTGGGCATAGCGCCCGTTTCAGATGTCGGGCAACGCAGGATCTATGATGGGGACGTTTTACGACAGGTAGATCGAATAAACCCTTATCTAGTCCCGGCCTCGACCGTCTATGTTCAGACGCGCCCAAGCCCCCTAAGTGATGTTCCCCGAATGGTAATGGGCAGCATGCCGCGAGATGGTGGGAACCTCATTCTCGATCAGGATGAGGAGCGGCGCCTTTCGGAATCCGTCTCGTGCGCTGCGAGCTGGTTGCGGAGATACGTTGGTTCAGCTGAGCTGATACGAGGAACAGTTCGGTACTGCCTCTGGATCGGTGACCGAGACGCTGCGAAAGCGCGCGAGAATGCAGAGATAGAGCGGCGCTTGGAAGCCGTTGCCGAAATGCGTCGGCTAAGCCCTCTTGCATCCACGACAGAGTTTGCTGATCGCCCCCACCGATTTGTTTACTTGGCAGGTGAAAGTCATATCCGCACCATTGCAGTCGCAGGAGTATCCTCGGAGAAGCGTCCATTTCTTCCTGTCGACGTGTTTGATCCGCATACGATCGTCAGCAATCTTGCATTCGCGATTTACGACGCCCCTCTATGGAATCTTGCTCTTATAGGGTCCCGGTTGCATTTGGTTTGGGTAGCCGCAGTGTGCGGCAAGATGAAGATGGATTACAGGTATTCCAACACCCTCGGATGGAACACCTTCCCGGTTCCGATTCTGACCAACAAGAACAAGGCTGACCTGACACGTTGTGCAGAGGACATCCTGCTTGCACGCGAGACGCATTTTCCCGCCACGATCGCTGATCTTTATGATGCGGAGGCCATGCCCAATGACCTTCGTGCTGCTCACGACCGCAACGATGAAGTGATCGAGCGCATCTATCTCGGACGACGGTTCAAGAACGATACCGAGCGGCTTGAGAAGCTCTTCGAGCTCTACACCAAAATGTCTGTTGCCCCAGCCAAATCCTCGAAGACTCGTTTGGCGGCGCCAGCATGAGTGACTACGTTTTGTTCCAGATGTGGGGTCCATTCCGACAGTCGTTGATTGCCGGTCATCTCTTCTATGTTGAGCAGGCGCGAAAGCGCTTGCTTTCACAGTTTGAAGACATCGAGGTCGAAGCCGACAAGGCTGCCGAGGATTGGCTTCAGCGAAGCAGCGGAAGGTTTGATCCTGATCGGCATGATCCAGGCGACTTCTACGAAGCTGCCAATGACGCCGGTATCGAGTTCTATACCCTTCTCAGTGATATGCGGGACCAGACGCGCTTGAGCGTCGTCGCGGGTATGTTCCATGAATGGGACAAGCAGCTGCGTGATTGGCTGGTTCGAGAAATCCAGCATTGGCACCATGGCGATGCCGCTGCACTGAAAGTGTGGTCGGCTGACTTTGTGCAGATCGCCGAACTGTTGGAAAGCATTGGTTGGCCGATCTGCAGCGCAGAATATTTCCAGAAGCTTGATGCCTGCCGTCTTGTTGTCAATGTCTACAAGCACGGCAAGGGCAAATCCCTCGAAGATTTGAAGCAAAGGTATCCTGAGTATCTCCATGACCCGTTCGGCGGTTCTGGCGCTGCATTTTCAGGTGTGGAGCATCGCGACCACACGCACCTGAAGGTGTGCGACGCGCAGTTTCAGGCTTTCTCCGATGCGATCGTGGCGTTCTGGCAAGCTGTCCCAGAGAACATATTTGAGTCCAAGGTCAATGACGTGCCCGACTGGTTTGGCAAGGCCATCCTGAAAGACCGCACCGGCCACAAACAGGCGAGCAAGCAATGATCGACAATACGCCAAAGTCAGTCCCCTCGGTCTCCGTGTCCTATGCCAGCAACGGCAGCTCGACCAAGGCCAATGAATTCGGCATGCGGCCGATGCAGGAGCGCGCCTTCGAGAAGCGGGGCGAGCAATATCTACTGATCAAATCGCCGCCGGCCTCGGGCAAGAGCCGCGCGCTGATGTTCATCGCCCTCGACAAGCTGACCAACCAGGGCGTCAAGCAGGCCATCATCGTGGTGCCGGAAAAATCCATCGGCTCCAGTTTCCATGACGAGCCGCTCAGCAAGCACGGTTTCTGGGCGGACTGGCACGTGGAGCCGAAATGGAATTTGTGCGACGCGCCTGGCAATGACAATGGTGGCAAGGTCAATTCGCTCGGCGCTTTCCTCGAAAGCGGCGACAAGGTTCTGGTCTGCACTCATGCGACGTTCCGCTTCGCCGTCGACAAATTCGGGGTTGAGGCGTTCGATGAGCGGCTAATCGCGGTGGACGAGTTCCACCATGTTTCCGCCAATCCAGATAACAAGCTAGGCATTCATCTGGGCGGATTCATGAGCCGTGACCGCGTGCATATTGTCGCGATGACCGGGTCTTATTTCCGGGGGGACGCGGAGGCCGTGCTGGCCCCGCAGGACGAAGGCAAGTTCGAAAGCGTCACCTACACCTATTATGAGCAGCTCAACGGCTATCAGTATCTGAAGCAGCTCGACATCGGCTATTTCTTCTACTCGGATTCCTACGCCGACGACATTCTCAAGGTTTTGAACCCGGCCGAGAAGACAATCATCCACATCCCCAACGTCAATTCGCGCGAGAGCACGAAGGACAAGATCAAGGAGGTGGAGCACATCATAGAGGAGCTGGGCGCTTGGCAAGGGACGGACCTCGCCACAGGCTTTCAACTGGTCAAGACGGCTGACGGCCGGATTCTGCGCATCGCCGACCTGGTCGATGACGATCCCGCCAAGCGCGACCGGGTTTCGGCTGCGCTGAAAGATCCGGCGCAGAAGAACAATCGCGACCACGTCGACATCATCATCGCGCTCGGCATGGCAAAGGAAGGCTTCGACTGGATCTGGTGCGAACACGCACTGACGGTGGGCTATCGCTCCAGCCTTACCGAGATCGTGCAGATCATCGGCCGCGCCACCCGCGATGCACCGGGTAAGACCCGCGCCCGCTTCTCGAACCTGATTGCCGAGCCCGCCGCCGCCGATGACATCGTGACCGAGGCTGTGAACGACACGCTGAAGGCCATCGCGGCGAGCCTGCTCATGGAGCAGGTGTTGGCTCCCCGCTTCGAGTTCAAGCCGAAGAACCCGCAGAACGGGCCGACTCCGGGCTTCGACTATGGCGAGGGGGGCTTCGATCCGAACAAGTGCAACGTTGGCTTCAACGAGGACTCCGGCAAGTTCCAGATTGAGATCAAGGGCCTGGCTACGCCCAAGAGCGAGGAGGCGACCCGCATCTGCCAGGAGGATCTGAATGAGGTGATCGCGGCCTTCGTGCAGGACAGGACGACGATCGAGCGTGGCCTGTTCGACGAGGAATTGGTTCCCGAGGAACTGACCCAGGTGCGTATGGGCAAGATCATCAAGGACAAGTTCCCGCAGCTCGACGCGGAGGACCAGGAGGCCGTTCGCCAGCATGCTGTGGCGGCGTTGAATCTGACCCAGAAGGCGAAGGAAGTCGCGGCGGGCAGCTCGCTCGGCGAGGAGAGCGCGAGTACCGCCTTTGTCGATGGCGTCCGCAAATTCGCGATGGACGTGCGCGAGTTGGACATCGACCTGATCGACCGGGTGAATCCGTTCGGGGAAGCCTATGCCATCCTCGCCAAGACAATGAGCGAGGAGAGCCTGAAGCAGGTCGCCGCGGCGATTGCCGCCAAGCGCACCAGCCTGACGCCGGAGGAGGCGAAGGTGATCGCCAAGCGCGCCGTTGAGTTCAAACGGGAACGCGGACGTCTGCCGTCGATCAGCTCGGCTGATGCTTGGGAAAAGCACTTGGCTGAAGGCGCCGCAGCGTTCGTCCGCTTCAAGGATGAGGGCCGTTATGAGTGATCTCGACCTTGATGAACTGCGTTCGGAACTCGACGATTTCGCGCAGCCCGAGAAAAAAGGCGGCCGTTCGCCCCGCGAGGAACGCATCATCGCGGGCTTCGAGGAAATTCAGCGGTTCGTCGAAAAAAGCGGCGACGCTCCGCGACATGGCGAGGACGGCGACATATTCGAACGGCTGTATGCCGTGCGGCTCGATCGACTGCGCGTGCTGGAGGATTGCCGCTCCCTCCTCACGCCGTTTGATCACCAGGGACTGTTGACGGGCGCGCCGGTCACGTCGTCTGCGCCGGCGGACGCAATGGACGAGGACGAGCTGCTTGCCGAACTGGAAGGTGCTGCGGGTTCATCTGACATCACCAAGCTGCGCCACGTGCGTACCAGCGCCGAAAAGCGCGAGGCCGAAGAAATCGCGAGCCGGGAAAAGTGCCTCGATTTCGAAACGTTCAAACCGCTATTCGAGCAGGTACAGAGCGACCTCGAAAGGGGGCTCCGCACCACAAGGCCGTTCGTCAAGGATGCCGGGTTCCTCAAGGCCGACATTCAGGCAGGCCAGTTCTTCATCCTTGGCGGCCAGACCGCCTATGTCGCCGAGGTCGGAGTGCCGATAAAGGCGCCGAACGGCGAAACCGACGCGCGGCTTAGGGTTATCTATTCCAATGGCACCGAGAGCGACCTGCTGCTGCGGTCGCTCCAGCGCGCACTTTACAAGGATGAGGCTGGCCGGCGGATCACGGAGCCGAGTGCCGGGCCGTTGTTCGACGACCAGACCGACGATGGCGACCAGGCCAGCGGCACAATCTACGTGTTACGCAGCAAATCCGACCATCCGCTGGTCGCTGCGAACCGTGAAATCCTGCACAAGATCGGCGTGACGGGCGGAAGCGTAGAGCGGCGTATCGCCAACGCTCGCCTTGATCCTACCTACCTCATGGCCGATGTCGAGATCGTGGCTACTTACGAGCTCTACAACGTCAACCGCGCGAAGCTTGAGACCTTGATCCACAAGGTCTTTGGCGCGGCGCGGCTGGATGTCGAGATCAAGGATCGCTTCGGCCAGCCCATCGTGCCGAAGGAATGGTTTCTAGTGCCCCTGTTCGCCGTCGATGAGGCGGTGAACCGGATCAAGGACGGCACGATCACAGGCCGTGTTTATGATCCGAAAACTGCACGTTTGGTGCTTCGGGAACGCTGACCAAGAGTTATCACTTAGGAACATGCCGAAAGGTCTTCGGCGCAAAAATGTCGATGGTAACGCGACAACGTCATGCGGGTATCGCAGATCGCCCAAGGCGCGTTGGGTCGGCGACAGAGGCTCTCCACAATCTAGTAGGCTGCCCGGCCCATTTTGGCAGGGCGAGGCACAATAATTGCTCCGCGTATCCCGCGGATTTTAAGCAGCCCCTTTCGAAGCTCAGGGTGTTCCTCTGTTCGGGCGATATCGTCCCAGATGACCACGACAATATGTCTATACGGACTGTTTTCCTGGAGATAGGTGCTTGCATCTGCGGCGACTTCTTCAATCACTTTAGAAAAAGCGGTTTTGCCCGCGCGAAGGAATTTCGCCTCCACAATAAGGTCCAACGAGGGAACAGCGAAGTCAGCCCGGGGTTTATGATGGCCCAAGGATTTTAGCCACTCCTCATCATCAATATCAGTGAACACGGGAGCTAGCACGGCCCAAAGTAGATTTTGAACGTGATACTCGTTTTCTATTTCCCAGCGCGCGATGGCGGATTTAGGCGTGCGAGGTTTGTCTTCCCACGTCCAGTGCCGCAGACCCGCTGATAGACCCTCAAGCAAGTTTATGACCTGCTCTACCGTAATCGCACCCGGTCGGATTGAGGTCGAATTTTTGAGAAGAAAGTGGAGCGCGATCTGCTGCGTGGCAGCACGTGTCATGCCGTCGTTTTTACCGCGCCTTTCGGCGATCAATGTCCATGCGGCTTCCTTGTCTTCCTCGGATACCGGCGCGCCCAAACGTTCGGCCAGCGCAGTCCGTAAGTCGGCCGTCATCGTGCTCGCGGCTAGCCCGAGGAGTTCAGACGCTGAGGCAATGAGCGCATCATTCCAGTCACCGGGATTTCCTGGTGCCGGCTGCTTTGCAAGTAAGTTGCGTAGCCAACTGGCGGCTTCTTTTGCCTTGGCCGCGGGCAATTTCGAAATCCCGAGCGCCACTCCAAGCAGGGCTATGCCGTCTACTTCAAACGCGAGCGGCCGACCTGGGACGAAGAAAGACCGCTGCTGGAGCCAATTCAGCGCGTCGACAAACGCGGCCTGAAACCCTGGGTCGAGATGGTAAGCATAGCCAAGGACGGCGGCGTGCTTGGACTCACGCGCAGCCCCATTTGGCGCCATTGCAGCGTCACCAAGAGCTGCGAGAATTGTGATGTTGCCGTGATGCCTGAACCCCATCCATTGAGAGAACGCGCGAGCGTGTTCCGGCTGATTAACATCATCGCTGGCCGCGATCGCAAGTGCTTCACTTAGCTGGTCTATCAGATGGGTCACAGGAACCATCGCGTCCGGCCGATGGAACCAAGCATGGTGTCGGGGTCCCAATTGGGTACGTCGCGCAGTCCGGCCAGGAGGCGCGCGATGAGTTCGGAATAGAGGATCGTGATGGGAAGTGGGGCCGGCGTGAACATACGCCATGAGTGGCAGGAGAAATCGAAGGCCTGTCGAGCAAGATAGGTCATGTCTCGGAATGTGGACTTCCGATGAAGCTTCAGAAGGGAAGGCTGCGGGAGACCGTGATGCGGCAGCTTCACTTCGCGACTGCCGGTGAAGCAGAGAAGCGTCTCTGAGTCGCTCAGCACGACCGACAATCCTCGCTCTGGAGCAAGCGCTCCCTTGGTGGCGCCTGACCATCGAATACCTTGATTGGTCTCGTCGAATAGACTGAACGGATGGTCATCGACGACATGCAGGAACGCGTACTTCACTTGTGATAGGCCAAGGTTATCGACGAGCTTAGCAACAGCTTCTGCTTCGGCATCCTTGATCTGCTTGAACACATGAAAAATCAGACGGACGTCGTCGGTGCTTCGCCAGTTGTCTGTCTTGCGCACCTGCTCGATGGAGTGTGCCAGCGACTTGAATAGCTCGTGAGGATAGTCGTCGTACGACACCGCCGCTGTCCGGTTTTCGAGAAGATATCTCCCGTCGCTGCTGAAGACGGTCGTGATGCCCACAACGCGTTCTTGGCCCCCAAGGCGGGAGGAGCTGATATTCTGAGATCCAATGCCAATGACGAGCTCATGGGCGACGCTCGGGTGCGACTTTAGGAGCCAAGGGACGCCGCCGGCCTTGGCGTAGGTCGCCACACTCATATTGTTTAGCGCGTAGACGAGCCGTCCGTCCGGCATGTTCATCGTATCGAGAGTGATCTCCTGAACGGGCACGCGTTGTTTGAGGAAAGCGGCCTTCACCGCGAAATATGGATTTCTCACCGCAGGTAAGTCACGGAACGCTTTGTCGATCTGTACGATGGCCAGATTCCACTCGAAGCCGTCGTTGGTCGCCGCTTCGATCGCCTCGCGGCACGCAGCGGCGTATTCCGCCATGCTGCTGCCTCGCGATGTGAATATCTGGACCTTCGGTTTTTGGAGTGCGTAGCGCCGGATGAAGCCCTTCTCGTACGGAATGCGATCACCCGATTTGACGTTTGGGAGACCGTCGAGGAACTTCGCCAAGAACCGATCTACCTGCCCCTCGAACGCCGATTGGCAGACCACCGCGATTCTAAGCTCCTTAGGCGTGAACGAGCGCTGGTCGTATGGTCCATTCTTGTCGAGACCCCCTTCGTTCCAAGTACCTGTCCGGGTGCCGCTCGGGTCAAAGACCAGGATCGGCTTTTTGATCACCTCGCTTGCGAAATTCCAGCTTCCTTTGACGCTGCCGGTCAGTGGGCCAAGGCGAAGTGGGACACCGGGAGCCAACTCGATCTCCTGCCGACGAAGGTAGTCGAACATCCTCCGCGTGTGTTCGAGGCGACCCGGGCCGCTGACGTGCTTGGATGCAGTGTGATCGGCCGCATTGAGAACCTTCGCGGCCTTCGAACCAAGCAGCCGCTCGGAGCACCAGACCAAGTTTTCCTTTCTGTTCTCGAGGAAGGCATCAGCGAGTTCGATAGAGGAGGGCCCATCGCCGTGGTCTTCAAGTATAATACGGGAGCCTTGAAGTGAGGTTACGCGCCCGGCGAGCTGATATGCGCCGCGCAAGCGCTCGTCGTCGCGAGCATGGAAGGAAGTGACATACCGGCCTTCTATTGGAATACCGGCGGTCATTAGGGCTTCGCAGTTGGCTTCGATCCGGTTGGTGGTGCGTACACCGCACATGAGCAACAACTCCGAGCGCTTGTCGCCAGTGCGGATCGAACGCGTGTCGAAAGAGAAGATCACCCGGCGCTGCAGCCAGTCGGGGAGGCCGCTATCTGCGGGGAGCAGATTTGTAGGCTGCTGCGAGAGAACGCGCAGGGGATGCCATCCTATGACCTCGCGCCCCAACCTTATGAAAAGCCTTAGCAAGGCATCGAGGGTGAGAGGCCCTAGAAGCCAAGGCGCTTCGCTTGCGAGGTGATCTTCGGCCGAATTTCCGAGCCGCGTGAGGCCATCGACCAGCGCCACCGAATGGATCGATGAACCGTCCTCACCCCCGCGCCGGAACAGGTATTCCTGTCTATGTTTGGTGCGGAGTTGCTCGAGGACGTCTTTGTTAAACGGCTGAACGCCGACCGTTAAGCTGGCTTCCGGATCGCTTTCGATACGCACTGCATTGAGTAGGAGCTTTGCCATACAGGATTATCTCTGAGGTCCAGATATTGGAAATGAATGCGAGGCCGACGTTGCCATCCTGTAAGGGCGGCTCGGTTGATTGTAGAAATCAAAGGTAACGTATCGACCAATGCCGGCCTCTATTCTACGTTGCCTACTGACGCTGGCGGAAAAACTGTCCGGCCAGGTGGGGGGAAAAACTTGGGGGACGCAGCGGCGAGCGCGTTCGCGGCGACATTTGATGTTGCCGACGATCTTCTCTGGCAGGCGAGCGCCGGCCGGCTGGCGGGTCGCGGTGCGATTACTATCGGACGGTCGGGACAGATTGGCCCACTGGTCGAACTGGCGCTCGCGACACGCGCGACGCCGACGGCTTACGCCTCTGTCAAAGTCACCCCGCCTTTCTTTAAGCAGGTGCTGCAGGGCTTGGCCGCCGGCCAGATCAGTGGAGGCGGCGCTCGCGATATTGCGGGCGTGTTTCCGTTGGTTCGAAACGAACCCGACGGCGACGACAGCCGCTGGCACCAATGGGCGAGCCACGCGGAAAACGCAGCGGTAGCGTCCGGCCTTGCGCGCGGCCTTGTCAGCGGCCTGATGGGCGCGCTGGGTGAGCTGCAGGAAAACGTCTATCAGCACAGTGGCCGACCAGAAACGGGCCTCATGGCATACGCGACGGTTAACGGAGCATTCGAGTTGGTTGTTGCGGACTCGGGAGTCGGCGCCCTGGCGAGCTTGCGGCAAAATCCCGAATATTCCCAGCTCAGCAATTCCGGTGAAGCGTTGAAGGTCGCCGTATCGGACGGCGCCTCGCGCCACGGCCGCGTGAGTGGACGAGGCTACGGTATCGGACAACTTTTCCGGGCGCTGGCTCATGATGCGGCGGACCTACGCTTTCGCAGCGGCGATCACGCGCTGCGGCTTTGGGGTGACGCTCCCAGCCTCAGCGGGCATTTTGAGGTCGCTCAAAAAGCTTGGCTGGATGGGATGATCATTACGGTCAGGTGCGTGCCCTCGCGCGATGATGGAGCGCAGGCGCGGCGACGGCTCCGCACCTAGCTCATGGGCTGAGCGCACGGTCCTGACGTTGTGAGCGACCAGGTCGTCGATTGGCGCGCCTTTTGGTGTCGGCGATGACGCCCACTTAAGCTGACCGGATTCCGTGAGCACCGCGCGCTTGCGGCGGATCGCGCGCGCGAACGCCTCGGTGTCCAGCAGACTGACTTGGCTGAAGTGGCGGCGAAGCTGCGTCGCCTTCCGGCCGCCGCCGCGGATGATAAGCGTGAGCGGGCGGGCAACGCGGTCTGCGAGCGTGCAGAGCTGATCGACATGCCAGTCAATGCGCTCACCGCGACCACCCCCGGTAGCGAACTCGAAAGCGAGAATCTCGATTTCGGGTCGTTTCGCGATAAGACCGCCCCACCGGCGATAATCGTGGTCGGTGCGGGCGTTGACATGAAGTGCGGCGTGAAGGCCGGCGGCAGCCATCTCCGTCCATGCGAGCAGAATGCGCTTCATAGCGTGGAGGTTGTCCGTCCGCGGGACGTCTAGGAGCACGCTATAATTGGGCGCGGTGATCGCTGCGATCCCCAGGTTAGCTAAACCTCTGAGGAGCTCAGGGCGGTTCGGAAGCTCCCACCAACGTTCGATGGGGCCGTCCTTATCGACGCCACTGAGGACGATCATGGCGTCAACTGGAATCAGGAAGCGTGCCGCAAGTTCGTCCTGGGATGCGACATGCAGCTGACCGGTCGCCATGTTGACGACCTCGTACAGCGACAGGGCAACGACAGGTTCATTCAGCGTGCCAGTGCGACCATAGCGATGGTCAATGAACGGAACGAGTCGCGGCAGCGCGGGGACGCCGCGCGGAGGCACGCGCGGCGCGGTGTCAAACGAGAGCCCGCCGACCTCTCGCATTCGGGCGACAAACAGGCGCTGGTTGAAACGACAAACCATGTCGCACCGGCTCTTGTCGCGGCAAGAGCACAAGTCGCGGCAATCGAGGACGCCGGCGTCAGTGTGAACGCCTCCGCAACGATTGAATTCGAGACAGGTCGGGCAGCCAAGGGATGGGGCGTGACGGATATCATCGTCCCAGAGACGCTGGGGGTGCGGAAAGTAGCGAGACGGCTCGTTGGAAGGGCGCTCGTTCATCGAATGCTGACCTCCGCCGTATCGCCGAATAGGCCAATGCGCTGCGCCGTTCCCTCGGCGTAGCCGCCGCCCGTGGCGAGGGCGGACGCGAGATCAGCGGAGGGATTGGAAACACGGCCGATCGGGCGAAGGCCATCGCTGACGGTGACGCCGGTCGGGCCACTTTCGACAATCAGGGTGTCACCCGCTCGCAGCGACGCGCCGGGTTGAAGCTCGACGGTCACGGTGCGAGCAGCCTCCGACATCGTAAGGTCGAGCAATGTCGGTTGCTTCAGCCGATTGAGACCGCCGTCCCAACGCTTCTTCCAAGGCCTGCCCGTCTGGGCTCGGATGTAATCAATACCCATCAGGCGGTCTCCAGAACAGGGCTGAACGATTTGGTTTTCCCCGCCTTCCGTTCAATGACCAGCCCCTTTGCGGCAAGACTGGAGAGGCGGTTGTTCCAAGCGGTCGGACCTATACGTTGGTCGGGGAATCGCGCCGCAAGCTCGGGCGCGGTGACGGACCCAAGCTCACAGATTGTCTCGAACGTTGAACGCTGCGCTGGGTCGAGATCGCCTACTAGCCGAGCACCGCTCGCTTGCCCGTGAGCGTCAACGTCGCAGACCCAGAAGACGTCGTTGCGTGCTTGCAGGAAGAACTCGAGCTCTTCGAGAACAGCTGGATCTGGGTTGGCGGCGACAGGGTAGACGTTGGCCAAGGATCGACGCGCATAGTCGCGGAACCCGATGATAGCCTCGCGTAGGAAGGAACTGGTTGCGACTTTCACTCCCTGGAAGTCGAGGAAGCAGGCTGTCGGCTCCTTGAGGGGCGGCGTTGTATCGATCAACGCAGTGAGCAGCTTCCGTCCGGCAACTCCGCCGGAAAAAACCTCACGCCCGTCCATCAGTTTTAGCAGTTCGTATCGCAACTCATTATCCTCACGTGTTGCAAGTGAATATAGTGAGCGACGCTTTTGCCGTCAAGGGCGCGCCATAGCCCTCCACAGGCTCCGATTTCCGCAAACGGAACTGAATTGCAGTTTGTCAGAAGATGGTCTATGTTTCTGACAGTGAGGCAGTCATGCAGCGATTGACGGAACGTATTTTGGCGCACGCGACGCAGCTGCCGGAGGGCTCTCCGGTTTCGGCTAAGGGCTTGTTGCATCTTGGCAATCGGGCGGCGGTTGATCAGGCGCTGCACCGGCTGGCTGCGCGTGGCCAGATTCAACGTGCGGGACGAGGTGTCTACGTCCTGCCCGTCGAAAGCCGCTTCGGAACACGGCCGCCCACCGTCGAGCAAGTCGTCAGTGCTGTAGCGGCGCAACGCGGCGAAGTAATCGCCCCGAGTGGCGCGGCGGCTGCAAACGCTCTTGGGTTGACTACACAAGTTCCCGTGCGCGCGGTGTATCTCACCTCGGGACGTAGCCGCACTCTCAAATTGGGCAAGCAGTCGGTCGAATTGCGCCACGCGCCGCGTTGGCAACTGACATTGGCCAATAGGCCGGCAGGCGAAGCGCTACGGGCGCTGGCCTGGCTTGGCCCGGAGAGAGCGGAGGAAGCCATCGAGATGCTGAAGCGCAAAATGCCGCCGGGCGCTTTTGGTGAGTTGGTCGCTGTTGCTCCGCGGCTTCCGACTTGGCTCGCTCGAAGTGTTGGGAAGGCCGCATATGGCTGATGCCTTTCTTCGTCTCTCGGCTAAGGATCGCCGCGACGCCCTGGGTGTCGCGGCCGACCGTGCTGGGCGACCTGCCCATCTCTTGGAAAAGGATGTGTGGGTGGTCTGGGCGCTGGCGACCCTTTACGGCTCGGCGCTCGGCGAACATCTGGTGTTCAAGGGCGGCACGTCGCTATCCAAGGCCTATCAGGTCATCCGGCGGTTTTCCGAGGACGTCGACCTGACATACGACATCCGGGCGATTGCACCCGACTTGGTGGGCGACGACGGCGAAGCGTTGCCTAAGACGCGCAGCGAGGAAAAACGCTGGTCCAGCGAGGTGCGCAAGCGCCTGCCCGATTGGGTTGAAGGAAGCGTTCAGCCGATCATCGCAGACGCGCTCGCGGCTGAAGCTTTGGCGGCCATCATCCGCGTCGAAGGCGAGAAACTGTTCATCGATTACGAAGCTGCGACGGCTGGCTCCGGGTATGTGGCACCGAGCGTGATGCTCGAATTCGGAGCACGGTCGACGGGCGAGCCCGCGAGCTTGCGCGACATCGCCTGCGACGCGTCTGGCCTGATTGAGGGTGTGACCTTTCCCACGGCTCGACCACGCGTGATGCATGCGGAGCGAACCTTCTGGGAGAAGGCGACGGCCATCCATGTCTTCTGCCTGCAGGAGCGGCTGCGCGGCGATCGCTTTGCTCGTCACTGGCACGATGTCGCGCGGTTGGACGAAACCGGCTTTGCCGCGTCCGCCTTCGCTGATCTCGACCTGGCGAACGCGGTCGCGCGCCACAAGACCATGTTCTTCGCCGAGAAGTCGTCCGATCGAACACCCATCGATTACGCGGCGGCTGTCAACGGCGGTCTGCGGCTTGTGCCCGCAGGCGATGGTCTGAAGGCGCTTGAAGAGGACTACGCCCGCATGGTCGACGACGGGCTTCTTCTGGAAGACGCCGAGCCTTTCGAAGCGCTGATGGCGCGATGTGCCAATATCGCCGAGCGAGCCAATCGCGTCCGCGAATAGAAAAAAACTGGGGGACGGCGCCGTGCGAATTTCGCGGATCAAAATTACAAACTTCGCCAACTTCTCAGACCTCGACGTGGAGACTGGCGACAGCATTGTCATCGTCGGCGAGAACAAGGTTGGCAAGAGCAACTTCGTCCGCGCCTTGCAACTGATCCTCGATCCCGGCCTGTCCGAGCGCGATCGCCAGCTTGGGCTTGAACATTTCTGGGACGGACTCGGGGAGGATAAGCTCGGAGAGACTGTAGAGATCTCTGTCGAACTGACCGACTTCACCGACGATCCGCGGTTGATGGCCCATCTGGGCGATTGCGTGGTGGACCCAGGTCCGCCGATGGTCGCGCGTCTGACCTACCGCTTCCAACCGAAAGTTAATCTCGGACGCGATCCGGAGAGCTTGGCCGACTACGAGTATATCATCTTCGGCGGCGACGATCCGGAGATGTCCATCGGCTCTTCGTTGCGCCGGATGCTGCCGCTCGACGTGCAGGTCGCGCTTCGCGATGCCGAGAAGGATCTGGCGAGCTGGCGCAATTCACCGCTCAGGCCGTTGATCGAGCAACTGGCGACCTCGCTTGATGAAGACGCGCGGAACGAAATCCAGGAGCTGGTTAGCGAAGCGCAGGCTGACCTGGTGGGCCGGGCCGAGGTGGTCGCTACGGCCCAACGGATAGGTGAGCGTCTGATTGCGATCGCCGGCGAGCAGCATGCGGTTCCATTGACTCTCGGTCTCGCGCCCACACGGGTAGACGCGCTGCTGCGCAGTTTGCGCTTGCTGATCGACAATGGCGCCCGCGGTATCGGGGACGCCAGCCTGGGCACGGCGAACCTGATCTTCCTGGCGCTAAAGAGTCTTGAACTCGACCGGCTCGTCATTGACGGTGAGCGGGACCATACGTTCTTCGTGGTCGAGGAACCCGAAGCCCATCTTCACCCGCATGTGCAACGGCTCGTCTATCGCTATTTCCTCGGCAATACGGGGGATGTCGAGGAGGATACGCCGCCGCTCACAACAATCCTCACGACGCACTCACCGCATATCGCCAGCGTCACTCCGATCCGTTCGATCGTGCTGCTGCGCCATGATGTCAGCGAGGAGACGACGATAGCGGTTTCAACCGCGAAAGCGCCGCTGACACAGCGAGACGAGGCGGACCTGCAGCGCTACATCGACGTCAGCCGCGGCGAAATCTTCTTCGCGCGTGGCGTGATTTTGGTGGAGGGCGATGCCGAGCGGTTCCTCATCCCCGCGTTTGCGGAGGAACTGGAAATCCCGCTCGACATGTTGGGCATCACGGTGTGCTCGGTGAGCGGCACGAACTTCACTCCCTATGTGAAGCTGTTGGGACCGCAGGGCCTCAACATCCCGCACGTCATCCTGACGGATCGCGATCCGAACGGCACCAAGCCGCCGCTCGTCAGGCGCCGGCTGATCAATGTACTGCGGCTCGTCGAAGACGGGGTGAACTATACGCCGCTCAACGCCGACGCCGTGATCGCTCGCGCCGAGCCGTTCGGCTATTTCGTAAACAGCAACACCCTCGAGCCGGAGCTGTTCACCGGCGGGCTTGCCGAGGCGATGCAGGAGGTCATTGAAGAGGAGCTATCCATTGGCGAGGAGACACGCGCAGAGCTCCAAGGATGGGTCGATGACACCGACGATCTCGACGAGGAGCGCCTGATCAAGCTCATCGAGCGGATTGGAAAAGGGCGCTTCGCACAGGCTCTCGCTCCCCATGTCAGTGACGAGACGTGCCCGGATTACATTCGGCAAGCGTTGGAGCATATCCGCGATGCCGTTTCGTAGCGTCAGTGCCGCCTATCTCGCCCAGGCGGCCGATCTCGCTGGCAATCCGGGCCAGCAGGCGGCTTACGATTCGAGCGGACACTGCGTTGTCCTGGCGGGTCCGGGCAGCGGCAAGACCAAGACGTTGGTGCTCAAGCTGGCCCGGATCATGGCCGAAGACGTGCGGGCGCCGCGCGGCGCCGCCTGCATCACCTATAGCCAGGAATGCGCACGCGAGCTGACGCGACGCTTGGAACGGTTGGGGCTGCGTGAAGCGCCTAACCTGTTCATCGGCACGGTTCACGGCTTCTGCTTGAGGCATCTCCTCATGCCCTATGCCCGTCTCGCTAATCTACCCGTGCCGTTCCCTCTCGCCGTCGCAACGCAGCGGCAGAGCGATCAGGCGATGAAGCGGGTGGGCGATCGGCTCTTCGGCGTCGGGCATCCCAACAAGCCGATGGATCTCGGTCGCCATCGGCGGTCGATCCTTGATCGGGCCTCGGTTGCCTGGACAAGCGAAGGCGAACTGGCCGAATGGGCGGAAGAATATGAGGCCGAGTTGCGCGGAATGGGCCTGATCGACTTCGATGACCTCGTGATCTTCGGCCAACGGCTCGTGTCCGAGCATGACTGGGTGCTCCCGCTGCTTCAGGCGAAATTCCCGGTCCTGGCGGTCGATGAATATCAGGATCTCGGGGTGGCGCTGCACCGCATCGTCAAGCGCGTAGCCTTCGATGGCGGCGTCCGGCTCTTTGCCGTGGGAGACTCCGATCAGTCGATCTACGGTTTCACCGGCGCCGACGGTGCGCTGTTGCAGGAGTTGGCTGAACGGGATGACGTGGAGCGCGTCCAGCTCCAACTCAACTATCGCTCCGCCTCGCGGATCGTCAGCGCCTCGGAACTGGCGCTGGGGGAGGTGCGCGGCTACGTCTCGAACGATCCGGATCGGGAAGCAGTGATCGCGTTCGTCGAGTGCGACGATGGACTTGAGGGTCAGGCGGCGCGCGCTGTGGCCGAAATAATCCCGGCAGCGCTAGCGGCTAAGCCCGGCCGCGCGCTAGGCGACATCGCCATCCTGTACCGGGATTATCGCACCGGCGACGTCGTCGCCGAGGCCGTGGCCGCTGCGGGGCTCGACTTCATCCGCGTCGATACTGCCGCGCCATATCGCAAGGTCGCGCTGACAAGCTGGATCGAGGACTGCGCGGCCTGGTGCGCTAACGGCTGGCGTGAGGGTCGGCCACAGTTACGCGGATTGCTTGATCGGTGGCTTGGCTTTCACCGCACTCGCCTCGCAGAGGCTGAGGCCCGCCGCGAGGCTCATCGGCTGACCCGGCTCCTTTGGTCGCTGCGGGCGGACGATGGGCTGGCGCGGGACTTCGTCGGCGCGCTGCGGGCGGGCATGCTCGATGCGCTGATGACGGCAGAGCCAAGCCTCGCCGATCAGCGTGAACAGGTGGTGCGCATGTCGGCGGCGCTCGCCGTCGGCGGCGCGCTCGCTGATCTGGATCTGGCGAGCCTCGGTGGTCGCGACGGGTCGCCTCTCCACCTCAATCTGTTGACGTTGCACTCGGCAAAGGGCTGCGAATATGACGTCGTGATTATGGTGGGGCTCGATCTGGGCGGTTTGCCGTGGCGCAACGAGCTGCCGGCGGCGCGACGCGAAAGCCGACGGCTGTTCTATGTTGGCCTGACGCGGGCCCGTGACGAGATCCACATGCTGTATTCTGGTTACGTCGATACCGGCCGCGGGCGAATGCATTGGGGGCGCTCGCCGTTCCTGAATGAGCTTGAAGAGCGGATGGAGGAGGCCGAGGGCGAGTAATCTATGCTGTCATTCCGTGAAGCCCAGGCTGTCGAAGACCTGGCCGATCTCTTCTACGATTTCCTTCCCGGCAGCGGGAACACCCGCACAGCGTTCCCGCTTGCGGCCGCCCAGGCTGGCGTCGGCGAGCTATGGATTCCGGGGAGTAAGCGGCCGGCGATCGTCCAGCTCTTGACCGCCACTCTCGAACAGCGCCGATCGCTTTTCACGAAGCTGATCGTCGCGATCGTCCGTCAGGCGATGACGTACCGCCGCGGCAAGGGCAATCCCCTGAGCCGCGCCGAAATAGACCGGCTGAACACTCTCCTTCCGGGCGTGCAATTCAAAATTCCCGAGTTGCTCGATCCCGGGTTTCTCAGAAGCTTTGGAGGGCCAAAGGCGGAGGAGCCTTCTACACAAGCGGCTGCGATACTGAGCGAGGCGAAAGCGCAGGAACTTGCGGCGCTTCTGATCGAGATCACCAAGCTTGACCCGCAGACCCGAGGCCTACGGTTTGAGGGGTTCCTCAACGAGTTGTTCGCCGGGTTCGGGCTAGCGCCGCGCGGTGCTTTTCGGATCGTCGGAGAGCAGATTGATGGGAGCTTCCGACTCCAGGGTCACACCTATCTGGTCGAAGCCAAGTGGCACGGGCCGCAGATTGGCTTTGCCGATCTGATGACCTTCTCGGGGAAGGTCTCTGGCAAGGCGGCTTGGTCGCGCGGGCTGTTTGTCAGTAATTCCGGATTTACGGCCGAAGGGCTTGAAGCGTTTTCGCGAGGGCGGCAAACCAATCTCATCTGCGCTGATGGGCTCGATCTGTATGAAGTGCTGTCGCGCAAAGTGTCGTTGATCGACGTGCTGGAAGAGAAGTCGCGTCGCGCTGCCGAAACAAACCGCGCCTTCGTTGCCGTACGCGATCTCAATCTTTGAGGCGGCTGAACGGTGGCAGCTCGACGATGACGGTATAGATAGGGGAAGGAGAGTTCACACCGGTCGTAGTGTAGCGTGGAAACGGCGATGTCGGTATGAATGCCCTTCGAGTGACCGTTTCGGCCGTCATTGGCGATAGATGGCGGAAGGTCATTTTCCGATACCGAGCCCAAAAAACCAATGTTTTCAGCAGCGCCATTTTCTGACGGTGTGACTGACGGTATAGCGTCCCGAGAAAAATATTTTGCGCAGTAAAATCAGTGCATTATGATTCTAGGAAATAATCGAGTGGGAGTGAACGTAATTCGTGCCGTGGCTTCCGCTCTGATGGTACCGACTGCGCGGTAAAGTTCGGCACCGGAC
>NZ_JAIETD010000023.1 GCF_019745455.1 Methylobacterium sp.
CCGACCAGGCTCGATTCAGGCAGCCACCGCCGCCGGCTCATAGACGCGATCGTGGCGCAGCAGCGCCCAGACGGTCCGGGCCATTTTAGCCGCCAGCGCGACGATGGCGGTGTTGGCGTGCGCCCGCGCCAGCAGGCCCCGTAGCCACTTGCCGATCCGCGTCTCGCTCTTGCGCAGGATCGGCATCGCGGCCCGTGCACCTTGGATCAGCATCTTGCGCAGGTACTTACTGCCGCGTTTCGTGATCCCGAGGAGGCATGGTCGTCCACCGGTGGTGCCCTGACGCGGGACGAGGTCGAGCCAGGCCGCCAGATCACGTCCGCGGGCGAAAGTGCCGACATCGCCGATCGCCGCGACCAGCGCTATAGCATTGAGTGCGCCGATGCCCGGGATGGTGGTGAGCCGGCGCGCGCTCTCGTCGGTCCTGGCCTGTTCGGCGAACTCGCCGTCGAGCGTTGCGATACGCGCGTCGAGGAACTGCCAGCGTTCACGTACATCCGCCACCAGGCTACGCATCCGTGGTGTAAAGTCTGAGATCGCCTCGGTATCGAGCAGACTTTCCAAGCTGGCGGCGAGCTTGGCGCGTCCCTGTGGGACGATGTGACCGCGCTCCAGAAGGACGGCTCGGATCTGGTTCATCAGGGCGGTGCGTTCGCCGACGAGCTGGTCTCGCACCCGGTGCAGGGTCTGCATGTCGAGCTGCGCTTCTGACTTCAGCGCGACGAACCGCATGGTCGGACGGGTGGCGGCCTCCGCGATCGCCTCGGCGTCACGGTCGTCGTTCTTCTGTGCCTTGACGTAGGGCCGCACATATTCCGGCGACATCAACCGAATAGTGTGACCTTGAGCGGCGAGCGCCCGGCCCATGTGATGCGCGCCACAGCACGCCTCCATGGCGACGATGCAGGCCGGAAGCGTCGCACCGAAGGTCATCACCGTCTCGCGCCGCATCCGGCGTCGCAAGACGACCCGACCGGTCGCATCCTGCCCGACCACACTGCAGCTGTTCTTGCCCAGATCGATCCCGCGTATTACGATGGCCATCGGTCCGTTCCATTCCTCGTGTGAGCCACACTGCAAACCTAGCAGTGAAGCCCGGTGAGGGGCGGGCCATCCATAAAGCCGGCCAGGTTGAGAGGCTTCTCTTTCGGGAGGGGCCCGGGATGTTTGCCGTGGAAGTCTACGCGGCCGTTCGGCAGTTCGTCTTCAACGCTGGCAACTCTCGTCGTGAGGCAGCCCGGGTCTTCGGTTCGAGCCGCGAGACGATTGCCAAGATGTGCCGGTTCTCGCTGCCGCCGGGTTACACGCGCACGAAGCCGGTCGAGAAGCCGAAGCTCGGGTCCCTGCTACCGGTGATCGATGCGATCCTGGACGCGGACAAGACCGCACCGGTCAAGCAGCGGCACACGGCCAAGCGGATCTTCGAGCGTCTGCGCGACGAGCACGGCTATGGCGGCGGCTACACGGTGGTAAAGGACCACGTCCGGATTGCACGCGCGAGTGGCCGTGAGACCTTCGTACCATTGGCGCACCCGCCGGGTCATGCCCAGGTCGACTTCGGCGAGGCGGTCGCCACCATCGGCGGCGTTCGTCAGAAGATCCATTTCTTCTGCATGGACCTGCCGCACTCCGACGCCTGTTTCGTGAAGGCGTATCCGCGGGAGACCTCTGAGGCTTTTCTCGACGGGCATGTCGCCGCCTTCAAGTTCTTCGACGGGATGCCGCTGTCGATCCTCTACGACAACACCAAGGTTGCGGTGGCCAAGATCTGCGGCGACGGCCGGCGCGAGCGCACCCGCGCCTTCACTCAGCTGGTGAGCCATTACCTGTTCCAGGACCGCTTTGGCCGTCCGGGCAAGGGCAACGACAAGGGTAAGGTCGAAGGCCTGGTCAAGTACGCCCGGTCCAACTTCATGACCCCGGCCCCGGTGGCGGCCTCGTTCGAGGCACTGAACGACGATCTGGAGCGACGCTGTCGAGCCCGGCAGGATGAGCGGGCCGGGCAGCATGCCGAGAGCATCAGCACGCGGCTGGTCGCCGATCGTGGCGTCCTGCGTGCCCTGCCGACGGTGCCGCTGGAGCCGTGCGAGAAGCGGGCTGGGCGCGTCTCCTCGACGGCGCTGGTTCGCTACCGCTGCAACGACTACGCGGTCCCCACCGCCTACGGCTTCCGGGACGTGCTGGTGAAGGGCTTCGTCGAGGAGGTCGTGATCCTGTGTGCGGGCATCGAGATCGCCCGGCATGAGCGCAGCTACGGCAACGGCGTGTTTGTGTCCGAGCCGCTGCATTACCTCGCCTTGATCGAGACCAAGCCGAACGCCCTCGACCAGGCGGCGGCGCTGCAGGGCTGGGATCTGCCCGAGGCGTTCCAGCACCTGCGCCACCTTCTGGAGGCGCGCATGGGCAACCGCGGCAAGCGCGAGTTCATCCAGGTGCTGCGCCTGATGGAGGCGATGCCCAAGGACGTCGTGGCCTCGGCCGTCACCGACGCGATCCGGCTTGGGGCGATCGGCTTCGACGCGGTCAAGCTGATCGCGTTGGCCCGGCTCGAACGGCGACCGCCCCGGCTCGACTTGGCGGCCTATCCGCATCTGCCCAGGACTACGGTGAGGACGACCGTGGCCGCCGACTACACGGTGCTGGTACCGGAGGCGGCGGCATGAGCGCGGCGCGTGATGAGACGATGCCGGGCGGTACCACTGGCGGCACGCCGGGGATCCTGCTCGCCCACCACCTCAAGCAGCTGAAGCTGCCCACGGTGCTGCGCGAGTACGACAAGGTCGCCCGCGAGTGCGCCCAGGGTGGTATCGACCATCCGCGCTACCTGCTCCGGCTGGTCGAGCTGGAACTGATCGATCGCAAACGGCGCATGGTCGAACGCCGGATTCGGTCGGCACACTTCCCGGCGGTGAAGAGCCTCGACACCTTCGACTTCACCGCGATCCCGAGCCTGAACAAGATGCTTGTGCTGGAGCTGGCCCGCTGCGGCTACGTCCTCGGCCGGGAGAACGTCATCGCGCTCGGCAACTCCGGCACCGGCAAGACTCACATCGCCTTGGCTCTCGGCCTGGCAGCTTGCCAGAAGGGCTTCTCGGTCGCGTTCACCACCGCCGCTTCGCTGGTCAATCAGCTTCTGGAGGCCCGCGACGAGCGCCGTCTGCTTCGGCTTCAGCGCGAACTGGCCTCTGTGAAGCTCCTGATCGTCGACGAACTCGGCTACGTGCCGCTGTCGCCGACGGGGGCCGAGCTGCTGTTCGAGACCTTCTCGCAGCGCTACGAGCGTGGCTCCACCGTAGTGACCTCGAACCTGCCGTTCGAGGATTGGACCTCGGTTCTGGGCTCGGAGCGGCTCACCGGCGCGCTGCTTGACCGGCTGACCCACCACGTCAGCATCCTAAGCCTGAACGGAGACAGTTACCGCCTCAAATCCTCCCGCAGTCGGCACAGTCGCGCCGACGGCAGGTTGGAGCAAAACCAGGCCACGACCGACGCTCACGATCCCGAGACGGGCGAGATCCTGCCGGCCTGAGCCGCATGATCGGCGACGAACGATGAAGGAGCTCGATCGAGCCCCTTCATCGTTCAAGCGGCCGGCCGCCACTGGCCTGGTTTTACTCCGCCGCAGCGGCCTGGAATTGGTCCGCCCTTTACAGATGGGTCAGCACAGCAAGCTGGCGGAGGCTGGACGATCCTGGGATCGTCGCCTGCACATCGTTCTGCGTCATCCATTCAATCCTGAATGCCGGCTTGGGAGATCACCAGCGATAGGCCAGGCTCGCCACAACGCGGCGCTGGGTACCGTAGAAGCAGGCCGTCACCGTCGAGCAGGAGGAGACGAAGCGGCGGTCGCCCACGTTCTGGACGTTGAGCGCAGCGCGCCACTGATCCCACTCGTAGTGCACGGCCGCGTCGAACGTGACGTATTCGGGCACGGTGAGGGTGTTGGCGACGTTGGCGAAGGAGCGGCCGACATAGTTCACCCCGCCGCCAAAGCCGAAGCCGCGCCACTCGCCCACCGGGATCGTATAGTCGAACCACAAAGAGGCGAAGGTCTCCGGGATGCCGACCGGCACCTTGCCGAGGTCGAGCGTCGTACCCTCGATCGTGCGCAGGCCGTAGAGCGTGTAGGAAGCGATCAGGTTCAGCCCAGGCAGCGGGTTCGACACGACCGAGGCCTCGAAGCCCTGCGAGCGCACCGCGCCGATCTGCAGGTTCGTGAAGATGTTGGCCGGATTTGGCGTCAGCACGTTCGAGCGCACGAGATCGAAGGCCGCGACCGTGAAGAATGTATCCCAGCCCGGTGGCTGGAACTTGGCACCAACCTCGATCTGCTCGCCCTCTTCCGGCTTGAACGGTTGGTTGTTAGCTCCAACGCCAGGTGTCGGGTTGAACGAGGTGCCGTAGGTGACGTAGGGCGCCAAGCCGTTGTCGAAGTTGTAGATGAGACCCAGACGATAGGTGAAAGCACTGACGTCTTGCGCAACGGAGTTGGCGGCGGCGAGCTTGTCCTGAACGTCGTTCCTCACGAAGTCGCCCCGGCCACCGGCGATGAAGGTCAGCCGGTCGGTGAGTGCGATCTGGTCCTGCGCATAGAGGCCGAGCTGTTCGAGCTGCTGGTTCACCACCCGGTAAGGCAGCGGCCGCGCACTCGGCTGTCCATAGCGGGGGAATAGGATGCTGAGCGATGGGACCGGAAAGGTCACGGCCTGTGTGTCTGAGAGGCTGTAGCGCTTGTAGTCGAGGCCGAGCAGAAGATCGTGGCCAAAGAGGCCGTCGCTGAAGCGAGCCTGAGCCTGGTTGTCGAGTGTGAAAAGGCCGGCGCGCGGTGTCGTCAGAAAGCCGTAGCGGGCAAGCTCCGTCTCGGCAGCGTCGGCGTAGCCGTTGCCCACATAGCGCCGGTCGTGCACCTCGGTGAACGAAAAGCGGAAGTTCTGGCGCAGGGTCCAGACATCGTCGAGCTTGTGCTCGAACTCGTAGCCGAGATTAGCCTGATTGCGGATGTAGCTATCGATCAGCGGATCGCTGGCATTCAGCGTGCGCGGGATCCGGAACCTTGACGCATTCGGGCGTACGG
Source organism: Methylobacterium sp. (assembly GCF_019745455.1). GTDB lineage: Bacteria > Pseudomonadota > Alphaproteobacteria > Rhizobiales > Beijerinckiaceae > Methylobacterium. The sequence goes on from NZ_JAIETD010000023.1 coordinate 5,075, forward strand.
AACCTGCGTAGGGCAGGAATTGGCCAGCACCGCCGGTATCGTCACGCTGGAAACTGGTCAGGACGGTGAAGGTCGTGGCCCCATCCGGCTTATAGGTGAAGGACGGCGCGATGTAGTAGCGGTCCTCGGGTGCCAAACGGACTTGCGCATCTCCGTTCTGAACCCGTCCCGTCAGCCGGTAGAACCAGTTGCCCGTCTGGTCAGCCGGACCGCCGACATCGAAGGCGCCGTATCGCTGAGCGAACGAGCCACCACCGGCCTCGACATAGCCGAAGGGCACCGTCAGCGGGCGCTTGGACACGATGTTGACGAGGCCGCCCACCGGGCTGCCGCCGAACAGGGTCGCGGCAGGGCCTCGCAGCACCTCGATGCGCTCGGCACCGAAGGGGTCGATGCGAAAATTGGCAAACGAGGTCTGGAAGAGCTGCAGTCCGTCGCGGAACAGGCCGGTCTCAGTTGCCGAGAAGCCTCGGATCAGGAACCAGTCGAAGCGGGTGTCAGGGCCGAACTGGTTGGCGTAGATGCCGGGCGTATAGCGCACCGCATCGGACACCGTCTGCGATTTCTGCCCCTGGATCTGGTCTGTGCCGATGACGCTGATCGATTGCGGCGTGCGGATCAGGGGCGTGTCGGTCTTCGTCGCTGTCGCGCTGCGCGTGGCGAGATAGCCGTCGACCGGTCCGCGTGCGGTCTCGGGACCCGGACGTGGAAGGCCAGATGCGCCTCCGAAGCCCGCGACAGTCGTAGGACCAGTTGCCCTACCCTCGACGCTGATCTCGTCCAGGCGGGTAGCGATCTCGGTCCTACTCTGCGTTGCCGGCTGCGCTCTCACGGTACCAACGTGAAGGCCAAGAGCGACGGCGGTCACCCACGATAAGCGCAGGCCCAAAGCGCGGCCGCACAAAATTCGATCGTCCCTCAGCATAGCGGTTGCCCTCGTCGCAGCAGTCTTCCTTCAGCGACGGCGGCGGGCCGTTCTGTTTAGAATAATGCTAAGTTATTGCTCTATATGCACATTTTCGTACTGCACGCGATTGCCGCTGGCAATGGATTGGCCTCCCACGGGATGGGGACAGCGAATTGGTGTGGCGCGTTCACCACATGTTCGTCAGGGGCAAATTCTGCGCTACAAGAGACGGGCTCGGAGTTGAACCGAGCTTATGGAGCACTTGCGGCGCAACCGGGTAACCAATCATCCATCAGCCCACACGTCCTGTCTACCGCGCTAGGTAGTGGCACAGACGAGGAGCAGTGCGCACGCGTCCACGACACGATCTTCAGCGAGTTCGCGCTCGAACAAACTTTGCGACCAACTCAATGAAGCGCATACAAAAACGGCTCCATCAGAGTGAAGTCGTTCGTCGCGGTCAACGGATGGAAGGTTACCAGCCGCCGTAGTAGGTAGGACTGCCCCACGAATAGCCATGGCGAACCGGCGCGTAGCTGTAATCGTAGTGGTGCACCACGCGGCGAGGACGGTAGGTCGGCACGTAGTTGTCGTCATAATCGTAGCTGCGTACGACCCGGCGCGTACGGTACACCGGTGCTGCGTCGTAGCCGTAGTCATAGGCACCGTAGCCATAGGCGGGGGCGGCATACGCGGTCGAGGCGGCCGCGCCGAGAAGGGCACCGGCTGCAACGCCACCGATCACGCCAGCTGCAATCGCGCCGCCGCGTCCATGCGCTTCAGCGCCGGTCGAGGCAAGGGCGCCGAGGCCGATCACTGCTACGGCGGAGAAGGTAGCAATGTTGTTGCCCCCTAAAGACCGGACATGGTCTCCTGGGTTGATTGGGCGATGAATTCGCGCGATGAGCGGTAGCCCAGCTGCGATGGGGGTGAAGCTCGTTGTAATGGGCCAGCCAGCGCGGCAGCTCACGCATCACGCTTTCGGCGTCCGGAAGGACCGAGACGCGGACGTAGTCCCTCTTGAGCGTCCGCACGAACGCCTCGGCCATCCCGTTCGATTGTGGGCTCTCCAGCGGCGTCGTCTTCGGCATGAGGCCGATCCCGGCTGCGAAGCGGCGGGTCTGTCGTCCGACAAAGCAACTGCCGTTGTCGGTCAGCCATTCGATAGGGCTTGGTGCCTGGTTCACCCGCCCGAAGCGATGATCGATGGCGGCCACCATGAGGTCGCGCACGTCCTCGCTCGTTATGCCGGCCGTCGTCGCCACGAAGCTCATCGCCTCGCGGTCGCAGCAGTCGAGCGCGAAGGCGACGCGCACCCGGTCCCCGTTCTCAGCGGCGATCTCCAGCCCGTCAGAGCACCAGCGCGTGTTGCGGGTGACCACCGCGACCTGGCCCTCGTGACGGCGTTCCTCAGCCCCGCCTGCATGACGCTGGAGCAACAGGCCGTGCACCTTCATCACCCGGTAGACCCGCTTCACGTTGGGAGTGGGCCGGCCCTCTCGCTCAGTCTGTCGGCGCAGCAAAGCATGGACGCGCCGGTAGCCGTAGGTGGGCAGATCGGCGATGAGCGCCCGGATCGAGAACAGCAGTTGAGCGTCGGGCAGCGGCGGACGCCCACGCCGTCGCGGCACCGTCTGCCGAGAGGAGGCGAGGTGTGGGCGCGAAACGCCCAATGCCGAGGCGACCGCACTCACCGACTGTCCCCCGGCCACGAGCTCACGCGCAAGGGCAGCTTTTTGGGGGCGGCGACACGTTCGACAGCTTCGCGCAGAAGCTCATTCTCGTGCGTCTTTTTACCCAGCAAGCGCTGCAGCTCGCGGATTTGCAGGTGGGCTGCACGTAGCTCGGAGACCGGCACGACCTCCTCGCCGGCACCGGCGGCCGTGAACGCCCGCGCGCCATCAGCCTACGCCAGGTGAAGAGCTGGTTGGCGCTGATGCCGTGACGCCGGGCGATGATCGAGACGGAGTTGCCGGGCAGATACGTCTCATCGACGATCCGAACCTTTTCCTCGGTCGTCCAGCGCCGCCGGCGCTGCACGGACGTGATCACCTCGACGCGCTCGGCGCGAGGCGGGTCGTAAGAACTCACCATAGGGTCGGTCATAGGCACCACACTTCCACAAGTGTGAGACCCTGTCCGGCCAATTAGGGGGCTACTTCAAGCAAGGCGTTTCATCATCTCACTCCAGCTTTGAGCATGGGGACCATGGCTTATGAACGGGCGGGCATTCAGGATCGTTGAATCCACCTGAAGGACCGCTGAAGGATTTAGCCATCGAACAGCCACGAAACCCAAGTGCATTGTCCAACAGAAGAGACGACCACGGCTCAGATCACGATCATCCCGTGGCCCGGGTGACGAGGTCGGGCGGTTAACGGATGGTTAACTCTTGGCCCGCAACCTGAGGCCATCACCAGTCCTCGAGCAGTCGGACGATGAGAACCCGTATCGTCGAAATTACCCTAGCGGCTGTGCTCGCCCTGGCGGCGCTACCCGGCGCGCAGGCGAGAGACGGCATCGGCCCTGGCGGCGCGGCCGCACTGGGGGTGCTCGGTGGTCTGGCCGTCGTTGGCGCCATCGCCTCGCCGCAGAACCAGTACTATCCCGGCCAGCGGGTCTATCGCGCGCCGCGACCCGTCTACGTCGAGGCAGAACCCTATTGCCACCTGGAGAGGCGCCGGTACGTCGATGCCTATGGCGACGTCATCATCCGCCGCGTCGAAGTCTGTGAGTAGGCCTGATGGTTCACCGCAAGCTTAACCCTACGGCACTTGGGCTGGTGAGCGTCCTCGCGGCCTCTTGCGCCACTGCCTCGCTCCCCGAGGCGCACGCCGCAGGTCGCGAGACTAGCCAAGCTCAGACAACCTTGGCGCATCTCGAGAAGGCATCGACCGAGTGCTTCGCTGAAGCTGTGCTGGCCAACCCGGCCGCATTAGCTCACGCCAAAGCGGGGCGGTGGTATCAGGCCGCCGGCGTGATCGGTTTCATCTGTCGGCGCGAGGTCGATCGCATGATGCAGGCCCATGACGCCATTCAGGGTCCGGGCGCAGGCCAGCGATACTTCAGGACCGTCTACGCCAAGCGCCTCGACCGCGACTTGGCTGCTCGCCTGCGTCAGTGGCTGGAACGCCAATCTGTGGCCAGCGTCGAACCTCGCAATGAGCAAACCGTCAAGGCTGCTCCCGAGTAAGGCTTGACCTCATACGGATGAAACCGTTCGCCTTTCACCCCGTTGGACCTCCGCTTGAAGCAGAGATCGAGGTATCGGCCCTCCGCCCGCCGATGCTCTCGGGGTAGGCTGTATTGGTGGCGCCACGCTCGGCATGGAGCGCGGCCTGAGCATGGATGCCGTCGGTCCCTCCTTCGAGGATCTGCGCGACGCCCATGTCGCGGCCCTCACCGGTAGCCTCGTCGACGGCGTCGACGAGGGACCGACGGTGCCGGCTACGTCTGGTCGCGCACCATCCCCGATCCGACCCTGAACTTCGCCTTCGGCGTGCGTGGGCCGGACCAGGTCGCATGGGCTCGCGCGCGGGCGCAAAAGCGCAGCCGAGACGCCGCCTTCCTGGGGTCGCTGCAAGAAAGTGAGTTGAACGTACGCTAAGGACGAACGGGCCGGGAACATCGGCTCGCTCATGCGGCGAGCAGCGATGGCTTGTTTCTGAGGGGGCGAAGCTCACCGGGCGCGGGCTGGTCCGATGCGTCCCAGGCGTAGTCGCCGGTCAGCGACAGGTGCTCCCATCCGAGCGGCGCCACGTGGAGCATGACGTCGGGACCGACGCCGAGGTTCGCGGCGGCCATCGCGAGATAGCGTGTGTTCCAAAGGATCACGGCGGCGACGACCAGGTTGAGCCCTGAGGCACGGTAGGCCTGGTTCTCGAAGGTGCGATTGCGCAATTCGCCGAGCTGGCAGAAGAAGATGGCGCGGGCGAGTGCATTGCGGGCCTCGCCCTTGTTCAGACCGGCCTGGGTGCGCCGACGTAGGTCCAGGTCGCGCAGCCAGTTCAGCATGAACACCGCGCGCTCGAGACGGCCGACCTCGCGCAGCGCTATGGCCAAGCCGTTCTGCCGCGGGTAGGCGGACAATCGTTTCAGCATCGCCGACGCGGTGACCGTGCCCGAGCGGATGGAGACGGCCATGCGCGCGAGCTCGTCCCAGTGCTGGGCGACCTGATCGACGTCGACTGGGTGGGCGTCGTCGATCATGGGTCCGAGCAGGGTGTCGAGGATCAGCCCCGGCGGCAGATGAAGGCGACGATCCTTGAGGTCGCGCAGCCGCGGCGCGAACCCGTAGCCGAAGAAGTGCATGAGCCCGAACACGTGGTCGGACGCACCTCCTGTGTCGACGTCCTGTTCCTCGATCGCCAAGCCCGACTGGTGATAGAGGAGTCCGTCCAGAACGTGCGGCGCTTCGCCGGCCGCGGCGGCGATCACCTTGGTGTGGAAGGGGCCGTATTGATCGGAGACGTGGGTGTAGAAGCTCACGCCCGGCTCGTTGCCGTGGCGGGCGTTCACGTCGGCGATGGCCTCGCAATGGCCGCCTGCGAAGAGGTGCTGGCCATCGGAGCTGGCCCGGGTGCCGTCGCCCCAGACCTGAGCGAGGGGCAGGGCGCGGTGCGCGTCGATCAGCCGGGCCAAGGCCTCGGTGTAGGCGGCTTCGCTCACATGCCAGTCATGGACGAGGGCCAACCGGCGCAGGCTCGCGCCGCGGCAGGTCTCCGACATGCGGGTCAGCCCGAGGTTGATGCCGTCGGCGAGCACGCAGGTGAGAAACGTCGCCCGGTCGTCGCAGGTGCGGCCGGACCTTCGGTGCGTGAAGCAGTCGGAGAAGCCGGTCCAAGCGTTCACGTCGAGGAGGACATCGGTGATGCGCGCGGGCGGAAGGCGGTCGTACAGCGCCTGCCTGACAGCCTTGACCGCGGGCGGCGTTGCGGCGCGCAGGGGCGTGATCGTCAGGCCCGCCTCGGTCAGCTTCACGTCGGGGAGGTCGCCGGCCCTGGCGCAGCCCCCCACCGATAGGGCGGCCTCCTTCAACCGAACGGAGCGTTCGGCGAGATAGTGTAGCGCGACGATCTAAATGAGAGGCGCGCGGCGATCAGGATGAGAGCTGATTGTCGCGGCGTGTTGAGGTTGGCCGATCCGGTTGTCGCTGGCAACGGCTATGTCGCGGTTTGATTGTCGCTGGACGACGATTGTTCGACGGTTTTGATTGTCGCGTAGGTCGGTGGCCGGCCGGCACCGGCACGACGCTGGACGGCGGCTCGGCGACGATAGCTCTCGACGTTCATCTCGAAGATGGTGGCGTGATGGACGAGGCGATCGACCGCGGCCAAGGTCATCGCGGGATCGGGGAAGATCCGGTTCCATTCGCCGAACGGCTGGTTGGCGGTGATGAGGGTAGAGCGCTGTTCGTATCGGGCGCTGATCAGCTCGAACAGGACCGAGGTCTCGGCTTGGTCCTTGGCGACGTAGGCGAGGTCGTCGAGGATCAGCAGGTGGTATTTGTCGAGCCTGGCTATGGCGGCCTCGAGCGTCAGTTCGCGCCGCGCGACCTGTAGCTTTTGGACGAGGTCGGAGGTGCGGGTGAACAGCACGCGCCAGCCATTCTCGATGAGCGCGAGGCCGATCGCGGCGGCCAGGTGGCTCTTGCCGCCGCCAGGCGGGCCGAACAGGATGAGGTTGGCGCCCTGCTCGAGCCAGCCGTCGCCAGCGCAGATCGCCATCACCTGCGCGCGCGAGATCATCGGCACGGCATCGAACGCGAAGCTGTCGAGGGTCTTGCCGGGCGGCAGCTTCGCCTCGCCCAGGTGACGCTCGATGCGTCGCCGGTCGCGCTCGGCGACCTCATGCTCGGCAAGGCTTGCAAGGAAGCGGGCGGCGGGCCAGCCTTCCTTGTCGGCGCGCGCCGCGATCTCGGGCCAGCTCTGCTTGATGGCGGGCAGCCGCAGGTCGTTGAGGATGAGGGTCAGACGCTGCGCGTCGATCGGCTGGGCAAGCTTGCTCATGCCGCCACCTCGCCGAGCAGGACATTGTAGATGGAGAGCGGGGCGAGCGTGACTACGACCTCGGGCAACGCGGCCGGATCGGGCGCGAAGCGCGTGCGCAGCGCCGCCATGTCGGGCGCGCGACCGGCGTCGAGGTCGGCCGCCAGGATGTCGGCGAGTTCCGCCTCGCAGGCGCGCTCGTGCGCCAGCGCCAGCAACTCGACCATCATCCTGTATGCCAGCCGTTCGGGCACTTGCTCGATCAAGGCGGTCGAAGGTCCGTCGATAGGCGTCACGCGGGAACAGCTGGTCGCGGTAGACGAGGCCGAGCAGCGCCATCGGCTTGCGCCGGAGCGAGTGGATCACATGGCGATAGTCGACCACATGGCCGTGCTTGCCGTTCCCGGCCGCCCGACCGCGCCCGAGCGTCATCAGATGGGTGCCGCCGACGAACAGATCGAGCCGGTCGTCGTATAGCCGGACCCGCAGGCGATGGCCGATCAGCCGCGAGGGCACGGTGTAGAACACCTTTCTGAGCGTGAAGCTGCTGGTCGAGGTGACCGTGACGATCGTCTCCTCATAGTCGCTGGTCCGCGACACGGGCAGCGGCTGGAGGTGGGCGCGCTCGGCGTCGATGCGCGGACCACCCCGCCGGTTCTTGCGGCCAACCACCTCGTCGACGAAGCGGCGATAGCCGGCGAGGTCATCGAACGCCGAGCTGCCGCGCATCAGGAGCGCGTCGCGGATCGCCTTCTTCAGGTGGCCATGCGCGCTCTCGACCGAGCCGTTCTCGTGCGCGACGCCCCGGTTGTTGCGGCTGGGCGTCATGCCGTAATGCCCGCACAGCGCATCGTAGCGCCGGGTCAGATCGGCGCGCGCATCGGCGTCCAGGTTGCGGAACGCCGCCGACAGGCTGTCACTGCGATGCTCCAGCGGTGCGCCGCCCGCGGCCCAGAGCGCATTCTGGAGCCCCTCGGCGAGTGCCACATAGCTCTCGCCGCCGAGGATCACGTGCGCGTGCTCGAAGCCGCCCCAGAGGAGCCGGAAGTGATAAAGCCGGTGAACGAGCGCGATCCCGGCGACGGTGACGCCAAGGTCGGCCATGTCGGTAAAGTCCGACAACCCCATCCGGCCGGGCTCGTGGGCCTGACGGAAGATCACCTCCTGCTCCTCGCCGTGCAACGCCCGCCAGCTCCGGATGCGTCGTTCCATCGTCCGTCGCACCCCTGGGCCGAGCTCGGGATGACGCCGCTGCATCTCCTCGAAGATCGCGACCGACCGTAGCCCTGGCGCCTCCTTCAGCAGCGGCACGATCTCAGTGTCGAAGATCTCGGCGAGCGGATCAGGTCGCCGCCGCGCTCGCACTTCGTTCTTTTGCGAGGGAAGCTGCGCATCCTGCGCGAGCCGGTATCCCGTCGCGGCGCTGAACCCGGCCTTGGCCGCCGCGACCGCGACGCCGTCATTGTGTCGGAACTTCATGAAAAGCCTCATCTGATGATTGTTGACGTGACGGCCAGGCACCCGAGGCTTCCTCTCTGAGCGAAGAAGCGGGGGATACCCGGCCGGCCGTGATCATCAGCGGCGACGCCCCATCGGGAACGCGCCATCGCGAGGGGCTACGTCGGCTCCGGGCTACGCCCTGCGCCGCCGCACCCCCTCGCGATTCTCATCCTGATTGTCGCGCGGCAAGATAGTCCTCGAACTTTGCCGGGACGGCGAGCGGCAGAGGCCCCGCCGCCTTGAGGGCCTCGAAGGTGGGCCGGGGGAGGAGATCGTCGTCGAAGGCTCGGTAACGCCGGGACCCCCTCACCCAGACGTCGCCCGCGCGCCAGGGCAAACGCATGAAAACTGACGTGCGCCCGAGCCTGGCATTGTCGGCGTAAGATGGCGCGCTTCCGGCCGGAGGCGCGCCATGATCGAGGGCCTGGTTGAGCAGTTCACGACGCTGGAGGATCCACGCTGCCCCAGCAAGATCGAGCATCGGCTCGTCGACATCTTGGTGATCGCGGTCTGCGCAATCGTGGCTGAGGCTGAGACGTTCGAGGACATCGCGCTCTACGGCCGCTGCAAGGAAGCGTGGCTGCGCGGCTTCCTGGAGCTGCCCGGCCGCATCCCCTCCCATGACACCTTTCGCCGCGTGTTCATGCTGATCGACCCGGATGCGTTCGAGCGCTGCTTCCTGGCCTGGGTGCGAGGCGTGTTCCAATCCGATGAGCTCGGCGCCGCCGCCGGTCCCGAACAAGTGGCTGTGGACGGCAAGGTGATCCGGCGTTCCTTCGACCGCCGCGGCCGCTCGCCCTTGCGTCTGGTTAGCGCCTACGCGACCGGACGTGGGCTGGTGCTGGCCCAGCGCGCCGTGGATCAGAAAGGCGGCGAGCCCGCAGCCCTGCCGGTCGTGCTGGAGGGGCTGCGGCTCGACGGCTGTTTGGTCAGCCTGGACGCGCTCTCCTGCCGACGTGAGGTCGCCACCCACATCCTGAAACGCGGAGCGGACTACCTGCTCACGCTCAAGGCCAATCAGGGCAAGATCCACAACGAGTTCCGGGCCTGGTTTGCCGAGCACGCCTTCGCCCGCGGGGCCAACCTGCGGCCCTGCTCCGATGCGTTTGACAACACGCACGGCCGGCTCGTGCGCCGGCGCGTCTTCACCTGTCGGGACGTGAGCGGCTTTGCCACGCTGCGCGACTGGCCGGGGCTGACGACGGTTCTCGCGACCGAAACCATCCGCGGCGTGAAGGGTACTGGGGCCGTGACGGCGGAGGTCCGCCATTACCTCAGCAGCGCGACCGTACCGCCCGAGGTGCTGGCCAAGGCAATCCGGAGCCACTGGGCTATCGAGAACGGCGAGCACTAGGTCTTGGATGTGACCTTCGGCGAGGACCGCAGCCGGGTGCGCAATCGCGGCGCGGCGCGCAATCTTGCCCTCCTACGCCGCATCGCCCTCGATCTGCTCCGCGCCGACGCCTCGCTCAAGGCCAGCCTGAAGGGCAGGCGCAAGACTGCGGCTTGGGACGACGCCTACATGGCCCGGCTGCTCAAGGGGTAACCCGTCTCATGCGTTTGCCTTGGGGCCGGGACAGGCAGGTCATGCAGTCGGCGGGATCGAAGCGCACGCGCACATACGGATGACCGGCCGCGTCCTTGTAGAGCGCCCAATATCGACTCGTGCGCCCCTTGGGGCAGCGCGCCAGTCGCGCAGACCAGTCGATAACGAAGTCGGCGAGCGTGAAGGCATCTGCGGTCCCGCCCTGCCAGCTGGTGTTGCGTCGACCCGGGCCGACGAGATCGATGCCATGCTGATCACGCGCATGGGTCAGATGAGGGGCACTGACGGAGGCGGCGTCGACCAGATGCTCAGATGGGGTGAGGTCCTTGGCCACGAGTGCGGAATGGATCACCTGCGTGCGCCGGGCCTCGTGAACGTCGGCTGGCTTGGTGTCGGCGTGCAGCACGAGGTGGAGCTCGTCCGTTTCGCAGCTCTCGGTGAAGTGCACCATGTAGCCAGTCCCGTGCATGCCGCTCTTGGCGCGAAACCGGGCCTGATCGTCGTATGGCGACTCGACTCGATCCTCGCCCGAGCCGCGCCCCCGCAACGTCCGAAAGCCGACGATCCCGCCGGGGCCGCCTTGGCTTTCGACGGATCGCTCGAAATGCCGAGCCCACACGCGCCGCAAGGTCGCCATGATCGGTAAGGTCCGGATCGCTTCGGGTGCTCCGGGGTCGTCCACCCTGTCGAGCAGAGTGAAGCCGTCCGTGCCAACCTGGACAGCATAGGATTCGTGCTTGGTTGCAGCCTCTGGCAGGTGCGCATCCTCAATCCGCCGCCAGTAACGCTGCACCCAAACCCGTGGTATGGCCCGCCGCATCCAGTCCGGTGCGACCACGGCAATGGCTTTAAGAGCGGCCCGTAAGGTCTCGCCGACCAGCTCCAGCCGGTTCAGGACCCGGATGGCGGCGAGAACGTGGGTGGAGTCGGTCCGTTGCCGGCCGCGGGGCCTGAGCATACCGCGTGCCCTGGCGAGTTCGAGCAGCCGATCGAGCAGACGCTCTTCCACGCCCTCGCAACGGAGGCGATCGCGAAACTCGCACAGGAGCGAATGGTCGAAGCCGGGATCGGCGAGGTCGAGCCCGAGGAGGTACTTCCAGTCGATCCGCGCCCGCACCGCCTCGGCAGCCTGCCGATCGCTCAGGCCTCCCGGAACTGCATCAGGGTCACCAGCGCCAGCCGCCAGGGCGGGTAGGCCGGCTGACCGTGGGTCGGGAAAAGGTCGGCGAAGTCGCTGTCTGTGAAAATGCTGCCGAGCTGGTCGCGCAGGATCAGATATGGCGTGCCAGTCCGGAAGGCAGCGTGGGCTACGCGGACCGTGTCGGCGGGCACAGGCGGGGTCGAGGCTTGCGGATGCAGAGACAGGACAGCGACCTCCTGAGGAGATCAACGCCCACCGTCGGTCGAGGGCGCTTCCACTTCGCCAACAGCATCCGAACGTTTTCAGGAGACACGGAAACAACCGTTTCCTATCAAATTGGAAGTGCGGCTTATCGTACGCGCCCGGCCTTAGGATTGTTTAGATTGACTTTGTTCATCGAGCCGTCGGCTCGGCGAGGAGTACGGCCGACGTAATGATGCCAAGCCCAATGACCATCGACCTCCTTGCGACGCTGCAAATCGTGGATGATGACGTTGCTGCCGTGGTGAACGCCTATATGACTAACCCACAGCGGGGCATGGTTCGCTTCGGTGAGGGGTTTGAGATCGATCCAGCCGTGGCGTTGGCGGCGCATCCGTTTGCCAGCCAACTGATCCGGCAACCTTGGGCGGGTGAAGAGCTATGCCGCGCCGCGGTCCGTGCTGCGATCATGCTGGCGCGTCCACAGCGCGCCTGAGGCGCCCCTTGGCTGAAGCGCTGAGTGAGCGCAAATGCAGGGACGCTCAACCTTCGTCGGAAAGCACCTCAGGCGCATGTGATCGGGCTGTGAGGAAATTTCAGACCGGCAACGTTTCCGTTTCGCCAGATCGTCACCATACGGTGGCCGTAGCCCTAGGGTCCGATGTGCAGATCAAAGCGCCTCGGAGTGGTGAAGCTGTCCGCGAACACTAGCGCCCCTCATCATTGCTGAAAGCGAAACAGCAATCCCGGGCTTCGTGCTGCGCATTTTCGGAAACGAACCCCCACGATCCGTGCAAAGCCCACCTTTTTGATGAAGTCGAAATACGTACGCACAGGATCAAATGTTCAGGCTTAAGAACTAGGCACCTGGATTAGATATGACTAGTTACAGAGCCTTTTATGACTTAGTCCGCCAATTTCATATTGCTAAGAATCAAAAATTCGTTAATATAAGAGTTGTTCTCAATATGAAGTTCGAAGTAGCATTAAATAGTAGAGATAGAATGTCCTTTCTGGCTTCCTGCCGCCCGCTATTCCGTCCGAATACCACTCCCACCCTGCCTTTGGCTGCGAAACGACGGGGCGGGCGTGCAAACCACCGGCCCCTTGTCATGTGCCCAGGGGTGCGGGGCCGGCCTTATTCCGATGGGTTCCGGCCCCGTTTTAGCCCGATCGTCGAGCGGCGGGCCGCCTTCCCAACAGCCTCGCTGGCGAACGATGGATGACAAGCGATGTTTAGCCGGTCTAGCGCTACGCTGATCTCGAGCAAGCAAGGTTCGTATCGCGGATATCTCGCCAGCTTGCTGAAATCGGAATGTGGCTTTGCCGAGGTGATCGAGAGGACGTCCTTCGACCAGGCCCTGACCGCCCTCGAGGACCGCTCCGACATCGCGATGGCGATCTTCGATCTGCCATCGCCGATGACGCGGCATTGCTCTCGTCTTCGCGGCCTCCGGACTCGATTCCCCCTGGTGCGCGTCGCCATCGCTGCCTCATCCGACGATCGCGCGGACATCCTGGAAGCCCTGCAGGCGGGCGTCCACGCCTATCTGCCGAAATCGCTCGGCACCGTCGAGATGCGGCAGGCCCTCCGTGCGGTGAGCCAAGGCGAGATTTTCGTTCCAGCCGTAATGTCGGTGCTGCCCGACCGGTCCGATGCTGGATCCAAGCCCGGTGATGAGCAGACGGAGCTGATATCGCGGCAGAAGGACGTTCTCGCGCTGATCCAGAGCGGCATGCGGAACAAGGAGATCGCGCAGACACTCAATTTCTCCGAGAGCACGATTAAGGTCTATGCCCGCGCGATTTACCGCAAGATCGGAGTCCGCAAGCGCGAAGACCTGATCGCTTCACTCAATGCGGTCAAGCATTGAGACTTTCTCGCCGTCTCTCTGCCGCACCATCCTCGACGGACCCGGTCCGCTTCCGCTCGATCAAAGCGAGACAAGGCCTAATCCGCGAGCTTTATTGACGGACTTTGTCAGCGCCGGAGACCGAAGGTTTCTGCTCGGCCGACCGGATGACTAGCATTACAGTTGCAGAATTCTGAACCGCATCAAATCGGCCGACTTCCCTCTGTTCAGGTCGAGCTATGCCGAGCGAATACGCATACGTTCAAAGGCTCAAAACGAGTAGTATTTCACCACCAATGATTGCAAATCTCGATCCGCAACTGTAATGCTAGGTGTCTGGTTGCGGAACGTCATTGGGATGTGGCGCGTTGGGCGATCAAGGCCTATGCGTGGCGGTTTGAGGGTGTGCA
>NZ_JAIETD010000078.1 GCF_019745455.1 Methylobacterium sp.
TGGGATGCCGCGGTTGCTGACCCACGGGGATGCGCCGTCGCCGATGCCGGCTACCGAGTGGCCGGCTTCATCTCGGACTGGTGGCCGACATCAAATCGGAACGCTGGCCGGCTTCGCGTCGGAATGGGTGGCCGGCTTCCGTCGGAATCCGCATTGCGGCCCGCAGGCGTAGACGTGGACACCCGCCCGGGGTGGCCCGATCGCGGCGGGATCGAAACGGTTGCCGGTCGACGAAAACCAGCCGCGTAGGCGCTCTCCGCAGATGATGCGGAGCTCGTCGAGAAGGGGCGCGCGCCCAGGCGAAGGCGCGCAGTAGTGGAGAACATAGTTCCGGTCCTCCGCAGCGAGCTGGCGCGCCATCGCGACGAAAGGCGTCACGCCAATTCCGCCTGCGATCAGGATGTGCTCGCTGGCTGCCTCCACAAGAGGGAAATTGTTGCGCGGCGCCGAGACGTGCGCGCAGCTGCCCGGCGAAAGGTTCGCGTGCATCCAGGCCGAGCCGCCGCGGCCTGCATCCTCGCGCTTGATCGCGATCTCGTATTGTGTGCGGTCGGCCGGATCCCCGCAGAGCGAGTACTGGCGAATACGCCCGTCCGGGAGCCGCACGTCGACATGAGCGCCCGGCGTCCAGGCCGGTAGCTCCGTGCGTTGAGGGTGGACAAGACGCAGATGTAGCACTTCGGGCGTCGTCGGCCGCGCCGACGCTACCCTGAGCTTCATGATCATACGGGCGGTCATGGCGTCAGTCCGTATTTCCCTCGAGGAGGCTGATCGCGTCGCCAGGACGGATCACGCCGCCGCGCTCGATGCTGCAGTTCAAACCCGAGCGGTTGTAGAGCGGCAGATAGACCGGCAATCCCAGCAACTCCTCCAGATACTTGCAGGGAAAGTTCAGCCGTCCACCCCGTAGGATCACCTCTCCGACGCGGAAGCGGCGGCCGACGAGATGGTTCAACGGTACGCCTCGAACCGTGAGGTTGCGGCGGTGATCGACGGGAAGCAGTTGAATGGAACCGCCCTGCAGTGGGGGGTCATTGCGTGAAAGGGCGTCGAGAGCTTCCTGCTCGATCAGCGTCACCTCGCGTACGTCGGGTTTCGGCGAGTAAGTTCCTGTTCCGGAGAAGTAGCGATCGCCCACGATTCCACGCCCAGCGACGCAGGTGGCCTCGTGCACTTCCTCCATTTCGTAGCTGGCCGAAGGAGCGACGTGGATGTGAAGCAGCGTCCCGTTCCAGGCCGTGGCTCCACCTGGAACCGAGACTGCAATCGATCCTGCGGGATGCGTGAAGGCGTCGAGCATTGCTGGGCCGGCATCGACGGTGTCATCCTGGTTCATGTGGATGCGCCCATCGCGAGGGCGATTGCTTCGATCTCGACCAGCACGTCGCGGGGTAGACGTGCGACCTCGACGGTCGAACGAGCCGGTGGCGCTTCGGTGAAGTGCTCGGCGTAGACCCCGTTCATCGCAGCGAAGTCGTCCATGTTCTTGAGGAACACCGTCGTCTTGGCGATAGAGGCGAGGCTCGCGCCACCGGACGCCAAGACAGCAGCAAGGTTGGCCAGCGATTGCCGGGTCTGGGCTTCAACGCCGTCAGGAATGGCGCCGGTCGTCGGATCGATCGGGAGCTGGCCAGAGGCGAAGACTAGGTCTCCCACGCGTGTGCCCTGCGCATAGGGCCCGACCGCCTTGGCCGCCCCGTCGGTGCTGAGTATCGTTCTGCTCGTCATCAAATTCCCCCTCTGCTGCCGCATTGCCGCCCATAGTGGACGAGTTTCCATCATACTGGAACCACCATGGGCAGCGATGCTGTTATTTCAGGCTCTCGCGATGTCGAGATGCCGAGTTTCTTTCGCCACCATCGTGGCGATGAAGCTCACGATTGCGAGGGCGATCAGGTAAAGCGCGATGGGCCATGTTGCGCCTGCCCAGGCGAGGAGCCCGGTGGCAATCATCGGCGCAAAGCCGCCCGAGATGGCCGCCGCAACCTGGCAGCCGAGGGAGGCGCCGCTGTAGCGGGTGCGCGTCCCGAAGAGCTCCGGCATGAACGCCGCCTGCGGTCCGAACATCATCGCGTGGGTCAAACTCATGATAACGGCGATGGTCAGCACCACGGTCGTCGGATCGCGGGTATCGAGCAGGCCGAATAGAACGAGCGCACAGGCGGCACTGATGGTCGTGCCCGCAAAGTACATCGGCCTGCGGCCAACCTTGTCTGAGAGCCATCCGAACAGTGGCATGGTCACGAGCTCAAGGGCTGCCGCGAGCAGGATCGCGTTCAGGATCAGGGACCGGGGTAGGTCGAGGGTCTTCGTCGCGTAGACGATCGAGAACACGGTTAGAATGTAGACCCAGGCGACCTCTGAAACCTTGAGGCCGACCGCAATCAAGAAGGTGCGCGTCTGCTTCGTGACGACGTCGAGGAGGGGCATCTGCGCGACCTCGGCCTTCTCCTTGACGCGCGCGAAGGCGGGCGTCTCGACGAGCCGCAGGCGTACGAACAGGCCAATACCGATGAGGAGCGCACTAGCGAGGAACGGCAGCCGCCAGCCCCAGGACAGGAAGTCGGCCTCTGGCAGGGTGGTCAGCCACAGGAAGGTCCCAGTCGAGGCCGCAATTCCTATAGGGAAGCCGACCTGGACAAGGCTGCCATAAAGCCCGCGCCGATGCTCCGGGGCGTGCTCGATGACCATAAGAACCGCGCCGCCCCACTCTCCGCCGATACCGATGCCCTGCACCAGACGAAGGGTCACGAGCAGGATCGGCGCCCACAGTCCGATCTCCGCATAGGTAGGCAGGCAGCCGATGAGGAAGGTGCCGATTCCCATGATCACCATGGTCAGGGTCAGCATCGCCTTTCGGCCGAGTCGGTCGCCGTAATGACCGAAGATCGCGCCGCCGAGCGGGCGTGCCACGAAGCCGACTGCATAGGATGCAAAAGCTGCGAGCGTACCCGCGACCGGGTCGAGGCTCGGGAAGAACAACTTGTTGAACACGAGCGCGGCGGCCGTGCCGTAGATCAGGAAGTCGTACCACTCGATGATGGTGCCAAGCATGCTGGCCATAATGATCTGGCGCATCTGCCGATCGTCAGCGGATGTGGCTTGGGGGGTCAACGCGGCGACAGCAGGTGTGCTGGTCATGACGTACCTCACCTCTCTTTTGAGTGGAACAATATCCACTATCGAGGAGGCAATCGGTGTGCCATGTTGACGGCGCTTGGCGTGAGGCGCCGTCGATAAGGTCCTTCCGCCCTGTTGGACGCTTTCAATCTGGGGCGGAAAGAAGCCGGCGCAGCGATGCTTAGTTCAGCGCAGACGAGACGCGTCGATCACCAGGAAATACTCGCAGGGTCCTGAGCCGATGTTGGTAAAAGCATGGCCAGCGTTGGCCTCAAAATACAGGCTGTCGCCCTCGTTTGCGACGAGGATCCGGTCGCCAATGACGGCCTGCAGCCGTCCCTTGAGGACGAAGATGTACTCTGACACACCCCGCCGATGCGCCACAAACTCGCCCGTGCTTGCGTTTGGCGGCAGCGTGTTGAGCACCCAGTCGATACCGCGCCCCGGCAAAACCGGCGAGAGGCAGCGGCGCAGGAAGCCGGAGGTTTCGTCGCGCAGGACAGGCTGGCGCGCTGCGGGGATCAACAGGACCTCGCGCTCAGTTTCCGGCGCCATCAGGCGCGAGAAGGTAACTCCCAGAGCCTCTGCGAGGCGGGACAGTACAGCCGTTGACGGGACGGCCTCTCCACGCTCGATCTTCGAGATCATCGAGCGGCTGACGCCCGAGAGAGATGAGAGAGCCTCGAGGGATAGGTCGCGCTGCTTCCGGTGGAGCCGCACCTCGTCGGCCAGTATCGCGAGCTGGGAGCGCGCCTCACCGTCGATTTGCTCCCGTCGCACTGTCGTCCGAAGTGTCATTCTGTCCAGTCCAGCTTGAACGCCGTTGGTCCTGCTGCGGGCCGCGCCCGACAATCAAGAGGAGAATACCATGCGAGACCGAGACGCACCCAGGCGCATCGGCGTGATCGTGTACGACGGTATCGAGCCGATCGATCTGGGGGGGACCATAGGCGTCCTGTCGATGGCCCGACGGATCCTTCCAAATCTTGGCGACGCTGTTATTGCGGCGGGGGCAGGTCCGATCCGCATGGCAGGTGGGCTCGTCTTCGAGGCGCCTCATGGCGTCGCTGACGCCCCAGATTGCGACGTGTTCGTTGTTTGCGGCGGGCCGGGCTGGTCGCAGGCTGCGCAGGATGCTCGGCTTCTTGCCTTCCTGCGGAGCCGACGTCTGGAGAGCCTCGCCTCCGTCTGTACGGGAGCCCTGATCCTCGCTGCGGCCGGAAGCCTCGACGGGCGCCTGGCCACGACCCGGCGCTCGGCGGTCGGAGCCGAGATAGTCGCACCCTTGGACCTGCTGACCACGATGGCGGATCGCGTTCGTCCGCAGGTAGCGGCGATCGTTGACGACACGGTCGTCACCGGGGGTGGTGTCTCGCTCGCGATCGACACCACCTTGTACCTCATCGGGAAGCTCTATGGCCGTGACGCCTGCCAAGACGTAGCAAAACTCATCGAATACGATCGGGCTCTTGCGGCGAACGCTGGGGCACTCGGCGTCGTCGCGGCATAAGCCGGCTCCTCAATGACATGACGTGACTGCTCCAATTCGCCCGGAAGCGGACGTTCGCCGGCTCCGCATCAAAGGGCGACCACGCAACGGTCGGTTCTCCGCACACGATGGCCGACGAGGTTGTGGCCGGTCCGGTCAAGTCTCGGACCAACATGCGATGGACAAGTACGCGGTCGACGCTGCGGCCGTTGTGCAGCACCTTGATCGGCGCGGAGCAATCCACATCGGACACTCGACCGGCGGCGGCGAGGTCGCCGGCGACGTGGAGCGGCACCACGAGCCACAGGGCCGGGTCGCAAAGGCGGCTCCCTTGAGCGCCGTGCCGCCGCTGACGCTCAAGACCCAGAGCAATCCGGCGGCCTCCGATCGAGGTCTTCGACAGGTTCCGCAAGGCGCTGGCGGATAACCGGGCGCAAATCTTCCTCACCGTTCCGACGGGCCCGCTCTGCAATCTCAACTGGCCGGTCGCACAGGTCTCGCAAGGCGCGATCCAGAATTGGTGGCGCCAGGTCATGATGGGCAGCGCGAAGGCGCAGTACGACGGCATCAAGGCCTTCTCAGAGGCAGACCAGGCCGAGGATCTGAAGGCGATCTGCGTCCCGACCCTCGGCTGCACGGCGAAGACGGAGAGATCGTCCCGATCGACGCCAGCGCTCGGCTGTCGGTGGAGCTGCTGAGAAACGAAACCCTCAGCACCGATCCCGGCGTCGGCCAGGGCGTGCTCACCGCTGACGCTCCCAGCGCTGATCTTCTTGCCTTCGCGAGGACTTAGCGATCCACGGGGGCCCATCACGCGGGCTCTCCTTCGCCTTCTGGGCTTAGTGGTAGCACGGGTGCGGCTGTCCCGGTCTGCCAGACGCTTCATACCGCCCGCTTTCGACCCGACCCGGGTGTTCGGGTGCCATGACACGATGCTCGAAAGCGGACGTGGAGCGGGGGCACCGCTGTACGACTGGAACCGGCCGTGAGAAGCCTGTCAGCTTTCCGGCAGGAATGCCGGAAAGCTGACATTGCGGCCTTCCTCGGACGCCCGTCGCGTGACCGCAGCGAACGAGCGTTCATCGAAGCAACAGCCCGTATTTGACCGAGCGTTCGCGGTTACGATCGGTTTGGAAAAAACTTCGCCGGTCATGTCGGATCGACGCTTGCTCGTCCGTCCTTGGCCGCAACAACGACGAGGAGACGAATGATGCGCGTGATGGTGCTGGTGAAGGCCGACGCGGGCAGCGAAGCGGGCAAGATGGCGCCGCCCGAACTGCTCGAGGCGATGATGAACTTCAACGAGGAATTGGTAAAGGCCGGCGTCCTGGTTACGGGCGCGGGCTTGAGGCCATCCTCCCAAGGCGTGCGGGTCCGCTTCTCGGGCGACCGGCGTGACGTGATCGACGGCCCGTTCGCCGAGACCAAGGAGCTCGTCGCCGGCTTTTGGATCTGGGAAGTCGCTTCGATGGAAGACGCCATCGATTGGGTGAAGCGCTGCCCTAATCCGCAGCTCTCGGACTCGGATATCGAGATCCGTCGGTTCTACACGATGGAAGACTTCGCCGAGATCTCGACGCCAGAGATCGACGCTCAAGCGAAGCGCCTCGATGCCGAGGCCGAACGCCAACACGGCAAATATATGTGACAGGCGATTGCGCTGTCGGACCGGTGCGGGCGCCGAAGGCCAACATGATTCACGACGCGAACTGGATCGGCACCGCACTCAAGGCGGCGCGCCCCCGCGCCGTTGCCGCCCTGCTGCGCTATTTCGGCAATGTCGAGCTCGCCGAGGAAGCCTACCAGGAGGCCTGCCTCAAGGCACTCGACAGATGGCCTACTCAGGTGCCGCCGCGCAACCCGACCGCATGGCTGATACTGGTCGGGCGCAACGTCGGGATCGACGGCTTGCGTCGCATCGCCCGCGAGACGCACCTTCCCGAAGCGATGGCTCCGCCCGTCGAGCTGATTGAAGACGAACTCGCCGAGTCGATCGACGCTGCCTCGTACGGCGACGACGTGCTCCGCCTGCTCTTCATCTGTTGCCATCCCGACCTGCCGGCGACGCAGCAGATCGCGCTCGCACTGCGGGTCGTGTCCGGTCTGAGCGTCGCGGAGATCGCCCGCGCATTCTTGGTCAGCGAAGCCGCGATGGAGCAACGGATCACCCGCGCGAAGCGCACGGTCGGACAGGCGGACGTGATGTTCGAGACGCCGTCGCAGTCCGCTCGGGTCCAGCGGCTCGCGGCTGTCTCGGCGATGATCTATCTCACCTTCAACAATGGTTATGACGCTTCGTCCCGCGAAGCTGGGCACAAGCAACCGCTGTGCGACGAGGCGATCCGTCTCGGCCGATTATTGCTTCAGCTCTTCCCCGACGAGCCGGAGGTGCTCGGCCTGCTTGCGCTGATGCGGCTTCAGCATTCGCGCGCCGTGGCGCGCTTCGACACGGCCGGCGCGATCGTCCTGCTCGAGGATCAGGACCGCCGCCTGTGGGATCGCGCGGCCATCGCAGACGGAGTCGCCCTCACTCACCGGGCCTTCCGCTTGAGACGCTTGGGTCCCTACCAGCTCCAGGCTGCCATCGCCACGCTCCACGCCCGTGCACGGAACTTCGAGGAGACCGACTGGGGCCAGATCGAGCAGCTCTACCGTGCGCTAGCCGACTTCGAGCCGACGCCAGTTGTCGCGCTGAACCACGCGGTTGCCGTGTCGCGAGCCCGAAGCCCAGAGGAGGCGTTCGCGCTTGTCGAGCCGCTCGCGAGTCAACTGGCGACGTATTTCTACTACCACGCGGTGCGCGGACACCTGCTCGAACGCATCGGGCGCGATGACGAGGCACGGCAGGCCTATGCAGCGAGCCTCGGAATGGCGACAAGCGCCGCTGAAGCTACACAGATCAGAACCTGCCTTGATCGGTTGAAACGTGGCCGGTGAGCACTGCCTGGATGAGCGTCCGCTACGGGCGTCTCGAGTCTGAGGCCGGAGCGACCGACGTGAACGCAAAGCCGTCGTACGTCGCGTTATGAGCGAACCACTGATCTCGTCGCCTGACTTCCCGGAAGCAGACCGGCAGACATTCATCCAACCCGGTCATACTTTCTGCTCGCGAAGCAGCCTGTGAGCGAACCTTCCGAGGAGCTGCAAAGAGTCGAGAGTGGATGGAGGTACAGCTTGGCGTTCAGCGATCGAGTCCCTTCGGCCTGGAAGCGGCCGAGCAACCCGTGGGAATGGTTCTGCGACGCAATGCCTGCCCTATGCTTTGGAAGCCAAGCTTACACGTGGGCATCAGCTTTCGTGTCGCCCCATCCATTGCCGAGCCCCCCACAGGATGAGAACCTCGCGGCCATTGAGGTCTGTGAGGAAACACCAGAGCATGAGCATGAGGAACACCTGCTGTGCTTCTTGCGATGTGCAAGGCCCAACATATCCACGCTTGTGAACGTGCCGCCCACGGAGACGGAGCCATGGCAGGCAAGGCACGTCTTACGAGCGTTCCGAAAGATTGCGGAGGCGTCGGCGTTGGAGGCAGCTTGCCACCGTCCCTCGACGTCGACTTCGCATGATTGGGGTGTACCCGGCTTCATTCTGGATTGAACGCCGAACCCAGTCTCATTCCGGCAGTTTCCGGCGCCATAACCCCACGTCGTTGGTTTCGTAGCGCCGGCGTCAGTTCACTCTCGCCGCTCAAGCTGCTTGGCCAATCGTAAGGCCTTCAGCCGCTCCGTCTTCTCGTCCCGGGCCTGGATGGATTCATGGAGCTCTGACCACGCTTGATGGGCAACGCGGTCCCGCTCGGCGACCTTCGCAGCTTTTGTCTCAATGCGATCCACGACATGGCTCGGCTGTTCAGGCATGAGGTCTCCTTCGTTCGTGACGGGAAGGAGTTAGGGCAATCGGCGGAGAAGTCTGCCCCCACCGAGTTCGGCGCCGGAGAGCTACTTGCGAGCGGCCATCATGTCGTGGGTGAGCACCGTCAGCTTCCCGATCAAGCCGGTGATGTCTGCGTTCTGACACGACCATTGCGTGCCGATTGCCGCGCCGTCGGCAGATACGGACACGACCGCAACCGAGCGCAGCTTACCTTCACGTGCCAGAGCGAGATGATCCTGAAGCACCTCAATCATCGAGGCGATGTCCGCGTTTGGCGTCATGGACGCCACATGCGGTGGAAACGGAATGACGTCAGCCCCGGTCGGCTGCCCTTGGTTGCTCATCGCAAGTATCCTCCGCTCACTTCGATAGACGAAGCATGCAGGAAGCCTTTGAGGGGAGTGTGGCAGCTTGTCCGTAGCGTCGCTCGTTGGCCTCGCAGTGTGGCCGCGAAACCACTTTGGAGATCACTTGCCGCCCAAGCGAACGGCTATGCCTTCCTCAGCCGTACCCCAGGGCCACCGGACTTCTCGGGAATCAATTCTACGCCAGCGGCCTCAAGCCGATCTTTGTAGCGAGCATGCGCCTCAGTGAGCAGCCTCATCTGCCGGTCCTCAACGCCTCCGCGGTCACCTGCCTCTACGATGGCATGAACGCTCTTCTGCAGGTCGTCAGCCGCCGCATCGAGCCCGGGATTGCGATCGAGGAGGCTAAGCAGGTCGATCAGGTTCGCACGGATGGTCGCTGCCGCCTCCTTGGCGTTCCGGCCCTGGCTGACCTGGATGACGGCTTTGTCAATGCCCAGGATTCGATTGCACAGAAGCTCGTTCAGCAACTCTGGCGTCATTGCGGCATACCCATCGCTTCGGCCGGCACCTCGATGAAGGTCACACCAACCGCTGCGGCAGACTCATCGCGATCGAACCGTCTGCCACATCTAGAGAGGCAACGCGTGGGCCCTGCACCTCGTGGTTCGTCTGTTCCCAAGCATCGAGAGTGACGTTCACAGCTGCGATGATGGAGCGAGGCGGTGACATGATCTCCGGCCGGATCGTCTCGGCAAGCCGCGCCAGGAGTGTCTGCACCTTGGCCGGATGAATGCGGGTCGTCGCTTGCCGCTCGTATGCCGCGTAGACGGCCTCGGCGATGGTGCGCGCGGCGTCGTCCGCCTCGGGTGTTTCCTGCACGTCCGCCTCCTGTTCGCAACTAGCAAATCTTCGCATTCAGATGCTCGGCCGGCACGAGAAGCAATTCCGGCTTCCTTAGCCGCATCTCGATGCCTGCCCATTTTGTGGATGAGCTGGTCCGATGATGACGCTCTAAGCATCCCGCAAGGACCCCGAGGCTTATCGACAAGCCGCCGCCTGGCCGTCTGTGCCTTGCCGAGGAGAGTGGCTGAAGAACTGAGCCCCGGTCACCCAAGCGATCCGGGGCTCCGCTTATGAGTTCAAACCGGACGCGCTCGTGGGCTAGCTCGGCTGCTCCTCCGTCTTCTCGATCTCCGGATCGTCCTCTTCAGGAACCGACCGCGGAGTGCGGACCGGGTGCACCGGAGTAGATGGCTGGTTGTCGGAGGGCCTGGCATCGTCGTCAGGCCGTGGTGTATCGGCTTGCACTATCATTACGCTCCCTCATTTCGTTTCAAGGAGCAATGCAGCCAGGATGGCAAGCGTTCCGGCCTGCCGCGGTGCTGGCTCCTGCGAAGCTCCCTACGGCGGCCACACGCGCATGATGAAGCCGCAACGTTCGTCGCGCGTTAGCCAATCATCGATGCACTGCGCTCGAGACAGGAACGCCCCCATGACAAAGCTCTTCATCGCCAATGTCCGCGGTTCAGAGGGATCAAAGCCGCTCGTAACGGTTCGGGCTGCGGCAGAGGGTGAAGCTCGTCTGTTCCTTGCCGCTGCCTACCCTGATGACGAGATCATAGACATCGTCGAACCAAGCGATTGGGTGAGTGACGCGGACACAGGCAGCAGTCCTGGAGATATTCGCGAACATGCCGGCGTTGAGTGGCAGGCCCCGTCGAGCCTCTCGGACTAGGAGGCGGCTGAACGGAGAATGTCCTTATTTTCACCGGCATCATGCAATGTCCGAGAACGATCAGTCCTGCTTGATTAGCGATCCCGACAGCGATGATGTCGGTCAAATCGTTGCCGAAAGATCGGGTGCCTGCAGGAGCGGTTCGAAATTGGTATTTTGCATGTTGTATGCAGATTTCGGGCGCTCTAAGTAGGCGCACGGTGATTCGCTAGAGGTCGGTGATGTGGGCAGGTTGGAAGGCCATGAAGCACAAATCCCGGAAAGCCGGCCCAGCAAAATCTCCGCCGCCGAGCACGCACGTAGTGACCGTTTTGACAGGATCCCAAACTGTCCAACGGGGCGAGCTACAGAGGTCATATCCTACAACCCGTGAATTCATCCTCATGGCTCAGGCAACGCGCCGACCGACCGGCGCCGGACATGGTCTTGTGGCGCCGTGATCACCCTAAGGTTTCAGCGTGATTAGCTCCGGCTGTGGCCGCTGGAACGTACCTACTCAGCTTCTGCGCTAAGATCATACCGCTGGTTGGGAAGATCACGGCTGCCGAATAGCCCGGAACGCCAAGCGAGGAGTGCGAGGCCACCCAGAGCGGCACCAACCGTGCCGATGACTACGAGGTCGCCGAGCCCGGTCACACCGGGTCCCACCTGCTGTCTCGACTTTAGCGCCCTCGTCTTCCCACGAATGAACATGCGGGTGGCGTGCTCGACCTCCTCACGGGACAAGAGCCTGCGGGCGGCTGGAAGCAGCTCGTGGGTGTGACGGTGAAGGTGCTGATCGACGAGGAAGGTCGCATCTCCGAAGGCATCGAGCCACCCATGTGCATCCTTGCGGCGCGAACGGGCCAAGCCTGCCAACGGTCGCATGAATGCCTCGTGCTCGCCTTGCAACTCCTCGACGAGAAGACGTGTCTCAGTGGTGCGGCTCAGAGGCTCGTAGAGGCTCGCATGGACGGCGTCGGCGTGAATCTCCAGCCGATCGATGAGGTCGCCTAGAAGCCGCTCGCGGCTGCGAATGATGCCCTTGCCCGCCAGGGCATTTGGGATGTCGTGTATGAGCTGAGCGATATTCTGGTGGTCACGCTCGATCAGATGCCAGACGTCCATACGCGTTTACTCCTCAAAGGGACCCCTCTAACCCTCGCGCTCTCCGGACAGTTCCTCTCAGACGTCCGTACCGTCAACTGGTCGGAAGGTTCACTGACGAAGGGCTTGGACGGTACAGCCGTGCCGATGTCCGGTATCGCGTCTCAAAGGCGAAGGTTCATCTGAGGAGAGTGCCGCTGGAACGGCGCAAACTCTGGAGTTGCAGCCAAGCCGTGCCTTTAGTGATGTTCGATCGCGAGAGATGAGGCCGAACGAATTCGACCAACCCGGAGTTGGCATCCGATGAACCTTCTCGGAGTAAGCGCCTCATGAACGTCAAATGCCTCTTCGTCGCCGCGTCGTTCGTTCTCTCAGCATCGAGCGTGGCTGTCGCTGAATCACCGTCGGCCGGCTTCAGATCGGTCGAGGCACCGACGACCTACACGGCCATGAAGAAGAACCGTCGCAAGCACCTGCGTCGGTCAGCGTCGCCGATGGGCGGGGCCGGGACACCGACCAGCGGCCACAGCAGCGGTGGCGGCACGAGCAGTGGCGGCATGGCACGGTAACCTCTCAGCCTCTTCCGAACACAGCCCCACCGGCACCCGTCGTGCGGGGGGAATTCCATTTCGGTCGTCATGAAGGCTTTCGGTGAAATCCTCCGGCACCTCGCCGAACTTCACGAGGTCACGACGCCCTCGGACTACTCTGCCGTGCATCGGCTTGCCCCTCCTGAGGGTCGAAACCCCAGTCGACTTTCAGGACAGGTCCTGTCGTCAGAATCTGACTGCTAGCGATCGGCTGGGCCAATTGCGGGCGTCTGTCTCAATCGTCTCAGGATCAGCAACATCTGCGCGCGGATCGCGTTGAAACAGCTTCACGGACATGCAGGTGAGGAACATGAACAAATTCGTCTTGGCCGTCCTGGCGCTGCCACTGGCAACATCGGCATTGGCCCAGGGCACTGTCGCGCCTAGCGATACTCGCCCTCCACCCGGCACGGTCGTTCAGCCTGGCGGCGCTGCAAACAGCGGTCCCGGTTCGATCGGGGTCGTCGCTCCAGGGGCGACCGGCTCCGAAACGCGCTCGAACAATCCGGGTGTCGGCGGCAACGCTGAGCAGAACCAGAAGCCCGTCGGCAATACGGGTGGTGGCGGAGCGAGCGGTTCCGCCGGTGGCGGCTAGCCTCGACAGGTGCGAGCCTCATCCCCTTGATATTCAGCCCCGCCCGGTTCGCCGCGGCGGGGCTTTTGCGTTCACCTGCGTGAATGCGAGCTTCCCATGGCTGACTTGGTTCAGGTGTCGAGTGCCTCTCCGTCCGAGAAGCGGTCGCGTCGGCAGCGCTGATCCCTCCTAGAGCTGACGCGACCGCATCTTCGCGTCTCGCTTGCCTCGCAGCCCGACGGCTCGTTAAGCTGGTTTTTCCTTAGACTGCCTCACCCTCAGCCGTCAGCAGCCCTCTCCAGTTCGCAATCGCGTAGCGGCTTCCGCTGATCCTCAACCAACTGAAACAATCTGCGAGCATGCATTGTCTGATCTAAAGCGTCGAGACTCGCATAGGCTCATTGAGCGTAGCCACAGTCGCAGCAATTTTTGCCTTGCTGCGACTTTCGGCATCCTTTCTAGATAGCGGACGGCTGCTTTCCAGCCATCTCAGCACTAGATGGAGGTGGCAGCAATCGAACTTTGCCGGACCTTCGCAGTATCCGCTTCCGTGAAGCCGGACAAAACGGACGCATATCGTCGGGATGAATGCCAATCGGACCCCTTTTTGCCCCACGGCGAACGCTTCATCTTAACCGCCAATCCGGCCGCAGAGTGAAAAGATTGAAGAAGGTGACCACTGAACAGCAGATTCGATTATTTTCCCGAGTAGTCAAATTTAATGAAAGATGTAGGTAGTTCGACTCGCGAACGCGTCGCATCTATTGGGTGGCAATAATTATAAATTATTCAACGCTGAACATAATCCCAAACCTTGGAGATTACGACTGATCCCTCTCCCACGGACGATGCGACGCGCTTGACCGAGCCTGCGCGCACATCGCCAACCGCGAAGATACCGGGGTGTGACGTGGCATAGGGCGAGCCGGCGCCAATCGCGTCTCCGGTCAGTACAAAACCATGGTTGTCGAGTTCGATGAGCCCCGAGAGCCATTGTGTATTCGGCGCAGCCCCGACCATGACAAACACGGCGCATGCCGGGATCGTACGGACCGTTCCATCGACGATGCTGCGGATGGTCACTGCTTCGAGGTGACCATCGCCATGGAGGGCGCTGACTTCGGAGCCATATTCGATGGTGATCGCCGGGTCCGCTTCCAGCCGACTTGAGAGGTAACTCGACATCGAGGTGGCGAGCGATGGACCGCGCACAAGAAGGCGAACATGCTTAGCAGAGCGACTGAGAAACATCGCCGCCTGGCCCGCGGAATTGCCGCCACCGATGATGATGGTCTCGGCGTTCCGGCAATACCGCGCCTCAATTTCTGTTGCCGCATAATAGACACCCGAGCCCTCGAACGCTTCGAGCCGGACGATCGGCAAACGTCGATACTGGACACCGGTCGCCACGACGACAGCGCGCCCTCGAACGCGCTGATTGTTCTCGAATGTCGCACAAAAGACGCCGTCTTCGAGTTGCTCCAGTTTTGCCACCCGCCGCGGCATCGCGAACCGGGTCCCGAATTTCATCGCCTGGACCTCGCCGCGCCAGACAAGGTCTGCGCCCGAGATGCCTGTCGGAAATCCCATGTAATTCTCAATGCGGCTTGATGTGCCGGCTTGACCACCGATCGCGAGGTCCTCGACGACCAGCGCCCGGAGCCCCTCCGCGCCTGCATAGACGCCCGCCGCCACGCCGGCTGGCCCACCGCCGACGATGAGAACGTCGAAAGCCTCATCGTTCACGAGATTGTAGTTGAGGCCTAAAAGATGGGCGACCTTGTCAGGCGTCGGCTCCGTCACGACGACGTCGCGTCCGAAGATCACGGCCGGCCGGTCGGAAGCGATCGCGCAGCTTTTCGCAACGGCTCCAGCTTCCGGGCTGCCGAGAGCGTAGGACCTATAGGGAAGGCGGTTGCGACTCGCGAATTCGGCGACTCGCCGAACCGCCCTGTCGTCATCCTCGCCGATGAGTACCAATGTGCCGTCTCGCGAGTCGAGCTGCCGCCGCCGCCGTGCAGCGAGAACCGTAATGACGATGTCCGACATCTCAGGAATATCGGACATCAGCCGCAGCATCTCCACACGCGGTACCTCGACGACGGTGGTATCCCGGACCGCGCGCATTGGCATCGACCAGTTGCCGCCACTCAAGATCGAGATTTCGCCCATGAACTGCGTCGGTCCCAGCGTGGACGGAAGGTGACGCTCATCGGTGAACGGGTTCACCACTTCAATCTCGCCCGCTTCGACATAGACGAACCGATCGACAGGTGCGCCAGCGCGTGCGAGAAAAGTCCCGGCCGCGTAATGACGCCTGATCCCTGCAGCCTGAAGCGCGGCGATATGCGATTCTGAGAGGGGAACGCGCTGCATTTCCTGCAGGTCCCGGCCGATCGTCTCCATGTTTTGATTCCCTCCTACTCTCAGATCGGTGCAGTGCAGCATTGGTCGCGCGCCATCACCAGACAAGATGCCGGCGTTGCAAGATGCCCAATGTGACTGGGGATGTCCCCAGATCAGACACGAGCGTTTATCCAACCGACGGACAAACCGGAAACGTTAGGATCGGCCTGATCGGCTCTGTAGGTCCGCAGAGCCCAACATTGGCGCTGTAGCGACCCGGCGGCCGTCATGCCGTAGACCGGATCAGCGGATGTCGGCATCAGCGGATGTCGGCCTGTTTCGTCGCAAATTCGGGTACATCAACAACCCGAGAGCCGACCTTCCGACAATAGCTAATAGGACGCTGTCGGTCGCTCAAAGTATTAAGTAAATCAACGCTTTCCGCCCGTCTTCGCCCTTGAGCGGACCGGCAGCTTTCAACCCTTATCGGACCTTCATCGCGTCCGCTTCTGAGCAGTCTGATAGAATGAACGCTTTTCACCAGGATGGGTGGACGGGCCACCATCTGCTTTCAAGCGGGCGATGCGTTGAATTGGGCGTTGCCGCTCCGCCCACTCCTGATCTACATGAATAGGTTGGAAGAGCCGGGCTTAGTTGGCCGAGGCATAGATGCCGGCCTACCTCTACCACGGCACGCAAGTCTGCTCGAAGAAGAAGCCTCCGGTCGGTCCGGTAGAGTCACGGTCCGCCAGCCAGACGATACCAGCCGCCGCCTGCTCGACCGTTCGATGTCCGGTGTGGTTGTTGAAGTCTGTCGCAGTAGAGATAGATGTGGTTGAGTGCTAGCGCCTCTGCCTCATCATTTCTGAGACGTTAAGATGGCTGGAGGCAAAAGAACGAAGACATAGCGATCGCATAGTGTTTGTAATATCATTGAGCGGGCGCGACTTGGGCCTGTCTTGATGATCGCGACATTAGGAGTTTCTTCTTCAAGCCAAGCGCACGCATTTTCGCAGTCTAGAAATTCTACAACCTCATATTCCGCTTGCGTCAACCTCGCACTGGACGTATCGAGGCAAGCGGTGTCATCAATCACGCACAGTGCTGAGGTGCTGGCAGGCACCACTCAGCTCGCCTTGCGCATCGAAGACTCAACCGATTTAGTCGCCTTTCGCGGACTTGCAGGCTTCTTTGCGGACTTAAGAGGAGACGACTTTTTAGCCTTCTCGGGTTTATCAGCCTTTTCTGCCGCGATGCTGCGTTTTAAGGCATCCATCAAGCTCACAACGTTACCTGAAGGCGGCGATGACTGCGCTTTGCCGGCCTTAACAGTCTTTGCAGTCTTTTCGGCCTTGCCTTGAACCAGTGCCATGAGGGCACCCTCGTAGCGATCCTCGAACTTCGACGGGTCGAACTTCTTCGTGGCGCGATCAATGAGCTGCTTGGCGAGTTCGCGCATGTCTTCGGTCGCCTCACCGTCCGGCATGTCTTCGAAGTAGGCGGTCGGCGAGCGGATTTCGTCCTGATAGCGCAACAGGGTGGCGAGGAGGCCTTTGCCGTATGGCTCGAGCAGCACGATACGCTCGCGTTTGTAGATGACGAGCCGGCCAAGCCCCGCCATCCCCTTTTCCTTCATGGCGTCACGGATCACCGCGAACGCCTCGCGTGAGACCTTGTCCTCTGCAGCCAGGTAGTAGGGCTTTTCGAGGTAGCGCTCGTCGACCTCGTCCCGATGGCAGAACGCCTCGATGTTGATCGTATGCGTGCTTTCCAGCGCAATCGCGTCGAGTTCGTCGGCCTCCAAGGGCACCAACTCGTCCTTGGAAACCTCGCAGCCCTTTACCCGGTCCTCACGCTCAACCGGCTCCTCGGTCAACGAGTCGATGACCAGCTCCTTGACACGATTGCCCGTCTGCCGGTTGATGGTGTGGCACTTCAGCTGGGACGTGGAGCTCACTGCCGGATAAAGCCCGACAGAGCAGGACACGAGTGAGAGCCGCAGATGTCCCTTCCAATTTGCGCGAGCCGCCACGGCATCCTCCAACGTTCTTTAAATATTCGAGAGTCGATCCGCTCACAGCGTAGTGAAAAGGCCCAACTGGCGGACTCAACAAGACTCATCGCAGAGTCGTTCCGGTCAATTTTTGCTGTGGATAACTTACGAATTCTTGGGTAAGACTCTGATGGCTAATCTGAGCCAAACGGAACGCGGGCTGCATCGGCATGTTGCGAAAGGATGATGGCAAAACCGCTCGATCCCTACCGTGCCAAACGTGACTTCACGGTGTCGGCAGAGCCGAAAGGCAAGCGCTGCAGGCCTTCGGCCAAAGCGCGCTTCGTGGTGCAAAAGCATGACGCGCGCCGGCTGCACTACGACCTGCGGCTCGAACACGATGGGGTCCTCAAGAGCTGGGCAGTCACCCGGGGACCAAGCCTCGTCGCCGGCGACAAGCGCCTGTCCGTTCAAACCGAGGACCATCCGATCGAATATCTGGCCTGGGAAGGTGCGATCCCAAAGGGCCAGTATGGCGGAGGCACCATGATCGTCTGGGACCAAGGCACCTGGACGCCAGTCGGTGATGTGGCCGAGGCAATGGCCAAGGGCCATCTCGAATTTGTGCTCGACGGCGCACGTCTCGGCGGACGCTGGCATCTGATCCGCATGAAGGGCCGGGGCGGCGAGAAGAAGCAGACCTGGCTCCTCATCAAAGCCGAGGACGCCTTCGCTCGGGCGCCGGGCCAGCCCGATATCCTGATCGAGCATCTGACATCCGTCATCTCCGGGCGCACGAACGCCGATATGGCGGAAGGCAGGGTCATCCGGGCTGATCATGCGGCTCGCGCTGAGATCGCAAAGGATCGCCCACGCCGGCCAACGCAGGCCAAGGTGAAGGGGGCCCGCAAAGCTGTCCTGCCACCCTTCGTCGAACCCGGTCTCGCAACTCTCGCCGATGCAGCGCCGAGCGGGCCCAACTGGCTGTTCGAGATAAAACACGATGGCTATCGCCTGCAGGCCCGGATCGACGGCGGGCGTGTGAAGCTGCTGACGCGCTCCGGCCTCGACTGGACGAGTAAGTTTGCGCCGGTCGCAACCGCGCTGAAGGCTCTCAATGTTGATTTCCGTTGAGAGTTGACCCGGCGGAGCCCGAAGTTTCCATCGAGAAGTGACCCGTGTCTGAACCCACCC
>NZ_JAIETD010000153.1 GCF_019745455.1 Methylobacterium sp.
GGATTACCGGCGTCGGAGCAAAGACGGCCTACATCACGCCAGGCTCACCATGGGAAAATGGCTACGTCGAAAGCTTCAACGCGCGTCTGCGCGACGAACTCCTCAACGGCGAGATCTTCTACACACTCAGGGAAGCGCAGGTCGTCATCGAAAGCTGGCGACGTCACTACAACACTGTGCGCCCGCATGCCTCTCTGGGATACCTGCCGCCGGCACCGGAGGTGTTCATGCCAGCCTTCTCCGCTTGGCCGGCTGCGCTCGCCCGACCAGCTCCGCCGGCCAAGCTACCCGTGGCGGAGCGGCCAACCGTGCACTAACTTTACCCTTGGACCACCTCGTGGGGGCCGATCACTCCGGCTACCTCTCTGTCTGGCAGATCGAGAAAGCGAAGAACCCTTGGCAGTACGATCTTGCTCTCATGGATGCGGCGGCGACCGAAGAGATAGCGGAATACTGCTGGAGCGTGTTGGCGAATGAGGATGGCAGCCCCAATCGCTACATCATTAATCGCGGCACCTATTCGTTATTGGCACGCCGGCATAATCTGAATTTCTTTGCGCACATGGCTGATCTGTACGAGCATTTAGCGACTCTGCATCGCCAACGCGTCACGGTGGCTGCGGAGTGGCTGGAAGCCCACGGCCACCTTCACGTTAAGCAACCGACCGTGCTGCTTCCACACAGTGCCGCGTGGTTCGCTGCGCTCGAGGTTTGGGAGCCGGCCCAGGCGATGATGACGCGTCGGGTCATTCAGATGACCGGGCGCACAGACATCTGCTCTGTCTGCGGCGACGATCCGGCTACGGATTACCGACTTGCGGACGGCTACCGGCCCGCCGGTGGCGTCGATACGCTCCGGCTATGTGACGATTGCCTCCGCATTCGCCGAGCCCGGGGGGAGCCCTTTGTTGGGCTTGCGCCGATCGATGATCGCGCACGGCCTGATGCCCCTTGATCTGCAAGCAGCGCACATCGTCGCGGGATGCGGCGTGGCTCTCCATCTCGGCCAAGGGCTCGCCCGAAGGCCTGATACGTTTGTGCAGACTGCTTAGACCAAGACATCCAGAGCCACCTGCAGACGGGGCGGGCCATACGTTTTGCGGGTGATCCAGTGGCGAGCGAAGAAGCGTGACAGCCCGCTCGTGCTGGTCTGCACGCCATGCTCGTCCAGGGCGTCGCGCAACTCGCGCAGGAAGCGTCCAGGCCTCGGCGAGTGAGAGGATCAGATCCGCATGCGCATCGATCGCCGGCAGGCTGTACATCTCACGCGGCTGACTGCAGGGGCATCGTGAGCCCGGCCTCGGCGGTCTCGGCGTCGCTCTCGACGTCCAGCCCCTCCTCGGAGGTATTGCCGGTGTAAGCGGTCTTGCCCATCGCCTGCTCGATGATCTCGAGGAGCGCCTTCTGTCGGCTCTCCATGAAGGCCTCGAAATTGTTGCTCCTGAGCTGCGCCGGATCGATCAGGTGGGATCGCAGATGGTCGTCGAGCGTTGCGCCCTCGATCGATGGGGCTGTGCTGCTGCCCTTCTCAAGTTTGGCCAGATACTCAGATGGCGCCGCACCGCCGATAATCCGGTTAGTGCGGTCCGACAGCGGCGTCTTGTTGATGATCGAGTCGTAGACAGCTGGACTGATGCCGTTGCTCTTGCACCAAGACTGCGGAAAGATGTGGTGAATGTCGACATTCTCGCCGAAGAACACGGTGTGATCGAATTTCTGGCCTGAGCGAAAATCCTTGGCGCCTTTCCGCATCAACAGCGCGTTCACGCCCTTGTAGGCGGCTGAGAGGCGCATCCGCATGGTTTTTAGGCGGTCGGCGCGGAAGATCGTCTCGCTGACCGTCGATGGCGCCTTGCCACCCCTCAGCCAATCCGGCACTTCAACGAAGTCGCGGGCGATCCGGGACTCGACAGTCGAGCCGTACAGCTCGCCGAAGACACCGTTCCAGTACCATTGGAACAACTTTGCCCGGTTAGCCTCGTGCTCCCAGGCTTCGCCGATATCGGCGAGGATCGTCGCCAGCGGCACGATCTGCGACTGATAGGGCAGATCGAAGATGCGGTAGATGTGAAGCATGTGCAGGAACTTGGCCGCCTGGACGAAGCCGGCTTCCACCTGCGTCTGGTAGCGGATGTAAGCCTCCAGAGGCAGATCGAGCAGGGCCTGCCGATTGCCGGAGACCGCGGGCAGCTCCTTGCCCTCTTTGCCGGCCTCGACCGCCGCTCGACGTCTGTCGCGCGTGTAGAAGAGCGATACTGCCTGTAGGAAATCGGTGTTCGATACCCCGGCCAGGATGCCTTTTTCGGTGTCCGCCAAACGCAGTGTATCCACTAGGCGGCGGTGTCGCCCCTTTGTCTTCTCGTCGCCGTACCAGTCCTTGCGCAACTCATGGCCGGAGGCCGCGTACATGGCTGTCACCAGCTCGAAGGCATCGAGTGCCTTGCCGCCAGTGTTCACCTTCTCGAAGACGACGCAGACCGCCTCCTTCGAGGTTGAGCGATCGAGGGCGATCACCGGCACGCGGTAGTGTTTGAAGTTCTCAAGAACTTCCTTCTTGAAGGTGCGGAAGGCGGCTCTGACGGCCTTGTGCTCGTCACCGGCCCAATACTCATCGAAGCCGTCCTGCCAACTGTCCCAGTCGAACACCTGGCATACCGGGTACATCAGATGGGCGTATTCCTGCTCTACCGAGGAGAGATCCAGCTCACCGGCGCGACCAAAATCGCCGTGCTCGATACGGTTCTCGGGCATGCCGATGATGGCTTCCTCGCGGTCCGTGTCAGCGTCGAGCGCCTTGCGGATGTCGATGTAGAACCAGCGTTTGACCCGCTTCTTCTTGGGGGTGACGGTCTCCACCACCTTGCCGCGCAGCGTTACCTGATAGAGCGACGTCATGCGCTGCTGGCCGTCGAGCAGGAGCGATTGCGGAACGACGTCACGCGCTTCCGTTGGAGCGCCCTCGACAGGGCGCGGCTTGAAGTTCACCGGCCCGCCCGTGTCAAGCGACATCAAGGCGCCGATTGGAAACGCCCGGGAGATCGAGGCGATCACGCTCTTGATACGATCTTCGTCCCACACCCAGCTACGCTGAAAATCCGGAAGCTGAATGACGCCCCGGTGGCAGTCGTCGAGGACCTTCGGTAGGTCCACCGGATTGGTTTGAAACGTCGATCCTGGCATGTCGTCTCCGCCCTCAGTTGAGGCGAGTTTTCTCCAGCGGCACCTCATACTCAAGCAAAAAAGCTGGAGGCCGGCGTCGCATGGGCCGACGTGCGCGCCCCTCGGGGACTGGCTGTCGCCGATGGCCGAACCACCAAACGGTTGTCGCTTCTAAACGTATTAGCCAGAGGGTTGGGTAGTGGCTGCTTTCGAAAAGCGGACACGGCGGACCTGGCGGCCAAGTTGGGCCGAAAGCTGGTATATCTCTAATAGCAGAGGCGACCCATTCGAAACACGTGCGTCCGTAAGGGTATTCCTAAATGGACGTAGGGATGAACATTGGAATTAAGTGGCTATCTGTCAATCTTATTCTTAGACTAGGAGTCATAATAACCGACGTTCACTCACCGATCCGCGTCAGGCTTTACTCTAGCGCAAACCATCGGATCTACTTGATGCTTTGGTGCCTTTCGGTGCCCCGGACGTTTTTTTCATCAAGGCTTCCGTGCTGAGGATCAACTGCCGCCCGTACGCCCGTGATGCGTCACGGACCGCCGCCTTGCCGACTGCGAACACTAGGTAGGCTGAATGGAGCAGGACTGCAGCAATGATGAATGTCAGTTTCTCTTCGAGATTGGGCAGTGCAGCGAAGTAGGTCGGTCGGAACCACAAAATGCCAGAACAGAACATTAGAACTAGGAAATTAAGTACCAAACCGGCCAGCTTGAGTCCGAGCAGGTTGCGCCGGAACCCGTAGGTGACGTTCTCGCTGAACAGGAGCGAGAATGCGCGGGTGTCGCGCGTGCGGTCACGCAACCATGCATTGGCGCTCAGGTAGAAGTCGTTGGCACGGGCTGGGTCGGCTTGTTCATCTTCACTCGTCGGGGCCGACCGCTTGAGCTGACGGGCCACGTGATCACGGAAGGTATCCTTGGAGATCTCAGGTACGTCCGGGTTGCCTCGATGCCATTGCTCGGGTGTCGCCCCGGTCCCGAGTTGCATCTGGACGACCCGGCCACGATGCCGGGCCATATCGGCGAAGGCGAACAGCAGAACTGCGCCCATTGCTGCCGCGATAGCGTGGGAAATGCCAAAATGATCCCACGGAACGATGGCAAACAGGAGTGCCAACGTGGGCAAGCCAGCGATCAAGGCCGGGAAAACCCGAGCCTTGAGGCTGTAGGTGTCGAACTGTTTGAAGAGATCCATCACTCTTCGACCCGATTGGAAAACGGCTCAGGCGTCAACGGATCACCCCCACGCTGTGTCCCGTAATGGTGGTAGATGTGGCGGCCCTTAGTTCTATGCACGCCATAGCCGCGCCGGATGAAGGCGTTAATAACCTTTTGGCGCGGGTGATCCTCATCCAAGCGAGCCGCCGAGCAGAAGGCTGTGCCGATGGTGGCGCTGCTCTGAGCCTGGATCGGCCCGAGCCAGCGGTTGAGGGCCGATGGCGTGACGTTGCGGCGGCTGCCGTGATGCGGCACCTGCATGAACGTCGGTGACAGAGATCCCACCAGAGCCTCGGCATAGGTGGCGGCCTCGTGAAGCCCGTCCGGCCCCACATCACCGGTAAGTACAAGCTGCCGGTTGTCAATCACCACCATCTGCACCAGACTGCTTTCATTCGAGGCTGTAGTCGGCTCCGGGTTCTCCGATAGGGTTTCTCCGGTCCAGCTTTCCGTAACCCAGCGGACGGCAGTCTTAGCGTCTTCAATGATGTAGCCGACGATACCGGCAGTATCAGCCGTCGTTTTGCGCTCTGGCGTTTTGCTAAAATCCGGAAGGAGGTCCAAATAACGCTGCCTGGAGGGCGCCAACACATGAAATTGGCCGATCATCGTGCCTTGGAAGGCCTCGTAGATCGGAATATCGCGTTCGGCAGAGATTGTCTCCAGCTCGACGAGCGTTGGATATTTTTCGCGCAAGTGGTTATACAGGCCGTCAGGCGACCAATTGCCGTGAAAATGGTGAATTATTTCGTTAACGTAGAGCCTGTCCGATAACGCTTGATGGGGGTTGAGTGGCCGGGATGGCAGTGATTCCAGGAGGGTGCTGAAGCCTGATCTGGAAGTGCCATGTGGACCCCGACCACTCGCCGGCAGCATAACCGCGCCGGCCTGCGCTACGAAACCGACCTAACGGATGGCGAGTGGGCCGTGATCGCGCCGCTGCTGCCGAAGCCGGCCCCGTGCGGTCGTCCGCCTGTCTGGACGATGCGCGAGATCTGGAACGCAATCTTCTACGTGCTGCGCGGCGGCATCGCGTGGCGGATGATCCCGAAGGACCTGCCACCGCGCAGCACGACGTTTGGCTATTTCAGCCGCTGGCGGGATGCGGGCTTGTTCGGTCGGATCAACCATCACCTTGTCATGGCCGACCGTGAGCGGGTCGGTCGAGAGGCTTCGCCGACGGCGGCCGTGCTCGACAGCCAGAGCGTCAAGACCACCGAGAGCGGTGGTCCGCGCGGCTACGATGCGGGAAAAAAGATCAAGGGCCGCAAACGTCAGGCCCTGGTCGATACGGACGGGCGGGCGCTCGTTCTCGATCCGCAGGCTGCGGACGTACAAGATCGGGATGGGGCCGGACCAGTGCTGCGCCTGTCGCGGCGGACTTTCCCCTTCATCACCAAGGCCTTTGCCGATGCGGGCTATGCCGGCAATAGGCCCGCGACCGCCACGAGCATCACCGTCGACATCGTGCGCAAACCCAAGGATCAGGTCGGCTTCGCGGTGCATCCGCGCCGATGGGTGGTGGAGCGCTTCTTCGGCTGGATCAGCCGCAACCGCCGCCTCTGGAAGGACCCGGAGGCGACCCTCGCCTCCGCCCAGGCCTTCCTCTACGCCGCCGCCGTCATGATCCTCGTGCGAAGGTTGGGACGAGCATCATGACTTATCGGACGGACTCGTAGAGCCATGGTCGGTTCATATAAAGCGCACCGACAGAAAGAGTCTCTATAACTTCAACCAGACCGGCGGCGTGATCGCCGTCAGCATGTGTTAGGACCACGTTATCAATGTGTTCAGTGTTGTAGCTATCGCGGATATGTTCGATGAGACCTGGGGCTGTATCGGCATAACCGCCATCAACAATATGGACAGTGTATCCGTTGACATCATCGCCGTAGCGCAATGCAATAGCGTCTCCACTACTGGCTTTGGTGCCTACAGGTAGGAAATCAATATCGTAGGGCATCCGTACCTCGGTTGTGGCTTAACCTCACAAAAGGGGGTGGAGCGCCCCCATCCTCAGCAACGTTTGACAGCTAAATCGCTGATGTACCCGTTCTGTTCCAAAACTTCACGCATTGTCATCCGAGGGGGCGCTCCAACGTCTGGGCGGGAAGGGCTTCAGCGCTGTATTCGGCGGAAAGGAACGAATAGCCGTCGGGATGGGCGATCAGCATGAGCACCGGGAAGAACTGGCGAAGCGCCAAACGTGCAGCGGTCGCAGCATCTAAGGCTGACGGGCCACTCGGGACGAGGTGGTTGTGCCAAGTCCCCAGGACGTAGAGCGACCCACCACTCTCCTCGAGAAGCTGACGAACGGATTGCCTCAGGCCCTGGACCCCCAGCACGAAACGTTCGGCGGAAAACACGCTGTCGGGCGGAGCGGGCAACAGGTCGACGATCTGGAAGGCCTCTCCAACCTGCGAGTAGCGGCCGACGATTACCCCCCCCGTCTCGACGCCAGGACGTGCGGCGATGGCCGCTCTGATCTGGGAGTCCACCCTCGGGCTGATCCTAACCTCGACGGCGCCACTCCGCACCAAGATGCGGGGTTCAATCTCGGCCGACGTCCACGACTGAGAAAGCCCGTCAGGCAGAATATGCCCGACGTGCAGGTTTCCGTGCGTAGGCGCCTCATCTCTCCCGAGGGTGCTGCATACCGTCTGGGCAAGACCCGCTGCGAGCGCGCTGAGGCGGTCATCGGGCATCGGGAATGTAAGGGCGCCGCAGCCCTGTCCGATGTCGATCGCCTGCGCCTCGGCACTGAAGACGCTTCTCCTGAGCGCTTCATCCTTGGCGAGGATGCGGTAGGACTCCGCGGCAAGGTCGCTCAGGTTGGGGTTACCGCTCACTCCTTCGAAGGCAGCGTACGCGACGCTTCCTGCACCGAGGAGGTGAGCGTCGGCGAACCTCGGCCTTGCCTCCCACTCACGGAAGGAGACGACCTCGCGGAGCAGGCTGGAGCCGGTCGTGTTCACGACCAGGCGGCAATCGCTGAGCTCCGCGCGCCCCTCAGGGGAGGCACACAGTTCTTCAACGCTCCCAATCTCGATGCGCGGCTCTTGTCGGAAACCCAAGAGGGTATGCGCCAGGACCTGCGCCTTGTACGCCATGGCCCCGCCGCGGACGTCCGGCTCCGGCAGCAAGGCGTGACGAGCGTAATTGTGCGGCGCCATCGTTGCGCGGTCCAACATGTCTGTCGGCCCAAGGCCGCGCCTCGCTGCATGGACGGCGATTTTCGATCCGACACTGCCGCACCCGAGAAGCGCCCAACGTGGCCGGCCGGCTTCTACCGGATCGCCGGACGCTCGACGCAGGAGGCTTACCGAGATGTCGTCGCGGACCCCGCAAAGGCGGACGTGTCCGATACCCCTCAGCAGATCGCCGCCCGGTTTTAGGTCGAGAAGGTAGGGGCAGATCTCAATGCTTGAGGTGCTGCCGACGAGAGCGAATGGACGACGGACGAGAAAGATGACAGGCAACGGGCAAGCCTGGAACCTGCCCTGATCCAACCGGAACGCGATATGATCGAGCTTGGCTCTCAACGTTTGGGCACATCGGTACAGCGCAGCCCGATGGAGGAGATCTTCGACCGTCTCGACGTCCTCCGGAACAGCCGTGTCGATCACCGTCGGAGATCCGTCGGAGTCCGGGGCTGAAACCACCAGGGCGATGCCCCGGCCCCTGGCGGCCGTCTCCGATATCTTCGTTTCGCTGCATTGAGCCGTGGCAGGATCGACCCGGACGGCCGGATTGAGCGCGACCCGCATCATCCGCTTGCCGTCGCCGAGGTCGAACCGGAGGTAGTCCGTGGCATTGACCACGCATTCGCCCGACGGAACCGCCAGCTCCCGGATCACGTCGGGATCGAGGATGATCTCGTCGTCGAGGCGATTGCGCCGGACAGGCTCCCAGCCCTGCTGCGGATTGTTCAACTGCAGCATGGCGGCCTTGTCGAGCCAGTCCGCGAGTTGGTCGAGATAGCCCGAGAAGCCGCGGGCCTGGATGAGTTCAGACGGGAAGGCTTGCACGACGCAAGGCTGCGGCGGCAGCCCAAGCGATTTAGGCACCGGGAGGAGGTGGGGATGGGTGCGGTCGAAATCCGCCCGAAGAAAAGCCCGGGGCGAACCCCGGGGGAAATCAGACGGGAAGCTAATGGTGACGCTCTCGATGGACCGGACGCCGCTCGGACTGACACCGGCGATGCGCCAGGCGGACGGCAGCTCCTGCGCGATGTCCAGTTCAGCCCAGACCGAACCGTCCTCCTGCGATCCCTCGACGCGCACGGCGCGCACGGCCGGGTGTGCCGCGGAGATCCGCAACGCCCTGAGAACGGCGGGTGCGATCGAGGCATCAGCCATGGGCCAGGGCCTCACTGCCGACACCCGTGGCAAGGCCGCCGGCCACCCCCGCAAGGAGACGGAACGGCTTGACGCCGAAATAGCTGACGCTGATCTCCAGCGGATCGTCGCCCGGCTCATCCGCGACACACCGGAAGGGGCCGAGGACGGGTTTGAGGATCGCCTCATACTCCCGCTTCGCGCGGATGCAGGGAGGATCGCAGTTGTCGTCCAGGATGGCGTTGCTGCTCGAGATGATGATCGCGCCGGACGCTGCCTGCGCGAGCGCCGACCTTGCCCGTTCCGACACCACGGCCTTCTCGCGCTTCTCCGACCAGCTATCCCAGGAGAGGCTGTGCCAGCTGCAGTGATGCGGCGCCATCAGGACATCATAGGTCAGATCCTGGTCCGTGTACCTGTCGCGGACCCTCTCCCAGATGGCGACCTCGGCGTCGCCTCCGAACAGGAAGCGCCCGGCCATAGGATTGCCGCCGGCCGCCAGGGTCAACCGCACGATCACACTGGAGTTGTTCTTCGAGAGAACCTCCGCCTCCGCATCGTCATCGGCGAGCATCGGCGCCAGAAGCAGCCCGGAGAACGTCGCATCGGTTACGCCGCAGATGGTCGAGAAGGCCGATCCGGCCGAGACGAGGATCGGCAAGAGGTCGTCCGTCTTGCCATCGACGTCCTCGCCCAGGATCTGAATGCGGTCGCCATCGGTGAGCCACCGCTGCGCCCGGAACAATCTGACCCGGCGTCGAGCCTCGTCGCGCCATGCCTGCGCATCCTCGCACAGGGTATGCCCGCTCTTGGCGTTCTTGCGATCGGCACGGCGGAAGACGATTGGCGACGACCACATCTCGCGGATAACGATCTTGTCGTCGGCCTTCACCCACGAGGCAGGAGGGCCGAGGTGGAAATGGCGCCGCAAGCCCGCGCAATGGTCCTGGTCCGGATGTGTGAGCAGGAAGGCATCGACGAACAGGCGTCCGCTGGCATCGCGGGTGAGGCGGTCGCGAAGCTGGGTGCCGACGTCTGGGGCATCATCGTTCGGATCGTCGGCCGCGACGCCGATCTTGCAGTCGATGAGGAGGCGACGACCACTCTCTAGCACCATGAGAGTCATGTCGCCGTTGCCAACCTTGAAATGGGTAGTCTTGGCGGACATCGCCGTCTCCTTGAGACTGTTTTGATCAGACAGTTGATAGGATTGCTCTTGAATTGGCCTGTCGCTTGATCTCAGGCATTCGGCGTGTCACGTCCGTCCGGCTCGCGGGCCACTCCCTTGAAAGGAGTGCCATCGTCCTTGACGCTCATGAGGTGACCCGTGCGTTCATCGCGCTTCTGCCAATGCCCGTCAGGCCGCTGAAACTGCGTCCTTCCGGTCACTGCTCCCCGACGAAAGCCGTTGCCCGTGTTCTTTGCCATCCCCAGCCCCTCGTCGTTGAGTCGCGGCGCTCTGCGGCGCATCTGCGTCGCCAGCTGAGCGATCCCTTAATCAGGGGCGCGCTAACCACTGTGATGATACATCGCGTATCGCTACTCCGAACAAGGTGGGCGCCTTGTTCTTCGGAGTCAAGGGACCTACGATACGTCCACAGCGAACAGGGGGATCACGCGGATATGGCCATACGCGGACGACAGCTTCGATGAGTTTCGGTCCGAGGATAAAGGAACTCCGAAACGCCAAGCGGATGACGCTCGACCAGCTCGCGGCCGCGACCGGGTCCTCCAAGAGTTATGTGTGGGAACTCGAGAACAAGAACCCGCCACGACCGTCAGCAGACAAGCTGTTTGCCATCGCGACCGCGCTCGGGGTCACGGTAGACTATCTCCTTGGGTCTGACAGCCAGTCTCTCGGAGACGCTCAAGATCAAGCTTTCTTTCGAGAGTACAGTGGCATGAATGCGGACACGAAGCGGCAGCTGCGCGAGATCGCCAAGACCCTAGGCGGCAAGCGGTCGACATGAAAGGTGCTTTGCCGCATCCGCTCAAGGAGGCGAACAAGCTGACGACGATGCTGGACACCGTGCTCGGGCTGAACAGGTTCGAGAACGGACCCGTCGATGTCGAACGCTTGGCCATCGAATACTCCGCTCAGACGGCACCAGCGACGCCGATCCGTGAGGTCATCGACCGCGACCTACCAGGCTGTGTCGGCGCCCTCGTCTACTCTGATACCCCTCCGCGGCAGTGGGGCATTGTCTGCTCGGCTGGACAGTCTGCAGGGCGCCGCAACTTCACGATCGCCCACGAATTCGGGCACTACGTTCTCCACCGCCGGATGATCGAGGACGGGGGCGAGTACGACGGCGGCATTTTTTGCGACGAGGGTAACATTCACCGTGGAGAGGGACCTGACATTGAACGGCAGGCCGATCAGTTTGCGGCCAATCTTCTCATGCCCTTCAACGATCTCCGGAAGTCGCTCTCAGCGCGGACGCGTCCGGACTTCGAAGTTCTAGGAACTCTTGCGACCCGTTACGGCGTTTCCCTGACCGCTGTGATCCTCCGATGGCTCGAGTTTACACAGACCCGGGCCTTGGTGGTCGTTTCGAACGAGGGGTTTGCGCACTGGGCCAAAGCAAGTGAAGCGGCCTTCAAAAGTGGAACCTTTATCGCGACACGGGCAAACGTCTACGAATTGCCCTCGGCGGCAACGGCAGTGACGGGAGACCATTCAGACGAAGCGAAGACCGGCATCCTAAGACCGGGCGGGTGCTGGTTCAGTGAACCAGCGCTCGAAATGTGTATACGGTCTGATCGCTACGATCGCGAGATCACTCTACTCCACCTTGAGGATAACGGCCCGTATCACCAGGAAAATGAAACGTCTGAAGATACAGTAGATCTTTTCCATAGCACAGACAGAAACCGCTAATTTGATACAACATAGTGACTCTCGAACGCCACGCGCATCGTGCGTTCGCAACTCGGCTACCTTTAGAATGGCAGCGCTTGTCGTCAAACAAACCTGTTTTTAAATAGCCACTCTTGGTATCTATGCATGATAAATATAAAATTACCTTTTCGTAGACAACCAATATCGATCAACTTTGGCAGGTCATCCATCGAGCTAAGCTGGGGAGACATATTTGCGCTCCTATTGTCGCAAACACGACTATTTGTCGTAGTCCTCAAGTTATTCACTGCTCAAGAGAAACATAAAAATCTAATAATTATATGGAATTTGGCTCTACTCTGTTGTTCGGCGGCGGTTTGCGCTTTGGCCGACCTTCTTGTTCAAGGTGCAAAGAACGGGGACGCATTTGGGTCTAGTGCTGTACATATTAGCGTATGGTGTATCTGCGCATTCCTAGCCTACTTTGCAGCAGCCAGGATATTCGAGATTTTGTATGCCTTTTATAAGGATGCAATGGACAAGGTTGAGTCCAAGCCAAAGCGAAGCGGTCTGACTAAAAAGAACCGTTTGCAGCTTTTGTTTTTGAGTTACATTGAGCTGGTCTTGAACTACGCTATTATTTATTACTTTGCCTTGCGCTTAGATTGGGCAAGGTTTAGCATTAATTTTGATGATATCTCGCATGCAATCTATTTCAGCGGCATCACGATTGCAACAGTTGGCTACGGCGACCAATTTCCAACTTCAACATTGGGTCGTTATATCGTCCTTGGTGAAGTGCTTTCTGGGATTATCCTTTTTGTCGTCTCGCTTGCAGTCTATCTTGGTGGAGACGATTGAACCCTTACTTAAACCACGAAGCATTCGATCTCTTCAACTTTGTTCGAAGCATACCGCCGAGCTTCCCGCACCATATTGATAGTGCGAGCTACCGTAGCGGTTTCCCGCACGACCGTGTCGGGCTTGTAACCTTTGCGGCCATCGAGCCAGCCAAGGACGTCCTCAAGATGCCAGATTGATACGGGGCCCTCATGTACTGGCAGCGGAAAGTCACTGTGCCCAAGCATTTGTTTGCGCATGCTCTGGCGTGCCACGCCCATCAGATCAGCAATGTCTGTCAGCCCAACGAAATCTGGGGCTACCTCAATAAGGCTCGCAGTTGGGATCGCCTCCTTGACGTCAGCGAGTGCGCTGCGGATGGCATCCTGAGCACTGTCCGCTTCTCGTGTGAAATCTAGCGCGAGCCGCCCAGCAATTCCAACACCAAC
The DNA here is from genome assembly GCF_019745455.1 of Methylobacterium sp. Lineage (GTDB taxonomy): Bacteria > Pseudomonadota > Alphaproteobacteria > Rhizobiales > Beijerinckiaceae > Methylobacterium. The sequence continues at coordinate 12,860 of NZ_JAIETD010000153.1, forward strand.
CAAGGCGTCTGTGCAACCAGCCTCACCGAGTCGCTCCACCAAGGCCTCTGCATCGCGGTCTTCGCTCGAGAGACGATACTTCAGAGTGAACCTGTACTCGGTCATCGCTTTGGCTCCTGCACCCCAACCTGTTCGACTTTAGCCTGTGCTTCTAGCTCTAGCTTTCGGACCGTACAGTTATTGACGACCCGCTTGATCTGTCTTGCGTGATTGTCGGCACTTTTGGGCGTACTCCAGATGCTCGTGATGCAGAACTCGCCACAGCGGCATGTTTCATCATTGTAGGGGCAATAGATCTTACCCCATGCATGACCTCCTCCGACACTGACGCGCCAGCCATGCCCCTCCGCGTGCGCAAGCGCGCTCTCGATCTCCTTATTCGGGTGCGACTTACGCGCCATCCCTTGCCCTCGATGATATGTGGTTTCTCGCTAGGGTGTCAACTGACACCCTGCCTCAGCGTCGTCGATAGCTGGCCTGTCCCCGTCCGGTGGCCCAGGTTCGAGTATTCCTGGTGCAAAGGCTCCTAGTCCTGAGTACCCACCTCGCCCCGCCCCGCTGTGAAACCGATCGAGTTGCGCACTGGCACTCGTGGGACGCCCATGATGGCGACGTTGAACTGCGTGTAATGCTGAACAACTTCGACCGTACCGCCATCTTGGTCAAACCCCTTCAGGCTGATCATCTCGCGGCTGATTGCTTTGCGCTCCGTCACGTAGAAGGAGACTCCGGCTGGAGCCGACACCGAGATCAGGGCGATCTGCTCATCAGGACCCAAGTTCACATCAAAGGCGGCAATCTGCTCCTCGAGTTTTTCCAGCGTCACATGTGAAGGTCGGGATGGTGTCGGCAAGGCGGCCGCACGGTCAATGAGGGACCGCGCTGCAGAAGGGTCAGCACCCGAAGCAAATCCCTCAGGCACAGGTATTCCGCGAACCTGCGACCCCCGCATCAGGTCTGCAGCTGCGCGATGCTCCGACTTCGTTTGCGAGTCGCGAGGCAAGCGGGAACATGCTCTTCAGTAGGCCGGCGGAGCTCTGCCAAACGCCGAGCTTGCTCATCGTCCGAGCCGCGCTGGCCGCTTGCCGCTCTGGCTGCTGGGCTACTGCTCGAGCGAGAAAATCTACGGCGCTCTCCCCTGTCTGTCGGTCCAGGTACGTATCCCCAAACACAGTGCGCGGCCTCCCGGAGGTTTCCTCCTCCTCACGACCGACACGCTCTCGGTAGAGGTACTCGTTCTCCGTGATGGTCCGCTCGGCGAACTCCTCAAGCTCCGATGAGCTCACCCCCGCGACATCGTCGTCGGTCAGCATCGCACCACGACGATCAGTGGGATCAGGCTTTCGGCCGACACGCTTCAGGAACCCGCGAACTGTCTCCTCTGGAGTGGCACCACCGGATGCGGCCTCCTCTCCCAGCCTGAGCAACGGACCGTGACCGATCCTCTGGCAATGAACCTGCCCGATCGATTCAGCGAAAAAGTTGTAACAAACAGGTAGTTCAACCCGTGGAAGGCTTGCCATGATGTTCATTGCCTTTCGAGAGTTACAACTTTTATACAACGGGGCTTCAGGATGCGGACTTCGACGGGCTGCCGGAGCAGATCGGTGACTGTTTCGCCTTCCGTAAGGACTATCCCTGCCCCGAGAAGGCGAAGAGATCCAACTGCTGCGCATGCGTTGGAGGACGTCGCCGCGTAACTCGACGCGGTGCCGGGATCGCGACGGCAGGCAGGGCCATGGCGCCGCGTCCATGAAGCACGGCCCCGATGACCTGACATCCATCGCCACGATGATAGAGGTAGGCTCGGTATGGACCCGACCAATAAATCTCCTGCACAAGAGCCTCATCGCCGGGTAGGGCAGCGAGCGCTCGTAGAAGGCAAGATAAGCCTAGCGAATGCGTCCGCGACACACGAAACTCGAAGCTGTGTCCGCTCCAGGTCGTGCGCTGGGCCCCGGCCGAGGTCTGCGGGAAGGGATTGATACTGGCTTGTGTTGCTGGGTCACGTAGAAAGCCGGCGATTGCTTCCCGATCGGCGATATGCGTGCAAGCGAGGCCGCGAGCTGACGTTGGCTGACCGGCACGGGATCCTCCTCTCCGGCTTGGGTTCGCGAATAGCTAGGTTTGCACCAACATCGACGGTTTCCATAATGACCGCCCGTACACCAGTGTTGACCAGGAGCGACAGCGCTAGAAGGCACAATCTTCGGCAACATGCCGGAGGTAGACGTTTGCAATCGAAGCAAGATCTATCTGGCCTTGACCGCTACAGGTTTCAGACTGAGTTCGAGCGAACCTTTTAACATTAGGCTCTATTCTGCAGCGTCGCGAGCTTCCGTGCGGCACCACGCTGGGCTCGCAGGCGTTCGCCGTAGCGCGCCGGCATCGCCGGCGTCTTCCACGAGCCGGCCTGCATCACCTCGAGCAGCTCGAAGCCGGCCGCGAACATGTCCTGCGTTGCCCCGACCCGGGTGGAGTGCCCGGAGGGGAGGCGGGCGAGCTTCAGCCCGGAGGCCTTCGCGAGGTCTCGAAACACCCGGGAAACTTCCCCACTCCCCAGCGCAGTCGCGCCGATCTGTCCCCCCTTGCTCAACGGCCGGAACAGCGGCCCCTCGGAGAGCGCCGCCGCCGTGAGCCAGGCTTCCAGGTAACCTATGGTGTCGGGGGCCAGATACTTGATCGCGCCTTCGCCCTCCTGGTCGGCCTTCGAGCGCCGCACCAGCACGGTGCCGGAGCCGTCGGCCCCCTTCTGCAGATCCCCTATATATAAAGAGACGAGTTCGGAGCGGCGCAGCAGGGTGTCGTAGGCGACCGCCACCAGGGCCGCGTTGCGCAAGGCGATCAACGGGGTCTCGCGCTTGGCCTCGGTGACACGTCGATGCAGACGCTCGGGCGTCTTCACGTCCAGCATGCGCTCGATGCTGCCCCGGTTGAGCGGCTCGGCCTGCTTCTGGCGCCGGCCCTTGGCCCGGTTCATCCGCTTCACGGCAAGCCGAACGATCTCGTCCGTACAGGGGTTCGGCAGACCGGCTGCACGGTGCAGGGCCGCGATCGAGGAGCGATAGCGCTCGACGGTCGCCCGGGCTTTCGTTTCGGCTTGCGCGTCGATGAAGGCCGCGATGGTCTCGGGTGTGGCCGGCAACACCGCGCGCGCCTGGTCCTGGCACCACGCCGCAAAAATCCGGCTGTCGGAAGCCATCGCCCGGAGGGTGTTGTCGGCGAAGGCACCGCGGGCGGCCCGGGCGTGTTGCTCCAGGCGCTCGATCAGCAGCTCGGAGCTCGGCGGCAGCGCGTCCGACCGGACGACCGGCAATCCGGGTACGGCGTCGGTCGGTCGAAATGCGAAATGCGCGGCGTCAAGCGTCATGGGCCGATCCTAGCGGCGCAATCGTCAACGATCCACAAATTTGCTGCGATAGTCGTTATTATCGGGGGCAATCATGCGGCCAAAAAGGGTATACCCATATGTGGCGGGTAGAACGGGACACAAGTGTCTTCCTATGCGAAACCGTGCTACGGGGAGAGGATTGCTTTTACTCCTTTTCAATATGTATGGGTATTCCGATATGGCAGACCTAATGCGCCGAACGGTCCAAGTCGCTGAGAATGGGAGGATGAACCTCCCTGCGGAGATGCGTCGAGGTTTAGGCTTATCCGGGTCAGGCCGTGTGATTCTTACACAGGATGCGAATGGCATTCGCATCACGACGGCGGATCAAGCCCTCAAACGCGTACAGGCTTTGGCAGCGCCGTTTATCCAAGGCCGAGGCTCCGTGGTGGATGAGTTCATCGCGGAGCGTCGTGCGGAAGCAGTCCGCGAGGATGTCGAGGCCGAGGGTAACGAGCGTGGCTGATCCGATCCTCGACGCCTCGGCTGTTCTCGCTTTCATATTCGGTGAGCCCGGCGCGGAGCGTGTGGCCGCGTTCCTGCCCGGAGCCCGGATCTCCGCGATCAACGCCGCGGAGGTGATGAGCAAACTCGCCGATCTCGGGATGCCGGAGGATACGCTCGACGCCATCATGGAGGACCTGCAGCTCGCGGTATTGCCCTTCGATATGGCTCATGCACGGGATAGTGCGCGGCTTCGGCCCCTTACGCGGGGACAGGGGATCTCCGCCGGTGACCGTGGCTGCCTGGCCGTTGCCAGGTCTCTCGGCACCTCTGTTCTGACGACTGACCGAGCCTGGGCACGGCTCGATGCCGCCGTGGGGGTCACGGTCGAACTGGTGCGCTGACGTTATGGCGGGTGCAGCCGCACTCGGGGCGATCGCGATTGGCTTGAACGAGCGGCAGCGGGCGTATCTGCTCGCTGCCTATGCCGAGGATCAGGCTCGTGAGGAGAGATATCGTGGGCCAGGCGGTCCTCCGGTCCGGATCTGGCGCTGGGTCGAGTACGGCCCGTCGGCGGGCTTGTCGCAAAGATTTTTGATCGAGAAAATTCTGCTCTCTGCTCGGGTATGACTTGGTTCGATGGGTGTCCGTCGTCAGATGATTCGGGACATTCAGCGGTGTTCAGGAGCGGAGGCTCTGGTCCATTTGGGGTGAGAGGTTAGGCGGCCTGCGCGTGGTGGCGTGCGTATTCCGACGAAGCCGGCCGGGGATTCCGATTTGAAGCCGGCCGTCGTTCCGAGGCGAAGCCGGCCACCATT
>NZ_JAIETD010000082.1 GCF_019745455.1 Methylobacterium sp.
ATTCCACCTCAGGCCGCCTGACCGATGGCCGCTCCAACTCCACCCCGAATTTCCACCTCATTGACGGACACGACCCCGTGGTCGATGGCACGGACGGACGGACCCATTATATCAAGCTGCCCGACCTCGACGCGGCCGGCGATAGCGCGCCGGGCTCGATCGTCGAGCTGCGCAAATTCGACGACGCGCAGGGACGCAGACGGGTCGCGCTCGCCATCCGCTCCGATCTCGACATCGAGAGGCAAGTCCATGCAACCGGCGCGACCTGGCTCGACCGGCAGGCGATCGCCCGTGAGCCCGTTCCGCTCGGCGGCGGCGGCTTCGGCGCCGAGGTGCGCCAGGCTATGGACCGCCGTGCCGACCATCTCGTCGGCCAGGGTCTCGCCGAGCGACAAACACGGGGCGTCAGCTTCTCACCCGGGCTGATCGACATGCTGCGGCAGCGCGAGGTCGACGCCCTTGGCGAGAAGCTCGCGGCCGAGACCGGCCGACAATTCTCGAAGGCCGCAACGGGCGAGTATGTGGCGGGCACCTACCGGCAGCGCTTCGCGCTCGCGTCTGGCCGCTTCGCCATGATCGATGACGGCCTCGGATTCCAGCTCGTGCCCTGGTCGCCGTCCCTCGAACGCCAGGTCGGTCAGCACGTCTCCGGCGTGTCGCACGGCGCCGGTGGCGTCGACTGGAGCTTCGGCCGCAACCGCGGCCTCGGCATGTAGCCCAATCAAGAGAGGAGTGCCCGCCATGTCGGCGACCAAAATCCTCTGGGGCCAGATCCTCACCGTCGTCCTGATCGTGCTGATGACAACCTGGGCGGCGACGCAATGGACGGCCTATCGGCTCGGCTTCCAGCCACAGCTTGGGCTTCCGTGGTTCGAACTGGCCGGTTGGCCGATCTACTATCCGCCAGCCTTTTTCTGGTGGTGGTATTTCTACGATGCCTATGCTCCGCCGATCTTCATCGAAGGCGCCTATATCGCCGCGTCGGGCGGTTTCATTTCCATCGCCGTCGCGATCGGCATGTCCGTGTGGCGGGCGCGCGAAGCCAAGAACGCCGAGACCTTCGGCTCCGCCCGATGGGCCGATGCTCGCGAAGTGAGTGCCGCGGGCCTCCTGGGCGCGGATGGCGTGATCCTGGGCAAGTTCGAGCGCGACTACCTCCGTCACGATGGTCCCGAGCATGTGCTGTGCTTCGCTCCCACGCGATCCGGCAAGGGCGTCGGCCTGGTCGTGCCGTCACTGCTGACCTGGCCGGGCTCGGCCATCGTCCACGACATCAAGGGGGAGAACTGGACGCTGACGGCGGGCTTTCGATCCCGGCACGGCCGCGTGCTGCTGTTCGATCCGACGAACACGAAGTCGGCCGCCTACAATCCTCTGCTCGAGGTCCGCCGCGGCGAGTGGGAGGTCCGCGACGTCCAGAACATCGCCGATATCCTGGTCGACCCAGAAGGCTCGCTGGAGAAGCGGAACCACTGGGAAAAAACCAGCCACGCGCTGCTGGTCGGCGCCATCCTGCACGTCCTCTACGCCGAGGCCGACAAGACCCTGGCTGGCGTCGCCGCCTTCCTCTCCGACCCGAAGCGGCCGATCGACTCGACGCTCGCCGCCATGATGAGGACCGCCCATCTCGGCGAGGCTGGCCCGCATCCGGTGATCGCCAGCGCGGCCCGCGAACTGCTGAACAAATCCGACAACGAGCGATCGGGCGTGCTGTCCACCGCGATGTCGTTCCTCGGCCTCTATCGCGATCCCGTCGTCGCCGAAGTCACACGCCGCTGCGACTGGCGCATCACCGACATAGTCGGCGGCAAGCATCCGACGACGCTTTACCTCGTTGTGCCGCCCTCGGACATCAACCGCACCAAGCCGCTGATCCGTCTGATCCTCAATCAGATCGGCCGGCGGCTCACGGAGGATCTGAACGCGAAGGGCAACCGCCACCGGCTTCTCCTGATGCTCGACGAATTCCCGGCCCTCGGCCGCCTCGACTTCTTTGAGAGCGCGCTTGCCTTCATGGCCGGCTACGGTCTCAAAGCCTTCCTCATCGCCCAGTCGCTGAACCAGATCGAGAAGGCCTACGGACCGAACAACTCGATCCTCGACAACTGCCATGTCCGCGTCAGCTTCGCGACCAATGACGAGCGGACCGCCAAGCGTGTCTCCGACGCGCTCGGCACCGCGACCGAGATGCGCGCGATGAAGAACTATGCCGGACATCGCCTGTCGCCCTGGCTCGGTCACATGATGGTCTCGCGCTCGGAGACAGCCCGGCAACTGATGACGCCCGGCGAGATCATGCAGCTTCCGCCATCCGACGAAATCGTCATGGTGGCGGGCACCCCGCCGATCCGCGCAAAGAAGGCGCGATATTATGAGGATCGCCGGTTTCAGGAGCGCATCCTGCCGCCGCCGAATCTCGTCAAGCCGACCACTGCACGACCGGACGACTGGAGCACGCTGCCTCTTCCGGCGACACCGGTGATGGCAGCGGCCGCTAGCGGCGACGGATCGGAGGACGAGGATACGACCGACTCCGAGCGCCGGCACCAGCCGGAGTTGAGTCGCTCAAAACCCGTCGAGCCAAAGCAACCCATCGAAAACGAGTTTGAGATCGATCCCCGCGACGACGCCGACGAGGACGCCGCGCGCCTCTCGCGCATGAACCAGACGATGCGCCAGGTGGCGCGGCAGGCGTCGCTTGATCCCGGCGACGGCATCGATCTTTAGGAGGCACAATGGCGAAGCCCCCCAAAAAGCAGCGCCTGTCTGTATATCTCGAACCGGAGGTCATGAAGGCGCTCGCCGCGCACGCGGGCCGTCGTGATCAATCCCTCTCGCTGATCGCGGAAGCCGGCATCGCCTCCTTCCTGTCGCCTGATGCTGCCGAACGGCAGGAGGCTGCGACGACGAAGCGGCTCGACCAGATCGACCGGCGAATGGCGCGGATGGAGCGCGATCTCGGAATCAGCGTCGAAACGCTGGCCGTGTTCATCCGCTTCTGGCTGACGACAAACCCGCCGCTGCCGGAGCCCGCACAGGCTGCGGCGCGCTCGAAAGCAGGCGAGCGCTACGAGGCGTTCGTCACCGCCCTCGGCCGGCGACTCGCTCACGGGCCGAAGCTTCGCCAGGAGATTTCGGAAGACATCGCGCCCGCGCGCGACGCGGATTAATCACGACCGCGCCTACCACAAGTATTCCTGCGTTCCGCCGTTTCCCTGTATTTGTACGCCACAGTACGACGACCACAGCACGGTTGTTGTCAGGCCCTAATTTCTGCCTCTTCTACTCATCCCCGATCCAGGGCCGCATGTCGCGGTCCCGCAAGAGAACGGGGACGACGTGGCGGCAACTCACCAGAAATCGGAAGCGCTCCTTCGCGGTGCCCGCATGCTGCGCACGGCCCTCGGGCCGGCGATCGCCCGCTTTCTGGAAGATCCCGTGATCGTCGAGGTGATGCTCAATCCCGATGGGCGGCTCTGGGTCGACCGGCTTTCCGAAGGGCTTTCCGATACGGGTGAGCTGCTGTCGCCTTCAGACGGCGAGCGGATCATCCGTCTCGTCGCCCATCATGTCGGCGCCGAGGTTCATCCCGGAGCCCCGCGTGTGTCGGCCGAGCTTCCCGAGACGGGGGAAAGATTCGAGGGGCTGCTGCCCCCCGTGGTGTCAGCGCCAGCCTTCGCAATCCGCAAGCCCGCTGTCGCCGTGTTCACTCTCGACGATTATGTCGCCGCCGGCATCATGGCCGCAGGTCAGGCCGAGACGCTGCGCCAAGCCGTCGCCGACCGCCGTAACATCCTCGTTGCCGGCGGCACATCCACCGGCAAGACGACCCTCACCAACGCGCTGCTGGCCGAAGTCGCGAAGACCTCCGACCGCGTCGTGCTCATCGAGGACACGCGCGAACTGCAATGCGCCGCGCCCAATCTTGTCGCCATGCGGACGAAGGATGGCATCGCCTCACTTTCCGATCTCGTCCGCTCTTCGCTTCGCCTCCGCCCAGACCGCATCCCGATCGGCGAGGTGCGCGGGGCCGAGGCGCTCGATCTGCTGAAAGCCTGGGGCACCGGCCACCCCGGTGGAGTCGGCACCATCCACGCCGGCACCGCTATCGGCGCGCTTCGTCGCATGGAGCAGCTCATTCAGGAAGCCGTCGTCACCGTCCCGCGCGCGCTGATCGCGGAGACGATTGATCTCATCGCCGTGCTGTCCGGCCGTGGCGCATCGCGCCACCTCGCCGAACTCGCCCGCATCGAGGGGCTCGGCCCCGGCGGCGACTACCGCGTCACCCCCGCAACCCAGCCCCTTACAGGAGACCCGTCATGATTAAGCACGCCCTGCGCATCCGCCGGCATATCGCTACGGCGGTGTCCGTCGCCTTCGTCTCGCTGGCGATGGCGCCCGCCGCGCACGCGTCCGGTTCCTCCATGCCCTGGGAAGCACCGCTGCAATCCATCCTCGAGTCGATCGAGGGGCCTGTCGCCAAGATCATCGCGGTGATGATCATCATCATCACCGGCCTGACGCTCGCCTTCGGCGACACTTCCGGCGGTGCCCGCAAGCTGATCCAGATCGTCTTCGGCCTGTCGATCGCCTTCGCCGCGTCCAGCTTCTTCCTGTCGTTCTTCTCGTTCGGCGGCGGGGCGCTCGTCTGATGGCCAACGGCGCGGATCATCATGGCGAGCTGGCAGGCTTCTCAGTCCCGGTCCATCGGGCGCTGACCGAGCACATCCTGCTCGGCGGCGCGCCGCGCTCGCTCGCCATCCTCAACGGCACGCTGGCGGCAGCGCTCGGCCTCGGCCTGCGCCTCTGGCTGGTCGGTCTCGGCCTCTGGGCTCTCGGCCACTTCGCGGCCGTCTGGGCAGCCAAGCGCGATCCGCAGTTCGTCGATGTCGTGCGCAAGCATCTGCGCATCCCCGGCCACCTGTCGGTTTGAGGAGGAACGCCGATGATGAACCTTGCAGAATATCGCAACCGCAATACCCGTCTCGCCGACTTCCTGCCCTGGGTGGCGCTTGTTGGCGAAGGCATCGTCTTGAACAAGGACGGCAGCTTGCAGCGGACCGCAAGATTTCGCGGACCCGACCTCGACAGTGCCGTTCCGGCCGAGCTAGTCGCGGTCGCCGGGCGCCTCAACAACGCCTTCCGTCGCCTGGGCTCCGGCTGGGCCATCTTCGTCGAGGCGCAGCGCCATGGTGCCGCGACCTATCCGGCCAGCGTGTTCGCCGACAGCGCGTCGGCCTTGGTCGACGCCGAACGGAAAGCCGACTTCGAGGAAGCCGGCGCGCACTTCGAATCGAGCTACTTCCTCACCTTCCTCTACCTTCCCCCGGCCGAAGACGCGGCGCGCGCAGAGACCTGGCTCTATGAGGGTCGCGATCACGCTGGCGTCGATGCGCACGAGATCCTGCGCGGATTCGCAGACCGCACCGATCGCATCCTTCAGCTCATCGACGCCTTCATGCCGGAATGCGCCTGGCTCGATGACGGCGAGACGCTGACCTATCTGCATTCGACCGTCTCGACCAAGCGGCACCGCGTCCGCGTGCCCGAGACGCCGATATATCTCGATGCGCTGCTGGCCGATCAGCCCCTGACCGGCGGGCTCGAACCCCGGCTCGGCGACGCACATGTCCGCATCCTCACCATTGTCGGCTTCCCGACCGCGACCACGCCCGGCATCCTCGATGAGCTGAACCGGCTGGCCTTTCCCTATCGCTGGTCAACACGCGCCGTCCTGCTCGACAAGACCGACGCCACCAAGCTGCTGACGAAGATCAGGCGTCAGTGGTTCGCCAAGCGCAAGTCGATCGCCGCCATCCTCAAGGAGGTGATGACCAACGAGGCCTCTGCGCTGGTCGATACCGATGCGGCCAACAAGGCCGCCGACGCCGACATGGCGTTGCAGGAGCTGGGCGCCGACTATGCGGGCCAAGCCTATGTGACGGCGACTATCACCGTCTGGGACGAGGACCCGCGCATCGCAGCTGAAAAGCTGCGGATGGTCGAGAAGGTCATCCAGGGCCGCGACTTCACCGCCATGCCCGAGACGATCAACGCGGTCGACGCCTGGCTCGACTCGCTGCCCGGCCATGTCTACGCCAATGTCCGGCAGCCGCCGATCAACACCTTGAATCTCGCCCACATGATCCCGCTGTCGGCGGTGTGGGCGGGACCGGAACGGGACGAGCACTTCGATGCACCCCCACTGCTTTACGGCAGAACCGAAGGCTCGACCCCGTTCCGGCTTTCCATCCATGTCGGCGATGTCGGCCACACCCTGATCGTCGGGCCAACGGGCGCCGGCAAGTCGGTGCTGCTGGCGCTAATGGCGCTGCAGTTCCGGCGCTATCCGCAGTCGCAGGTTTTCGCCTTCGACTTTGGCGGATCGATCCGCGCCGCCGCGCTCGCCATGCGCGGAGACTGGCACGATCTTGGCGGTGGCCTCACCGAAGGCTCAGACGACAGCGTGTCGATTCAGCCGCTCGGGCGCATCGACGATGTCGCCGAGCGCGCCTGGGCCTCCGACTGGCTGATCGCGATCCTGGGGCGCGAGAGCGTGCCGGTCACGCCCGAGGTGAAGGAGCATCTCTGGTCGGCGCTCTCCTCGCTGGCGTCCGCGCCGATCAACGAGCGGACGCTCACCGGCCTGTCCGTCCTGCTGCAGTCCAACGACCTGAAGCAGGCGCTTCGGCCCTATTGCGTCGGCGGTCCCTATGGCCGGTTGCTCGACGCCGAGGCCGAGCATCTGGGCGAAGCGAATGTCCAGGTCTTCGAAACAGAAGGGTTGATCGGCACGGGCGCCGCCGCCGCCGTGCTCGCCTATCTCTTCCACCGCATCGAGGACCGCCTCGACGGTCGCCCCACGCTGCTGATCGTCGATGAAGGCTGGCTGGCGCTGGACGACGAGGGTTTCGCCGGTCAGCTCCGCGAGTGGCTGAAGACGCTGCGCAAGAAGAACGCCAGCGTCATCTTCGCGACGCAGTCGCTCTCCGACATCGACGGCTCAGCGATCGCGCCAGCCATCATCGAGAGCTGTCAGACTCGCATCCTGCTGCCGAACGAACGCGCGATCGAGCCGCAGATCACCGCCATCTATCGCCGCTTTGGGCTCAACGATCGCCAGATCGAGATCCTCGCGCGGGCGATGCCTAAGCGCGACTATTACTGCCAGTCGCGGCGCGGCAACCGGCTGTTCGAGCTGGGGCTGTCGGACGTGGCGCTCGCGCTCTGCGCCGCGTCGTCCAAGCAGCACCAGGCGCTGATCGCGGACGTTCACGCCCGCAGCGGCACGGATGGCTTCCTCGCTGAGTGGCTCGCCGAGAACCGGCTTGCCTGGGCCGCGGACCTCATCGCCGACCTCACCAATGTCATCCCCCAAACCGATCCGGAGACACGCCCATGACCCGTTCTACTCAATCCCGCTCGCTTGCACTGCGTATCACCGCAGCGCTGCTTGCCGCGCCGATCGCGCTTTCGCCGATCCTCAGCACTCCCGCCGCTGCGCAATGGATCGTCTACGATCCGACCAACTATGCGCAGAACGTCCTGACGGCGGCGCGCACCCTCCAGCAGGTCAATCAGCAGATCACCCAGCTTCAGAACGAAGCGACGATGCTGATCAACCAGGCCCGCAACCTCGCCAGCCTGCCATACTCCTCGCTCCAGCAGCTTCAGCAGTCGGTTCAGCGCACCCAGCAGCTCCTGCAACAGGCGCAAGGAATCGCCTACGACGTCCAGCGCATCGACCAGGCGTTCACGTCGACCTACGGCAACGCCTCCATGTCCGCCTCCGACCAGGCGCTCGTGGCGCAGGCGCGGGAGCGCTGGCAGAACACCGTCGGCGGCCTGCAGGACGCCATGCGCGTCCAGGCGGGCGTCGTCGGTAACATCGACACGAACCGGACCCAGATGTCGGCGCTGGTCGGCCAAAGCCAGGGCGCCACGGGCGCGCTCCAAGCGACACAAGCCGGCAACCAGCTTCTCGCCCTGCAAGCACAGCAGCTCGCGGACCTCACGGCCGTCGTCGCCGCAAACGGTCGGGCGCAGAGCCTGTCCGAAGCGGAACGTGCGGCAGCGGCCGAGCAGGGCCGGGAGCAGCGCCGACGGTTCCTGACGCCGGGCACCGGCTATCAGCCCGGCAACGCCCGCATGTTCCCGAATGGCAACTGAGGGCGCGGCCATGGACGGCAAGATGCTCGCACGGCTCGGCGCTGTGGTGTTCGTGGCCGTCGCGATCACTGCGACCGCGATCGAGATGAACCGGAAAGAGGAAGTGCGGGAGGCGTGGCCGTCCGACCGGACCACCCAAGCGCAGGGCGATCCGTTGCGCGACGAAATGATCCGCTGCCAGGTGCTCGGCGAAGCGGGGCCGCGCGATCCGGCGTGCCTGCGGGCCTGGGCCGAAAACCGCAACCGCTTCCTCGCGCCCGGCGCGCGACCTACCGAGCGCTTGCCGGACATCCCGCCAGCGCCGCGAAACACTCTCATACCCCAATCGGACCGCACCGATCAGCCGGCCTTCGAGCCCGCCGCACCGATCGCGCCGCCGCAGCTCGACGAGGCGAGATAAGATCATGGGCGGCACCGGCGTCATTGACCATTTTCTTGAGGTCTTCACCCGCTACATCGACAGCGGATTCGGGCTACTCAGCGGCGAAGTCGCCTTCATCGCCACCACCCTGATCGTCATCGACGTGACGCTGGCGGCGCTGTTCTGGAGCTGGGGCGCCGACGACGACATCATGGCCCGCCTGGTGAAGAAGACGCTGTTCGTCGGCGTGTTCGCCTACATCATCGGTAATTGGAACAACCTCGCCCGGATCATTTTCGAGAGCTTCGCCGGCCTCGGCCTGAAGGCTAGCGGCACCGGGTTCACCACGGCCGACCTCTTGCGCCCTGGCAAGGTCGCTCAGACCGGGCTCGACGCCGGACGGCCGCTGCTCGATTCCATCTCCAGCCTCATGGGCTACTGGTCGTTCTTCGAGAACTTCATCCAGATCGCCTGCATGTTCCTGGCCTGGGCGCTGGTGCTGCTCGCTTTTTTCATCCTCGCCATCCAGCTCTTCGTCACGCTCATCGAGTTCAAGCTGACGACGCTCGCCGGCTTCGTGCTGATCCCGTTCGGCCTGTTCGGCAAGTCGGCCTTCATGGCCGAACGGGTGCTGGGCAACGTCATCTCCTCCGGCATCAAGGTGCTGGTGCTGGCCGTCATCATCGGCATCGGCTCGACGCTCTTCTCAGAATTCACATCCGGTTTCGGCGGCCAGAACCCGACAATCGACGAAGCGATGGCGATCGTGCTCGCCGCGCTGTCGCTGCTCGGCCTCGGCATCTTCGGTCCCGGTATTGCAAGCGGCATCGTCTCCGGTGGTCCCCAGCTCAGCGCCGGAGCAGCAGTCGGCACTGGCCTGGCCGCAGGCGGCATGGTCGCGCTCGGCGCTGGCGCCGTCGGCGCCGCCGCGTCGGGTGGCGCTGCGCTGGCCAGTGGTGCGGCCGCCGCCGCTCGTGGCGGTGCTGCGATCGCTGGCGGCGCGTCCACCGCTTACAGCCTTGGCGCAGCCGGGCAGTCCGGCGCGGCCGGCGTCGCTTCCGGTCTCAGCGGGGTCGCCCGTGCCGGCGGCAGCGCCGCCGTCTCACCCCTGCGCCGCACTGCGTCGCGTGCCGCCGAAAGCATGCGCTCAAGCTTCAACGCTGGCGGCAAGGCCGCCTTTGAGGCGACAGGCGGCACTTCCACCATGGGCTCGATCGGCGGTGACGCGGCCGGTGATGGCGCCGCTGCCGCCCGTTCCGCGAACGCCGGCGGTCCGCCGGCCTGGGCGCAGCGGATGCGCCGATCCCAGCACATGACCCATGCCGTCCAGGCCACGGCCCATGCCGTCCGCTCCGGCGACGCCCACGGCGGCGGCTCTTCCATCAATCTTTCCGAAGGCGATCGCTGATGTTCAAACGACCCTCTACCCATTATGGCAAGGCCCCCGAGCCGGCGACGCCCTATCAACGCGCCACCCAGGTCTGGGATGAGCGCATCGGCGCCTCGCGCGTGCAGGCCAAGAACTGGCGGCTCATGGCGTTCGGCTCACTGATCCTATCGGCCGGGTTCGCCACCGCGCTCGTCGTGCAGTCAGCACGCGGGACGATCGTACCCTGGGTGGTCCAAGTCGATCGCATCGGTCAGGCGCAGGCCGTCGCGCCCGCCGAGGCCGACTATCGTCCGACCGATCCGCAGATTGCCTTCCACCTAGCGCGCTTCATCGAGCAGGTCCGGAGCATTCCGGCCGATGCGATCATCGTCCGGCAGAACTGGCTGCGCGCCTACGACTTCACGACTGACCGCGGCGCCATGGCGCTCAATGACTACGCCCGCTCCAACGACCCCTTTACACGGGTCGGCCGGCAGCAGGTCGCTGTCGACGTCTCCAGCGTCATCCGCGCGTCCCCGGACAGCTTCCGCGTCGCCTGGGTCGAGCGCCGATACGAAAATGGCCAGCTCGCCGAGACCACGCGCTGGACCGCGATCCTGACGATCGTCGTGCAGATCCCCCGAAACGCCGACCGGCTCAGGGCGAACCCGCTCGGCATCTACGTCAACGCCATCAACTGGTCACGGGAGCTTGGGCAATGAAGCCGTATTTCCGTAAAGCCGGAAACCCGGCTTCACACACACACGTACTCCCGGCTCTCCGTAGAGCCGCATTCCCGGTCGTTCTGCTAGCGGCGACCGCGCTCGCGGGCTGCGCGACCACCAATCCGCCGCCGGAGATTTCCTACGACAATGCGGCTCCGGCGGTGCAGACCGTCGATCCACCCGCGCCGGTCACCGTGGTCGAGCTGCCCCGGCCGCTGCCGCTGCCTGGCCAATTGCAGCGTGTGGAGGAGACGCGGCGTGCCCCGGAGCCTTCTAATCCGACCGCTCGCGTCAACCAGGCAAACGAGGCGGCACGAGTCCAGCCGGTGCGCGACGGCTTCATTAACTCGATGCAGGTCTACCCGTGGACTCAAGGGGCGCTTTATCAAGTCTATACCGCCGTCGGGCAGATCACCGACATCGCGCTCCAACCCGGGGAGCAGCTTGTCGGCGCAGGCCCGGTGGCCGCCGGCGACACAGTGCGCTGGATCATCGGCGACACCGAGAGCGGATCGGGGGCAACGCGCCAGATCCACATCCTAGTAAAGCCCACCCGCGCCGACCTGATGACAAACCTCGTCATCAACACCAACATGCGCACCTATCACATGGAGCTGCGCTCGACAGAGCGCACCTATATGGCGTCGGTCTCATGGCAGTATCCGCAAGACCAGCTCATTGCGCTGCGCCGTCAGAACGCCGAGGCGCAGGCGGCCCAGCCGGTGGCGAGCGGCGTCGATCTCGCGAACGTCAACTTCCGCTATGCGATCGAGGGCGACCGTGCGCCCTGGCGGCCGCTGCGCGCCTTCGACGACGGACGCCAGGTCTTTATCGAGTTTCCGCGCGGCATCGGTCAGGGCGAGATGCCGCCACTCTTCGTCGTCGGCCCCGAGGGCAACACCTCTGAGCTCGTGAACTATCGCGTTCGCGGCCACCACATGATCGTTGATCGTCTGTTCGCGGCTGCCGAACTTCGCTTCGGCTCCGGCCGCGAGCAGAAGCGCGTCAGGATCGTCCGCACAGGCGGGAGGCCGACCTCGTGAGCGAGAACCCGCCCCGGATTGAGGAAGTGCCGGACGACGATGCGCAGCCCCTGACCGGCGAGCCGGTCGGGCCTGCGCCGATGCGGCTGCGGGCCGAACCGCCCCGCGTCACCCGGTTGTCGCGGAAGGTTCTCGCCGGCCTCGGTCTTGTCGCCAGCGTCGGGCTCGGAGGTGCGCTGATCTACGCGCTTCAGACCCGCGACGCCGGTCGGCCGAACGACGAACTCTATTCGACCGAGAACCGCTCGACCGCTGACGGACTGGCCGGCCTGCCGCGAGATTACAGTGGCGTGCCACAGCTCGGTCCCCCTCTTCCCGGTGACCTCGGTCGGCCGATCCTTAGTACCCAGGATCGCGGACAGCCGGTGCCCACACCCGGGACGGCCACGCCCAATCCCGGCATCAGCCCGGAAGAGCAGCGCCGCCTTCAGGAAATCGAGACCGCGCGCACCAGCCGTCTCTTCTCCGGATCGGAAAGCCGGGGCACACCCGCTGCTGCGGGAGCTGCCCCAGCGCTCGCGCCGGTGCCGGATTTGGCGAGCATTGGCCTCGCTCCGCCGCCCGCCACGCCCTCGGCGCAGGACCGGCAGAACGCGTTTCTGAACGCCGCGGCCGATCGCAGGACGGTTGCGCCCGATCGCGTCGCTGCGCCAGTATCGCCGAACGTCCTTCAGGCGGGAGCAGTGATATCCGCGGCGCTGATCACCGGCATCCGATCCGATCTACCCGGCCAGATCACCGCGCAGGTCACCGAAAACATCTACGACAGCCCAACCGGCCGTATCTTGCTTGTGCCGCAAGGCACTCGTGTGGTCGGGCAGTACGACAACAACGTGCAGTTCGGCCAGAGCCGAGTCCTGCTCGTCTGGACTCGGCTCGTCTTCCCGAACGGGCGCTCGATCGTTCTCGAGCGCCAGCCTGGTGCTGACGCTGAAGGGTTCGCCGGGCTTCAGGATGGCGTCGATTACCATTGGTGGGATCTGGCCAAGGCTGCGGGATTGTCGACACTGCTGAGCGTCGGCGCCGAACTCGCGGTCGACAACGACGATCGGCTCGTTCAGGCGATCCGGAACGGTGGGCAGGACACCATCAACGACGCAGGGCAGCAGATTGTGAGGCGTCAGCTCAACGTCGCGCCCACGATCACTATTCGGCCCGGATTTCCCGTGCGCGTTATCGTGACGCGAGACTTGGTACTGGAGCCATATGGAGGGTGATGATGTCGAAGCTTAAGCTAGGCCCCATCGCGGACGACAAGCCGCTTAAGGTACAGGTCGAGCTACCTGCAGCTCTCCACCAGGACCTTGTTGACTACGCCCACCTATTGGGCCGAGAGCAAGGTCAGTCCGCTGTTGACCCAGCTCGGTTAATCGTCCCGATGTTACAACGGTTCATCGCGACAGACCGTGGCTTCGCCAAAGCCAGGCGAACGTTGACGCCGGGGAGCGCCGATTAATCCGTGGTCCCCGCTCTAGAGGGGGTGTCGAAACACTTCAGCAGCAGCGGCAGAGTCGGGTTGTCGTTGTCACTGGAAGAAATTATAGCGGCCGTCGGCGCCCGCGCCGATGGGAGCGGGATCAACGCGATATCCGGCCGGTAGATCACGCTGGTGATGGTCAAGCCGAAGCCCTGTTCGACCATCGTCAGCAGGGTTTCTCGGCTGACTTGTTGGATCGAGAGTTGAACCGCTCCGTCTCCGGCGCCCACCATGCGCCGGAGTATGCCAGCGAGCTCACGCCCAGCGCCATCCGAGCGAACGAGGAAGACTTCGTCACAAATGTCCTCCCACGACAGCTCTGGCCGTGCTGCCAACTCGTGAAGCGGGGACAATGCCACGAACAGATCTGGTTCGCAGAGACGTCGAACTTGGAACTGAGGGCTCTTGCTCGCACTCAGGCTGATTGCTGCGTCCAGTAATCCGCGCTTCACCCCCAAAGTGTTTTCTTCTGAAGTGCCTTCCTCAAGCTTTACCTCGATCGTCGGATGTCTATTTCTGAATGCCGAGAGAATGTTGATGATCGGGCACGCCGGGAACGCTTCAAGCATTCCAAACCTCACGAGCCCGGTCTTGAGTTTCCGCGCGGAGCGGATCTCCGTTGCGGCGTTACGAAGGTAGCGCGCTCCCACCACCGCTTGTTGAAGGAAGCGCTCACCTTCTGGAGTCAGCCCTGCCCCCGCTCGCGTACGCTTGAAGAGAGAAAAGCCAAGTTGGCGCTCAAACAGCTGCACACGTCGGCTGACGGTGGATTGCGATATCGATAGGCGCTCCGCCGCTCGGCGGAAGCTGCCGGCCTCGGCGACCTGAACGGCGTACTTCAGGTATCGGAGATCAAGAGTCAGGTCGGGCATGAGACCCGTCCGATCATACCGGCGGTCTCATCGGCGAACCGCCTGCGCCCGGTGAGCGGCACCCATGCACGTCCACTTTCATCGAGCCCACCCCCGCTAGCGCCTGGGGAACGAGCACGTCCGTTGATCTCAGATGTGGAATCCGAGCTGAGCCCCTCAATGAGCATGACCATGTCCGAATCTGTCATAGATGCATGCGGCGGTCATACATTTTCACACGCTTGAAGTCTATGCGCGAAGCATATATTCTTGCCGTATGGAGCCTGAGGTCGCCAAGTACCATTTAGGTGCACTCGCGTTGGCGGTTGCAGACAGCATCGCCAGTGTCTCGGCCTCGTTTTCACCAAGCGGCCCGGGGACCGCCGTGATGGTGTTACTCAGCATGGAGCCCGGACTGCCGATCAGCGTTTTGGCTACCTCGATCGGGCTTTCTCATGCCGGGACGGTGCGATTGATCGATAGGCTCGAGCGCGAACAGTTGGTGGAACGACGAAGACAAATCACCGACAGGCGGGCGCGCTTCATTCACCTCACCAATTCGGGGAAGAAGATAACGGACGCCTTGCTCAAGGCACGGGAGCAGGTGATCTCCGAATGTATTTCGCCCCTGTCGCCCAATGACCTCGACATTCTAGGCATGCTGTCGGAGCGGCTCCTTGTGGCAAACGGCTTCGACAAAGATGGCTCGGTCAGCCTTTGCCATCTGTGCGGCTACAGCAGGATCGCGCCTTCCCGTGGTAAAGCTAAGCCGGGGCGCTCGCCACGCTGGAACGTCGCATCAGAAGGCTGACGATATGATCAGGCAGGCTTGATATAATGGGATCGTTTGCGCTCGAACTTCTTCTATGCGTACTTGCCTTCGGGTTCGGATATGCGGCGAACCAAGGCGGAACCTGTTTAGTGGTGGCCGCTCATGAGTTACACAGAAGACAGCCGCCGAAAATGTTCGTCGGATTTCTCGCAGCGTCGGCAGCGGCAGGCCTGGTTGCGGTCCCGATAGTCTGGACGGGAACACTGGGCGCAACACTCGCACCCTCGACCAGCATCAATTTCCTCCTGCTCATCGGCGCCATCGCCTTCGGCCTCGGCGCACTCATTAATGACACATGCCTGCTCGGATCGCTGGCGCGGCTTGGGGATGGGGAGATGCGACTTCTAGCTCTACCCTTGGGATTAACGATTGGTATCTTGGCTGCCGACCATGGCAGGTTCGGCTACGATTCAACATGGCCAAGCTTAATCTCCAAACCGAGCGCAACAGGCCTCGTTACTCTCCTAGCCTTCCTAGTTGTGCTCGTGCTGGCACTCGTTTTCGTTTCCACGAAGAGCGTTCTGCGAACAAAGCCGGGTTGGTCGTTCGGCGCTTCGATGATTGGACTCGGTATCACTGGCGGACTTCTATATGCACTCTCGCCGGCCTGGACCTTCGCAGACGTGATTCAACGCGCCCTTCCTCTCAGAATGTCGCCGGCCGGCGAGGTCGCGCTCACTGCGGTGATCTCTTCGATCGCAGGCGCCCTAACCGCCTCCTTTCGCCAAGGCAATCTGCGTCTCCAACTGCCGACAGCCAATGGCATTCTGCGATCTGTCGTCGGCGGCACATTGATGGGTATCGGCATCGCGCTCATACCCGGCGGGAATGATGGGTTGATCCTCGCAGCGGTTCCGACTCTTTCACCTGGTGGGATAGTCGCCTACCTTCTGATGACGACGACAATCGTCTTCGGATTTGCAGCGCGTGGTAAGTTATTCCGGCGCTGCCTTTCACGGCCATGATAAGGGCAACAGAGGACTTGCCCTCCTGACATGAGCATTTATCCCGACCGGGAATATCGGCTGACTAGCTCGTATGCCTTTGCAGGCCCTTGGACCATGATGACCACTTCAAAGGCCGCCGGCCCCAGAATCCTGTAGGTTGCATGGTAGGTGTCGTCTCCGCAGGCATAGACACCACTCGCTTCCAACCCGGTATCCGTCCGCGAGAAACTCAAGCTGAGGAACTGCGTCCCGATATGAGGTCCGTCTGCGAACTCGACGACAACACTGTCCTCGCTCAAGCGATAGCGATACTGCCGGCACGCGGAGAATACTCTGCCATCTGCCAGTGTGAGAATGCCGCTCTCTCGATAAGCGAGCGCGCCTTCGCCGAAACGGGCGAAGACCGCGTCGCCATGCAGCTGAGCGCCTCCGAGCTCGATATCGCGACGGAGCATCCATGCCCCGCGGAGGTTCTGCAGGATTTGCACGCCCGCCGTCACGAGAGGACCACAGTCACGAGGGCACAAGCGCCCCTCTGTGGCGGACCGAAGCACGCAGCAGCACGAGGGACGCCGCTAGCAGAACTGCGTCCTTCAGTAGAAACTGCCCTGGTGCAGCCGAAATCGCAGGAAAGCCGCCGGCAGTCTGCTCCGCGACACCTGGAGTGGTGATGAAAAAGGTCAGCGTGATCAGATAGGTCGCTGCTGACATTAGTGCGCCTAGCGCAGAGAAGAGTGGACGAAATGCACCAAGGATCAGAACGAGACCGGTCGATAACTCGATAACGCCGATGAAATAGCTTTGCCCCTGCGTCCCGAACATGCCGAGCCAATTCATGATCGGGCTGTGTTCGATAAACGGGGCGATACCATAGGCCTCGTACGCTGTGAACTTCATCGCGCCGAACCACAGAAATACGATCACGAGAGCCCATCTAAGCAGGCCAAGATCCCTCCGACCGTGCTCGGGGACAAGAAATTCATAACGGTCGAAAATGCTCATCTAAAATTCCTCAACAGTGGTCCCGTGGGAACGTCACGAACGTCGTCTACGTGCTTCGGGCAGGCGTTGCAGTATATGCGCGACGCATATACTAATAAGCGAGATATGTCGAGCGGCTGGCTCGCGCTTCGCTGCCTCACGAAGCCATCCTCATCGGCGATGCCTTTACCCAGCAAACGCGCGACCTTTGCGGGATTTTGACTTGATGGGGCTGGCGCTCCGGGTGGGCCTATAGCCCGTTGGCAAACGTCCAGCCTGTACG
Organism: Methylobacterium sp.; assembly: GCF_019745455.1. Classification (GTDB taxonomy): domain Bacteria; phylum Pseudomonadota; class Alphaproteobacteria; order Rhizobiales; family Beijerinckiaceae; genus Methylobacterium. Next base: position 17,039 of record NZ_JAIETD010000082.1, read on the forward strand.
GATGGACGCGGCCCTGGACGAGATAACCATGCCGGCCGAAATCGTAGCAGCGATCGCCGCAATCCCCGACGTCGTGGAGCACGGACTGTTCCTCAATGGGATTGATACAATCGTGATCGCGCGCGGTGACACGATGGAAGTGCGACGCCGGGGGCAAGCTAGGTCTCGCTGATCTGCACCTGCGCGGCCTGGATGACAGCGCTGACGCGGAGTGATTCTCGGGCGCGACCTACGGCGATTCCGAGCGAAAAGGCTTGCCCTATAGCCGCCAGGTATCAACGGTTCCGCGGCCTTAACGAGCCGGACCCGTTTTTTTCGGCGCGCTCGATCAGTCGAAATCCTCCGAAACCCTTTTAAAACAGGACATTTTCCACAAGCCGCGCGGAGGAAGAGGACCACGGTATGGCTTGCTGTCTATGCTCCGCGCACATATAGATGTGGCAATGGATGGACCTCGAGATCGAA
>NZ_JAIETD010000053.1 GCF_019745455.1 Methylobacterium sp.
AATTCCACCTCAGGCCGCCTGACCGATGGCCGCTCCAACTCCACCCCGAATTTCCACCTCATTGACGGACACGACCGGGCAATCTTCGGATAGACGGCAAAGGTGGCACGAAACGCCCTAGAGGAAACCTCGCGATCCGACCGCCCGCTTCGGGCGTAGGCCATACGGCACCAGGGCCACTCAGACACCCGGGCAACATGAGGCGCTCGGTACCCGAGGGCGATCCGATCTTTCCTGTAATGGTGAAGGATTCCGGGCGACCGCTAAGGGCAAGAATGAACGCCTGCAGCTCATGTTCAGGCTCAACCCTCCCACGGCGTGATAAATGACATACCGCTCGTCGAGGACGTCCAGCGCGTCATGTCGGAGGAGGTGCAGCGGGCGTTTCCAAAGTGGATGGCGCAAGCCGTGCTGACGAGGAGGTGATGCGGAACTCGGCCTTACCGGAACACCTGCGTCGTAAGCGGCGCCGTTGCGGCTGCTAAGGCGAACAGGGCGATCATCATTCGACGGATGTGAACAATACTGATCATGGATGACCTCCTTGCTGCGGGGCTCAGCCTGCAGTCGGAGCAGTCCTACCGAACGCGCATTACCTACAGATTTCGGGAATTGGTGAACTCCACTTTCACCATGTTGAGCATACCGGCGGAAGCCTGCCGCCGGCGACTGTCAGGCGGTGATGGCTTCAGACGAAGTGGGCCGGCAGCGCGAGCGATTGGGCATACCCGATCAGGACGAGCGCTATCCCCGCCACCATGATCCAGGCGACGATTCGGTCAGTCGCGGTCATGCCCCTGGTCACCTTCTCACCGGCCATCACTCGTCTCCCCTGTCTGTGCAGCCGCGGATCAGCTGTCTGGAGAAACGCTATGGTTAAGCCGGGTTTCAGGATGATTGCGTCGTATGTTTCGTCGCGGCGGCTGCGGCCTGCACGCCAATCCTCCGGTCCAAGGCAGGAGGAGTAGCCTCTCTCGCCTCGACGAAGTCGCGGGGCAAACACGAAACCGAGATAACGTCCTGGCACAGCCGGATTCTGGCAGTGCAAAGTCAAAGGACATTAGTCCTACCGATCCTCGTGGAGATCCTCACCATCTATCGGCGCATAGTGGTCTACAGACCGTGTGACGCCACAAAAAGCGGCGTGTTACTTCAATCGTTCATGAATCCCCATTTTAGCACCGCGTGGCTAACCCCTGCGTCTCGTTGCTCCGGCCAATAAGGCACAAGGCACAGAGGGGCGGGCGAAGAAGTATGAGAAATTGCGAACCAATCTGATCCTAGCCAGAGAACGAGCCGAAGCTCTCGAAGTAGGACGGCTGAACAACTTTCCCCATTGAGCTGGCGTGATCTTGAGTCGTTGAGTTCTTCACCTCCTCAATGGCCGGCTTTGAACGCTCACGGGTATCCATAGACGCAGAGCGGTATCTCGGCTGCTTCGGCACGGGCGGCCAAGCACAGCGATCAGCTTCGAGGTGATTATGCATTCGCGTGTCTCAACGGTGTGCGGGCAAGTGGTGGAGGTAGAGGCAGAATGCGTCGCAGCGGCTTACGTTCCGGCCGCCTCCATCACGGTTTGATGCCCCACCGATGACCCGAGCATGGCAGTGATTACCCACCTCCCGCGTCCGGGGCGCAGCGTTCGCCTCATGGAAGGTCAAGGCAACCATACCGTCGGTCGACGCATGCCCCGCTGATTATGACAGGGCATTCGGGTGCGGCGAGGGCGTTCCCGAGAAACCCTTGCCGATGAGCGGGCACCCGGAGTGCTTCTTCCGGTGTGCGAGGGCTAATGTTCCGGTGCTCGTGTAGGTCCCGGTTACGTAAACAGGACCATGGCAGGCTGCACACCGTTTCGGGGCATCGCGATAAGTCACGCGAGCCTCGTCGAGTGAGGCAGCCTGCCAGCGTCCCTCGACCTTGACCTCGCATGTTTTTGGCGCGGGCGTTTTCATAGTGCCTCGCCGGGCGTCTTCGGTCTGCTTGTCACGTCAGGTCGTCCTTGGTTTTCCTCAGCCGACGGCAAGCCTGTTCCCATCTGTCGAGACAGGGCTGATGATCAAACGGTTATGATCGCAAAAAAGGCCCGCCTTCGCCTTCGCCTGTGCGACGGGTATCACGCCCCGCGAACGGCCAGGCAAGGCGAATAACGGGATTGAATTGGCATGCAGGACGCAAACCGACCCGCGCGTTATGCCCTCTACTACACACCGCCGCCCGGCTCGGCACTCGCCATGTTCGGCGACAGGGTCGTCGGCGGCGCTCTCCCGGGACTCGCGGAGGCGGAGCACAGCGTCTTCGCAAAGTTGACGACAGCACCGCGAATCTACGGTTTTCATGCCACCTTGAGAGCGCCGATGCGTCTCCGGGACGACGTTGCAGAGGCGGAGATCGTGAAGGTCTGCAAAGCCCTCGCGTGCCATCGCGACCCGCTACGGATCGGGCGTCTCGACGTCGTGCTGCTCGACGGCTTCGCCGCCCTCGTGCCCTCCAATCCCCCTGCGGAACTCAACCTGCTCGCGGCCGAGTGCGTCGCCGCGCTCGATCCCCTGCGAGCGCCCCTGAACGCGATGGAGTGGAACAAGCGCCGGCCGGAGGCCCTCGATCCGCGCCGCCGCGCCCTACTCGAACGCTGGGGCTACCCCTACGTCTTCGAGGCGTTCCGGTTTCACATGACCCTCACGGGTCTGATCCCGGCAGAGTCCCGTGAGACGTGGCGCGCCCGCCTCGCCGAGGTTTACGAGCCGGGGGCGGACCTCGTCATCGATGCGCTGACCTTGCTGCGGCAGGACGAGGGCGCCCCGTTCCGGATCCTGCGCCGCATCCCGTTCACCCCTTAGATCCCGTCAGTCCGGGGGCCCGAAAAGGTCACAGAGGCATGGAGCCGCCGCCATCCTCGCGAGAGGTTCGGATCGGGAGCGACCGGCCGCTGTCATCCTATCGTTGCGAAATGCGGGCATGCCGGCCTCAGCACACGAACCCGGGCGGACGCATGCTGATTGTCGAGGATCTGACGCGCCGATACGGCAACAGGCATGCCGTCGATCGCATCTCGCTGCAGATCGAACCGGGCAGTTTCGTAGGCGTGATCGGCCGCTCTGGAGCCGGCAAATCGACCTTCCTGCGCCTGCTGAACCGTCTGGCGGAACCGACCGACGGCCGCATCCTGTTCGAGGGTGTGGACGTCACGCGGCTCCGCGGGCAGGCGCTGCGCCGCTGGCGTGCCCGTTGTGCGATGGTGTTCCAGCAGTTCAATCTCGTCGGACGCCTCGACGTCCTGACCAATGTTCTGATGGGCCGCCTCAGCAGCGCGCCGGGCTACCGCTCGCTTCTGAAACTCTGGTCAGCGGAAGACCGTGCGCTCGCCCTGGCAGTGCTTGAGAGCTTCGACATGGGGCAGTTCGCCGCCAGCCGGGCGGACGAACTCTCGGGAGGTCAGCAGCAACGTGTCGCCATTGCGCGCGCGCTGGTGCAAGAGCCCGACATCATCCTGGCGGACGAACCGGTCGCCTCCCTCGATCCGCGCAACACCAAGCTGGTGATGGACGCGCTCGCCGACGCGAACAAGCGCCTTGGCATCACCGTGCTGTGCAACCTGCATTCGCTCGACCTCGCCCGCGCCTATTGCGATCGGCTCATCGGCCTCGCCGACGGTCGCGTGGTGTTCGATGGACGCGCCTTCGATCTCACCGAGGATGTGGCGCAGCGCCTCTACGGCCTGGAGGCCGGCGAGGTGATGGACCGCCCGCCGCCTCCGCGGATGCGCGCACCCTCCGAGGCGGCCTTCGCCTGAGACGGCCTTTCCCACCACAGGAGATCGACATGCTGACTCGCCGTTTCCTTGCCGGCGCCTTCGCCGCGCTCGCCTTCGCGGTTCCTGCGGTCGCCCAGGATTGGAAGGCCCGATACCCCGAGCTGACCCTCGCCGTCATTCCGGTCGAGAACGCCACGGGCACCACCGACCGCTACGCGCAGCTCACCGAGTACTTGACCAAGCAGCTCGGCGTGCCGGTCAAGCTGCGGGTCGCCAACGACTATGCCGCGGTGATCGAGGGCCAGCGCGCCGGCAACATCCAGATCGGCTTCTACGGACCCGCCTCCTTCGCCCGCGCCGTGATGACGGGCGTCAAGATCGAGCCGATGGTCAACCAGAAGCACGGGAACGGCGCCTCGGGCTATTATTCGGTGATCTACGTCCGGGCCGACAGCCCCTACAAGAGAATCGAGGACCTCAAGGGCAAGAACCTCGCTCTGGTCGACCCCAACTCCACCTCCGGAAACCAGGCGCCGCGCTTCTTCCTGCAGAAGGCCGGGATCGAGATCGACAAGTTCTTCGGCAAGACCGTCTATGCCGGCAGCCACGAGAACGCCGTCCTCGCCCTCGTTCAGGGCACCGCCGACGCGGCCGCCAATCTCTGGAACTCCGAGACCGACACCGTCGTCTCGCGCATGGCGACGAAGGGGATGCTCAAGAAGGCCGACGGCTCGCCGATGGGCCAAGCCGACTTCCGGGTGATCTTCAAGTCCGAGTTCCTGCCCGAGGGCCCCTTCGCCGTCCTGGCAAGCCTGCCGGATGATCTCAAGGCCAAGATCCGCCAGGCCTTCGTCGACCTGCCGAAGGCGGACAAGGCCGCGTTCGACCGCCTCTCCGACGGCAAGGACCTCGATTTCACGGCGGTGACGCTGAAGGATTACCAGCCGATCATCGAGATGCTGAAGTTCAACGACGACCAGCGGCGTAAATCCTGATCTGTGGCGCCAAGTCCTGGTCGCAGCCCAAGTCCCCATCACAGCGCCGGGCAACGGCACCATGAACAAGCGGATCGCGCCGCTCGCTCCTGCACGCTCCGAGGCGCTGAAAGCCGCCTATGCACGCGCGGTCGCGGCCACGCGGCGGCGCACGATCCTCTCGCTCGTCGCCATCGCCGTGCTGGCGGTCGCCGCGGGCTTCGCGGCGGAGGTCAAGCCGCTGGTCCTTACCGGGAACATCGGGAACTTCACGTCCTATCTCGGGCAGATCCTGCCAGGGCTCACCCTGGCCAATATCCGCGGTGATCTCGCCGAGTGGTACTGGGGCCTGCCGAAATGGGCAGCGCTTCTCGGCGAAACCCTGCTGATGGCCTATCTCGGCACCCTGCTCGGCGGCCTTGCGGCGTTCGTGCTCTGCTTTGGTGCGGCGGCGAATCTCGCCCGTACCCGGCTCGGCTGCTTCCTGACGCGGCGCATCCTGGAAGTCCTGCGCACGGTCCCGGAGATCGTGTTCGCGCTGATCTTCGTGATCGCCTTCGGCCTCGGACCCATGGTCGGCGTGATGGCGCTCGCGATCCATACGGCCGGCGCGCTCGGCAAGCTGTTCTCCGAAGTCGTCGAGAACATCGACATGAAGCCGGTCGACGGGTTGACGGCATCGGGCGCGACGCATGTCGAGGCGATCCGCTTCGCGGTCCTGCCGCAGGTGCTCTCGAACTTCGCCTCGTACGGCCTCCTGCGCTTCGAGATCAACGTGCGGGGCGCGGGCGTGATGGGCTTCGTCGGCGCCGGCGGCATCGGGCAGGAGTTGCTCGTGGCGATCCGCAATTTCTACTACACGGATGTGAGCGCGATCCTCCTCATGATCATCGCGACCGTGATGGTGATCGACCTTGCCACCGAGCGGCTGCGGCATCGCCTCATCGGATCGGAGGGCACCCGATGAGCGACCCGCTCCGAGCCCGCAGACAGGCTGTCGACACGGCCGCCCTGACGGCGCGCTACCCCGAGGTCTTTCGAACGCCTTGGGCCACCCGCCTCGTGACGCTGGGCAGCCTCGGATGCGTGGCGGGGCTCGCGGCCTTCGCGATGTGGTGGCTCGACTTCTCGGCCGCCCGGATCCTGAATGGGTTCGGACGCCTCGGCGAATTTGCGCTTCTGATGCTGCCGCCATCGGCCGAGGACCGGTTTCCGGCTTTCCTCGGCGCCCTCGCCGAGACGCTCGGGATTGCCTTTCTGGGGACCCTGACGGCCGCCCTCTTCGCCTTTCCGGTGGCGTTCCTCGCCGCCCGGAACGTCGTTCCGAACGTGTTCGTCCACTTCGTCGTCCGGCGCGGCTTCGACGTGATCCGCTCCGTCGACGTTCTGATCTGGGCCCTGATCTGGATCAACGTCGTCGGTCTCGGGCCCTTCGCCGGGGCCCTCGCCATCGCGTGCTCGGATTTCGGGGCGCTCGGCAAGCTGTTCTCCGAGGCGGTCGAGTCCGCCGACCGCAAGGCGGGCGAGGGCGTCACCGCCGCGGGCGGCGGCAGCCTGGACCGCGTCCGCTTCGGCCTCGTGCCGGCGGTCCTGCCGGTGCTCGGCAGCCAGGTGCTCTACTTCTTTGAATCCAACACCCGCTCGGCCACGATCATCGGCATCGTCGGAGCCGGCGGCATCGGCCAGTACCTCACCGAACTGATCCGCGTGCTCGAACTGCAGCAGGTCTCCTTCATCGTCCTGATGATCCTCGTCACGGTGGCGGTGATCGACCTTATCTCCGGCCGTTTGCGCCGGGTGCTGATCGGGGGCGAGCGGCGGTAGGTCACTCGACCAGGAGTTCGACACGGTCGGCACAGAACAGGCTTCGGCTCGCCTCGATGCATTCACCGTCGGCATCGACATTGACGCTCGAAACCATCAGCAATGGGCGCCCTGGCGCAATGTCGAGGCGCGCGGCCTCCTCGGCCGTGGCGCCGCGCGCGCCGATCCGGGTCGAGAGCCGGGTGTAATCCTCGATTCCACATTCCGCGAAGGCACGGGTGATCGAGGCGAGGCGCGCATAGGCCGACTCGAACCCGGAAAACCGTGGCAGCGGCAAGCTGATCCGCGCCATCGAGATCGGGGTCCCGTCCGCCCGGTGCAGCGTGACCATCTCAAGGACCGGGTCGCCTGGCGAGATCCCCAGGGCCTCTGCCGTCTCGCCATCCGCTGGCACCGTCCTCGCCTCGATCAGGTCGCCGCGGGCCTCCCGGCCCGCCCGCGAGACGTTCTCCGAGAAACGCGTACGCCGGCCGATCGGATAGGGGATCTGCCCCTGCTCCACGAAGGTGCCGCGCCCCTGCGTCGCCCGGACGAGGCCGCGCTCGGCGAGGGTCGCCAGCGCCCGCCGTACCGTGTGCCGGTTGACCCCGAATCGGCCGGCGAGCGCGGCTTCGGTGGGGAGTTGGCTCCCCGCCGCAAGCTGGCCTCGCCCGATCTCCTCCGACAAGGCATCGGCGATCTGGCGCCAGGCGGTCAGCCCTTCGCCGCGCAGCAGTGGGGCATCCGGAGACGTCATGGTGGTGTCGCGCAGATCGGCCATGTCGGGTCGTGGTTCTCTCTTGCAGCCGTACATCTATTTGTATAAACAAATAGACAAATGAAGATCGCAGCATGATGACGGGCAGCGAAGCACGAACCGAAGCGCCAAGGCCAGAGGTCGCGGCACGTCAGGCCATCATGGCGCTGGCCGGTGCCGCCACGCTCGCCGAATTGCGGGATGCCATGGCAGCGGCGTGCCTCGCGGAGGAGGCGCAGGACCTGCGCGCACCCGAAACCGGGCTCGTGATGACGCGAGGACGAATCGGCGGCGACGGACGCGCCTTCAATCTCGGAGAGGCGACGGTGACGCGGGCGGCCGTCCGGCTGCCGTCGGGCGAGACCGGCTTCGCCTACCATCTCGGCCGCGATCGGCCGAAAGCGCGGCTCGCGGCCATCCTCGACGCGCATTGGCAGGCGCCCGAGCGGCGCGCTGCCGTCGAAGCGGCCCTATCGGGGATCGTCGCCCGGCGGGAGCAGGAGGCGCAGGCTCACGCTCGCCGGACCGCCGCGACGCGGGTCAACTTCTTCACTCTCGTTCGCGGAGAGGATTGATGGCGCTTCAACAGGGCTTCGCCGATCCGGTCCACGATGCCCAAGGCGTCTTCCGCGCGGCCCTCGAGGGGTTAAGCCGACCTGCCCTCATCCGGTCTTTGCCGACCAAGGTCGCTCCCCCTCCCCCGCTGACCCCGGAACTCGCGGCCCTGGCCCTGGCTCTCGCCGATGCCGACACGCCGCTCTGGCTCGATCCGCCCCTCGCGGCATCGGAGGCGGTCGCCGCCTTCCTGCGATTTCACACCGGTGCGCCGCTGGTGTCGAACCCGGCCGAGGCGGTTTTCGCGATCATCGCGGATCCGCAGAACGCGCCGGACTTCGCAGCCTTCGCTCAAGGGACGCCGGACTACCCGGACCACTCGACGACGCTGATCCTGGCGCTCGGCCACCTCGAAAGTGGCACGGGCCACGCCTTCTCGGGTCCTGGCATCAAGGGCGTGGCGCGGCTCGATGCGGCGCCGGTGCCGGCGGACTGGCAGGAGCGGCTGGGGACGAACCATGCCGGCTTTCCGCTCGGGATCGACCTCATCCTCACCGCACCCGGTCGTATTGCCGGGCTGCCGCGCTCGACCCGGTTGCTGCAGCCGGCGGAGGTCTGACCCATGTACGTGGCGGTGAAGGGCGGCGAGGCCGCCATCGACAATGCGCACAGGTTGCTCGCGCAAGCCCGGCGCGGCGACCCCGCCGTCCCCGAACTCGACGTGGCACAGATCCGCGAGCAGATGGGCCTTCTCGTCGACCGGGTGATGACCGAGGGCTCGCTCTACGATCCCGATCTCGCGGCGCTCGCCTTGAAGCAAGCCCGCGGCGACGTGGTCGAGGCCGTGTTCCTGGTCCGTGCCTACCGGACGACCCTCCCTCGTTTTGGCGCCGCCCTGCCTGTGGAGACGGGGGCGATGGCCGTCGCCCGCCGGATCTCGGCCACCTTTAAGGACATGCCGGGCGGCCAGGTGCTCGGGCCGACCTTTGACTACACCCACCGGCTCATCGACTTTGCCCTCGCGGCGGGCGGCGATCCCGAACCCGCCGCCGAGGCCGAGCCCGACTCCGACGCTGGCCAATGCCCGCGCGTCACAGACATCCTCGGCGCCGCCGGCCTCCTCGAAACCTCGCCGCCGGAAGACGGAGCCCCGGTCGGCGACCTGACCCGCGAGCCCGTCGATTATCCCGCCGACCGGGCCTTGCGGCTGCAGGCCCTGGCGCGCGGTGACGAGGGCTTCGTGCTCGCCCTCGGCTACTCGACCCAGCGCGGCTACGGCCGCACCCATCCCTTCGTCGGCGAGATCCGCTTCGGGAAGGTTGGAATTGAGTTCGTGCCAGAGGAACTCGGCTTCCCTGTGCCGCTCGGTGCCGCGGCGCTGACCGAATGCCAGATGGTCAACCAGTTCCACGGCAGCGGCGCGGTCCCACCCCAGTTCACCCGCGGCTACGGCCTTGTCTTCGGCCAAAGCGAGCGCAAGGCGATGGCGATGGCGCTCGTCGACCGCTCCCTGCGGGCGGCAGAGCTTGGTGAGGCGATCGTCTCGCCGGCCCAGGACCAGGAATTCGTCCTTGCCCATTGCGACAGCCTGCAGGCGACGGGCTTCGTTGAGCATCTGAAGCTGCCCCATTACGTCGACTTCCAGGCCGAATTGGAGCTGGTCAGGCGCCTGCGCGCCGAGCACGCGGCCTTGCACGAAAAGGTCGAGACCCCGATCCGGGAGGCCGCCGAATGAGCCCCGCAGCCGCACTGCCGCAGACCGGCTACAACTTCGCCTATCTCGACGAGGGCACGAAGCGGATGATCCGCCGGGCGATCCTCAAGGCGGTCGCCGTGCCCGGCTACCAGGTACCTTTTGCAGCACGGGAGATGCCGATGCCCTACGGCTGGGGCACCGGCGGCGTCCAGGTCACCGCCGCGATCCTGGGCGCGTCCGATGTCCTCAAGGTTATCGACCAGGGCGCCGACGACACCACCAACGCTGTCTCGATCCGCCGCTTCTTCGGCCGCACCGCTGGAGTCGCCACGACGACGCGGACGGCCGAGGCCACCGTGATCCAGACCCGCCACCGCATTCCCGAGACGCCCCTCACCGAGGGCCAGATCCTGGTCTACCAGGTGCCAATCCCGGAGCCTCTGCGCTTCCTCGAACCGCGCGAGACCGAGACGCGCCAGCTCCACGCCCTCGCCGAATACGGACTGATGCACGTGAAGCTCTACGAGGACATCGCCCGGCACGGGCATATCGCCACCACCTACGCCTATCCGGTCGAGGTCGCGGGCCGCTACGTGATGGACCCGTCGCCGACCCCGAAATTCGACAACCCCAAGATGGACGATTGCCCGGCCCTGCAGCTGTTCGGGGCTGGGCGCGAGAAGCGGATCTACGCGGTGCCGCCCCATACGCGGGTGCGCAGCCTCGACTTCGAGGACCATCCGTTCCGCGTGCAGCGCTTCGAGCGACCCTGTGCGCTGTGCGGAGCCGAGGACGTCTATCTCGACGAGGTCGTCCTCGACGATGCCGGCGGGCGGATGTTCGTCTGCTCGGATACCGATCATTGCGAGACCCGCCGGGACGCGATCGCTCACGGAGAGTCCGCATGAGCCAGGCTCCCCTCCTCCGGGCCGAGGGCCTGACCAAGCGCTACGGCGCCCGGCTCGCCTGCGACGGCGTCGGCTTCGACCTTCATCCCGGCGAGGTCCTGGCTGTGGTCGGCGAGTCCGGCTCCGGCAAGTCGACCCTCCTCGGTCTCATCGCCGGCGAGACCGCGGCCGATGGCGGCAGCGTCTCCTATCGGATGCGCGACGGGACGGTCCGAGACCTCGCCGAGCTTGGAGCCGCCGAGCGCCGCGCCCTCATGCGCACCGATTGGGGCTTCGTCCGCCAGGACGCGGCGCAGGGCCTGCGGATGTCGGTCTCGGCCGGCGGCAATGTCGGCGAGCGCCTGATGGGGGTCGGGGCGCGCCATTACGCAGAGATCCGCGCGGCGGCCCTCGACTGGCTCGCCCGCGTCGAGATCGCGGCGGACCGCATTGACGATCCGCCGACGCGCTTCTCCGGCGGCATGCGCCAACGCCTGCAGATCGCCCGCAACCTCGTCACGGCCCCGCGCCTCGTGCTGATGGACGAGCCGACCTCCGGCCTCGACGTCTCGGTTCAGGCTCGGCTCCTCGACACGATCCGCGGCCTTGTCGCCGAACTCGGCCTCGCGGTGCTCATCGTCACCCACGACCTCGCCGTGGCCCGCCTGCTGTCGCATCGCATCCTTGTCATGCGCGGCGGCCGGGTCATCGAGACAGGCCTGACCGATCAGGTCCTCGATGATCCGCAAGCTGCCTATACCCAGCTCCTCGTCTCCTCGGTGCTCGCCGCATGACACAGCCCATGATCGTCTTCGAGGATGTCGGCAAAAGCTTCATCCTGCACCTGCGCGAGGGGATCACCCTGCCGGTGATCGCCCATGCGAGCCTGTCGGTGGGCGCGGGCGAGTGCGTCGTGCTCGGCGGCGCCTCGGGCAGCGGCAAGTCCTCGCTTCTGAAGATGGCCTATGGAAATTATCGCTGCGCGCAGGGCGCGATCCGGGTGCGGGACGGCGAGCGCGTCGTCGACGTCGCCCGCGCCGAGCCGCGCGAGATCCTGGACCTGCGCCGCCGCGTCGTCTCCTACGTCTCCCAGTTCCTTCGGGTCATCCCCCGCGTCGGCACCCGCGCGGTGGTCGAGGCTGCCGGCATCGAGGGCGGCCTCGCGACCGAGGCGGCCCGGACCCGCGCCGCCGACCTCCTCGCCCGCCTCGGCCTGCCGGAGCGGCTCTGGGACCTGCCGCCCGCGACATTCTCGGGCGGCGAGCAGCAGCGGGTGAACATCGCCCGCGGGCTGATCGCCGAGCGCCCTCTCCTCCTCCTCGACGAGCCGACCGCCTCCCTCGATGCGCAGAACCGCGCCGTGGTGGTGGAACTGATCAACGAGCGGCGGAAAGCCGGGGCGGCGATTCTCGGGATCTTCCACGATGCCGACGTGCGCGACGCCGTGGCGACGCACGTCGTCGACGTGGCGGGATTTCGCGCGAAATTCGCGGCAGGACACGGCGCCGCAGGAGAGGCCGCGGCATGAACGGAGTGACGAACCCCATGAGCGGCCGGACCGAGATCATCGAGAACGCACGCCTGGTCCTGGCCGACCACGTGGAGACCGGCTGGCTTGCCATGGCCGAGGGGCGTATCGCCGAGATCGGCTCCGGCCGGGCGCCCGAGCGCGGCCTCGACCTTCATGGCGATTTTCTCATCCCCGGCCTGGTCGAACTCCACACCGATCATCTTGAGAGCCACTACGCCCCGCGGCCGGGCGTGCGCTGGCATCCCCTCGGCTCGGTCCTCGCCTACGATGCGCAGATGGCCGCCTCGGGGATCACGACGGTGTTCGACTCGCTCCGGGCCGGGAGCGATCCGGACGGAAGCGGCCTCGGGCCGGAGTTGGAAGCCCTGGCGGCGGCGATCGCGGAGGCGCGGGCGCAGGGTCTCTTGCGCGTCGAGCACCGCACGCATCTGCGCTGCGAACTGCCCTCGACGGACGTCATCGACACGGTCGAGGCCTTCGTGGCGCGCTATGCGGTCGGGCTGATCTCGCTCATGGACCACACGCCGGGACAGCGCCAGTTCCGGGACATCGCGAAGTACTATCAGTATGCCGGGCGTAGCGGGCGGTCCCTCGAGGCGATCCAGGCCGGCACTGCCCTCAAGATCGAGCAGGGCCGCGCGCTGAACTCGGTCAACCGGCCGGCGCTGGTGGCCCTCGCCCAGGGGCGCGGCATTCCTCTCGCCAGCCACGATGACACCACCCTCGACGATGTCGCCCTGTCGCAGTCGGAACGGGTCGCCCTCGCCGAATTCCCGACGACGCGCGAGGCGGCGGAGGCCTCGCACCAAGCCGGGATCACCGTGATGATGGGCGCGCCGAACCTGATCCGCGGCGGCTCCCACTCCGGCAACGTGGCTGCCCTGGATTTGGCGGAGGCCGGCTTGCTCCACATCCTCTCATCTGACTACGTGCCGGCCAGCCTCCTGATGGCGGCCTTCCAGATGCCCGAGCGCGTGCCGGGCATCGATCTCTCCGCCGCCCTCGCCACGGTCACGGTGAACCCCGCCCGCGCCACCGGCCTCGACGATCGCGGCCGGATCGGGATCGGCCTGCGCGCCGACCTCGTCCGCGTCCGTCTGGCGCAGCAGGGGATCCCGGTCGTGCGCCAGGTCTGGCGCGCGGGCGAGCGAGTCGTGTGATGGCGGGCGGCTTCGTCCTCGTGGTCGGCCCGAGCGGAGCGGGCAAGGACACCCTCATCCGGATCGCCCGCGACGCGCTCGCGGCGGATCCACGCTTCGTCTTCCCGCGTCGCCTTGTGACCCGGCCGCCCTCGGCGAACGAGGACAATATCGAGATCTCGGAGGCCGAGTTCGAGCGCGGCGCCAGCCAGGGCAGCTTCGCCCTGTGCTGGCGGGCGCACGGCCTCGGCTACGCGATTTCCATGGAGGCGGCCGAGGCCGCGCGGGAGGGCCGGCACGTCGTTCTCAACGTCTCCCGCCGCGCGGTGACAGAAGCCCGCCGTTGCCTTCCCGCAATCTGCGTCGTGACCATTACGGCATCCGCCGAGATCCTGGCCGCGCGCCTTGCCGCTCGCGCCAGGGCGGAGGATGGCGATCTTCACACGCGGCTTGCGCGCGATGCCCCAATCGAGGCTGATCTGACCATCGTCAACGAGGGCGAGCCCGACGCCGCTGCGGCGCAGCTCGTCGCCTTCCTGGAGGCGATCGCGGGACAGGCTGACCGCCCGCCAGAACATCGGCCGGAAGACCAAAGGAATCCGTGCTAGCGTTGTGCCGAGCATCACCTGGACGGACGCATCGCATGACCTTCGGCATCACCGGAATCCACGGCATGAACCAGACGTTCGGCGCCGAAGAGGTCGCGCCCGGCGAGTTCGGCGTCGCCGTTCGGCAGGGCGGCGACGAGATCGTCATGATCCGTTTGCGCGAACCGTCCTAAGCGGGCGCGAAGGAGCTGGCGGCGATCCTCTTAGAGCGCGTCGGCTCGGTCCTTACCCCCTCTGTGGTCCAAGCGATGCTGGAAGGAACCCTCGCGCAGCCATAATCGGACAGGCACGAAACTCGAATCCCTCGGCGTCCCCGGTCAACGTTCTCGAGAACGAGAGACATCCTTGCCGCAAGTGCCAGAGCGCGGCGCGATACCCGTCGGCGCCGAACACCGCAGGGCAGCCCTCGTCCGTCAGGGCTGCTTCAGGACGTAGATGAAGCCAGCCACGGCGGCCGTCATGGCCACGATGGAGATCACAACGACGAGTGAGCTTTCGAACATGCGATCTCCAGCGCGGCGAACGCGCAAGGCTCGCAGGAGGTAAACGTTCGGCTCGCCCACCTTCATCCGCGGCATCTTCCGGGTCAACGATGGCATTGCTCTCCACTCCGCGCAGGTCGTCGTCTACGCCCTGGATCTCGGCCTGTTAGCGTTGCCCGTGGAGACCCCAAAGCTGGCCGAGAACCCCACCGCCGGCGAGTGAAGATCCAGCTTGGGCATACGGGAGTTGAGACCACGATACCTTGGTGTGGACGTTGAAGATGTTCTCGCCCTGGCGGAAGGACGGAAATTTGAGAGCCGAACTCCTCGGCGGAAACGGTGAGGAGGCGACGCAGGTCGCAGAGAGGACTTTTCGTTCGCTGACGTCAGTTAACACATTTCTAGTAATGCGCTACATTGTTCTTAAAAATTTTAATAAATATGGAGCATTACACACTCCTTATCGTTAAGGAAGTTAAAGCTAGTAATGTACTATGAAATAACTTGTAGGAGTCCTGCATGGCGCTTGAACCGGTGATTTCTTTTCTCATCGACACAGACCGCCAAAGTGGTCCTTTGGATGCTGATCTGCGACGCCGCGCGCGCGTTGAACAGCTCGACGTGGCGCTACGTCTCGTCCCATTCACCGTACTTGTCAGCCTAAGCGTTGTTCAAGTCATTGTCTTCCTGTATTGGCACTCAGACGCACGCTTTTATTTGGCCGTTCTTGAGGCCCTCATACTGCCGCTTGCCTTCGGCACCCTGCAACAATGCTGGCGGTGGCGTTCTCGGAGTAAGCCGTCCGAGGTCAGCATAACTTTCGTTCGACGAGTCGTGATGGTTGCGTTTCTCTACGGATGTTTGCTTGGCTCAATTCCACTGATGCTCTTCGGCAGAGCCGACGCGGATGGTCGCTTGCTGATCGCGGCAAGTTGTGCAGGTCTCATCGCAACAGGCATGAGCGCATCCGTGCTCCCACGCGCAGCCATTGGCTATTCAGGCCCGATCATTATTGGATCGTTCGCCGCCTTGGCGATGACCGGCGAACATTTTTACATCTACGTGGGCATTCTACTCTTCTTCTATGGAGTGTTCATCTTTTTCACTATTCTTCACCTCAGTCGTCTTGTGACTATGCGGGTTATCGCGCAAGCGGGCTTAGAGCGGCAGCAGGAGCTCACTCACCTCCTGCTTAACGAGTTCGAAGAAAGCGCGAGTGATTGGTTGTGGGAGACGGACTCGGAATTGTGCCTTCAGCACATCTCGCCTCGGCTCATCGAAGTTGCCGGCTCGTCGGAACGGATGCTTCAAGGGCTTCCTCTCGAACGACTGTTTCTGCCATCCCTCGCGGCACCAGCCGGGCATCCTAGCACGAACCTCTGGCAGCATATCAGGGAACGGCAAGCCTTTCGGAATATCCTGCTACCCCTCAATATTGCAGGGGACCAGCGAGTTTGGTCATTGAGCGGTAAGGCGATCTTCGACCGCAATGGTGCTTTCACGGGCTACCGAGGAGTAGGTTCGGACGTGACGGAGAAGAGACGCTCCGAGGAGCGACTGTCCTACCTCGCCTTGCACGATCCGCTCACCGACTTGCCGAACCGAGTCCTGTTCCAGCAACGCCTCGAGGCTGCCCAAGCAGCGCTTACCGAGGGTGACCGCTTCGCAGTGCTTGCCCTTGATCTCGACGAGTTCAAGAACGTGAACGACACCTTCGGTCACGCGGCTGGCGACGCCTTGCTGCGGGCCGTATCGCAGCGGCTTCGCTTATTCGCTTCCGATGTGCTTGTGGCACGTCTGGCAGGGGACGAGTTTGCAATCCTCGCCACGGGGCCGCGTATCCGCGACGACCGTGCCATCGAGGCATTGGCAAGCAGGGTAATAGAAGCAATCGCGGCGCCGTTCGACATCGAGGGCTTTCGCGTAAGCGTGGGCGTCAGCATCGGCATCGCTATCGTGCCTAAGGATGGACGCAAGGAGATCATGCGGCGCGCTGATCTCGCGCTTTATCGTATGAAAAGCGAGGGTCGGAACGGATACCGCTTCTACGAAGCCGCAATGGATGAGCGGATCGAGGCGCGTCGTGCGCTGACCACGGATCTACGTGGTGCGATGGAAAGAAACGAGTTCATACTCTTCTTCCAGCCAATTGTCTCGGCCACGAACGGTCGTATCCGAGGCTTCGAGGCTCTATTACGTTGGAAACATCAGAAACGGGGTTTCGTCTCGCCTGCAGAGTTTATTCCCCTGGCGGAGGAGACTGGTGTCATCATTCCCCTGGGAGAATGGATTATCCAAGAAGCGTGCCGGATCGCTGCATGCTGGCCGGAGAATATCAAAGTCGCCGTCAACCTGTCGCCGATCCAGTTTCGTCATTCCGATTTGCCGCTCGTCGTCAGTACTGCCCTGCGAGACAGCGGCTTGGTTGCTTCGCGCCTTGAGCTTGAGGTAACCGAGTCGGTTTTCTTAGAAGCGACTCCGGCCGTTCATGCGATGATGACGAAGCTGCGTCGAATGAATGTCCGACTGTCACTTGATGATTTTGGAACTGGCTATTCGAGTTTGAGCTATCTACGTCGCATGGCGTTCGACAAGGTTAAGATAGACCAGAGCTTCGTTCGCGATCTACCCAACGAAAAGAGTGGAGCTGCAATTGTAAAGGCCATCGTGGACTTGGCAATAAGCCTCAATATGACGATTACCGCAGAAGGTGTCGAAACCGAACCTCAGCGCGCTTGCCTGGTGCACCAAGGCTGCCATGAACTTCAAGGCTATTTGTTCAGCAGGCCCTTACCGGTCGAGGAAGCAAACGTCCTGGCTGCGGGGGATGCCATTTTACCCTATCGGACCCCGCGCGGCTTAAGGTTGGTTCACGACGCGCTGTCTGACGCCTTGCTTTGACTCGAGAGAAGCGGCTCTTCAACCGCATGCGGTGAAGTTTTAGGCCAATATGGCAGGAACCCTTCAATAATCGCCCGGGGGATATCTAATGGGCGATTATGGCGCGTATCCACGTGCGGATTCCGACGGAAGCCGGCCACCCATTCCGACGCGAAGCCGGCCAGCGTTCCGATTTGATGTCGGCCACCA
>NZ_JAIETD010000144.1 GCF_019745455.1 Methylobacterium sp.
CGAGATGATCGAGGACCCGTCCCAAAAGATCGGCCGCCCGCGCCAGCTCTATATCGGCCCGGAACAGCGCGAGTACGGCGCCGGCGAGGCGGGCGGCGCGGGTGCAGGCGCCGGTGGCCAGCGCGGCGGTGCCGGGGAGGCCGGAGCGCCCACACGCTCGGGTACGGCCCCGGGCCGGACCGGCGAAGACGGCGCCGCCGGCCAGCGTGGGGGCGAGCGCGACGGCAGGGCGGATCGAGACGGCAGGAACGAGCGCGACGGTCGCATGGACCGCGACGGACGGGGTGATCGCGACGGCCGCGCCGACCGCGATGGACGAGGCGATCGCGGAGATCGGGGGATGCGCGGCGCCCGGGGCGACAGGGGTGCGGTTAGAGGCGCCTACGGGCGGCTCGGCGCCCCCCAGCGCACCGAGTTCCGGCAGAGCGTTCTGCGCCGCGGCGTGACGCGGCTCGCGGCCGGCGCCTTCGCCCTGACGGTCGGGACCGCGATCGCCCGCAGCTATACCCTCTACGACCTGCCGCCGGAGATCGTCCGCATCGCGCCGGAATACGAGGATTATCGCTACGTCCTCGTCGACGACGATATCGTCATCGTCGATCCCGACACCTACGAGATCGTCGACGTCATCCGCGGCTGACGCATCTCATCTCGGCCCGCGATCGAGCAGTCGCGACACGACGCGGGCCGTATAATCGACCATCGGCACGATCCGGGCATAGTTGAGCCGGGTCGGGCCGATGACTCCGACGACGCCGACGATTTTCTGAGCGCCGTCGCGGAACGGCGCCGCGATCATCGACGAGCCTGAGAGCGAGAACAGCTTGTTCTCGGAGCCGATGAAGATTCGTACGCCCTCGCCGCCCTCGGCCCGGGAGAGGAGATCGATGACCTCCTTCTGGGTCTCGAGATCAGCGAAGAGAAGGCGGATACGCTCCAGGTCTTCAGCTGCGCGCAGGTCGTCGAGGAGGTTGGCTTGGCCTCGAACGATGAGTTGGCGGGCTTCGGATGGGCCGACGGTGACGGCGAGCCCGGCATCCACGAGCCGCTCAGTGATCGTGTCGAGCTCCCGCTTCATCGCTTCGCGGCCGGCCTCGATCTCGGCGCGTAGGCCGCCGAGGGTCCGCCCATGCAGGCGGGCATTGAGATAGTTCGACGCCTCCTGCAAGGCGCTTGCGGGCAGACCAGGTGGCAGGTCGAGGAGGCGGTTCTCAACCGAACCGTCGTCCGAGACCAGGACGACGAGTGCGCGGTTCGGATCAAGGCGCACGAACTCGATATGCTTGAGCTGGACGTTGGTCTTCGTCGTCACGACGACACCTGCACCACGAGAGACGCCTGAGAGAAGCGTCGAGGCTTCGGCGAGGGCGCTTTCGAAAGTATGGCCAGAGGCAGCCGCGCGCATCTGCGCCTCGATACGCTCCTGCTCCTCGCGGCCCACATCGCCGAGCTCGAGCATCGCATCAACGAAGAAACGCAGGCCGGTCTCGGTGGGAAGGCGCCCGGCCGAGGTATGCGGCGCGAAGATCAGGCCGGAATGCTCCAGATCCGCCATGACGTTGCGGATCGAAGCCGGGGATAGCGTCATCGGCAGGATACGCGCGAGATTGCGCGATCCGACAGGCTCTCCGGTGGAAAGATAGCTTTCGACGATTTGCCGGAAAATCTCTCGCGCCCGTATGTCGAGGCCCGCCAACGCTTGGTTGTTCGGATACGAGGGGAGGGTGCGGGTGTGCTCTGTCACGGTTCCTGTCCTAGCGCCACTGTGTCGGCATCACCAAATCGGCACAAGGCGCTGAAGCGTCGCCTCGTCAGACTTGGCAGGTTGCAAAATGGAATCCGAGGAGGCCGCGGTGGCAAAAAACTCGCGCTGTCGGGAGGCTATTTCCCGTGATCGTGCGTTTGCCTGCGCTGGCCGGCCCTGGGCTCTAGGCAATAGGGCGTCGGACCGCATTGTGCCTGAGGAGTTCCATCTATGAAAATCCATTCCCCGGCCGCCCTGGTCAAATCGTCCGCCCTCGTCGTGGCGATCGTCGGCGGCATGATGCTAGGCGCCCCGAAATCCGCCGAAGCGGCTCCCGCCATGGCTCCGGTCGAAGCCGTCGCACCTGCCGCCGACCTCACCGAGGTCCGATACCACGGCCGGCATTGGCACCGTCATGGCCATCATCATCGCCGGCATTTCGGTCATCACCGCGGCCGCCACTTCGGTCACCATCACGGACGCCGTCACCATTACCACGGCCGACGCTTCCGCTACTGACCAAAGCGGCAAGCGGAACGCCCGTTCGTGGCGTTCCGCTTGCCGCTGGTGCCGGGGCGGCCTATGAGCGCGGCCCGGACCGAACTGAACGAGAGAGCGCCGATGCGGCCTTCCAAGCGCGCCAACGACGCCCTGCGCAGCGTCTCCCTGGAGCGCGCCGTCGCCCGTTACGCGGAAGGATCGTGCCTCGTCACCTTTGGCGAGACCAAGGTGCTCTGCACCGCCTCCCTGGAAGAACGCGGACCGCCCTGGCTTCGCGGGTCCGGCAAGGGATGGGTCACTGCCGAATACGCGATGCTGCCGCGCGCCACCCATGAGCGCAACCGCCGGGAGACGGCAAAGCCTTCGGGGCGCACCCAGGAGATCCAGCGCCTGATCGGCCGGTCCCTGCGAGCCGTCACCAACCTGCCCGCCATCGGCGAGCGCCAGATCACAGTCGATTGCGACGTGCTCCAGGCCGATGGCGGCACCCGCACCGCAGCCATCACCGGCGCATGGGTCGCCCTTCACGAATGCTTTTCCTGGATGCGCGGGCGCTCGATCATCTCGGTCGACCCGCTGCGCGACCATGTCGCCGCCGTATCCTGCGGCGTCTACAAGGGCAGCCCGGTCCTCGATCTCGACTATGCCGAGGATTCTGCGGCCGAGACCGACGCCAATTTCGTCATGACGGGCTCTGGCGGCATCGTCGAGGTGCAGGGCACCGCCGAAGGCAAGCCGTTCTCGGAAGAGGAACTGCTCGAATTGCTGCGTCTTGCGCGGGGCGGGATCGCGGAACTCGTCGCACTTCAGAAGCAAGCAATCGCATGAGCGAGCACCGCATCCTCAACGGCAAGGTCGTCATCGCCACCCACAATCCGGGCAAGCTCGTGGAGATGCGCGAGTTGCTCGAACCCTTCGGGATCGAGGCGGTTTCGGCCGGAGAGTTCAGTCTTGCCGAGCCCGACGAGACCGGGACGATGTTCTGCGAGAATGCGGCGATCAAGGCGCAGGCCGCCGCCAGCGCGTCGGGGCTGCCCGCCTTCGCCGACGATTCCGGGCTATGCGTCAACGCCCTCGACGGCGCGCCGGGCCTGTTCTCCGCTCGCTGGGCCGGGCCGTCGAAGGATTTCGCCGCCGCAATGGCGCGGATCGCACACGAACTCGACCGTCGTGGCGCTACCGAGCGGCGGGGCCATTTCGTCTCCGCACTGGTCATCGCTTGGCCCGATGGCCATCTCGAAACCTTCGAAGGTCGCGTCTTCGGCGAGATCGTACCTCCGCGCGGGACGCTCGGCTTCGGCTACGACCCGCTGTTCCTGCCCGAGGGCCATCACCGTACCTTCGGCGAGATGAGCTCGGAGGAGAAGCATGGGGTCGACTGGCAAACCGGCGCCGCTCTGTCGCACAGGGCACGCGCCTTCGTGCTTCTCGCCGAGGCTTGTCTGCGACGGGTGTGATACCGGGCGTATCCCTCAGGCCCATCTGCATACGCCTGATACCGAATGTCGCTTCCATACCGGCTATCCACGGGCCGATGCGGATACCAAGACGCCAGGACGATGCCCCATTCCGCCCCCAACCATCCGACCCGCGACGCCGGGTTCGGAATCTACCTCCACTGGCCGTTCTGTGCCGCCAAATGCCCGTATTGCGACTTCAACAGCCATGTCCGCCATGCCCCCGTGGATGAGGCGCGCTACCTCGCGGCCTTCCGCGCCGAGATCGCACACGTCGCCGCGCTGACCCCGGGTCGCACCGTCTCCAGCATCTTCCTCGGAGGCGGCACCCCGTCGCTGATGAAACCCGCGACCGTCGCGGGCCTCCTCGATGCGGTCGCGCAGGCTTGGGGGACCAGCGACGATATCGAGATCACCCTCGAGGCTAATCCGACCAGCGTGGAGGCCGAGCGGTTTCGCGGCTACCGCAGCGCGGGGATCAACCGGGTCTCCCTCGGCGTTCAGGCCCTTGACGATGCCTCCCTGAAACGCCTCGGCCGCCTCCATAGCGCGGAGGAAGCGCTATCCGCGGTATCGGTCGCCGCCGCCACGTTCGAGCGCTACTCCTTCGACCTGATCTACGCCCGGCCCGAGCAGACCCCCGATGCCTGGAGGAGTGAGCTGGAGGGCGCGATCGCAAGAGCGGCCGAGCATCTCTCGCTCTATCAACTCACCATCGAGCCGGGCACGCCGTTCTTCGGGCTCGCCGCCGCCGGCAAGCTGGTGCCGCCGGACGACGAGGCCGCTCGCATCCTCTTCGACGTGACGCAAGACATCTGCGATCGTGCCGGCTTCTCGGCCTACGAGATCTCCAACCATGCGCGGCCCGGCGCCCAGTCGCGTCATAACCTACTCTATTGGCGCTACGGCGAATATGCCGGCATCGGCCCCGGAGCCCACGGCCGCCTCGTCAGCGCAGAAGGCCGGGTCGCGACGGTGACGGAACGCATGCCGGAGGCTTGGCTCGCCCGGGTCGAGCGCGACGGCCACGGCATTACCGCCACCGAATCGCTGAGCGCTTCAGATCAAGGAGACGAATTCCTCATGATGGGCCTGCGCCTCTCGGAGGGGATCGACCCGGCCCGCTACGCGGCGTTGAAGGGCAGGGCGCTCGACGAGGCCCGGCTCGCGGCTCTGGTCGGCGACGGACTCGTTGCGCGGCTCCCGAGCGGCCGCATCGCTGCTACCGCGAGGGGTGCACCGGTACTGAACGCGGTGGTCGGCGAGCTCGCGGCCGGGTAGCCTTGCTCAGCCGAGCCCCGACCTCACGTCCCCGATGGCCCCAACGCTCTCGGCGCTGGACTGACCACCGTCGCTGACCCGTTGCGGATCTCGCTCACAGCGAGCGCCCGTTCGCTCGGCCCCTCCGGCCGGAAGCGGAAGGTGCCGTCGGTGCCGGCGAAGCCTGAGGGATTTGTCAGGGTCGCGTCGGTGAAGCGCTGCGAGCCGTATTGGCGCGTTAGGGCAGCGCTCAGGGAAACGGCATCATAGGCGAGCGTCGCCACACGCGGCGGGGCTGAGCCGAACCGCGCCTGATAACGCTGCGAGAAGGTGCTGAAGCCCCCCGCGTCCGCTGCGGCGAACCAGCCGCCCTGGAGCGTGGGGAGGGCGAAGACTCGCGGATCGTTCCAGATCGCCGTGCCGATGGGCTTGACCCGGCCAGGAGAAAAACCGGCCTTTGACAGCGCCGGAGCGACGGCGGCGAGGCCTTCCGGCGTATCGGGCAGGAACAGGGCATCCGCCTGCGCGCCAGAGCCCGCGATCACGATAGAAATCCGCGCGACGGCTGGAGCCGGATTGCCGGGGGCATAGCGCTCAACCGCGGCAACGCGGGCCCCCTTGCGCGCCACGGCCTCTCGGAACTGGGCCTCGACGGCGTTGCCGTAGCTTGATTCCGGGATCAGGGCAGCGAAGGAAGTCCGGCCGGCAGCGACTGTGGCATCGACGATGCGGTCGACTTCGGTTTGAGGCAGGAAGCTCATCAGGTAGACACCGCGCGCCGCCACCCCGGCATCGGTGGAGAATGCGATCATCGGCTTGGCCGCAGGCCGGATGATGGCCGCCACGGCCTGGACGTTGGCAGCGAAAAGCGGGCCGAGGACGAGGTCCGCCCCGTCGGCGAGAGCCGCTTGCGCCGCCTCACGGGCACCCTCGGGCGTCCCACGGTCGTCCTTCACCAGAATCTGTAAATCGGGCTTCTGGAAATCCTCGATGGCGAGTTCGGCGGCGTTGCGGAGGGCGTTGCCGATGGCTGCACCCTGGCCGGTGAGCGGCGCGATCAGCGCGAGCTTCACCGAGCCGGTGCCGATGCGGGTCGACCCCGGAGACTCTGGGGGCGGACTCTCGGAGGCGATCGGAGGGGGCGTTCGCGACGCGACGCGCGGGCCGCCGTCGGGGCCGCCGATGCATCCGGCGAGGCCGAGGAGGAGACAGCCCGCGACGACAGGGACACGCAGCCGATCGAGGAGGTCTTGAACGCTCATGGCTCTCCCCGGCTCCCGGTGCCGTGACTGTTCGGGCATAAAGTCTCAGGGAGAAAAGTAAATGCAAGTCTCTGTCCGCGCAGCCATTCCAACAGCCCCGATCGGCATGCGAGTGTAGGGGAAGGGGCCGCCGGCGAGACTTAGACGACCATGACGCAGCGTATCGACAATCGGAGCCGGCGACGGCCGGCTCTCGCCGAGGGCAAGGCGCCAGCCACCTTCACGGCCTTCGGTCTGGCCGCCGAGGCCGAGCCACTGGAGCCTGGCCTCCACGTCGTGGCGACGCCGATCGGGAACCTCAAGGACGTGTCGTTCCGTGCCCTCGCAACGCTCGCCGCCGCCGATACGGTGCTCGCCGAGGATACCCGCGTCACCCGCACGCTGCTCATGCATTACGGGATCACGACGCCCCTCGTCGCCTATCACGAGCATTCGAACGCGGCGGTGCGCGAGAGAATGATCGCCAGGATGCAGGCCGGCGAGGCCCTGGCCCTCGTCTCCGATGCCGGAACGCCGCTCGTCTCGGATCCCGGGTTCAAGCTCGTCCAGGCGGCCATCGAGGCCGGAATCGCGATCACTCCGATTCCTGGCCCATCGGCGGTGATGACGGCCATCGTAGCCGCCGGCCTGCCGACTGACCGGTTCTTCTTCGAAGGTTTCCTCCCGCAGAAATCCGGCGCGCGGCGGAACCGCCTCGCCGAATTGAGTCAGGTGCCGGGCACGCTGGTTCTCTTCGAATCTCCGCACAGGCTTCCCGAGATGCTCGGCGATGCTGCGGCGGTCCTGGGCGGCGCTCGCCCAGCGGCGGTGGCTCGCGAACTGACCAAGCTCTTCGAAACGATCCGACGCGGTACTCTGGGCTCTCTCGCGGACACCTTCGCCGCCGAGGGCGCGCCGAAGGGCGAGGTGGTCGTCGTGATCGGTACCGGCACCGAGGAGCCGGATGACGAGGCGGTGGAGACGGGTCTCGATGCGGCCCTCGCGACGGCCCTGGAACGGCATTCGATCAAGGACGCGGCGGCGCTCGTCGCCGACGAGACCGGCCAGCCCCGTCGCACGGTCTATGCTCGTGCCCTCGTCCTGGCCAGGCGGGGCGATGACGAGGCCTGACCTCAAACCTGCTCAAGCGCGCCGGCGCGCCACCTATCTCAGGGGCCGCGCAGGCGAGACCATGGCCCTCGTCGCCCTTGTCCTCAAGGGCTACCGGCCGCTCGCCAGGCGCTTCAGCGCAGCCGGAGGCGAGATTGATCTGGTGCTCAGGCGCGGACAGGTGATCGCATTCGTCGAGGTGAAGGCCCGCGCCAGATTGGAGGAAGCCCTCGAGGCTATCGACGCGCGCAAGCGGGCGCGTTTCTCGCGTGCCGCACGATCCTGGATCGGCCGTCATCCTCGCTATGCAGGAATGACGTTCCGCGCCGACGCGGTCTTCCTCGCACCGGCGACGTGGCCTGTCCACGTGCCCGACGCTTTCGCCATCGAGGGCCTGTGACCCGGTTTGATCTATTTGCGCGCGGCGGCGATGGCGCCGATCAGCGTCCGCTTGAGGTCGGCCTGGCTGAAAGGTTTCTGTACGACAGGGCAATCGCGGTATGGCTCGCGGATACCGGCGCCGCCATAGCCGGTAGAGAACACCAGCGGCAGCGAACGCCGTACGATCGCCTCGGCCACCGGGTAGATCGGCTCGCCCGCGACGTTGACGTCAAGAATCGCGATTTCGAAGGTTTCGCCTTCGGCCATTTCGAGGGCGGTCGCCAGTCGCGCGGCGGGACCGACGACGGTGCATCCGAAATCGAGGAGCATGTCCTCGAGGAGCATCGAAATCGCCGCTTCATCCTCGACGACCAGCACCCGGGCGCCGTTCAGCAGATCGTCGTTCGCTTCAGCACTCACGCCGCGGTGTCTTCCCTTAGGCCCCGTTCCTCGCGGAATGTATCCCGCCGGCTATCGCCTCATGGCCACGTCTTCCGGCGAACCGGTTGGGAGACGCACCGCAACGCATTTGCCATTGAAGGGCTATGTCGAGCCGTCGCCCGTTCGACGCACGGTGTCAAGCTCCGAGAAGGCTGTAGAACACCCGGCCGGAACGGTAATGTAACGCAGTGATACATCGGGGAGACACCATGTATGAAATCATACAGATGCCCGAGGCGACGCGCGGCGCCCTCGTCAACTTGGTTAATCGATGACATCCCCGAGCAGACGCACGTTCCTGACCGGCTTCGTCGTCTCGAACGTCATCTCTCCAGAGACTGTCTGGGCCGCACGTCGCCTCGTCGTCGCATCCAAGAGCGACACGGAAGGGAGCCTCGCCGGCGCGATGATCGCACTGCTCCTTGAGCATCTCGGCCTATCTGTCGAGCGGCGGCTGGGCCTCGGCCCGCCACTGATCGTCCGCTCGGCGCTCATGTCGGGCGATATCGACGTATACCCCGAATACACTGGCAACGGCGCCTTCTTCACCGGGACGGAGACCGATCCGGTTTGGCGCAGTTCCCAGGGCGCTTACGACGCAATCGCTCGCAGCGACGCAGCGCGCGGTCTCGTCTGGCTCGACCGGGCTCCCGCCAACAACACCTGGCTCATTGCCGTGCAGGGGAAGCTCGCGCGTCGCGAGGGCCTTTCGACGATGGCGGACTTCGCCGCCGCCGTGCGACGAGGCCTGATCCGCCTTGCCGCTTCCACTGAATTCGTCGAGAGCCCGGCGGCGCTCCCGGCCTTCGAGGCGGCCTACGGCTTCCAGGTACCCCATGACAGGATCATCAGCCTTCCCGGTGGCGATACCGCCATCACGGCTCGCGCGGCCGCGCAGGGCATCAGCGGGGTCAATGCCGGCATGGTCTACGGGACCGATGGTGCGCTCTCCGCTCTCGATCTCGTGGTCATGTCCGACCCGGAAGGCGCACAGATCGTCTACGAGATGGCTCCGGTCTTTCGCTCAACGAGTCTCGACCGCGACCCGCGGATCCGGCCAACCCTCGGCGCCCTGTTCAACGGCCTTGATGCCACGACCCTGCGCCGGCTCAACGCGGTGATCACGGTGGAGGGTGATCTTCCTGAAGCGGTGGCGGCCCGGCACCTGCGCGAACTTGGGCTGCTCGGATGAGGCGGGCCGCCATTTCCTCTAGGCCGGCAACGAGAGCTGCCGTCGGCGTCGGCCTGGCTGCCACGCTTATCATCGCCCTCGTCGCACTTCCGCTGCTCGGCATGGCTCCCAACAGGCTGGCCGCCGCCGTTCCGTCCTATCGGTCCGGAGCGATCGGGACAGTCGTTCGCTTCGTCATGGGATTCGGTGCGATCGGCCTGTTCATCCTTGCCGTGAGCCGGCAGCGCATGAGTGCGGCCGTCGCGCTCCTCTCTCTCTGGGCCGCCCTCGTCATGCTGGTTGTCGGCCTTGGGGACGGCGCGCGCGACCTCGCCGCCGGCCGGCCGGCTGCGACGCGAGTCAGCCTTGCTTCGGGCGCGTGGCTCGCAATGCTCCTCCTTGCATCAGGAATAGGCTGGGCGATCCAGGTCTGCAGGCTCCGTCGTCTAGGCGCCGTCGTCGCCCTGGTCGCGGCTGCGTGCCTCGCGGCCGCCGGGAAGGGTGCCTTGTTCGATCACCTATCCATCGCCATCGAGCTTCAGGCACGGCGCGGCGAGGTCACCACCGCAATTCTGCAGCACCTCGCCCTCGCTGGTTCTGCCCTCGGATTGGGACTCGTCCTCGCAGTGATGCTCTCCTCCTGGAGCAGAGGACAAGCGCTCGTCGGAGCCGTTGCTGGCGGCATCCAGGTCGTTCCGGCTGTCGCCCTCCTGGGTGCCCTCGTCGCCTTGACCTCGTCGCTCCTCACGGCCGTACCGGCTTTGCGTGAGATGGGCTTGAGCGCCCTCGGGCCCGGACCCGCCATCGTCGGCATCGCCGCATACCTCCTCCTCCCGCTCTGGCGCGGGCTCGCGACCGGCCTCCGCACGGCCGACGGCGCCGTCATCGATGCGGCGAAAGCCCTAGGCCTGAGCCACGCGCAGATCCTTCTCCAGGTCCGGCTTCCCCTCGGGTCGCCGTTGCTGATCGGTGCGTTGCGAGTGGCGGCGGTGCAAAGCCTCAGTCTCGCGACCCTCTGCGCCCTCGTGGGGGCAGGCGGTCTCGGCCGGATCGTCTTCGACGGCATGGCGCAATTCGCACCCGACCTGATCCTGCTCGGGGCCCTCCCGATCATCGGCCTCTCGCTCTGCGCAGAAACTCTGCTGGGCTCCATCGAGGCGAGGGCCCGCGCCTGGTGTCCGGCATGAGCGGACGGGGTCACGCCCTCGGCTTCGCGCTCGCCGGGGCGGCTCTCGCGTGTCTGAGCCACCCCGACATCGCTGCCGCGATCGTCGCTGCCCTCGGAGAGCCACCGAGAAAACCGGTGGGCCTGCAGCGATTGAGCAGGCTGGCGGGCGACCACCTGCTCCTCGCCCTCGCGGGGCTCGCCATCGTTGCTGTCCTGGGCGTCGGCATCGGAATCCTGGCGACGCGGACCGGTTCTGTGCCGATCCGTCGCAGCATCGACAGCCTCGCCGCCTTCGCCCAGGCGATCCCGCCGGTCGTCGTCGTCGCCCTGGCATTGCCGGTCCTCGGGTTCGGCGGACCTCCAACGCTGCTCGCGCTCGTTGCCTACGGCATCATGCCGGTTCTGCGTGGCACCGTGGGCGCACTCGAAAGCGTTCCGGCCGATGCACGCGAGGCGGGTCACGCGATCGGCTTGAGCGGCGCGCAATTGATGCTGCAGGTCGAGCTTCCCTTGGCGGCGCCCGGCATCCTCGAGACCCTGCGTACAGCACTTATCCTGGCGATTGCGACGGTCGCCGTCGGCGCGCTCGCCGGCGCCTCCACCCTCGGCACACCGATCATCGCCGGCCTGCAGAACCAGGCCGTGCTCCCACTGATGCAGGGCACCTGCGCCACCGCTGCGCTCGCTTTCCTCTGCGACGGCCTGATGCTCGGCCTCGCCGACCTCGTGCGTCGACGGGCGGCTACTCGTCCTTGAACTCCACCTTCGCGCCTCGCTCCACCATCATGGCGAGGTCGCGCACGTCCCAGTTCGTGAGCCTGATGCAACCATGCGACTCCGTCTTGCCGACCTTCTCGGGATCAGGGGTGCCGTGG
Organism: Methylobacterium sp.; assembly: GCF_019745455.1. Taxonomy (GTDB): domain Bacteria; phylum Pseudomonadota; class Alphaproteobacteria; order Rhizobiales; family Beijerinckiaceae; genus Methylobacterium. The sequence goes on from NZ_JAIETD010000144.1 coordinate 11,350, forward strand.
ATACCGTAGGAGGGGATGGACAGATCGATCCAGACGAGGCCGACTGGATTGTTGGGGCCCGGCTGCAGCATAAACTTTTCCGTCGCCTTCACCCCCTTGAAAGCGTATTTCGGGTCATACGTATAGGTCGGCTCGTAGGCCACGGTCTCGACCTTGGCGCTGCCAGATGGTGCCGGTTTCTCTTTGCTGCCAATCGAGGCGGGGTAGAAAGCGCGCAGCTTACCTTCCCGATCAAAGGCGCGGACTTGCCGAGATGCCTTGTCGACCTCGATCCGGGTCACGACGGGACGGTCTTGCTCGGTGGGCCTACCCTCCGGGCGTGGCTCGTCACCCGACTTTACATCTGGCTTGTCGCTGGCTTTCGCGGCATCCCTGGATTCATTCTTGGCCTGTCCGGTCCCTTGGCTCTTCGCGCGGGCCTTGCCCTGACCCGTCGGCTTGCCGCGTTCCATTGCCGGTACGGCTGCCACGACGATGGTCACCCCTGCCTTGTCGAAGGAGGAGCCTGGGTTGAGGGCCGCGAGCAGATCCTGAGACATGTGGAAGCGCTCGGCAAGCATCTCCCGCGCACTCGTATAGTCGAGGGCCTTCAGGTCGGCCTGCTCCTCCATCTTGCGGGGGATCGTCTCGGCGAAGGGACCTGAGACATCGGCTTCGGTGACCGTATAATCGATGAGAACCGGGTCGCCACCGCCGGACTGGAGCGCATCGAAGATCTCCTGGTTCAGAGTTTTCGTCGCCGCCAACCCGCGGTCTTGAGCGAAGGCGGCAAGCGCGCCGCGGAAATTCTTGCCGTCCCGTGCGTCGAAGGCGCCTGGCGAGAACCGTGCCCGCGCTAGCAGGATCTGAGCTTTTAGGAGGAGAGGATCAGGACTCGCAGCTTTTCCCCTACCCGCACGGCCCTTGCGTTTGATCTGCTTCGGCGGGGCCAAGAAGGTAGCCGCGTTCACGCTGTCTAGGGTCAGAGAACCGAGCGCTGCGTCGTCATTCTTGCCCGCCTGCCCACTGGATCTCTCCGCGATCGCACGGTCCTTCCGGCTTTCTGCCAATACGTCACCGCATAATGCCACTCCAGCCAGCAGGGCGACGATCGCGCGCTTTCCGACCCTGTCCACCACCGGCCACATCACGCATCCCTCCAGGTGCGGCCCAGATTAGCCGCCGATGTTCAAGGCGCGACGGAGCGCCCTGTTCCCGCCTATTGGCAGAGGCGATGACCGGCCTGGCGCTCGCGCTCATCGAGGTGGAGGTGGTTCGCATGCGCCGCGTCCGACCCTGGTCCCAACACGGTGCGGAAGAACCCGCAGGCCTTGGCCCTTGCCGCCGCCTGAAACGAAGCCTCCGGGGTTCCTTCCGGGGCGGAAACGACTTTGATCGCGGAACGGCCGGCGAAGCCGTAGGCCATCACGTCGATGGCATTGGCGAGCGCATGCTCGCTCAGTCGCGCATCGGCGCTGTGATTCTGCCCCCTGCACTCGTAGCTGCCGACCGAGAGGCTCGCCAGCGGATGGCCGAGGTCGCGCTCCGCAGCCACCTGGACCTCTGTCGTCCAGCGCGCCAGGGCTTCGGCCACGCCGCAGACCAGGGTCGCAGGAGGCTCGATGGCGACGCTGCCGATGCGAGACACCTTCAGAGGCTTCTCCGCACCACATTGACCCAGCGAAATCGGGGGCAGCGGCTCGAAGGTTGCGCCGAGGCTGGATAGCCGGCGGCGGCATCCGGTGTCGTCCGGAGCCTGAACCTTGAGGGCCAGAGCGGCCTCTCCGCTGAGCTCCGGCGGACGCTGAGGCGGCGTCGGCATCTCGCTCGCCGTCGGTGGTGACAGCGGTAGTTCGACGGGCTTCTCCGGCAGTCCTGCGGGCTTTGCTGCCGGTAGCTCGACAGGTTTCAACTCCTCCGGCCGTGGAGGCGGTTGCGGAGGCCCCTCTGTGCCTGCGGAGGGCGGGGCACCCTGTGCCAGCGCTGTTGCGCAGAACAGAGCCAAGATCAGGATCGTTGAAGGGAGCGACGCCGCGGCGCCGGCCAGTCGTCGCGACCGCATGGGGTTCCGATCGTTCGTGGAGCGCTGACCGCCCGGGAAGAAGGAATGGCTTTGCCTTGTGCGGTCGCGCCTCTACCTTCGGCGAGAGAAGCGACGACTGCGCAAGGACGACAATGACCGCGAGCCCTTCCCGTTCCGACATCGGCCCCTTCGCAGAGCCCATCTGGAACACGCCCTTTGGTCTGCCGCCATTCGAGGGGATCCGTCCCGAGCATTTCCTCCCCGCCTTCGAGGACGCGCTCGACGCCCATGACCGCGAGATCGCCGCGATCGCAAAAGAGGCGAACGAGCCGAGCTTCACCAATACGGTCGCCGCGATGGAGCGGGCTGGGCAGGATCTGGACCGGGTCGCGGGCGTGTTCTTCAATCTCAGCGGCAGCAACACCAATCCGGAGCTGCAGGCCGTCGAACGGGCGATCACCCCGCGCCTCGCCCGCCACGGAAGCGCAATCTATCTGAACCCGCAGCTGTGGGCGCGTATCTCGGCCGTCGATGCCGAGGCAGAGGGGCTCGGTGAGGAGGAACGCCGCGTGCTCCATCGCTATCGAACCCGCTTCCGCCGGGCCGGCGCCGATCTCGCGCAGGAGGCCAAGGAGCGGATGGCGCAGATCAGCGGCCGACTCGCCGAGCTCGGGACGAATTTCAGCCAGAACCTGCTCGCCGACGAGAGCACCTTTACGCTGCCGCTCGACGGCGAGGACGACCTCGCCGGATTGCCGCCGTTCCTGCGCGCCGCGGCAGCCTCTGCCGCAAGGGAGCGGGGCGGCGACCACAGCCATGTCATCACGCTGTCGCGCTCATTGATCGAGCCTTTCCTCGTCTTCTCTACCCGGCGGGATCTGCGCGAGCGCGCCTACGAGGCCTGGACCCGCCGAGGCGAGCAGGGCGGCGAGCACGACAACCGCACCATCATCGCCGAAATCGTCGCGTTGCGCGCCGAGAGGGCGCGGCTCCTCGGCTTCGAGAGCTTCGCGCATTTCAAGCTCGACGACACGATGGCCGGCACGCCCGACGCGGCAATGGACCTCCTCCGCAGCGTCTGGACGCCGGCCCTGCGCCGAGCGGGTGAGGAGCGCGACCGTCTCCAGGCGATGGTCCAGGCGGAAGGCGGCAACTTCGCCCTGGCCCGTCACGATTGGCGCCATTACGCCGAGAAGTTGCGCAGGGCCGAGCACGATCTCGACGAAGGCGAGATCAAGCCTTATCTCTCCCTCGACGGTGTCATCGCCGCCGCCTTCGATACGGCTTCGCGCCTGTTCGGCCTACGGTTCGAGGAACTGGGAGAGTTCCCGCGCTACCACCCGGATGTCCGTGCCTGGAGCGTGCGAAACGGCGACGGCTCTGACGTCGGTGTGTTCATCGGCGATTATTTTGCCCGCGCCTCGAAGCGCAGCGGCGCGTGGATGAGCGCCTTTCGTTCTCAGGAGCGCCTCGTCGACGACATCAAGCCGATCATCGTCAACGTCATGAACTTCGCACAGGCGCCCGCTGGAGAGCCGACGCTGCTGTCCTTCGACGATGCGCGCACGTTGTTCCATGAGTTCGGCCATGCCCTGCACGGGCTCCTCTCCGACGTGACATACCCGGTGCTGGCCGGCACAGCAGTCTCGGGGGATTTCGTCGAGTTGCCCTCGCAGCTCTACGAGCATTGGTTCGAGCAGCCGCAGGTGCTGCGCGAACATGCGCGCCACTATCTCACCGGCGAGCCGATGCCCGAGGAGTTGCTGAACCGGCTGCTCGCCGCCCGCACATTCAATCAGGGTTTCGCCACGGTGGAGTACACCTCTTCCGCCATTGTCGACATGACCCTGCACCTGTCCAGCGCTGGAGAGGACGGCCTCGACGTGCTGGCCTTCGAGGCGGATGCACTGGAGCGGATCGCGATGCCAGCGGAAATCTCGATGCGGCACCGCAGCCCGCATTTTGCGCACATCTTCTCCGGCGACGGCTACGCTGCAGGCTACTACAGCTACCTATGGTCCGAGGTGCTCGACGCGGATGCTTTCGACGCCTTCCGTGAGGCCGGAGACATCTTCCACCCCGAGACCGCGTCACGGTTGCGGCGTTATGTGTACGGGGCCGGAAACATGCGGGATCCGAAAGAGGCCTACACCGCCTTCCGCGGACGTCTGCCGAGCATCGAACCACTGCTGAAGAAGCGCGGTCTGGCCGCCTGAGATATGGTAACGCTTCGGTAAAGAAACGTCCTTAACGATCCTCCCGATGGTTCATCGGGACGTGACGGGCATGACGGATACGGCCGCTACCGCTAAGACGTTTGTCGGAGAGAAGGGAGTCGGCCTCTCGCCCGGCGATATGCTGAAGCAGGCCGTCACCGGCTCGACCAAAGCTCCGTCAGGCAGGACTTCTTCCCGCAAGGCTTCTTCCGACAAGACTTTGTCGGCCACCACGTCGCTCAGCATCGCAGTGCCGGACGTGTCGCCATCGTCCGAGTCCGTAGTGCCTCTTCATCGCAAGCTCGCGAAACTCATCGATGCCCGGACAGGCACCGCTGCAGCCGCCGCCCTCGGAGTCGGTCTCGCCCTCGGTGCGGCGGCTACCGCACTCGTCATGCCGCGTGGCGAGACAGGAGTTGCAGCACTGGCGGCAGTTGCCTCAGACGTCGAAGCAAGCCGCTCGGCAACGGCGAAGCTCTCGGCCGAGATGGAACGACTCGCCGGCGTGATCGCCGCATCAAGCCAGCGTGCAGCAGAGGATGCCAAGGCCATCAGAACCGACCTGGCGCAGCGTATGGCACGCACGGACCAGACGCTGACTTCAAAGATCGTGTCGATTTCTGAGCGCCAGGAGGCCGCGGACAAGGATCACGCCGCTCGCCTCGCTGGACTGACGGCGTCGATCGAGAAGCGTATGGCAGCTCCGATGCCCGCCCCCACTCCGCAGGCGGCGAAACCCGTCGTCGAGCCGGTCCAAACCGGCTCGATCTCTGAAGCGAAGCCGGTCGTTGAAGCCAAGCCTAAAACCGCGGCCATCGCCAACTGGGCCCTGCGGGAAGTCTATGACGGGGTCGCGATCCTCGAGGATCGCAAGCGCCGGCTTGTCGAAGTCGCAAGGGGCGACATGGTGCCAGGCGTAGGTCGCGCGGACGCGATCGAACGTCGCGCAGGTAGCTGGGTCGTCGTCACTCGTGAGGGGATCATCACTCCCCAGGAATGGTGAGGTCGACGCTCAAGTTGTTGGCACCGCCGATTCGGTCTCGGCCGGCCGTGGCGGAAAGCGCGGTTCAATCGTCATCGGGTCGGCCAATGCCGACGCGCGCGCCGCCCGGCAGCGTCCATGCGTCAAGGCTCGGATCTGTGCATCGCGGGAGGGGTGTAGGATGGAAGCGAGGAAAGCAAAGCCTTCCTTGTCGGAGTCGAGGTTCTTGGCGTCGAAAACGGGCATGACGGTCACCGGCCTGGGGCCATGGGAAACGGCGATCAAGGAGTTTCGGAACGCACACAAAACGCGACTGTCGCGGCCTAACGGCGGAACGGGGTGAAAAGTTCCAAAGCTTCCGGACCGGCAACGATTTGTTTACGATTGCAGTGCGCGTAAGTTTTCGCGGTGCGGCCGCGCACCTGCAGACAGTTGTCATCCTCCTAGGCGCCGGCCGATGACTCTGCGAGCTGTCCGATGGAGCTAGCCCGTCTTATTCATCGGGCATCGGCGTACGCTGCGTTTTGGGCTGATGGCGCGCGCGATCGCTCGTCTGTTCTG
>NZ_JAIETD010000030.1 GCF_019745455.1 Methylobacterium sp.
ATGATAAACATCAACCCCTGAACCTGGGTCACTTCTCAACGAAAACGCCGGGTCAACTCTCAGCGGAAATCAACAGGAAGTCGAATGCTTGATGCCGATGTCGGCCCAGGCGCGCAGGTCATCGACCGAATAGACGACGCGACCGCCGATCCGGCGGTAGGCCGGGCCGGTCCCGAAATAGCGGTGCTTCTCCAGGGTGCGGCCGGAGAGGCCCAGAAAGCGAGCGGCTTCCGGCGTGCGCAGGAAGCGGGGCGGCAGATTGGTGGGCGTATCGGACAAGTGACGGCTCCTGCGGGCGGTGGCGGCAGGAGGCGTAATTGTCAGAATCGGCGCGGCCGGGTGGGGTATGAAGATGTGCGGCTGCACGGATGCGACCACCCCCTCTATAGGGGCGTCGCCAGAAGGGGCGTTCAGCGGATACGGAGGAGTTTGCGGTAGTTGCCGTTCATAATCGCGATGCCGTCTCGGACCAGCCGGACCACGAACGAACGCGCGGAAGACATCTTCCAGTCGCTCGCGGACAATCGCGCCGCCTCGTCGCGCCCCAGCGCGATGGCGATCTCGCGATAGGTCGCACCGGCGTCGCGCAGGTCGAGCGCGCGGAGCATAAGATCGAGCCGCGCGAGCCGGTAGGCGGTGAGCGGCCAGCCGCGCGGCAACGGGCCGGCGGCTCGGCCGAGCAGGCGGCGGTGAAAGCGCAGCAAGCTGGCGATGCGGGTGAGGAAATCCTTGTCGAGCGGGATGACCGCTGCGAGCGGCCGGCCAGGCGTCGGGTCGCGCAACCACAGCCGATGCTCTCCGGCTGCATCGGCGACAATGACATGGCGTCCGTCGATCCCGGCCAGATCGGCGAGCAGCGCGCCGAGCGCGCGCGGATCGACCGGGGCGGCGGTCGCAAATCCCTCCGGTGCGGCGTCCAGGATGACCGTGACGGCGGTCAGCTCGGGGCGCCAGACGACCGGCTCTGACAGGTCATCCGGCGCCGTGGCGAAAGGACAACCCCCAGCGCCGCGCGAACGCCGACTCGGCGGCATTCTTCGCGACGGCGCCGCTCGCGATGCGCTCGCGCATCTGCGCATGTTCGGCGCGATAGGTGTGGTTTCTCCGCAGGAACTCGGCGGCTAGATCGGCGCGACCGAGCGCGGCCGACAGATTGCCGTCGCGTCGCTCGCGCCGACGGTGCGGCGTCGGCATGACATCCTCCTAACCGCGCTGTACGCGGATTTAAGGAAGTGCAGCATCCTCAATAGGATAGGTGCGTGATAGCGCGAAGGGAGCACACAACCATGCCGCGCGAGCGCCATGGAAAGCTGTGAGATCGATCCAAATCGGAGTTAAATCTTAACGCTTTAGCGGGGGCCGGCTGCCAAGAAGATGGGCATAGCCAACCTCCGTCATCCAGCGCGCACGGGCCAGGTGGGTATCGTGCATCGTCTTTGCCCGTTGCGGTTCGACGGTTGCGTCCACACCGAGGATGGCGGCAGTCGTCTCGCGCCAATCGGCCCCGTCATCATCTGCATCGAGCAGCCGCAAATAGGCAATGAGGTGGCTTTCGTCATACGCCGTGAGCCGCGATACCTCCGGCGCGCGATCTGCGAATTGGTTGGTGCTCATGGCGTCCCCGACATGTTCCCCGTTAACCAGATTAGCTCAAATTAGAGCACCGGATACGCGCGATTCCTGCATCGCTAGACGCGCCTTCCGCAGGGACCGATGACGCATTCCAGACGATACAACTTATATGGGATAAACCGGATGAGATGTATCGTCCAGCGTCGCGCGCATGGACATGCGCCGCCTCGTAGGATTGAACTTTGCCAAGTTGAGAAAGGATAAGGGCTTTACCCAGGAGCGCTTTGCCGAGACGTCGGGCTTTACACAGCAATATGTCAGCGACTTGGAGCGCGGCCGGCGCAATCCAACTGTTGTGACCTTGTTTCACCTGGCGTCGGCGCTCGGCGTCACGCCTGCCGATCTTGTCGCCGAGATCGATCCTTCCGAGACTGACTTGCATCTCAAAACTTGAGCGCGAGCCGGGCGACAGCCCGGCGAGCGCGCTAGCGGTCGCGCGGACCTTGGGACGCGCGACCGCCGCCGATCTAGCGCAGCGGATCGGCGCGAAAATGGCGATGCCGCAGGGCCGGAAACTCCGGCCCTGCGGTAGTTATGGTCAGGCCGCTTTGAGGCGCTGCATCCCTTCGGCCAGCGTCCAGAGCGCGCGGTTGAGCGTCACGTTCTGGTCGATGCCGTTGATCGCGCGGGTCTGCGCGCGGCGGATACGGCCCTCGGCATTGCGCTTACGGCCCTGCAACCCGCCACGAACGACATTCTCCTGAATGACGTTGAACGTGGTCCACAGGCTGCGGTCGACATCCTCGCGGCGGCGTGGCTCGATGATCTGCTCAGGCCGAATCGGGCTTTCATCATCACCGTAGCGGGCGACAAGGCTAACCTCGCCAAGCAAGCGCTGCTCGTCTGGCGAAAGCTGGATCGCCTTCATCGACTCGCTGGCGTCGATCAGCCGGGGGAAGTCCTCGGCAACGGTGTAAACGCCTTCGATAATGTCGTGCTCGATATTACCCTTATGCGGCACGCGGACCTCCTCGAACCGCTCGCCCGCAATCATGCTGTTGGTGCAGACAAAGCGCAGCATCCCGGCGAACATCTGATAGGCGCTGGTCCCGTCATGGCTGTTCACGATGATGACCTCGGCGGCCTCGGGCTTGCCGATCCCGTCATCCCGGCGCAAGCGAAGCATGTGCTTGGCGTGGCCGTGGCGGCTGCCGTCGCGCGGAACGGACTGGACCGCGAAGAACGGCGACCAGCCTTCCCGGCGCAGCCCTTCCACGATGTCGATGGTGGGAACATAGACATAGCGCTCGGAACGGCTGTCGTGCGCCTCGCGGGCGAAGATGGACGGGACGTGCCGATACAGCGCCTCGTTGTCGAGCGGCTCGCGTCCGCTGATCTGATGGGCGTTGCGGCCGAACCGGGTGGCAAGCTGGTAGTGCATTTTGGGCTCCTTTGGGCTTGGGTTTCCGCGCAGCGGAGCGCCGCGCTGAAACCCTGCCCGTCGGCGAGACCGGGGGTGCAACCGGAGTGGGCGGCTTCGCGGGGAACCGGCTGCACGGAACGCGGCACGCGTGGAGGAAGCTGGGCGGAAGCCGCTCCGAAGGGCGCTGGGGGCAGCGCCCCAAGCACAGCGCCGTCCTAGCGGCGCGAGACCAGAACCGACGTGCAATTATATTCATTGCAAGCGGATGCGGAGTTGGACGTCTCGATTGCAGGACGTCTCCGATTTGATGAGAGACCGTCACCTCAAGAATATTCCCGTGGTCGACGGAGACAATCGCCCCATCGGGGTGCTAACGGCCCGGGCGGTTCTCAGCGTCCTTCTAAGCGATGTCGAATATGAAGAAGCGCAGCTGGTCGATTACGTGAAGGGCGTCGGATACCGATAGTCTATCCCAAGCGACTTCGGTCGCGCCAATGAGGAAACACTGATGTCTGATCCCGACCCCGTTTTGGACCCCTCTGAGCTTCGCCGACGCGCACTTTCAAGATGGGATAACGAAGGCGGTGCTATTGAATCGCTGCCTCAGGGGTTGCACTCGGAAATTCCCGACATGACAAATGCGGAGCTCGTCCAACTCCGCATCCGGGTTATCGCGCTTGAAAACATGATGATCGCAGTCCTGGCAGAAGGCTCTGATCGACAACTCGAAGTGGCGCGAGAGATGGCAGAGTATATTTCTCCCCGGCCGGGCTTTACGCAGCATCCTCTGACGATCCAAGCGGCCGATCACATGACCGATCTTGTCGACCGCGCCGTCCACTTCCGAACCGTAGAGCCAGAATGAGCGCACTCGCACCCAAAAAAGGGACAGCGTGCCGACCGCAACGTCAGACAGTGGCAAGGCTGGATAATCCGAAAGGGACGACCGGCAGGCATTTTCACTGAAAATAGCCGCTTGAAAAGCCAACCGCGCCTCTATCAGCATGATGTCGATGCTCGGACGTCGCCGAAGCCGTCAAACATCAGCGGCGACTCGAAGATGCAGCTTCGTGAGCCGGTATTGATATAGGCAACGAACGTGATGGGGATCGGTGACGCTTGCGGATTTAAGCGTCCATCTCGGCAAAGGCGGTGATCGCCGCGCGTTTCATTGCTGCGTCCGCGCCAATGGTGGGCCGATCGTCAGCTCCAGCATGATGCGGGTTGAGCAGAGCGCGCCGTCGAACGTGGCGCCCAAGCCCTTCGGGCAGGTCAGGCATTGGTGCGGTTCGGAGCCGTCCACCAGGCCGAGCAACCGAAGCTCGTCGTCGGACAGCGAAAGTGCGACACCGACTTTCATCGGTCTGCCCAGCGCCGCTTCATAGAACAGGCAGAGACTGTCGAGCACCGGCGCGAGCATGGTGCAATCATGCGGATCGAGTGTCGGGGAGAGGCAGGGCTGGACCGATCGCCCGCTATCGCGCGCTTCTCGCCAGCACCACGCAGCGTCGATCAGGATCGCCGGAACGGCGGTCGCCTCGGGCGCGGGTGGCGGAAAATGGCGACTCATGCTCGGTCCTTCCTGCGCTGTCCCCTCGTCGCTTGTTGCGAACTATTCGCAATTACTAGCCGACGATCATGACAGCGGCAAGTCCGAATGGCCGGCTTGTCGCCGCAGAGAGGCGCCCCGCTGACGGGCGGGGCGCGTTGGTCGCTCAGCGCGACCAGATGAGGGCGTATTCGCCGACGGTGTCGGTTTCGGACAGCGTGGCATAGACGGGAGCCGGGAAGCTCGGATCGTCCAGCTTGACCGAGATGTAGCCGCGGCCCTCACGGCTGGTTTTCTTCCAGGCGGCACCGATGTCCATGTCGGCGGCGCTGACGCGGAAGTCGGGGGACTTCTCGCCTTCCTTCTCGACGGCGCGGAAGCTGGCCTTGGTGTTGAGGGTGAGCGTCTTGATGACGCCCGCGATCTCGCCCTTGGAGTTGGCGGTGAAGGTGCCGATGGTAGCCATGTCGTAGTCTCCTGTCTGCTCGGGCCACGCCCATCGCGGCCTCGATGGCTCGGCGTTGGCCGGGGCGCGATCGACCCCGCACCGCTTGCGGCTGGAACGCAGTGGAGGTTGGGTGGCGGGCGGCTTTTTTGCTTCGCGATGCAAAGCCGCAGGCGGCGGAAAAAAGCCGCACGACGCCCTTGCGGGAAGGCGATCGGCCTCGGTCAGGCAAGCCATTGGAGAGGCCGCTTGGGCATGGCACTGACATCGATAGGTCCGACGTGCATGCCACAACGAACGAGCCACCACGGCGGCGAGAAGGCTAAGGGATTAACGTGACGGTCCCAGCGCTCCGGCGTGCTTCGGCTGCTGGACGGAGATCTGATCTCCCCCCGACAATTATCGCTTCGCGTAGATGGAAGGGAGCACGCACCCTTCGCGAGGGTCGCAGCGTCCCGCTCGCTCAGAAAAGACCATGGCTGCCGCCAACCGCCCCGATTAGAGCGACGAGCGAGGCGGCGAGCAGGACGCGATGCATCCGTTCCATCCGTGCGAAATCCTGGGCCGGATCGAGCGACTCCAGCATCCGACGATGAAGGAAGAGCGGCTCTACGACGAACAGCATGGCAGCGAAGACAAGCCAGAGAGCGACCATGGCGTGCATCCACCAGAAATGGGAATCGGCGAAGCGGCTCCACATCTGTCCGCGCCAGGCCATCCAGAAGCCGCTCGCGCCCGCCAGCAGGACCCAGAGCCGCGCTTGCGGCGCGAAGCGGCTTTCGATCCGGTGGAAAACTGAGAGCCTTTCATGCGCTGCAAAACCGGTGCGCACGGACGGCATCACCACCAACGTCACGAACGCGACGCCGCCGATCCACAAGAGGACCGAGACGACGTGGATCACACGCGCGATGGTGAAGTCGTCCATGACCGGAACCTCAGGCCGCCAGCAGTTCGTCGGCCGGGCCGAAGAACTCGTAGTGGATGCGCGTAGCGGGCACGCCGGCCAGCGACAGCGCCGAGACCGCGTGGCGCAGGAACGGCCGCGGGCCGCAGATATAGTAATCCGCCGCCGCGACGGGCGTGTTGGCGATGAGCCATTCGTCGGTGATGATGCCGGCCACGTCGTAATCACGACCCTCTACCTCACCGGTGAGCGGCGCCTGATGGAAATCCGTAACCTGCACGGCATGTCCTCTTGCGGCCTGCTCGCGCACATGCTCGCGCAGCGCATGGGTGTCCCGGTTATGCGTGCCATGGATGTAATGCACGGGCACGTCCCATCCTCGTGCAACGAGCGCTTCGAGCATAGCCACCATCGGCGTCAGACCCACGCCGCCTGAAAGCAGTACGACCGGCCGCTCCGGCTGTTCATCGAGGAAGAATTCGCCAGCGGGTGCTGCGACCTTGAGAATCGTTCCGCTTCCGGCCTGCTCATGCAGCCAACCCGAGACGAGCCCCTGCGGCTCACGTTTCACCGAGATTCGATAGGTCTCGCCATTCGGCGCGGCCGAGATCGAATAGTTGCGCTTGATGGGCGGATGGCCCGCGATCTCGATCCAGAAAGTCAGATACTGACCTGGCTTGTGGTCCATGATCGGCCCGCCATCGGCCGGGCGCAGAATGAAGGACTTGATGACGCTGCTTTCCTCGACAACCTGATCGACACGAAAGTCGCGCCAGCCGTTCCAACCGCCAACGGACTCCTTCTGGTCACCATAGATGCGCTCTTCGCGCGCGATGAGGATGTTGGCCAGGAACCAATAGGCTTCGCCCCAGGCGGCAAGAATTTCTTCGGTCGCTGCATCGCCGAGTACCGCCTTGATCGCGCCGAGCAACGCGTCTCCGACATAGGGATAGTGGTCGGGCAGGATTTGCAGGCCAACATGCTTCTGGGCGATCCGCTCGACCGCCGGTGCGAGCGCGCCGAGATTGTCGATGTTGCTGGCATAGGCCAGGATCGCTGCGGTGAGCGCGCGTGGCTGCGATCCGGTGTCGCCATGATGCGACTGGTTGAACAGATCACGAATTTCGGGGTTCTGGAACATACGCGAATACATTTCGCGCACGATATCGAGGCCATGGGCTTCGAGCGCGGGAACGGTGGCTTTGACGAGCGCAATGGTCTCGCCGCTGAGTGTCCTGGACATCAACGTCTCCTATGGGAACGGCTGGTGGAAGTGAGCGGGAGCGGATCAGCCGTCAGGCGGCTGATCGTAGAAGTCGATCTGCATCTTCATGGGCCCAAGGGGCGTCACGAAATGCGGTTGTCCGGGACGCACGAGACCTGGATTGTCCGGGGTCAGCACGCGTTCCGAGGGCGGGTCGAGATAGGTGATCCTCACCTCGCCTTCGATGATCCGGATTCGCCCCCACACACCTGCCTTGGTGTCGTGGCGCGCGCGCAGGGCTTGCGGTAACGTGTCCTGATCAAACACGGGCGTCGAGCGGTATGGAACCGGGGCTACCATGTCAGGCCGCAACCCGGACATCATCGGCGTGCGCCGGATAGGGCGCAGGTGCGGCAGTGGACGCAATCCCCGCGAGTTCGCTTGCAAATCCGTGATTGACGTCGCGGTGGTGCGCCTCGTCGGCGCGGACCACCAGCACCACATCGCGCAGCGTGGCGTCATCCGCCAGCTTCCAGTAATGCCGGGCAATTGCGGGCGCGGGCACGTTCGGGCTGCGACCCTCGTCGATTTCCTTGAGGTAGAGGGTGTAGCTGATCACCGCCTCCTCCTCAAAGTACCCGACGATGCGGTGCGCCGTTCTGGCGCTCACCAGGTAAAGCGCGAAAAAGGCCACGTAGAACACCCATTGCACGCCGAGCACCACCAGCCGCTCGAACATGGTTGGCTTGGCGACCTCGATAAACGTCATGAGATGCATCCGCTCATTCTCCGCCTCTTCCATGAGGGTGCGGATCCAACCCTTGTCATCACACATGCGGCGCAGACATTTGAGATGGTTGACGGTCGCCCCGACCATGCCCGGCACGGCGGCGACGGTTTCCAGCACGATGGCCCGGTGGCCATAGCGCTTGGCGAAGAATGTGTCGGCGCACCAGCGCAGGATTCGGGTGAAGCCGAGTGCGATATGATCGCGGACGTCGCGGGGCTGATGATGAACCGTGAGGTCGACGAGCGGGATATCGGTCATGGCAGGGCACTCCTTGCGTGCTGATCCGCCTCCGTGGCGGTGCAGCTTGCGGGTGGGGAAACGGGCTGGCGATCCAGCCGGAAGTACAAGGCGAGTTGCAGGCTCTCGGCGATCCGCGCGGCCTTGGCCTGGAGCGCGGCAGCGGCTTTCGGAGGCATCAACTCGTCGGTGGTCTGACGCCACAGGAGAAGCCAGCGCTCGAACAGCGCCGGGGTGATACGGTCCTTATGCTTGAGATGTGCAGGCACAGGCTGGCCCTTGTAGCGGCCGCTGGTCAGCATGACAGAGGACCAGAAGGCCGTGAGTTTCTCCAGATGCGCGGGCCAGTCCGACACGGCGTCATTGAAGATTGGGCCGAGTTCGGCGTCGATGCGGATGCGGGCGTAGAACACATCGATCAGCCGCCTGAGGCCCGCTTCATCGATTCCGGCGACGCTGATCACGACTCATGCTCCAATCATGTATTAGAGCTGCATCTATCGCCTAAATTTGAAACATGCAATGACAATGCATATTTAATGAGCGAGCCGAGCGTCGGCCACTCGGAGTGCTTATGAAGCTGACCCTGTTCACGGATTATTCGATGCGCGTGCTCCTCTATCTAGGCGCGCGTCCGGAGCGGCTGTGCTCAATTGGCGAAGTGGCCAAGGCGTACCGGATCTCGCAAAATCATCTGATGAAGGTCGTCAACCAACTCGTGCGCAGCGGCTATATTGAAAGTGTGCGCGGCAGGTTCGGCGGCATCCGGATAGGAATGCCGCCCGAAGAGATCAACATCGGCGCGCTGGTGCGCCACACCGAGGATGGATTCAACCTCGTCGACTGCGGAAGCTGTGTCGTCGCCCCGGCCTGCGGCATGACCGGGGTGTTGAAGGAAGCGCTAGGCGCGTTTCTGGCGGTGCTCGACCGCTACACGCTGGCCGATCTTCTCACCAAGCGCAGCGACCTTGCGTCACTGTTCAACCACCGGGCTTTCGAGGATGCCGCCGCCACGAAGCCGTTGTGACCGCTGTGCTGTCCGGCGCAGCTACCTTCGGGGTGGACTATGCAATGGCGACCCATCCGCGAAACGAAAGCCCGGCATAGAATAGAGCGACACCGGAAAAGCCCGCCTCGCGGAGGATCGCTTCATCTTCGTCGGACGACAGAACGGGCAACCGCTCTGCGATGGTCACAGCCGAGGCGGATGCCCGGGCGATATCAGCGCTCGACCCTCCGGAGAACGCCACCGAGCGCGCGAACCAGCGCGCGAAGTCGCCATCCTCAGGAATGCTGTGATGGGCCACGACGAGCGCGGCGCCCGGCTTTAGGCGCCGATGTATTTCCCGCAGGGTGCGCAGACGCTCATCGTTCGCCAGAAAGTGCAAGGTGAGTAGACAGGTCGCGCCATCAAACGGCCGCGTTGGCGCGGCGTCGACATAACCTTGTAGCAACTCGACACGCGATTGCAGCGGTCCAAGGGTGCGGCGCGCCAGATCGAGCATCTCGGCCGAAGGGTCCACGCCGACGAAGCGGCAGTGCGGCTGCGCTTCGGCGAACGCCCTAAGTTCGAGTCCTCCGCCTGCGCCAACGACGAGGATGTCCGCCGTTTCCGGAGCGCGCTCGGCCAGGAGAAGCATCGCCATGCGGTGAAGGTCCGCGAAACCGGGCACCTTGCGCGGCGTGCTCTCCGCATAGCTGGCGACCATGATGGGATCGGTGAAGGGTTGCATCAGGCCGGTCGCTCAGCCGAACACGAGCGCGCGATGGGCCGCTGTCCCCGCCGTGACACCGTCCGCTACGGCCCAGCTTACGGTATGCGGTGCGCGGGCTATGTCGCCGGCAGCATAGAGGCCGGACACAGTGGTCATCTTGTCAGCGTCCGTCCTGATGACCGGCCCCATCGGCCCGTCGTCGATCGCAGCGCCAAGTTGCTCGGCGATTGGACTCGCCAGACAGGATTGCGGCGCGACATAAAGCGCCTCCACCGGCCTTTCGCGCCCGTCCTCGAACTCCACGGCGGACAGGGTGCTGCCCACACCGACCAGCCGCTTCAGTCTGCCCGGCTCTACCGTCACGCCATATTTCGCGAGCCTTTCCGCACTCTCGGGATCGAGGTCCGCACCGTTTAGAAACAAGGTCGTTGGCCCCCATTCCGTGATCAGACATGCCTGATGCGCGGACATGGGCGTGCGGAACAGCACGCCGAGCGGCCGGTCGGCGAACTCGAATCCGTGGCAATAGGGACAATGCAGCACCGTCTTGCCCCAGCGCTCTTGCAGGCCGGGGA
The DNA here is from genome assembly GCF_019745455.1 of Methylobacterium sp. Classification (GTDB taxonomy): domain Bacteria; phylum Pseudomonadota; class Alphaproteobacteria; order Rhizobiales; family Beijerinckiaceae; genus Methylobacterium. The sequence goes on from NZ_JAIETD010000030.1 coordinate 10,418, forward strand.
TCGGTTCCAGCATGTCGCGCAGCCCGAAGGCGAGGATCGCCTTGCGCGCGGCGATCTCCTCGCCGGTCGACAGCAAGACGGCGAAGCCGTCGCCGACGGCGCGCGCCTCGGTCGCTTCGGCTTCGATCATCGTGACGGTGGGATAGGCGGCGAGCTGATCGCGCGCCGTGGCGAGGATAGTTAGTGGATTGCTGCCGTCAGAACCGAGAAAGCCGTGCGAGGCATCGGCGAAGCGATTGCGTGGCTGGCGCGCGTCGATGACGCAGACGCGCCGCCGCGCGCGGGCGAGATAGGTGGCGGCGGCGAGCCCGGCGAAGGCGCCTCCGATGATCACGGCGTCATGCTGCATGGTTTGTCTCCAAGGCGGGCGATCCGCCGCGTTCGGCGAGACGCGTGTGAAAGTCGGCGCTGAGCGCAGCGACGGAGATTTCGCCGAACCGGCGAAGGAGAAGCGCTTCGGCTTCATCGAAGGTCTCGCCGAGCGCGGCATTGACGGCCTGTTCGACAAGGCAGCCCGGCGCCTCGGTGCGGTTGCCCATCGCCAGAAGTTCTGGCTTGCCGAGCGCATCGTAGATGTCGCGGAGCGTGACTGCGGCGAGATCGCACGCGATCGTCCAGCCGCCGCCGTGGCCCTTTTCGGAGTGGACATATCCCCGGTCGCGCAGGCCCCCCATAATTCTGCGGATCACTACGGGGTTGGTGCTCATGGCGCGGGCCAGTGCTTCCGATGTGATCGGACCCGGCTGTTCCGCCATGTGCAGCAGGACGTGAAGCACGCCTGAGAGTCGGCTGTCTCTTCTCATGCAACTCTATATGTTGCGAGGTCCGCCAAATATCAAGGGGGCGTGGTCAATCACTACAGCCAGCGGCCGCGCCCGATCGGGGCGCGGCCGCGATTTTGAGGTTGCAAGAAAGGCCGGGACCGCTTGCGCGGCCCCGGCGCAATGCCGCTATTCGGCGGCGACGGCGTAGGACGCTTCGCTGTCCTGCGCTCCAGTATCGGGGGCCTCCGCTTCGGACGGCTGCTCCACGGCTCCGGCATCCTCGGCCTCGGCAGGCGCGGGCTGATCCGCCTCCGGCTCGGAGGTCCGCAGGATCGCGGGCAACCATCCGGTCCCGGCCAGAAGCTGCTCGGCGGCCTGCGCCATGTCCGGCTTCTTCATGTCCGCGATACGGCGGGCGGCGTCCTCCGACACGCCTTCGGTCACGGCCTCGACGATATGCGCCTTGGTGACGCGGCCAAGGTAGCTGTGCACGGTGGGCGTCCAGTCCTTCGCCATGTCCAGCGCCAGCGCGGTCGCCAGCCTGTCCGCCGTTTGCAGCGAGCGGGGCTTGCGGTCCCACGGCAGACGCAAGGCGTTGACGGTGCGGGACGCGCAATGCGCCAGCAACGCAATCCGCTTCCCCTCGTCCAGTCCGGCGACGAAGCCCCATAGGTCGGCCACGTCACGCGGCATCCGCTCGGCCCATGCTTCATGCGCCTCGCTCGCCTTTGCGGCCAACGGGGTATCCTCGATTCCGTCCGCATGACTGCCCAGCAGCGTCACGGTCGGACGAACCTCAAGGCAACCGGCCTCGGTGTAGCTGTAGAACAACTGCGCCGTCAGCGTGTGGGTCAAGGCGATCATCGCCAGATCGGGCCGTTCGCCAAGTGCCACGCGAAGAGCAAGCGTCCGATAGGCGGACAGGTCGCGAGTGAGGCTGTCGGAAATCGGCTTGCCCGGTTCCTCGTCCTCTTCCTCGATCTCCTGAACGTCTTCGTCGCCGTCCTCGGCCTGCTCGTCCTCGACCGTCTCCGGGTCGATGGCTTCGGCCTCATCCTCGGGCTGCGGGTCGGCCAGCGCCTCGTCCTCGAGCCGGACGAAACCCCGCTCGATCCTGACCATGCCGTCATGGTGCAGCACGACGAACACCCCGCCATGCGCGATCACATTGGCGTCGTAGGCGTAACGCTTGGCCGAAATGGCGTCGATCTCGTCGGCCATCGCCTCCAGCTTCTCGGCCACGTCCTCGGGCATCTCGTCATAGGACGAATAGCCCTCGGCCAGTTCGTCATGCTCGGTGGACAGCGCCTCCAGCCGCGCCTTGTCCTCGTCGGACAGGGCGATGGTCTGCGGATAGAAGCGCCGCATCCCGTGGGCGTGGGGATAGTCGATATGGGCCTCGGCCCATTTCCAGCCCTCGGCCTGAACCTCGCCCGCGATCTCACGCAGTTTCTCGGCGGCGAGCATGTCGAGCAGCCCCGTATCCTCGAAGAACCCGCCCCGGTCCTCGCTGAACAGATCGCGGATGATGTTGCCGCCCGCCTCGACATAGGCGTCGGCCCCAACGAACACCGCGCGCCGGTCGTCGGCGGGCACGTTAGCAGCGGTCATGTAGCGCCGGATGATCCACGGCTCACGATTGTGGTGCAGGTTCTCGAACACCTGCTCCTGCCGGGCATGATCCTCGGCGATGGCGAAGGCAATCAACTGGTCCAAGGTGAGGCCATCCTCGCGATAGACCCGCAACAGCTTCGGGCTGACAGCGCCCAAGCGTAGCCGCTGCTTCACAACGCCTGCCGACACGCCGAATCGCGCGCCGATCTCTTCCGCGCCCCATCCCTTATCGCGTGAAAGCTCCGCAAACCGCTCGAACTGGTCGGCGGGGTGCATGGGCGTCCGGGTCACGTTCTCGTCCAGACTGATCTCGGAGGGGTCGTTCTGCGTATCGAGCCAGCAGCGCACCGGCTCGGACTTCCTGATCTGCTTGCGCTTGGCGCGCAACAGCATCGCCAGCCTGCGGCCTTCACCTGCGGTCACGAAATAGGCGCCGGTCGGCGTCCCGTCGTCTTTGACTTCCGGCTCCACGACAAGGTTCTGGATCAGCCCCTTGTGCTGGATCGACGCGGCCAGCGCCTCGATAGCGGCTTCCCCATGCGGCACCTTGCGGGCGTTGCGCGGGGACTTCTTGAGCTTGTTCAGGGCTACGAAAATCTCGACGCCCGACACAGGCTCGGCGGCTACGGTTTCGGTAACAGCGTTCATCACACTACTCCTTCAAAACCACACACACCTCGGAATGGGGTGGGCGGCGAAAGAGCGATCGGCAGGCCCGCCGGCGGAGCCGGGGCGCACCCGCAGGGCCGGAACGCAGAGAAGGTAAGCGCGCTTGCGCGCGTTGCGGCCCGGCGCGGCGGGCCTAAAGGGAAGCGACGCCCACCCCATAGCGGGAGTGCAACGACCAACGATGTGATCGGGCCAGCGCAGCCTTGGCCCGATCTCCGCAGCAGGCGAAAGACACAAATCCGCCGGAGCGGATTTACGGTTCGGCGTGAACACGCCGAGCGGGGCGTTGCGGGGTGTCCCCGCTCGAAGGGGTCTGGCGAGACCTTGGGGCTCGTCAGCAGGGGAAGGCGTTCCCCTCCCAAGGTTTCTCAACCCATTCTCTCAGGCCCGAATATCAGCGGCCCCTGGAAGGGGCGTACATCCAGCAGATTCTGCCCGTCATAGGGAGTAAAGCTCACATGTGGCCTATAGATACTGTAGTCCCAACGGCCTCCGGCTTCGCGATGAACATGATGTCGAGTCACGAGTGCAGGCGATTGGAAGCTCAGAGCGATCAACCCGCCCATGCGTCGCACTTGGCGGTCGTGACCGGGTTCGATGTGCAGCTCGTCCGGATCCAGCTCGAGCGCCGGTGAGCCGATGTCCGTGAGTATCACCGTCGCGTGCCAAAAGGACGGTCGCAGAAAGCGGAATCCTTCGCTGCGAGCCCAGGCTGCCAGTTCGGTCGCGTTCTTCAGAGCCCGTATTACCGCCGGTCCCGGTGGTGCGAATGAACGAGTCATCGACCGTGCTCACCCCTTCAAATGCAGATCGTATCCGTCAGCTTGCGACTAGCGCTCCAAGGTAGCCGATAGACCTCCGCTATTGCAATTTACGCCTCATCGAGTAATATGCAGTCAATGACTTACGGGGATGCGTATGGCGGTCATGACGATCCGGAACATCGACGATGCGATCAAGAATCGCCTGCGTTTACGCGCGGCAATGCATGGCCGGTCGATGGAAGATGAGGCCCGCGACATCCTGCGTTCGGCGCTTTCGACGGAAATCCCGCGTCCTCGCAATTTGGGCCAGGCCATCAACGAGCGCTTCGGCGAGCTGGGCGGCGTCGATCTGCCTGACATTCCGCGCGAGGCGATGCGGCAGCCGGTGGACTTCGGCGAATGATCGTTCTCGACACCAATGTCATTTCCGAGCTGATGCGGCGCGAGCCTGACCCGAAGGTCATGGCGTGGATCGCCGATCAGCCTATGGCGGGCGTGTTCACGACGACGCTGACGCAGGCGGAAATCTTCTACGGCTTGGCGCTGTTGCCCGATGGACGCCGACGCGACGATCTGATGGCGGCCGCGCGCCCAATGTTCGATGTCGACTTGGCCGGGCGCGTCCTGCCGTTCGATACCGATGCGGCCCTTGTTTATCCCGAGATCGCCGCCCGTCGGAAACAGGGGGGCAAGCCGATCAGCCAGATCGACGCACAGATTGCCGCCATCGTGCGCTCGCGCGGCGCGCGGCTGGCGACTCGCAACGTCCGCGACTTCGCCGATTGCGGCATCACCGTTGTCGATCCGTGGGGCGTAGCATGACGCCCGCCGCCGCTCGCCCCTATCTGCGCTACGCCGCTTTGCGGCCTTTGCACCGGAGCGGGGCGAGCGGCAACTTGGTGGAATGGCCCAGCCTAGCAAGCTCCGTCGCCGAACGCCGCGCCGTCCTGCGCATTGCCCGGACGACTTGCTCGACTATGCCAAAATGCCGTTCGGCGTCGCGCGGCGTTGTGTCGGGCGGCCGCCAAAAGACAATCTTTCGACTTGGACCGTCACCGACGACTGGCCCGAACGCGTGCCGGTCACGAGCACCGAGTTGGACGTGTTCGAGGCGTGGTTCGGCGATGTCTTCGACGAGCTGTTCGGGCCATGCCAATGACGTGAGGAGTTCGCTGCCATGACCGTGCCGCTGCGCGCCGCCCTCTACCTGCGCGTCTCAACGGCGCGGCAGGCGGAGCATGACGTGTCCATCCCGGACCAGCGCAAGCACGGCGAAGCCTATTGCCTGTCGCGGGGATTGGAGCTGGTCGATACGTTCGTAGAGGCAGGCGCATCTGCGACCAACGACCGCCGACCCGAGTTCCAGCGCATGATTGAGGCCGGGACGAGCAAGCCGGCGCCGTTCGACGTAGTGGTCGTCCATAGCTTCTCGCGCTTCTTCCGCGATCATTTCGAGCTGGAGTTTTACGTCCGCAAGCTCGCCAAGAACGGTGTGAAGCTGCTCTCCATCACCCAGGAGATGGGCGACGATCCGATGCACGTCATGATGCGCCAGATCATGGCGCTGTTCGACGAGTATCAGTCCAAGGAGAACGCCAAGCACGTCCTGCGCGCCTTGAAGGAAAACGCCCGACAGGGCTTCTGGAATGGCTCGCTGCCACCGATCGGCTATCGCGTCGTCGCCGCCGAACAGCGCGGAGCCAAGACCAAGAAGAAGCTGGAGATCGACCCGCTGCACGCCGACACGGTGCGGCTGGCGTTCAAGCTGGCTCTGGAAGGGGACGGCACGTCCGGCCCGATGGGTGTCAAGACGATCACCAAGCATCTCAACGAGCGCCGCATCTTCACCCGGGACGGTGGGCGCTGGGGCATCGGCACAGTTCACCGGCTGCTGACCCGGCGGACCTACGCCGGCCGCCATGAGTTCAACAAGCGCGGCAAGTCAAAGGAACTGAAGCCTGCCACCGAAGTGATCGCGGTCGAGGTTCCGGCGATCATCGACCAGGCCACGTTCGATGCGGTGCAGGCGCATTTGAAGGCGCGCAGCCCGAAGGTCGCCCACCCGCAAGTCGTCGGCGGCCCGACGCTGCTGACCGGACTGATCCACTGCGGAAAGTGCGGCGGCGCGATGACGATCCGCACCGGCAAGGGCGGGCGCTATCGCTACTACACCTGTTCGATGAAGGCGCGGCAGGGCGTGACGGCGTGTGAAGGCATGACCGTGGCGATGGAGCGGCTGGACGATCTTGTCGCCAATCATCTGGCGGAACGGCTGCTCGACCCAGACAGGCTTGAGGTCGTGTTGTCCGAGGTTTTGGATCGCCGGCAAGAACGATCCGAGCGGCGCCGCGAGCATATCGCGGAGTTGAACCGGCGTGCTGCTGAGACCGAGCTGCGTTTGAAGCGGCTCTATGACGCAATCGAAAGTGGAGTCGCCGATCTCGATGATCCGGCGCTCAAGGATCGCATCGACGGATTGAAGGCGACCCGCGATCAGGCGCGAGCGGATGCCGAGCGCGCCTCAGCGCTGCTCGTAAGCTCGACCCAGCAGGCGATCACGCCGACGATGCTGCGCGAGTTCGCATCGACCGCGCGGCGACGTCTCCGGCTGGAGGGCGGCGGCTACCGCCGCGATCATCTGCGTGCGCTCGCGCAGCGGGTCGAAGTCGATCGCGAGGAAGTCCGCATCATGGGCTCGAAGAGCAACCTGTTGCGCGTGCTCGCCGCAAACGGCGTAGCCACGGCGGCGGGCGGAGTGCCCACCGTTGTTCCGAAGTGGCGGAAGGGGTGGGATTCGAACCCACGGTGGAGTTGCCCCCACGGCGGTTTTCAAGACCGCTGCCTTAAACCACT
>NZ_JAIETD010000143.1 GCF_019745455.1 Methylobacterium sp.
CTCTCCAGCTTGCGGATGAGCACGTTCAGGGAATCCGTCTCGGAAGTGGAAGGCATGGCGGCTTCGGCTCACGTTGCAGGCGGAAGCGCGCGTCTCTCCCCGTCATCAGCGCCCGTGGCGATTTACTGATGATGTGGACGATCATGAGCGAACGTTAATGGAACGATACAAACTAGGTTATCGATGCATCTTCTTATCTCTTCAGTACGCAAGCGGACATTTCAGTCATGATTGAGTTTCTCATTGGCTCAAACGCTAGCTTGGCACTTGTTGCGGGAGGCGCAGATCGATGCGGCAAACCTATCGGATGATCCGGCTAAAACGCTCGAGGGCAGGCATACGCCGGCGAGCGCTCCGCGGCCGGCACGGCGAAAATCCGGAACGGCCCTTGCGCTTGCGCTCCGCCCGTGGGGAGTCAAAGGTCTTCATGAGGGGAACGCCAAGGGAGTCGACACCGCGATGCCGGACGAGCCGATCAAGGGACCTGCTTCCTACTTCCCGTCGATCGAGAAGAAATACGGGCGGCCGATCGCCGAGTGGCAGGATCTGGTGCGCAGACATGCGCCGGCCAAGCACATGGAACTGGTCGCCATGCTGAAGAACGAGCATGGAATGGGCCATGGTCACGCGAATGCTGTCGTGGCTTATGTACTAGCGGAAGATCAGCGCTGAGCTGCCTTATCCGGGTCCACGCGACGTCGGCACCGGGGACGCGGGACGCCAGGGAATCGACATACATCCGTACACGAGTGGTTCCGCGGCGTCCCGTGCCCTCGGTGTCCAGTCTCTTGGGCCAAGCTCCTGGCGCGACATGCGCGCGGGGATGAAGGCGTGTGAGCCCGCGAAACCGAACCCTCCGGCCACGCGTAGGAGGAGGGGCGAGAACCGAAGGGACTCGCCCATCAGCATTCGGAGCGTCCCATGAACAGCTTCATCGCCGTCGTCCTCGTCTGCGCCAACACCATCGCGCAGGCCGATTGCAACGACGACAGGGCGAGCGAAGTCCGCAAGGTCCGCGTCTCGAACGAGCTTGGCTGCACCAACGGCTGGCAGGAGATCATCTCCCGCACCGACCTGAGCGAGCAGATCGGCAAGACCGCCTATCTGAAGACCGAGTGCCGGCGGGTGAAGCGGGCGGAGTAGGGCCCGGCTCGGTTCAGCGGTCGTACTTTATATAGGCGAAGCGCTGGTCCGTCGGCGTGCCTTCCAACGCGCCACCCTCGGTGCCGGGCTGCCAGCCCACCACCTCCTCGATCTTGCGCGCCAGGGCGAAATCCTTCTCGGTGACGCCCTTCGCCGCGTGGTTGGTGAGGCGGACCTCGACCCAGGCATAAGAGGCGGTGAGGTCGGGATGGTGCCATGCGGCCTCGGCGAGGTGGCCCACCGTGTTGATGACCATGAGCGTGCTCTTCCAGCTCGCAGTCTTGTAGGTGCGCTTGATCCAGCCGCCCTCGTAGGTCCAGTGCGGCAGCTCGGCGCCAAGCCGCTCAGTGATGGTGGCATCGTCGAGGACGTCTTCGCGCGTTCCGGCCATGCGACACTCTCCGTCTTGCGTCGATTCTGAAGGGTGATGCGAATTTGCGCCCTGACTTGGGGCGGGGCAAGCGGTAGCCGCGCGCTGAGGCCGCATGGCGCATCCCGCCCCGGCCGCCGCAGCCATGTGGACGGAGCACCGGTCTCACCCTATTGAGTTGTGCAAGAGAATGCCGGATCGCCCGAACGGTCCGAGCCTGCCGCCTGGGTTTGAGGAGACATCCATGCTGTCACGGCGCAGGTTGGTGGCGACCGCGTCGCTGATGCCCGTGTTCGGCACCCTCGGTTTTGGCTCCCGCGTCGGCGCCGTGGCCGCGCCGGCGAGCATCCGGGTCGGCAGCCTGCCCTTCGGCACGGTCTCGTGGGAGGCCGCGCTGATCAAGGCCCGCGGGCTCGACACGCAGAACGGCTTCACCCTCGACGTCGTCAAGCTCGCCGGCAACGACGCGGCACGCATCGCCTTCATGGGCGGTCAGGTCGACACCATCGTCGGCGACCTCCTCTGGGCCGCGCGTCTCGGCAATGACGGCCGCCCGGTTCGGTTCATGCCGTACTCCTCCACCGAGGGCTCGCTGATGGTGCCAGCGGCGAGCGGCATAGCCTCGCTCAAGGACCTCAAGGGCAAGCGCCTCGGCATCGCCGGCGGTCCCCTCGACAAGAACTGGCTGCTCCTGAAGGCGCAGGCCCGCGACCAGGGCATCGACCTCGAATCGATCGCGACCCTCGCGTTCGGGGCACCACCGCTGCTGGCCCTGAAGCTCGAACAGGGCGAACTCGATGCCGGCCTCCTGTACTGGACCTATTGCGCCCGCCTCGAACCCAAGGGCTTCCGCCGCCTCATCGGCGCCGACGAGATCATGCGCGGTTTCGGGGCGACGGGCTCGGTGGCGCTGATCGGCTACCTGTTCGATGCGGCCACCGTGTCGAGCAAGCGCGAGGCGGTCGCCGGGTTTGCCCGCGCCTCGAAGGCGGCCAAGGAGCTCCTCGCCAACGATCCCGCGGCCTGGGAGATCGTCCGCCCGCTGATGTCGGCTGAGGACGAGGCGACCTTCGTGGCGCTCAAGCGTGACTTCCTCGCAGGAATCCCGCGCCGCTCCCTTGATACCGAGCGCGGCGACGGCGAACGGCTCTTCGGCGTTTTGGCCAGGCTCGGCGGCGAGAAGCTCGTCGGCGCCGGGATGACCCTGCCGTCGGGCCTCTACTTCGACGGCTCGGCCTGAGCCGGCGACGATCCTGCCCCGATGGGATTCGCCACCCGCCTCGTCTCGGTGCTCGTGCTGCTCGCCGCCTGGCAACTGGCGGCCGGCCTCGCCGAATCGCGGCTGCTGCCGGCACCGCTCACCATCCTTGACTTCATCGTCAGCGAATCGGCGAGCGGTGAGCTCTGGCGCAATGTCGGCCTCACCCTGGCGCGGGTCGGCGTGTCCTTTCTCCTCGCCATGGTTCTGGGCGTCGTCCTCGGGATCGCGCTCGGACGCTGGAGCGCCCTCAACCTCGTCCTCGATACGCCGCTGCTGATTCTCCTGAACACCCCCGCCCTGGTGATCACCGTGCTGGCCTATATCTGGGTCGGGCTGAACGAGGCCGCCGCCGTCCTGGCCGTCGTCCTTAACAAACTGCCCAACGTGGCGGTGATCCTGCGCGAAGGCGCCCGCAGCCTCGACCCGCAGCTCGAGGAGATGGCGCGGACCTACCGGTTCGACCGTCGCACCTGGATCGCCCACGTGCTGGTTCCCCAACTCCAGCCCTTCGTCGTCGCCGCAGCCCGGTCGGGCCTGTCGCTCGCCTGGAAGATCGTGCTGGTGATCGAGCTCCTGGGCCGGCCCAACGGGGTCGGCTTCGCGATCAACTTCTATTTCGTTCAGAGCCTGAACGTGGCGGCGATCGTCGGCTACAGCGTCGTCTTCATGAGCGTGATGATCGCGATCGACATCCTCATCCTGCAAAGGCTCGAAGCCTATGTCCGACGCTGGCGCTGAGGGCCTCGACCGGTCGCCGGTGCTGTCGGTTGCGATCCGCCGCAAGGTCTACGGGGCGGGCGGCCCGGAGCCGGTCGAGGCCGTGCGCGACCTCGCCTTCAGCGTGGCCCCGGCCGAGATCGCCTGCCTGATCGGCCCATCGGGCGCCGGCAAGACCACCACCTTGCGGATCCTCCTCGGCCTCGACGCCGATTACGAGGGCAGCGTGACCCCCGATCCGGACGACGCCGGCATCGCCATGGTGTTTCAGGAGCCGCGGCTCCTGCCGTGGCGGACCGTGGAGCAGAACGTGCGGCTCGCGCTGCCCCGCGCCCAGCGCGGCCGCAACCTCGATTCCCTTTTCGACTCCCTCGGACTGGCCCCCTGGCGCGGCCGGTTCCCGCGCGCACTCTCCCTTGGGATGGCGCGGCGTGTCTCCCTCGCGCGCGCGCTGGCTCAGGAGCCGCGGCTCCTCATCCTCGACGAGCCCTTCGTGTCCCTCGACGATGCTTCGGCTGCCGCACTCCGCTCGATCGTCGTCGACTGCGTGGACAGCACTCGCACCAGCGTCCTCATGGTGACGCACAACGTCGTCGAGACGATCGAGATGGCGGATCGCCTACTCCTGCTCTCGGGACGTCCGGCAAGCCTCGTGGCGACGATTCCGCTGGACCGGCCTCGCGTCGAACGGCCTCGGAGCTGGATCGATGCGATGCGCAGCGACCTGGCGATTCGCTACCCGCAGATCATCGCTGCCTGAGTCTCTAGGCCGAACAGGCTATCGACGAGCCGCCTCTGTCCCCAGACTTCCACCTGCGACACTCGGGCCGGACCCGGATCGAAATGCGGCGAGACCGCGCATGCCCAATCAGATTGCGTAAGGCAGAGTTGGTGACGGCAAGATTTTTCCGCTGCGAGAAATCTCGCACGACGCACAGGCGCCCTGCACTATCATGCATGCGCGTGCCTCGACCTTGGATGTCCGAGGACCGCGGTCATTTGGTCGACCAGCGGCTTACGCTGAAGCTGAATGCGCCACCGTCAACGGCGCCCGTCGCATGCGCCAGACGCATGCTTCATGTTTTGCTCACGATAAATCAATTTCTATCACGTTTTCGTTCTTTTGCGATGCAGCATCTTTTTCGGCAAAGCGAAAGAGTGCCCCCATCCAGTCAAGCGTCATGTGAGAACTTACCCAGGTCGCCGGCTGAGCTTGCCGAAGCGTGTTGACGGCGCCGGTTTTTTTCTTAGAGTTCATTCAAGCTTCGGTTTCGAGGGGCGCCGCAACGGGATAGCGGAACTCGGCAGTCAGAGCCGTCACGGTAGCGAAAAACTTCGCTGGCGTAATGGGTTATGAGTGCCACTGAAGCCAAATGATCCCAGTCGCAAACAGCAGGTCACACCGGATTACTCGCTCAACCGAGCGGGCAACGGCTGTAAAGACTTGTCGGAGGAATGCATGAGAGCGGTCCATCTTCTCGCACTCGGCGCTGGCCTGGTGGCTTCGGCCCCGGCTTTCGCCAACGATGACGTCCTGAAGCGCACGGCCAACCCGGCCGAGCAAGTCCTTCAGACCGTCGACTACGCCAACACGCGCTATTCGAAGCTCGACCAGATCAACGCCGGCAACGTGAAGAACCTCCAGGTCGCCTGGACCTTCTCCACGGGCGTCCTGCGCGGCCACGAGGGCTCCCCGCTCGTCGTCGGCAACATGATGTACGTCCACACCCCCTTCCCGAACATCGTGTATGCCCTGGATCTCGACCAGGACGGCAAGATCGCCTGGAAGTACGAGCCCAAGCAGGATCCGAGCGTCATCCCGGTGATGTGCTGTGACACGGTCAACCGTGGTCTCGCCTACGCCGACGGCGCCATCATCCTCCATCAGGCCGATACCACCGTCGTCTCGCTCGACGCCAAGTCCGGCAAGGTGAACTGGTCGGTCGTCAACGGCGACCCCAAGAAGGGTGAGACCAACACCGCGACCGTCCTTCCCGTGAAGGACAAGATCATCGTCGGCATCTCCGGCGGCGAGTTCGGTGTGAACTGTCACGTCACCGCCTACGACGCCAAGTCGGGCAAGAAGGTGTGGCGCGGTTATTCCCAGGGCCCCGATGCAGACATGCTGATGGACCCCGAGAAGACGACCCACCTCGGCAAGCCGGTCGGCAAGGACTCCTCGCTGAAGACCTGGGAAGGCGATCAGTGGAAGACCGGCGGCGGCTGCACCTGGGGCTGGTTCTCCTACGACCCCAAGCTGAACGCCATGTACTACGGCTCGGGCAATCCCTCGACCTGGAACCCCAAGCAGCGTCCGGGCGACAACAAGTGGTCCATGACCATCTGGGCTCGTGACGTCGATACCGGTTCGGCCAAGTGGGTCTACCAGATGACCCCCCACGACGAGTGGGATTACGACGGCATCAACGAGATGATCCTCACCGACCAGAAGGTCGATGGTAAGGACCGTCCGCTGCTGACGCACTTCGACCGTAACGGCTTCGGCTACACCCTCGATCGCGCCACCGGCGAGCTCCTCGTCGCCGAGAAGTTCGATCCGGTCGTGAACTGGGCCACCAAGGTCGACATGGACAAGGGCTCGAAGACCTACGGTCGTCCGCTCGTCGTCGCCAAGTACTCCACCGAGCAGAACGGCGAAGATACCAACTCCAAGGGTATCTGCCCGGCGGCCCTCGGCACCAAGGACCAGCAGCCTGCTGCGTTCTCGCCGAAGACCAACCTGTTCTACGTCCCCACCAACCACGTCTGCATGGACTACGAGCCGTTCCGGGTGACCTACACCCCGGGCCAGCCCTATGTCGGTGCCACGCTCGCCATGTACCCCGCTCCGGGCAGCCATGGCGGCATGGGCAACTTCATCGCCTGGGACGGCGTGAAGGGTAAGATCGTCTGGTCCAACCCCGAGCAGTTCTCGGTGTGGTCCGGTGCTCTCGCCACCGCCGGTGACGTGGTGTTCTACGGTACCCTCGAGGGTTACCTGAAGGCCGTCGATTCCAAGTCGGGTAAGGAACTCTACAAGTTCAAGACCCCGTCGGGCATCATCGGTAACGTGATGACCTACCAGCACAAGGGCAAGCAGTTCGTCGGCATCCTGTCGGGTGTCGGTGGCTGGGCCGGCATCGGCCTCGCGGCCGGTCTGACCGACCCGAACGCCGGCCTCGGCGCGGTGGGTGGTTACGCCGCCCTCTCGAACTACACCAACCTCGGTGGTCAGCTGACCGTCTTCGCTCTGCCGAACTAATCGGTCGCAGTTAGCAACTCACCAATAGGTGCCGGCGCGGGTTTCCGCGCCGGCATCTTTATGATTAGGTCCCGCTAAGAATGAGCAAACAAACGGCTGGTGAGCCGTTGTGGTATACCTGGGAGAAACGTCGTTGCACTCCATAAGCAAAGCAGCAATCCGTCCAGTTCTGGCTTTCGTCGCCCTCGCCTCCGTCGCGGCGGCTCCCCTACAGGCGCAGGATGCGAAGCCGGTCGATGCAAAGCTGGCCAATCAACTTGACCCGAACGCCCCGGACAAGGATCAGAAGATCCTCGACAAGTATCAGGCAGTGAAGGCCGAGGACGGCAAGTATTTCGACAAGGACGGCGCGCCGACCTACCACATCACCAATGACGGCAAGAAGTTCGACTGGTACGCCTATTCGGGCTATCGCCGCTACCATGCCGAATGCCATGTCTGCCATGGACCGGATGCTATGGGCTCGACCTACGCTCCGGCTCTCAAGGATTCGCTCAAGACGATCTCCTATGAGGAGTTTATTGGCATCATTGCCGGCGGAAAGCAGAACTCCAGCGCCGGCGGCCAGAGCGTGATGCCGGCTTTCGGCGATAACAAGAACGTCATGTGCTACGCGGATGATCTCTACGTTTACCTGAAGGCCCGCGCTTCCGGCGCGATGCCGCGTGTGCGCCCGAGCGACAAGGAAGAGAAGCCCGAAGCCGCCAGGAAGTCCGAGAAGGAATGCCTGGGCGGTTGATGATGGCCCGTGATTTCCTGAAGGCAATCACCGTCGCGCTCCTGCTGATGCCAGCAGGGGCGCGTTACGCTTCGGCGCAGACTTTGCCCGATCTCGTCACACCGGACGTACTCCGTGTCTGCGGCGACCCGGGCAACATGCCGTTCTCGGATCGCAAGGAGAACGGCTTCGAGAACAAGATCGCCCAGATCATCGGCGACGAATTGAAGGTGAAGGTCCGCTATTACTGGCTTACGCAGGGGCCGGGTTTCGTGCGTAACACGCTCGGCACCGGGCTTTGCGACCTCATCATCGGCTCGACCATAGGCGCCGAAGGCGTCCAGAACACCAATCCGTATTACCGCTCGACCTATGCGCTCGTCGTTCGCCGTGGCGAGATGCCGGATGTGACGCGCCTCGACGATCCCAAGCTCAAGGACAAGAGCATCGGCGTCATCGCGGGCACTCCGCCGGTGAACCGCATGGGCGAGGTCGGGCTGATCTCCAAGATGCGGACCTACGCGCCTTATCAGCTCGATCCCGGCCGCCAGCACCAGACCGTATCGGCCGAGATCATTGCCAATCTTGCCGACAAGACCCTCGACGCCGCCGTCCTCTGGGGTCCGGCAGCAGGTTGGCTGGCCAAGCAGAGCGGCGTCGCGATGGATGTGATCCCGCTCCTCAACGAGCCGGATCGGCCGCCCCTGAACTTCCGGATCACCATGGGCGTGCGCGTCGAAGAGAACGACTGGAAGCGGACGCTCAATACGGTGCTGCGCAAGCGGCGGGCCGATATCGAGGCTGTGCTCCGCGACTTCGCGGTGCCGCTGATGAGCGAAGAGGGCAACGCTCTCCTCGACGCCGGAAAGCCGTGACGAACGGCTGATGCCTCAAGTCACGCGATCGATTCCGGTCGCGTCGAGCTTCCGCAGCGCCTGCGTGACTGTCTCCGGCCCTATCAGGAGATCGGGGGCGATCTCCGCGAGCGGGACAAGCACGAAGGCACGCTCGCGGACGAAGCGGTGCGGCAGCACGAGGCGTTCGTCGGCGACGGCGGCGCCTTCGTAGAACAGTACGTCGATGTCGATGATGCGCGGGCCCCAGCGACGTTCTCGCACGCGGCCGAGGACCGTCTCGATGGAGAGGCAAGCTTCCAGCAGTGCATGTGGGCTCAAGGTGGTCTCGACCGCCAGGGCGGCGTTGAGGAACCAGTCCTGATCGGTGTCGCCCCAAGGGGGGGTTCGATAGTTGCTCGACCGCGCTGCGATGCGGATGCCAGGCGTTACCGAGAGACGGGCCACCGCCTCCTCCAGAATGGCCGCCTTGTCGCCGATGTTGCTGCCGAGGCCCAGATAAGCAGCCGTCATGCCGCTGCCGGGGGGCGCCGCCGCGTGACGACGATGGCGACCCCGTCGATCACGGCCGGCACGGGCGCGCTCGGCTTGTCGACCCGAACATCGACGCTCTCGATCCGAGGGAAGCCGTCAAGGACCTCCCCGGCGATCGCCTCCGCCAGGGCCTCGATCAGGGCGAAGCGCCGCTCGGTGGCGATCGCGATGACGATCCGGGTGAGGTCAGCGTAGCTCACGGTCTGCGAAACGTCGTCAGACCTGCCGGCAGGGCCGAGATCGAGGCTGCAATCGAGGGAGATGTAGAAGCGCTGGCCAATCCGCGCCTCCTCCGCCAGGAGGCCGTGATAGGCGAAGACGGCGATGCGCTCGACGAGGATGCGGTCGCTCACGGCTCGGATCCTTCCGTCGCCGGGCGCATGACCGCATCGACGATCCGCAGGGCATCGACATGCGCACGAACATCGTGGACGCGGACGATGTCTGCACCGAGGGTCGCCGAGAGGACATGGCTCGCGATCGAGCCGTAGAGGCGATCCACCGGGCGGGTGTCGGAATCGTGCAGGCGGCCGAGGAGCGACTTGCGCGAGACGCCGACGAGGACGGGAAACCCGAGGGCGCGGATCTCCGGTAAACGACGCAGGGCGTCGAGATGCTGCTCCCAGCTCTTGCCGAACCCGATACCGGGATCGAGGACGATCTCGCGGTCACCGATCCCGGCGCGGCGGGCGATACCGAGCGAGACCTCGAAGAAGCGGAGCATATCGTCGACGATGTCGATCGACGGATCGATCGTCTCGCGGTTGTGCATCACCATCACGGGCGCCCCATGGGCAGCCGCGACGGTGGCGATGTCTGGCTCGCGCTGGAGGCCCCAGACATCGTTGACGATCCTGGCACCGGCTTCGAGCGCGACGCGAGCCGTGGAAGCCTTGTAGGTATCGACCGAGATCGGCACCGGCAGCCGCGCAGCGAGGTCGCGGATCACCGGCAGGATGCGGGCCTGCTCCTCCTCCGCGCCGACCGGCACGTGCCCGGGGCGGGTCGATTCCCCACCGATATCGACGAGGGCCGCGCCCTCTGCGACGAGAGCCTCGGCCTGAGCCCGGGCCGCGCCTGCCTCCTCGAAGCGACCGCCATCCGAGAAGGAATCCGGGGTGACGTTGAGGATGCCCATGACGAGGGTACGGCGCCCGAGGCCGGGAAGAAGCTCGGCGAGGGCGGAGGCGGGATCAGGCTGCACGGCGTCTCATGGAATGGGCTGAGCCTCAGGCTCGCACCGCCTGTCTTTCCCGCGAAATGCCGGAGACGCAAGGGCTTTGCGCTTCGGCACTCCGGCGTGGTGCCGCCAACGAGCGGCCGACCGCCCCTGTCAGGTGCCGCTGCGATAGCAGCGGATCTCGGCCTCGGCCTGGGCGCGGCGCAGGTCGGCGACCTGATCGTCATAAACCTTCGTGGTCTTGAACCCGGCCATACGCTGTCCGACGCCCTGGCGCATCGACAGGACCGTGCTCGCCTGAACGTACTTGTCGTAAGGCAGGATCGACGCGAGGGCGTCGAGCGAGCAGGAACAGCGCGACAGCGACTCGCGGGACTGGCCGTTGGCGGCCATGCAGCCGAAGATGTAATCGGCCCGGGCCTCGGTCGGATAATCGTTCTCACTCTCGACCGCCAGAGCCGGAACCGTCAGGGCCGGGACAGCCAGGAGGGCCAGCCCGAAAGCAAGCCCGGCGGTGCGTTCAACCAGCGTTCTGATCATAGCTCAGCTGCTCCTCAAGGAGTTCGCCGCCCTCGGCATTCTTCGAGCGCGCCTCGATCGAGAGCAGTTCGCCCGGCACCGCGGCGGATGTGACGAAGACATAGGTGAGGTTCGAGAGACCGCGCATTCGGTCCTTCATCTTGTCATCGACGAAGGGCTGCACCTCGATGCGCCACGCTTCCACCGTCTTACCCTTGAAGGTCGCCTGAACCGGCGTCACCGTCGCGTTCTCGCGCAGCGCCTTGCGGATCCCGTTCTTGATGTAGCGCGGGTTGGCCATCAGCACCTTGGCAACGCTCCCGAGGTGATGCTCGAGGAAAAGGGTCATCACCGGGTTGCCGGGCATGTCCTCGAAGGGGCCGGCCGGGAAACGGTTGGCGCCCGAGAACATCTCGACGCGGATGTTGCGGTTCTCCGGCTGGGCGGCCGCATCGACGTTCAGCTTGATCCGGTCGTTGAGAGGAGGACCGAACGGCCCCTTCTCGATCCCGCTGCGACGGATGTAGTCGTAGGTGAGCGTCGTACCAGGCGCGACATTCTTCATTTGCGGCTGTTCGAACAGCAGGTCGGAGGCGTTCGGCGTGCCGGTATTGGCCTGCACGACGGCCGCGTCGGCAGGACGCTGGGCTTGCGCCAGCGCGGGAGCGCCGGCCAAGGCAATGGCCGCGGCGAGGCAGGTGGCCTGCACGGTCTGGAACGTCAAGGAACGGGTCTTCACAGCGGGGCTTCCTCCGTCAGCGGCGCGCGGACATCGCGGTCCACGTTACTGCCAATGGTCCGATAGACGTAGTCGGGCGGTGTCTCGGCCGCCTCTTCGGTGGCCAGCGCCCGCACCTTGGCGTGCAAAGGCGAGAGCGAGCAGGCCGGGTCGGTGGCGGCAGCGTCGCCGGCCAGTGCCAGGGCCTGGCAGCGGCAACCGCCCCAATCCTTCTCGCGGCGATCGCAGGAGCGGCAGGGCTCCTTCATCCAATCGGTCCCGCGATAGGCCGTAAAAGCCGGCGACTTCGACCAGATGTCGCTCAAGGAGTGGTCGGTGACGTACCAGAACTCGAGATGCTTGATGGTCTCGGCCGCGTGGCAGGGCAGGACCTTCCCGGCCGGGGTCACGTTGATGAGCTTGCGGCCCCAGCCGCCGGCGCAGGCCTTGGGGTACTTGGCGTAGTAGTCCGGCACCACGAGGTCGATCACGAGCTGGCCCTTCAGCCGCTCGCGCGCCGCCTCGACGATGCGGATCGACTGGTCGACCTGCGCCTTGTCCGGCATCAGCGACGCCCGGTTCACGTAGGCCCAGCCGTAATACTGGGTATGGGCCACTTCAAGCCGCTTGGCGCCGAGCTTGACGGCGAGATCGATGAAGCCCTCGACCTCATGGATGTTGCCGCGATGGATCACGCTGTTGAGGGTCAGCGGCAGGCCGAGCTGCGTCACCCGCTCGGCGAAGGCGAATTTCTGCGGCTGGGCATTCTTGAGGCCGCCGATCTTCTCGGCATTGGCCGCATCGACGCCCTGCACGGAGAGTTGCACATGGTCGAGGCCGGCATCGTAGAGCGCGTCGAGCTTGGCCAGTGCCCCGCCGACCCCAGATGTGATCAGGTTCGAATAGAGCCCGAGCTTGGCGCAGGTCTGGGTGATCTCGACGATGTCGTTGCGGGCCGTAGGCTCGCCGCCGGAGAGGTGGACATGGAGGACGCCGAGCGCCGCCGCCTCGGTCAGCACCCGCTGCCACGTCGCCGTGTCGAGCTCGCCCGAGCGCCGGTCGAGCTCCAGCGGGTTGGAGCAATAGGGACAGCGCAGGGGACAGCGATGCGTCAGCTCCGCCAGGAGCCCGACCGGAGCGGGGAGGATCGGCGTCAGCGCGTTCATCGCTCGAGCACCCGTTTCGTGGCGAGATCGTTGAGCATCACGAGGATGTCCGCCTCGATCACCGAACGGTCGGCCGCGAACTTCTCGGCGAGCATGCCGGCGATGTCGCGCACGCTGCGGATGCCGTCCACGAGGGACAGGACCGCCACCGCATTGGCGTCGAGGTCGAAGGTGCGCTCGGGCGCCAGAAGCACATACTGGCCGCGAACTTCGTCGTGACGCAGGCGCACGCCGCGCGGCAGGCGGGGCACGTCGGTCGGGCCGATCGTGCCGGTACCGGCGGCCTTCGGCGTATCGGCATCGGGCACGAGGCCGGTGCCGGGCGTCCAGGCATCGGGCGGGGTCATGCCGGGCGCGACATAGGAGAAGTACAGGGCGTCGAGCTGCGTCCAGAGCACGTTGCACTTGAAGGTGAGGGCCGCCATCGCCTGCCGCTGCAATTCGGGAGTGGTGGCGTGCTGCTTGACGTAGTCGATGGCGAACTCGGCATCGCGCGGTGCCTGGGTCAGCCGCTTGTCGAAATAGGCCAGCGTGTCCTTGGTGATGAAGTCGTAGTTCTTCAGCATTCCGGCGACGCGTTCGGAGATGATGGTCGGCGAGAACATCTCTGTGAGCGAGGAGGCGATCGCCTCCAGCAGGGAGCGCTCCTTCACGAAATGGACATAGGCGTCCACCGAGAAGCGGGTGGCGGACAGGATGCCTTGGGTCGACTCGACGTAGTCGCGGCGGAAGCCGACGCCCTCGGCGAGCTTGAGCCAGCGCTCGATCCCGCCATCGCCGGGTGAGTCGCCGTCATGGTCGACGATGCGCTGACGCCAAACCCGGCGCAGGGACGCATCCTCCATCCGCGCCAGTACGGCGGCGTCCTTCACCGGGATCATCGCCTGGTAATAATAGCGGTTGAGCGCCCAGGCGCGGACCTGATCCTTGCTCAGCTTGCCGTCATGCAGCAGGCGATGGAACGGATGCAGATTGTGATAGCGGCGCGCGCCGATGTCGCGAAGTGCCGCCTCCATCTCTTCGGGTGAGAGCAGGCGCTGGGCATCGGCGGCGGAGGGGAGCGGGAAGGGAGCGGTCATGGCGGTGTCCGTCTCATAGCGTTTCCGAAAGAATCTTATCCATGGCATCCTAGCCCGTGAAGGGCACCGGAGCCGGCCGCGCTATTATATTGCGCGTTATCTAAAGTGCGTGGCACTAAATTTCCAGACGTCGCCAGCAGACGCTCACGCCCCATATAGCTAGAGCGCCAGCGCCATCCCGTCATGGGCTACGGTCCAATTCTGGCTCACCACCCGGTCGCGCTCGACCGAGTCCTCCACCAGGACCGGGTTGGTGTTGTTGATGTGGACGAAGACCCGGCGCCCGATGGCCGTATCGGCGAGAGCCTCGATCGAGCCTCCAGGCCCCGTCATCGGTACGTGGCCCATGCGCCAGCCGGTCTTCGTACCCACCCCGGCACGGATCATGTCGTCGTCGAACAGCACGGTGCCGTCGAAGAGCAGAGCATCGACTCCGGCAATCCGCGCCTTGAGATCGTCCGTCACCCGGGCGCAGCCGGGAATGTAGGCGAGCCGCTTGCCACCCGCCTCGATCATCGCGCCGACCGTCGTCTCGGTCTCGGCGCCAATCTCCATGGTCTCGTCCTCGAGCCAGAGCGGCACCTTGCCGGGCACCGAGAAGAGGGTGACGACGAGGCCGAGAACCGGCTCGAATGGCGCGCCCAAGCGGATCGCCTCACGCGTCACCACATCGGTCGCCATGACGTCGAAGACGCGGTTGGCGTTGACGGAATCGAGAATGCCAGCCGTGCCGTAGAGGGTGAAGGGCTGGCCTTCGCGCAATGTCAGGAGCCCGGCGACATGGTCGACATCGCCGTTCGTCAGCAGCACGGCATGGATCGGCGAGTGGCGAAGGCCCTCACGCGGATGCAGGACCGCGTTGTCCGAAATTTGCTGGCGAATGTCGGGAGAGGCGTTCACCAGGAGCCAGCGATCCCCATCGGGAGATACGGCGATGCTCGACTGCGTGCGCGGCTTGACCTGACCGGTATTCTGCCTGGCCAGGGAGCAAATGGGGCAGCGGCAGTTCCACTGGGGAAGGCCGCCGCCCGCTGCGGAACCGAGGATCACGACCTGCATGGCGAACCGATGCGAATACCGTACTCCCCAGTCGCCGGAACTTAGTTGAAGGTGTCGATCTCAGCCGACTCGTAGCTCGTGACTTCCATGCCGACGCAGATCTCGGAAACGATGGGGGCAGCCCAGGTCATGGTGTTTCTCCGGAAAGTTTCTTTGGATGTCGCCAGCTCTGAGAATTCACCATTAAGGAGAACCTAAGATACTGACGGCGCAGTCATTTCTGTCGCGAAAGCTATATCGGCGTTTTGTGCGGACTCTTCAAGCGCAAAATTGCCGAATCCTCCCGCTGCGCCATTAGAAAGCTCTCATATCATATACCGGCGTGACAGCGCGGCGCGACGCCGCGGCAGTCCCGTCAATGCCGGAAATCCTGCGCCTTCAAGTCGAGCATGAAGCCGCGCCCGCGCACGGTGACGATGACGGGTCCGCCGAGGCGCACGAAATCCGAGAGCTTGGTGCGTAGGTAACCGACATAGACGTCGACGACGTTGAGCGAGAGGCCGCCCTGTCCGGCCCAGAGCTTATCGAAGATGTCGCCGCGGGAGACCGGCTGGTTGGCCTTGTCCATCAGGAGGGCCAGTACTTCCGCTTCGCGGGGAGTGAGCCGCGCGCTCGCATCGGCGAAGGCGACCTGACGGATGTTGAGGTCGAGGATGAGCCGGCCGGCCGTGACCACGGTGCGGGGCCCCTCTGAGGCCTTGCGGCGCAGGAGATGGGTCTGAAGGCGAGCGAGCAACTCGTCGAAGACGAAGGGCTTCACGATGTAGTCGTCGGCGCCGAGTGCCAAGCCTTCGGCGCGGTCGCGGACCTCGTCCCGGGCGGAGAGGAACAGGATCGGGCCGGGATAACCCCCTTCCCGCAGGGACCGGCAGACATCGTGGCCCGAGCCGTCGGGCAGGTTGATGTCGAGGACGACGGCTTCGGGCGCTTCCTCGCGGGCGGCAGCCAGCGCATCCTCCACGCGGCCGGCGACACCCACCGTGAAGCCTTCGGCCTCCAGTCCGCGGGCCAGCATGCCGCGGATGTCGCCGTCATCCTCCACGATCAAGATGCGAGTCATGCAACCTTCTCCCCATCCGCTCGGGCATGATTGTGTTGGGGGGCTTGGTCGAGCACGGGCACATCGAGCGTGACGCGCGCGCCTCCCCCCTCGGCAGAACCGATGCGGATCGTCCCATCATGGCGTTCGATCACCCAACGCGCCAGCGCCAAGCCGATCCCGAAGCCGCTTTCCCCGGACCGGCTCTCACGGCGAAACCGCTCGAACAGGCCCTCTCCGGCCTCCGGGAAGCCGGGGCCGTCATCGCTGATGACGATCGCCGCCATGCCGGCTCCGATCTCCAGGGCGACGACGACGCGGGTCGCGCCGACGGCATGGCGAAGGGCGTTGTCGACGAGACTCTCCACGACCTGCCGCAGCCATTCGCGATCGGCGAGGATGCGGACGTCGCGATCGCCGGTGTCGAGGCTCAGGGCGACGCGCCGCCGACCGGCTTCCGAGGCCATGCTGTCGACGGCATCGGTGAGGATCGCCGCGGCGCTGGCGGGACGGCGGTCGAGTTCGATCTGGCCGGATTCCGAGCGTGCCACCCGCAGCAGGTCCTCGACCCGACGCTGGAGGCGCAGCGCCCGCTTGCGGATGGTGGCGAAGACCGGGGTGTGGTCGACCGGCCGACCTGCCGATCGGGCGGCGATGTCGCATTCGCCGAGGATCACCGTGAGGGGCGTGCGCAACTCGTGGCTGACATCGGCGAAGAAGCGCCTGCGCGACTGGTCCACCGCCTCCAGCCGCTCGTTGGCGGCACGCAGGTCGAGCGTCCGGGCGGCCACCGTGTCTTCCAAAGCGGCCCTGTCGGCAGCGAGCCGCCCCTCGCGGCGGGCGAGGCGGGCGGCCATGCGGTTGAAGTTCGCCACCAGCAGGCCGAGCTCGTCGCGCGTCGCCACGGAGAGGCGTGTGTCGAGTTCGCCGCGCCCGACCGCGCCGGCCGCCCGGCGGATCGCCTCGATCCGGGCCAGGGTCGGCCGGGTCACCCCGCGATACAGGACCAGCACGACGCCGAGCGCGAAGATCGCCGCCGCGAGGGCACCGATGCGCAGATGGTTCGACAGCGCCCGGGCCTCATCGGAGCCCGCGATCATGGAGCGGCGCTCGACCTCGATCAGGAACGAGAGCGGCTGGCCGATCATCGCACCGAAGCCGTTGAGGGCGCCGCGGATCGCCGCCCGGCGCTGCTCGTCCTCGGCCTTGCGCAGAACCTGCGTCACCTGCCGGTCGAGCACGACCCGGGCCGAGCGAAGCTGCGCCATGGGGCGCGTCCGGGCGGCGTAGAGTGTCCTGTCGAGGGGGTCGTCGCTTGCCGCGATAG
>NZ_JAIETD010000168.1 GCF_019745455.1 Methylobacterium sp.
CCGCAACCGCGCCGGGCTTTGGCGCAAGCCGTCCCGCCGCTTTGCGGCCGGACGCACCGCGACTGGTGTTCCCTTAAATATACAGCCACCGTCTTTGGATCAGACCGCGGCCCTCGGTCAACTGGGCTGGGCGCGCTCGATCGACGATTCGTGTACTACGCCAGTCGAACACTATGCTGGCGGGAATGGGTGTGATAGACACACTGGTTTCGGCGCAAAGAGGCGCGATGCGAGAGGGCCGCGACTTAAGATGCGTTATGGCAAGTCAAAGAAGATTCTCGTCACGGGCGGAGCCGGCTTTCTTGGTTCACATCTGTGCGAACGGTTAGTTGAACAGGGACATGAAGTACTCTGTGTCGATAACTTTTTCACCGGAACGCGCAGGAACATCACGCACCTCCTCGGTGGATCCAAGTTCGAACTTTTGCGCCACGACGTGACGCATCCCCTCTTCGTCGAGGTAGACGAGATTTACAACCTCGCCTGCCCGGCCTCGCCAGTACACTACCAATTCGACCCAGTGCAGACGACTAAGACAAGCGTGATTGGTGCGATCAACATGCTCGGCTTGGCCAAGCGGGTGAAGGCCAAGATACTCCAGGCTTCGACCTCCGAGGTGTACGGCGACCCCGAGGTCCATCCGCAGACCGAGGAGTACTGGGGCCGCGTCAACCCCATCGGCTTCCGCTCGTGCTATGACGAGGGCAAGCGCTGCGCCGAGACGCTGTTTTTCGATTACCGGCGTCAGCACGGGCTCGGGGTGAAGGTGGTGCGCATCTTCAACACCTACGGGCCGCGCATGCACCCCAACGACGGGCGAGTGGTCTCGAATTTCGTCGTCCAGGCGTTGCGCGGCGAGGACATCACCGTCTACGGCGAGGGCCTACAGACCCGCTCGTTCTGCTACGTCGACGATCTAGTCGAAGGTTTCCTGCGCATGATGGAGACGGGGCCGGACGTGACGGGGCCAATCAACATCGGCAACCCAGCTGAGTTCACCATCCGCTCGCTCGCCGAGACCGTGATTGAGCTCGTCGGCTCGCGCTCGAAGATCGTCTCGCGCCCGCTGCCACCCGACGACCCAAAGCAGCGCCGGCCCGACATCACGATGGCCCACAAGGTCCTTGGCTGGGCGCCTCAGGTGGCCCTTGAGGATGGGCTTAAGAAGACCATCGCCTACTTCGATGGATTCCTGAGCGCTGAGAAGGAAGTGAGCCTATGAATGTGGCGCGGCGCGTTCTCGTGACGGGCGGCGCCGGCTACATCGGCAGCCACACCTGCAAGCGGCTCGCTGCGGATGGCATTGAGTGCGTCGTTTACGATAACCTCTCCTCGGGCCACCGCCACAACGTCCGCTGGGGCGACCTCGTCGTCGGTGATATCCGCGACGGCGAGCGGCTCGCCGAAACCCTTCGGCGCTGGAAGCCTGAGGCGGTGATCCACTTCGCCGCCTTGGCCTACGTCGGAGAGTCGGTTGCCGAACCCGCCCGCTACTACCGCAACAACGTTGTGGGCACTTTGACACTGCTCTCCGAGATGCTGAAGCAGCAGATTGGGACGATCGTCTTCTCCAGTACCTGTGCGACCTACGGGATTCCGGAGACCCTACCGATCCGGGAGACGACTCCGCAGCAACCAATCAACCCCTACGGCGCCTCGAAGCTGATGGTAGAGCGGATTCTTGAGGATTTTGGCCATGCCTACGGCCTGCGCTACGCCGCATTGCGCTACTTTAACGCCTGCGGCGCCGATCTAGAGGGCGAGCTTGCTGAGGAACACGATCCGGAGACGCACCTCATTCCACGTTGCCTCATGGCCGCCGCCGGCCTGATCCCCACGGTGGAGGTGTTCGGGGACGATTACCCGACGCCGGATGGGACGTGCATCCGTGACTACATCCACGTCTCTGACCTTGCGGCGGGCCATGTCGCAGCTCTGCGGGCACTTACCGGCGGCGCAGCGGCGTTGAAACTGAATCTTGGGACTGGGCGCGGCGTTTCGATTCGCGAGATCCTAGACGGAGTCCAACGCGTCACCGGTCGCAATGTGCCCTACGCGATGCGACCCCGCCGCGCGGGCGACCCGCCGGCCCTCCTCGCAGACGTTTCTGCCGCGCGGGATGCGATTGGGTTCATCGCTCAGCATTCCGAACTCGATACCATCTTGCGGACGGCGTGGGCACAATTCGCGCAGCGTTGACCCAGCTGGCCTCCCAGATATTGCGTGGCATCATTCTATTCCTGGGAGCGCGCCCGAAACGATCCGCCCAGTATTACGGTCTGTGATGCTTGTGACCTTCCTCGTCAGTCCAGATATCGAGGCGCGGCTCGCCGATCTCGGCTTCTCCGCGGTTGTGCGGACGGTGCCTGTCGACACGTTGCTGACGCTTCGCGGCAGCGCGGTATCGCGCACCGCACCCTCCGGTTCTAAACCGATGCTGGCCGAGGGGGCTATGATCGCGGGATGCGTCTTCGGGGTGGTTGACCCCGCCCTGCGCGGCACCCTCGAAGCTGCGGCGCAGGCGCTTGCGCTACCAGTCTCGAAGCACGCGGCGCATTTCGACGCTAGTGCCGCTAACGACCGCGCGCTCGTCGCCTGGATGGTCGGTCGGCTCGGGGAACTCGCTGGGGCGAGCGCGCTCGAATCAAGCCGCGCGGTCCTTCAGCTCGGCCGCTTACGCATGGCGCTCGAGCGGTCGGAGGCGTCGCTGCGGTCAGTCGAGAGCCGCGCGGTGGCGGGGATCGCTGCGGCTCTTGTCTTCCAGATTCCGCCGGATGGGCGGTTCCGCCCGCTTACCACCCGCCCTATCCAGCAATGGATCGGTGAGCGCGGTGACGCGCTGCATGGCCTCGACCTTATCTTCAGGTCGCAGCCTAGTCTCAGCAGCACGGTCGTCCGCATCGAACTCAATGGTAAGGAGACGGGACGGCAGATCGCCGTCTGGCGCGTTCCGAAAACCGCCCTCCGCGACGGCTGGAACCGCTTCGACTGCCCGGTGCTGAACGAGCCCCTGAGCGAGCCGCTTGTAGTCCGAGTTCAGGCGGAAGCAGACGGTAGCCGCGTCGAAATCGGAGCAGGCGACCCACGGCTGGCGCCGTGGCCTGGCAAGGTCACCCCGCCGCAGCCGCTCGCTCTGCGTGTTTGGGGAAGCGCGATGGGCGTCCACGCGGCACGCTCGGGCGTTGGGCACGCGCCGGCTGGCGAGATGCCGCGCCGCGCTAAGGCGCGGGTCGCCTCCTCCGATCTCCTCACCCTCGCGGTGCCACTCGACGACGCCAGCTCGGCCATGATCCACTGGAAGGCCGAGGCGCATGGCCTCCAAATCCATCCACGCGGGCGCGCGCCCGTCGTTGCAGTCGTCCGTGGGCTCGAGGTGCTGAGCCTCACGGGCCTGCGCGCCTCCGTGTCGCTTTCGCATCCGGAGGCGGCCGCGACCGAATTCGCTATTCACGCCTACCCTTCCGGGACGGCGCCGGCCTTCGGCGAGCGCGCCCTCCCGCGCGGCCGGGCGGCAGCACTAGCCGGATTGCCGCGACGGCGACCGGCAGCTGGCCAGCCGGAGTGGTTGCTCCTCAGGTCGAATGAGACGGGCGAGGTACGCTACCGGCCGAACGCGCCAATGTCGGGCAGGATTGACGTCTACTTTGCTACCCGCAACTTGAACGCCTCGAACCATTACAGCTGGGCCATGTTCCAATCTGTCGCCGCCGAGTACGCCGCGACGGACGAGGTTCCTGGCGATGCGCCATGAGGCCGTACGATCCGCTCGCGCGCATCGCGGTTGTCATCCCTGTATTTAAGCACAGCGCCCTCGTGCGAGAAGCCCTTGCCAGCATTCTGGATCAGGAGGGGGCGCGGCAGCGACCGGAGATCGTGATCGTCGACGACGGCTGCCCGGTTCCGCAGACGTTCCTGACGTTGGCGGCGCTGCCGGAGACGCACGCCAACGTCCACTACGTCCGCCAAGCGAACGCGGGGCTCAGCGCTGCGCGCAACTGCGGGATCCGCTTCGTGTGCGAGCGGCTGCCGACCTGCGAGGCGATATACTTTCTCGATGCGGACAACCGCCTCTCGCCGCATTCCCTGAGCGTGTTCGAGGCTGCGCTTGACGCGAGCGAGGCGGATTGGTTCTACCCTGATATCGCCATGTTCGGCATCGCTTGGCGGGGTGACTACTCGGGGCCGTTTCGGCGCTTGACCGAGACGTTCATGAACCTCTGCGAAGCGGGAAGCCTCGTTCGGACCCGTGTGTTCGAGGCCGGTATCTTTTTCGATGAAGCGATGCGGGACGGCTACGAGGATTGGGAGTTCTGGCTAGCCGCAATCCAGCGCGGCTTCCGAGGCGAGCATCTGCCGCGGCTCGGGTTGCAGTACCGCAAGCGGGCCGAGAGTATGGTGGCCGAATCGGCTCGCGTCCACGGGACGATCGTCAGCTACATGGAGCGCAAGCACGGTTGGTTGCGCGACCTTGGTGTGCTGACGACGATGGAGCATCTGGACGCGCCGCGCTACGCCATCATCGACATCGAAGCGGGAACGGTTCGATTGACTAGCGACCCGGAGCACGCGAGCGAGGAGCTGTCGCTTGCAGCCTATCGCTGCCGACTCCGTGCGTCCTTTGCGCTCCCGAACTGGCACGCGGTCGGTGCCTTCGTCGTTGTGACGAGCGCTTCCGCACTGGGGGCGCTTGGCGCGCGTGGGCTCCTGCGCTTCGCCTTCTGGGATCTCGAGCAGCACCTTCTCGAGGCTCCCGTTGCCGCACTCTCTCTTTGCGGGTCGGAGGATGGCCGGTTGCGGGCCACGGTTGGGCACCCAGCACCGGATGATCCGTTCCACGCAGCCGCGATACCGATGCAGATCTTCCGCAAGGTGATTGAGGATACCTACGCTACCTGGATTGCTGCAGTACCGTCGCTACCTCGCGACCTACCGCTCGCGATGCGGCGCTTCGAGCTGCCGGATCTTGCGCTGCCGCCTCGCGCCGCGGCGAACGCCCTCGCACAGCTCGCCGCCTTCTGCTTAGACGAGCGGAAGGCGGGTTATCCCTCTCCCTGGAGCTCCGCCGCGGGGCTCTCCCGCGGTGTTCCCGACGTCGCCGAGCTACCTCTGATGGCGCGTGCCAAGTTCGGCAACGCCGTCATGGCGAACAGGGTCGGCTCCCGCGCTGGGCGCGTAGCCTTCGTGCTGCCGATCTACGAGTTCGGCGGCGTGGAGAAGGTCGCCTTCTTCGTAGCGCGCGCCTTCAAGCGAATGGGGTACCGCGTCGACCTTATCATCCTGGGCCGATCCGACCTCCAGCCGCACGAGCGGCAAGCGGAGGCCTTCGAGCAGACCTTCTTCGTCGACCACGCAGAGTTCAACCGCTTTGGTGGGCCAGAATTCCTGGGTACGGGCCTCCCGGACGCGAGCTACCCCAACGGCTGCGACGCCCTGACCAACCTGCTCTCGACCTACGAGGTCGTGATCGGTTGTCACGCCGCCGACGCGCTCGGATCGTTCTCGGCCCTGCGCAAGCGCGGTGTGCTGACGGTCAACTACCTCCACCTGCTTGAGTACACCACCTTCGGCCGCATGGTCGGGCACTCAGTCCTGGGGCTCGCCTACGAGCACGCGACCGACCTGTACCTAACCTGCTCCGAGCGCCTGTCGCAGGAACTTGGGATGCTGGGCGTCCCGGCCGACAAGATCGTCACAATCACAAACGCCTGCGGTCTCGACCTCGACGTGGACCGGCTGAACCGCCTAACTGCCGAGCGGGACGATCGCGCACGGACTCGCGCGCCGCTGCGCGTACTCTATCTCGGCCGGCTCGATCTGCAGAAGGGCATCGACCGGGTCGCAGAGATCTTCGAGGTGCTGGCAGCCGAGCCGGCGAGCTTCGAGCTCGCCGCGTTCGGTAGCGCAGTTCTCGACGGCGCTGACATCCCGGGCGTCCTCGCCGGCCTTGTCAAGCCTGCAGTCCACACAGAGGCGGAACTCACGGCACTCTACGCCTGGGCCGACGTGGTCGTTCTTCCCTCTCGCTACGAGGGCGTGCCACTCACGCTTCTGGAAGCGCAGGCGTATGGTGTGGTGCCCGTGGCCACGCGCGTCGGCGCTATTGACGAAATCATTGCGGACGGCGTCGACGGGCTCTTCGTCAGCGAAGACGCGGCCGTCGCCGACGCGCTCGCGATGCTGCGGCAGCTCGAAGCCGACCGGAACCTCCTCCGGCGCCTTTCGGAGGCGGCCGCGGCGGCCGGCCGCGACCGGACCTGGGAAGCGAGCACGAAGGCGGCGCTTGCAGCCCTCACTCGCATCCAAAAGGCCCGTCCACAGGACTATCGTGAGCTCGCTTGGCTCGACGGGGAGCTGTCCGTCCGGGATGCGGCAGCAAAGTGATCCTCCCTCGGCATCGCGGACATCTCTGATACGCTCATACTGAGCGGGGAAGGTGTCGGATGGCGAAGACGAGACGAGAGTTCACACCCGAGTTCAAACGCGAAGCGGTCGCCCTGCTGGAGAGCAGCGCGTGGCCGCAGATGTAGGTCGCGGCCGAGCTTGGGATCCAGCCCTCGATGCTGAGGCAGTGGCGCGCCACGCTGAACGGGGCCTCACCCGGGCCGCGGTCTGCTGGATCGACGGGCGCCTCGCCACCAAGCCCGGTTGCGTCCCCGTCCGATCAGGCCGCCGAGATCGCCCGACTGCGGCGGGAGCTCGACCGCACGCGCACAGAGCGCGACGTACTAAAAATAAAGCCATCGGCATCTTCGCGGAGATGCCCAAGTGACCTTTGCCTTCGTCGAGCAGCATGCGCGGACCTGGCCGGTGCGTCTCATGTGCCGCGTGCTCGGAGTCTCCCCCAGCAGCTTCTACGGCTGGCGGTCACGGCCTGAGAGCGCCCGCTCGGCCTCCAATCGCCAACTCCTGGACGACGTCCGGCGCATCCATGCCGCCCACCACCGACGCTATGGTGCCCCACGCGTGCATGCCGCCCTGCGGGCTGAGGGCCGGTTCGTCAGCCGTGGGCGGGTGGAGCATCTCATGCGCCGGCATGGCATCCGCGCCCTGGCGGGGCGTCGGTTCCGGTTCTGTACGACCGACAGCCGTCACGATGGCCCTATTGCGTCCAATCTCCTAAGCAGGACTTCTCAGCCGCGCGACCCGACACGGTCTGGCTGGCCGATATCACCCACCTGCCGACCGGCGAGGGCTGGCTGTACTTGGCCGCCGTCCTCGATCTGGCCACGCGCAAGATCGTCGGTTGGTCGATGCGCGATCACATGCGCGCCAAGCTGAGCGTCGCGGCATTGATGATGGCCGCCCAGCGGCAGCGGCCGGCCGCCGGGCTCATCTGCCACTCGGATCGCGGCAGCCAGTACGCGGCCGAGGCCTATCGGAAGCAGCTCGCCGCAATGAAGGCCAGGCCGTCCATGAGTCGGACCGCCTGTTGCTACGATAACGCCCCGATGGAGAGCTTCTTCCACACGCTCAAGGTCGAGCTCGTCCATCAGCGACGATGGGCGACCCGAGATGAAGCGCGGCGCGATCTGTTCGCCTACATCGAGGGCTACTACAATCGGCAACGCATCCACTCGGCTATCTCACGCCCGAACAAGCCGAGAGGACCGCGAAATGATCTCCCTGTGTCCGCGACACCGAGGGAGGATCACCTCCATCCTACCCGGCGACGGCCGCCCCGCTTGGTAAGCGAGACTGGGTTTGAAGAGCATGTAGAGGATCGTCAGCAGTAGGTCGATGACGACGAGGAGGGCTGTAAGGATTGCGATCGTCATGGCGCCCCATATCAAGAGAACCATCGCTCCAACGCGAGGATTGGGTAGCTACGAACGCCCCAAGATCCACCTTCCTCCCACAGCAGTCGGTTAGACTGGTTCATTTTAGATGAGCTCGTTGCAGACCGCCCTTTATACGACCTCAACCCGCAACGGTACCTATCAACACAGACAAGATATCATCGGAGCATCTTTAACGAACCGCGCACGATCGTGGAACGCGGTATCTCGCGTTACATAGCGTGTACTTATGCGAACGGCGGCGCCTGAGCTTGGCTTGTCCTTTAACACCTTGATGTGTCTCGTGTGAGGAGCACCTTGAGGTTTACTGGAAGCTGTCTGGTTTCTATCGGCTTCCTGTTTGCTGCCTAACAGCTTTCTGAAGGGTCATTCCCTTTTGTGGGCGGTCTCGTACGCGTCAAGGGCCCTTTCAAGCAACTCGCCAAGAACCAAGCGCTGCTCGTCGGCGAGGCGGGTGAAGCGCTGGGCAGTCTCTTCCGTAACCTTGAGGCTAAGCTGTTTGTTGCGGCCAGTGCGGTAGCGGCGCTGTTCGACCTTGGCCGAGGCCGGCTTCGCCTTCTCGCGTGGGACGGACTCGCGGCTGGGGAAGCCTTCCGCTTCAGAGACAGCACGAATTGTCTCAGCCGGTGGCTTCGGCTGCTGAGCGGCGCGTGGCGTAGGCTTGAAGTCGTCCAGTCCACCGAAGTCGAGCTTGCTGAGCGGATCGGTGCGTTCAGGCTTGGGCTGACCGGGCATCATGCAACCTCCTTGGCCTGCTCGCGCTTGTCGCGCAGGCGCTGTACAATCTCGGCGGCGTACTCGGCTGCGTTGTTGATTGCCACGGCTGTGTTGGCGACCCCCTTCCCTGCCAAGCCCTGCAGCGTGCCACCATAGGAGAACATGGCCCGGTAGGCCTCGCGGTCGCACAGGCGGGTTTTCAAGACTGGGATCGCGCGCTCATCGAAGCTCTGTAAGATGTGCTTGAGAGTGTGGGGCATGATCGCGGGATTTGTGCGTGTGATCAGCACTGTATAGGGAATGGCTCTCCCCCCGCGCTTCTCTGTACGCTTTATGAGCCCGATTTGACGGGCAGCCTGTGAGGCGTCGAACTGCGAGCCCTGTACGGGGATCACCACCAAGTCAGACATCGAGATTGCGTGGCTGACCATGAGGCTCGCCAAGCCCTCCAGATCCACGATCACGAAGGCTGTGATGCTGGCTGCCTCCTCAATCTTGTCCATGATTGTCTCTTCCGTCGCACCGCCTACGACCTGAAGGGTGGTGGGTAGGCCCGGTAGCTGCGCCCACTCCTGGACGAACTGATTGGGATCGGCGTCGATGACAGTGACGGTCGCCCCCTGCTCCGCCAGCATGCTTGCGAGGATGCAGGCAGCCGTAGTTTTGCCGGCGCCGCCTTTGGGCGATGAGAACGTGATGACAGGCATAGACACCTCGTTGGAAGCTGTCGGGCTCCAAGAAGCTTCCGGGCAGCCCTTGGGTGCCAGGAAGCTGTCGGAAAGCTGCCAGCTTAGAGGTAAGCATTGCATTAACCTAAACGCGTCTGCTTGGCATCAGAAAGCTGTCGGACAGCTTATGGCTTTCAGAAAGCTGTCTGAAACCCCAAGCCTGCGCGATTGGACGCTTCCAGATGAGCTGCCCAAAGTACGATTCAAGGAACCAGACAGCTGTCAGGGAGCTGACTGGTTCCTAGAATGCCTTGAGGGGCACGGCCGTTCCGTCCTCCTAAATGAACGAAGCTCATCCGTTGGATCAGTCGGCTTGAGCTTGGCCGAGACGCTGTGCGCCAACCTCAACGCCGTTGCAGCGGTCGACTCCACTAGCCGCGAACTCGCGCCCCACCGGACCAACATTCGAGGTACGTTCATCGAACGATGAGAGGCGGCTGCCGAAATATGGGGTGGCTCAAGACGGCAAGAAGAACGTCATCGGCCACCGGCAACGTTGACTTAGCCGTGCCGCCCGGCCGACATGGGTAGCCCCAGCCATGCTCGTCTCGGCGAGTCGTGAGCCGGCCATTCAGGAGAGCAAGCGCCGCAGTAGGACCCTGAAAAGCCAACGGGCCCCCCGTCGCCAAACGAGGAGCCCGTCGAAAATCGAGATGGCCTGTGAGGCCGCTGACACTTCCTCACAAGCCATGAAGACGCCCCTGGCGTCAAGCGGGAACGCCAATTCCCGCGACGATACCGGCTTGTCTTGAACGGAGCGCACAGCCTGCGCCGCCGAACGTCCCCCTGTGGCCCTGTGGATAAGGGCCGAGACACGTGTTTGCATGTGAGATCCGCCACGCGATCGAGGCGGCCACCCGACTCACCCTGCCCCAGGTGACGGCGCTGCTCTGGCGCGCCTATGGGGAGGGGAAGATCACAGAGACCGAGGCTGAGGCGCTATCCGGCCTGATTGAGGCTAGGCAGACGTCCGCCGGTGGGCCCAACTCGCCGCAGAGCCAGAGCCCCACAGGAAGTCATCCGGACGAGGGAGGCGATATCGGCCAAGCTCGCGTAGGAAGCTCTAAGAGGACCGTCGGCTCGCGCCCGCGCACGGATGCCTCGCTGGAGCGCCGTCGCCGCTGGGCCGCTTCGGGGCGGCTTCCGCCGGGGCTTGCGGCCCGGTTCACGCTGGCCGAGCAGGCGGTCCTCGCCCTGGTGGCGGCTGAGACCGTGCGCAGGAAAGATTGCCGCCTCTCGGTCGGGCATCTCGCGGCCA
Organism: Methylobacterium sp.; assembly: GCF_019745455.1. Classification (GTDB taxonomy): domain Bacteria; phylum Pseudomonadota; class Alphaproteobacteria; order Rhizobiales; family Beijerinckiaceae; genus Methylobacterium. Next base: position 10,500 of record NZ_JAIETD010000168.1, read on the forward strand.
TCGTCGGCGTGGCGGAGACCACCGTGCGCAACGCCATCCGTGAGGCCATGAAGCTCGGGCTGGTGACGGTAGAGGAACGGCGCATCACCGGCTTCCGCAACGACACCAACATCGTGCGCATCGTCTCGCGTGAGTGGGCGGCGTGGTTGCGGCTGGCGCGGAAGGGGGTACCCAGAAGTGAGCAGGCCCTTGCCACCATGAACCAGGGGGGTGGGTGCAAATCCGTGAACCGCACGACTACTCAAGTTCTAATCCTGTCAGAATCGGGGACAACAGAGCCGAAGAAAGGCTGCCGGGAGGCAGCGGGCGACCTCACCCGAGCGACCCTTTCGAGAATCCGCGCGGGTCGTGGCACCGGCCGAGCCATGCGCTGACGGTCTGAGACCGGCCGGTCTAACGAACGCGGTTGAAACCGCAGCCGCACGCGCGTAGACGCGCCCGCTCGGATTCCCGGCACAGGAGCGCGGATGGGCGATGATGTGGCCGCACTTCTTCTCGTCCTCGCCACCGGACGCGATGCATGGCGAGCCGAGGCCGAGCGCCTGCAGGCTGACGGGATCCGCGTGGGCTGATCGGCGACAGCGCGGTCTGGGGCTGCTACACGGGCGCCTCTTCCCGCCAGGGGTCCGAGGCGTTCGCGACACCACACGGCCTCGCGGCGGGCAAGCGCGCGACGACAGGCAACCGAGGGCCAGTTCCCCTCGGCCCGCCCGTGAAGCCTGAGGCCGGGCGGTCGCGTGAGGGTCGGCGCGGCGGGGGAACTGGATACCGCAAGCGCTGGCTCACGGCCCGACCCAGGGTCCCCGCTGTGGACAACCCTCCCGCGCATGCCTGGACAGGCACGACCAGCTTGAACGCCCCTGCCGCTTCGTGGCAGCGGAGAGGGGCCCAGGCGACGAACATGCTGGGGCTGTGGGCTGCCGCTGCTCTGAGATCGGTAGCTCGAGAAGTCAGCGCTGCTCTGCGGCGTTCATCCTCCGGGTCGGCCTGTGCTGGCGCGGCGGAGACGCAGTCCGGGGATGATCTCCGATCCGGACGGCCGATCCGACCCGCCCCTTGCCTCCGGCATCCGATAGCCCGTTCGTGGGCGGCATGCGGATGAGCCAGTCGGTCGGACCCTCCGATCGCTGAAGGATGCCTTCTTCAGGCGCTCGAGACCGGGGCCCTTCGTGGCTGGCGTGAACCGGTCTCACCTCTCCCACGAGGTGGCGCCGTGACACAACCTGAAGATGAATCTTCCAGTTCCGATTCTACCCTAGACAGCGATCCGCCGCCGGCCGATGACCGCGGGGCTGGTCCGGGCGATCGCGTCACCGTCCGAGACGAGCCGCAGCCTATTGTATCGTACGATACAACGGACCCGACCGCACGGATGTACCATGGGCTGACCCGCGCCTTCGTGTTCTTCAACGCGCGCCTGTTCTCGGGCCGGCTGCCGGACTGTCTCATCACCCTGCAGCGCAAGCGCGGGGCCTACGGCTACTTCGCCAACGCGCGCTTTACGATGCGCGACGGCTCCCAGGTCACGGACGAGATCGCGCTTAATCCGAGCCACTTCGCCGAGCGCAGCGTCGAGGAGACGCTCTCGACCCTGGTTCACGAGATGGTCCACCTTGAGCAGGCGCGCTTCGGCACGCCGTCCCGCTCCGGCTATCACAATGCCGAATGGGCGCGGATGATGCGGGCCGTGGGGCTAATTCCGTCCACGACCGGCGAACCGGGCGGCAGGGAAACAGGCCAACGCGTCAGCCACTACATCGAGCTCGGCGGACGCTTCGCGTGCGCCTGCGCCGACCTGATCGATCTGCGCCGGGAGATGGTGCCGTACGTCGAGTCGGCCGACGCGCGTCGAACCCGGGAGAGGAGGGCGGCGAGCAAGACCCGGTACATCTGCCCGGGTTGCGGCGTGACCGCCTGGGCCAAACCTGGGACCCGGCTCGCCTGTGGCGTCTGCACCGTGCCCCTGGAGCCGGAGCAGCGCTAGCCGCGCGTCGCGGTACCTCATTCAGCAATTTCGTGGATTGGAAGGACATCATGGCACGGTCTCAGCAGGCGCGTATGCCGGCCGCTTCGCGGCGGAAGCGCGTCGTCCTGGTCACCTCGGAGAAGGGCGGCGTCGGCAAGAGCGTCACCGCCCGCACCCTCGTCGAGTACCTGCGCCTGGGCGGCACTCGTGTCGCCGCCTACGACGCCGACGGCGGCGTCGGCTCGCTCCTGCGCGTCTTGGGCACCCGTGCCCCGGACGGCGAACTCCTGGACGAGCAGGATCCAACCGTCGGCGCCGGGTACTACAACATTCGCGCCGACGACCAGCGCGCCACCCTGCTCGACTGCGTCGCCTCGGGCGAGGCGCTGATCGTCCACGATCTCGCCGGCGGCAGCCTCGCCGACCTCGCCCGGATCTCGGACATGGGCGAGGGGCTCGACGACCTGCTCACCGCCTTCGATGGCCAGGGTTACCGCCCGGTCGTCCTGCACCTGATCTCGTCCGAGGTCGCCGCTACCCAATCGGTCGCCCGCTGGCTCGAGCTCGCCGGCGACAGGGTCGATCACGTCGCGATCCGCAACACGCGCTGGGGCAAGGCCGAGGCCGACTTTCCGTTCTGGCACGGCTACGTCGACGGCAATGGCGAGAACCGAGGCGGCAAGATCCGACGCCGCGTGCTGGAGGAGTTCGGGGGTCTGGAGATCAGCCTGCCGCCGCTCCCGGCCGGCACCTTCGCCAAGATCGACGCCGACGCCCTGCCGTTCGCGGTCGCGGCCGACGCGCCGCGCCTGACCATCGCCGAGCGCTCGCACGTGGCGCGCTATCTGCGCGAGTCCGCTCTCGCCTTCGAGCACCTGCGCCCGCTCCTCGGCCTCTGAGCGGCTGGAGCCAGCGCGCGATGCATCCCGACGCCAAGCTCAACTTCGACCGGGCCGCCCAGGCGCTGGGCCTCGATCCGGCGACCCGGGATCTGGCATGGCGGCGGATGACCGATATCGGTCTGACGCCGGACGATCCGACCGTGGTCTACCTCGCGGTCGGCGGGTTGCTGGAGCAGGCCGCCCGGACCATCCCGGCGGCGCTCGACACTGTCCCCGAGAGGGTCGAGCAGGCCGCGGCGCGGGCGGTGGGGCCGGTGGCCGAGGCTGCGAGTACCCGTGTCGAGGCGGCCCACGCCGCACTCGCGGAGCGCACCGGCGCGGCGGTGGCCGAGGCCGCCGCCCATCATCTCACCCGCATGGAGCGAGCCCGGGCCCGCCAGATCGGCCTGTGGGCAGCCGCGATCGTGCTGGCCAGCGGCATCCTGTGCGGCGGCGCGGGGTACTGGCTCGGGCACAGGGACACGCTCGACCTGGATGCGAGGTGGGCGGGCTTGTCCCAGCGCCCCGACGCCCCGGCTTGGCTCGCCCTGGTCGCGGCCAACCCCGACCTGCGGGACCAGATGAGCCGGTCCTGTACCCCGATGCAGCTCAAATGGGATGCCGCATCCCACCGGCGATACTGCGAGATCCCACTCTGGACCGAGGGCACGGTCGCGCCGGTCGGCGGGGTTCTCGCCGTGATGGTCTTGAGCCTGCGCGAGTGGCTCATCGCCTGGGGACCGGCCTGGCTGATGCTCGGGGCCGGGCTGGCGGCGCTGGTCGGCCGCCGCCTGCTGCGCCGGCTGGCCGGGTGGCGGCCCGTGGCCTGGCTGCTACGGTGAGCCGCCAGGCGACCTTTGTATCGTACGATACAAAGGTCGCGGTCTACAGATCCTTGGTGCTCAGCCGGTGCCCGACGACCGCGTTCGAGCCCGGTGCGTGTCCCCGCGCCGGTAGCGGTTCACGCGCGGCGGTCGCGGGCTGCACCGGGACGGGCTCGTGTCGTACGGGCATCGGCGCGATCCCGGCGGATGCCGGCGCGCGGGCCTTGCCGCGTCGCCGCACGGGTTTGTGGCCGGCGAGCTCGCGGGTGGCGGTCTTGATGTAGTGCTGCAGGGTGGCGAGGCTGAGCGTGATCCCCCTGGCGATCAGCAGCTCGCGGATCTCGGCGTCGGTCCGGCACTTGGCCTTGAGCGCCTTGATCTCCGGGAGCACGGCCCGGACCGAGGCGTAGCCGCTGGGCTTGCGGTTGGGGCTGAGCCGCACCTGCTCGCGCAGGAAGGCGCGCAACGCGTCGTGGGGATCGGGTTCGGCGGCCTCGCTCATCGCCCTCGCGCCTTGGAAACCCATCATTCCTGCGAGCCACCATGGTATCACGGCCGCGCTTCCGCCCGTTATCCCCTGGCCCCCCCCTGTGGATAACGGGGCCCATCCTGGCAAAAACCGAGACACATCACGCACCGGTGGTGCTGTGCGACGGCTACGTCTGCGGCTAAGCTATTGCGAGATCTCACAGCCCCGCTGTTCGGAGCCCGCCCATGGCCCGCCGTCCCGTCCGCGTCTCCGTCGACGAGGCCCTCTGGGCGGCGGTGGAGGCGGCGGCCCGGGCGCGGGGGATCGCGTCGTACCTCTTCGTCGAGGAGGCGCTGAAAGCCGCGCTCGGCCCGTCCGAGACGATAACCCGCCTGACCGAACTCGCTGCGGCCGCCGCCGCCAGCGCCCGCGAGGCGAGGGCGAGTGCTGCCGAGATGCAGGATCAGATCCAGGTGATCTCGGACTTCATCGTCGACCTGTACCGGGCGGAGGCCCGGGCGAGCGACGCGGCCGGTCCGTCGTAGGTTAGGAGGAGGGCTCCGCGATGATGACCTGCACGCGGATCACCAGCGTCGAGTACTACGAGTCGATGGCGCGCCAGATCCGGCTTGAGGCCGGTCTGAGCACGCCCGATACCCCGCTCGACGACACGGCCGCAGCGTATGCCCGCAAGGTCGCGGCCGAGGCGGCGGCGGAGGGCAGCCCCGCGTTCGAGGCGGCGTACACGGCGGCGTTCGACCGGGCGCTGGCGACCCTGCGTCACGGCCACACCGAGGGGCGCGACCAGGTCGCGTACTACACCGACAACGGCGCGGGCGAGGCCAACGGCGTGTGGTGGACGCGCGGATCCGGATCCGAGGGCGAGCCGAGGTGGCCCGACGATCCGTTCCGCCTGTGCCCTGACGGAGCCGAGGTCGACGGGCGGGTGCTGCGCGACCTCGCGGCCGGGCGCGACCCGGGGAGCCGGGAGCCGCTGGTGCGGGCCTCGGGCAACGGCCGGCGCAGCGTCGGCTACGACCTGCAGTTCGCCGCGCCGAAGAGCGTGAGCGTGCTGGCGGCCTTCGCCGGGCCGGAGGAACGGGCGCGGATCCTGGCGGTGCACGATCGGGCGGTGCGCCGGGCGCTGGACTACGCGCATGCGGCCGGGCTGATCGTGACCCGGACCGGGGCGCAGGGCCGGGAGCGGGCGCCGGCGGCCGGAGTGAGCGCGGCGGTCTACCGGCACTTCACCTCCCGGGCGCAGGATCCGCAGCTGCACTCTCATGCGGTCCTCCTGAACCTGTGCGTGCGGAGCGATGGCTCGACCGGGGGGATCGACAACCGGGCGATCCTGCGCCGCGCCGGAGGGATCGCGGCGCTGTACCGGAGCGAGCTGGCGAGCGGCCTGCGGGCCGAGCTCGGCTACGAGGCGGTCCGAGCCGGGCGCAACTTCGAGATCGCGGGGGTGAGCGAGCCGGTGCTGGAGCTGTTCTCCAAGCGGCGCGGGGCGATCGAGGCGGTGGCGCGGGAGCGCGGGTTCGACACGGCCGAGGATCGGAGCGCGGCCCAGGCCGCCGCCAACGGCACGCGGGCGCGCAAGGACCGGGAGACGCCGCTGGCGAGCCTGGAGGCGGATTGGGAGCGCCAGCTCGTCGAGGCCGGGTGGGGGCGGGCGGCTTTGTTCGAGGGCGTGCGGATCGCCGCCGACGGGATCCGCGCGGCCCGGACGGAGGCGGCCCAGGAGCGGTTGCGACGTTTGGGCGAGGCCGGCCTCGCTGAGACGCTGGCGACGCAGGCCGTGATGGAAGAGCGCGAGCTGGTCAGGCGGGTCGCCGAGGCGCTGCAATGCGAGGCGGACGCCGACGCGATCCTGGAGGAGATCGCGCGGCTGCGCCGGGACGGCGGGGTGGTCGAGGTCGGGCGCTCGGCCGCGGGCGAGGCGATATACGCGACGCCCGAGATGATCGAGGCCGAGCGCGGCCTCCTGCGCCGGGCCTATGCGCGGCAGGACCAGCGTGAGTTCGTGCCGGAGGAGATCGTGACGCGGGTGTTGGCGGAACGGCCGAGCCTGCGCGCGGAGCAGCGGACGGCGGTGCGGCACGCGTTGAACCGGGACGGGGTCAGCGTGGTCGAGGGCAGCGCTGCGTATTCCGACGAAGCCGGCCGGGGATTCCGATTTGAAGCCGGCCGTCGTTCCGAGGCGAAGCCGGCCACCATT
>NZ_JAIETD010000145.1 GCF_019745455.1 Methylobacterium sp.
CCAGAATATTCGCTCGGAACTGATCTCCGCCCGAATAAGAGGCGCCTCGATATTGCCCTGACCGCAAGTTCGTGAGGATCGTCGGGGACGAAATTCGTCTACGGGCCTGCCGCGTTCACGCCCGATCAAGATGCCCCCTTCGGACGTCGCCTACTTGCGACCGCAGGGCTGGCCCGTCCTACTTGCATGATCCTGCGGACGGGTGCCGCCGCGCACTTTGCTGCGGCGCACACAAGGCCCATTTATCGATTGTCTGAGGAGACGCCCATCGGGACCCACCAGCAACGAGGGATCTATCGATGGCCACCACGACGATTAATCACGCCCTCTCCGCGCCTGAAGCGGAAGGAGCCAACCTGTTTGAGACCGTCAGGACCTACTGGGTCATGGCCGGCGCCGCGTTCCGTTGTGCCGCCTCGGTCGAGAGCGGATACCGGCCACAGGAGCGCGACCTGACGCTCCTCGGTATCGAGGGCATCATGCCCTTGACCAAGCAGATCGGGCGCTGAGCTAACCTTGCCGGACCGTGCGAAGGCACGCGTCCGGCCCGGCTGTCCTTCGGGGGCGGCCAAGAGTTACGGTGACCGGTGGCGACAAGAGCCGGTCGATGGTCTTGAGCATACGAGCTTGGACCTTGGCGCCGGAAAGTTGGTAGTGGGATCACACTCCCTTCGAATCCCTCGAGGCCAGCATCATGAACCGGCCGTCGCAACTCACCTTCGGTCTCCTACTCACCGGGCTTGCGGGCTACATCGATGCGATAGGCTTCATCCAGCTCAGCGGGCTCTACACATCGTTCATGAGCGGGAACACGACGCAGATGGGGGTGTCTATTTCTCGGGGCGCGATCGACCATGTCGTGATGCCGGCGGTTCTGATCGCCACCTTCCTGCTTGGCTCGACCATCGCCAGCGGCCTGTCCATCGTGACGCCCGCGCCCTGGAAGACGACCGCTGTGCTGACCTACGAGGCGATCATCGTGTTCGGCGCCTTCGCGCTTGGGCTTCAGCTTCCCGACCTCGGATTGGCATCTTTCTTCCTGGCACTTGCCATGGGTGCGCAGAACGCCGTTCTGGGTTCTGTCCAGGGCTTCCGCGCGGGAACGACGTTCATCACTGGAGCACTGTTCAGCCTCGGGCAGAAGATCGCTGCAGCTTTTACCGGGACGGGGCCGGGTCTCGGCTGGATCGGCGATGCTGCGGTTTGGTTGGCCCTGCTGATCGGCGCCATTATCGGGGCCGTGGTCTACAGCTCAATCGAGATCTTCGCGCTGGTTCTTCCGGCAGGCGTTACCGCCTGCCTCGCGTTGACGGCAGCGCTTTTTGCAAGGGGAAATCGGGTCGAGGCGTGAAGGCTGGTGCAATGGCGCGTGCACCTAAGCGACGGCATCCGCCTGCGTACCATTGTCGTTCAGCAGAAGTCGGAGCGACCCGCAACATTCGACTGACCGCGACCACCCGTTGAACACTGGCGGCTTGGCCGAGTAGCTGAGGTAGCTGCGGGCGACTGGCTTTATTCCGACTCCCAGCCGCCCGGGCGAGCACCTGACGATGCTCCGGTAAGGCTGGCTCGTCGGCGAGGGGGTGGCGTTGATCGGTCTCGACCCAACTGGCTATGGCAAGCACAGTCGGTACTGGGCGGCGGCCGACCTGTTCAATTAGCGAACCAGCAACCTGCGGGCCTGGCAACGGCTGCTGGGACATACGAAACTGGTATACACGCTGCGCTACCTTGGCATTGAGGCGGATGCGCACTGGTGGTGGTGTCCGAGCAGACCGACAACTCACGTGCAAAGCAGCGGCCCCGCAGGTCGCCGCACCCGGTTCCTCGCTTTCAAAGAAGGAGCACAACGCAGCAGTTCGGGTCTGGTCGAGAGGAGACGGTCCGCTTGCAGCTAAGCGGTGCAAGACATCAAACGCTCGCTTCGGAGCTGCTAGAACGGGAGGAGCCGCCGAAAGCGGGCAATGTTCACGAGCGCGACGAGAGACGAGGCCACGTAAGTCAGGGCCGCGGCGCGCAGCACGGTGCGGGCGCCAGGCATGTCCCGTGCGTCAAGGAACCGACCCGACTCCAGGATGGGCAAAGCCCGGCGAAAGCTCGCATCGAGCTCGACGGGCAGCGTCAGGAGGTGGAATACGAGGCGAACGCCGAGGAGCGCGATGCCGACACCCACCTGCAGGGCGAGCAGGACAGGCGACTTGATGAAGACAAGTACCACTGGAGCGGTCAACATCACCATGCCCGCGGCGAACTCGAAGCCCCGCACGAGCGGAGCGAACCTCACCCGCGCCGCGAGGAGCCGGTTCCCTGCCGCGTGCTGAAGCGCGTGGGAGACCTCGTGCGCCGCAACCGCGACCGCCGTGATCGAGCGGCCGTCATAGTTCCTCGGTGACAGCCGCACGACGTTCGCGACCGGGTCGAAGTGGTCGGTTGGCGCGATCTCGACGGGAACGTGCTCCAGCCGCGACAAGTCGAGCAGATGGCGCGCGAGCTCGCCTCCGGTCCCTGGCAGGTCCGGCCTCTCGGCGGCGTGTTGCTGCATCGCCCGACGCACCCACCACTGGGGGCCGAATACGAGGGCGAATAGGAGGGAGGCGCTAAGCGCCAGCAGGACGGGCACCGCGGTTATGTAGGCGCGCAGCCGTTTCCGTGGAAGCAGGGCGCTTCACTTCGCCTCCGGTGCCTGTCCCCGCACCAGCGAGAAAGCCGCAGTTGCGGACTATCAGGCAGATCCGCCCACGATTGCCACGTGTCTGCCGTCGATAGCCTGGCTTCAGGGAAACGTTCTCAAGGAAGTTCGCGAGGGCGAAATGGACGACAAGGGGGTCGGCGAAGCTGCACCCGATCAAGAAGGGTGGGCCGTCGTCCTGTCATCAGCCTGGCAGACGCATCACGCCACCCGCGGGCGATGAAGCCCCGGTCTCCCGAGGACCCTGAGGCTCACGCCGCCTGGGCCATGTCCGCCTGCATGGCACAAAGGTAGACCGCCGTGCGGGAGGCCGCGCTTGCTGCGGTGAAGATCGCCTTGGAGCCGGACCGGACGAGCTTGAGCCACCATGCCTAGCAGCTCGCGTGCGTGGGGTGCGGCTCGGCTTTCAGGCCATTCGTGCCCGACTGCCTGTCCAGATTTCGGCGTCGAACGAAGACGCCGATGTCCTCGCCGGCCTTCTCGCGGACGACGAACCTGCTGGGTCCGGGCCTGTCGTGCCGCCTCTTCCGGAAAGCCCAAGCGGTGCCTCGCGGACGAACGGATGCGCGAAAGCGTTCTCGCGCGGATTACGGGCGACGTGGCGGACGCCGTTACGTCCTACGCCCTAATGGATGATCTCGGGCATGGCCCGAGGTATCGGGCCAGAGCTGAGAACCGACTCATACGCTCGGTCAAGGTACGGTGATGAGCGCCGCCGGAGTGGCCGTGATCGGGTCACCAGGTGGATGGCGGGATCCCGTTTGCGATCGATCTCGGTCGAACCCCCACATGGCCCCGTGCCGCAGCCGAGCACCCTGCCGGAGCCTTTTCGAACGGAATCTCTTCCGTTGAACTTGCCCCGGATGCGGCGCCAACGAGAAAGGGCTCCCTCGCGGGAGCCCCTTTTTCTCTAACCATTCCGGTGAGTTGGAATGGTGGGCGCGACAGGGATCGAACCTGTGACCCCTACCATGTCAAGGTAGTGCTCTCCCGCTGAGCTACGCGCCCGAACCGGAGCGATCCGCCCCGGCGAGGTGCGGCCTATAGCTTCTGCCCGGCGGCCATGCAAGCCGAAGCGGACGCGTCCGGCGACATTATTGTGCGATGGCGGTCTTCATGTGCGGTGATTGACCTGCTGGCGCCAATCCGCAAGCGGGGTTTAGCCGCCACGCTGTATCCGCTGCCAAAGTGCGCTATGGCCTCGCGCAACGGGCGTCCAGGCTCAGGCCATCGCTCGTTGCACGAGTTCATCCCGGTGGGAGAGGCCCGTGTATCTCGACGGACGATGCGATCGGTCAGCGGTGAGGAATGCGGTTCTACGTCGATTACGATCAGGGTCACGCCGTGAGGGGTTGGGTCGTCCCCGACAATCCCCTCGCGATCAGCCACGTTGCGGTCGTCATGGATGGGGTTCGGGTGGGTGAGATCCCGGCGAGGATCACTGACGGTCAGATCAAGAGCTACGGTTGGCACTCGACGGGCCAATGTTGCTTCCTCGTCGAGGAGCAGGAGTTTCCTGGGCTATCGGAAGCTCGCCGCCTGGAGATCCTCGACGTCGAGACGAACATTCTCGTATACCGCCGCGCGCCGCATGGCGGAATGGTCCAGCGAAGGGTCGTGCTCATCAACACGAGCATCAACCCGGAAGCAGCCATCCAGGCGACGATGTTTGACCATTTCCAGCAGAGCTATTTCGGGATCGGTCGTTTCCCGGAGGAGATCTGCCGCGTCCTTTTTGAAGGCCCCTGGCTCACCTCGTCCTTCCACTCGGGTGCGATCATAATCCCTCGCTACGAAGGCTACCTTCAGGACGAAGCCACGCTGACGACGCTGCTGGTCCATGATCCCTTCGTCGAGATGGCGACACGCCTGCTCTGGCTCCAGTCGCGTTCATCCGTCGCAGCCGACCCGTCGCAGCAATGGCGTCTCGGACCGCTCGCCGAGGCGGCCGAGTTCATGGGAGAGTTCGATCTCGCCGATCCCAAGGCGCTGAAGCGGCTGTTCCGGATGCTGCCGGAGGGCGCCTATCATCTCCTCTACAACCCGCTGACCCGGCAATGCGGAACAAGGCTGCCCGACGACCGGCTCCACCCGGGCAATTCAATCGTGGCGATCGAGGTGCTGTCGCGGATCGGAATCGTCGGTCATCGCAGCTACTTCAAGGCCTTCGTGACGACCCTGTTCGATCAGCTCAACATCGCTGCGCCGATTCCGGACCCCGATTCCATTCCTGCGCCGGTCCTAGCTCTGGCCGAACGCTTGAAGGCTCTGAAGGCGGCGCAAGAAATGCTGGTCTTCGATATCGCCATGTCGGATGCGGTGCTTTCTGCCGTCTCCAAGGGTTGGACCGCCTCGTGAAGGAAACCGGGACCTTCGGCACTGACATTCCAGCCATCCGGATGTCCGCCGGCCTGTTGCGAAGCCAATCGCTCCCCGTGACGCGCGACGGTGCCGCCCTCTGGATCGACCTCGGCGATCGGCGACTTTCCGGCGCGTGGGTCACGATCCGGTTTCGAGACCTCGGCAGTGCCGGCGTCGGCCGCGTGCTCCTCGACGCCGTCGCGGCCGGGTCCGACGCCCCGGTCATACACAACCTCCCCGAGGAGGCGCTCGGCAACGACGTCTTCGGATGGACGGGGCGATTGCCGGAGCAACTGGTCGGGATCCGCTTGGCACCGCTCTCGCGCATCCAGCCGGTGGCGATCAGCGAGGTGGTGATAGGCCGGCGCAGCCGCCCTTCGCTGGTGAGTCAGGCCTTCCTGCGCCAGCCCAGTCTGACCGCGCGAGCCGTCTATTGGCGCTGCTTCGGCCTTAAGGTTCGAGCGCGAGGCTTCCTCGCCCGCGCCCTCGGCCATCGTGGCGAGACCGGTTATCGCGACTGGATCCGACAGTTCGATGCGCCTTCAGCCGCCGAAAAATCGCGCATCCGGGCCGAGGTCGAGGGCTGGAATGCCCCGCCGCTGATCTCCGTCGTCATGCCGGTCTACAATCCGGCACCCAAGGTGTTGGCCGCAGCGTTGCGCTCCGTCCAGAGCCAGATCTATCCGCACTGGGAACTCTGCATCGCCGACGATGCCTCGACCGATCCGGCCATACCCCGGCTCCTGTCCAGGGAAGCCGCGCGTGATCCGCGGATACGCCTGACCCGTCGCGCCGAGAACGGTCATATCGCCCGCGCGACGAACGATGCGGTCGCGATGGCGACGGGGACGCATGTCGCCTTCCTCGATCACGACGACGTCCTGGCCGAGACAGCGCTTTATCATATCGCTGCGGCTTTACATTCGGACCGGGCATTGGATCTCATCTATTCGGATGAGGACAAGATCGACGTGCGTGGCCGACGCTTCGATCCTCACTTCAAATCGGACTACAACCGCGAACTGCTCTACTCACAAAACTACATCAACCATCTCACCGTGGTTCGACGCAGCCTGGTGCGTGATCTCGGCGGCCTCCGGCCGGGCTTCGAGGGTAGCCAGGATCACGACCTGCTCTTGCGACTCTCGCGCGAGCTCGAACCTGCGAAAGTCCGCCACATCCCGAAGGTGCTGTATCATTGGCGGGCAGCGAGTGGTTCCGGCACTTTTTCGGATCGCGCGCTCGCTCAAGCGGAAGCGGCAAGGCTCCAGTCCCTCTCCGAGGTCGTGGGGCCGGCGGGTGCACGGGCCGAGCGGGGCCTCTTCGGGTTCAACCGTCTGGTGCGGCCGATCCCGGACCCGGCGCCCCTGGTCTCCATCGTCATTCCCACAAGGGATCGGGCCGAACTCCTCGCCATCGTCCTCGATGGCCTCTTCGAGAAGACGGCCTATGAACCGATCGAGGTCGTGGTGGTCGATAACGACAGCCGCGAACCGGCGACGAGCAGTCTCTTCGCGGCGTATCGCAATGAACCACGCTTCCGCGTGGTGTCGGTCGTCGGCGCCTTCAACTTCTCCGACCTGTCGAACAGAGGAGCGCAGGCCGCCAAGGGTTCGGTCCTCCTGTTCCTCAACAACGACGTCGAAGTCGTCGATTCCGGCTGGCTGCGCGAGCTCGTCTCGATCGCCATCGAACCCGAAGTCGGGGCAGTCGGCGCCAAGCTCCTGTATCCCGACGGGACGCTCCAGCATGGCGGGATCGTCCTCGGCATCGGTGGCGTCGCCGGGCACAGTCATCTCGGACTCGCCGGCGACGAGCCGGGCTACTTCGCCCGTATGGCGGTCGCCCAGGAGGTCTCTGGGGTCACGGGCGCGTGCCTCGCGATGCGGGCCGATGTGTTCAAAAAGGTCGGAGGCTTCGATGCGGTCGATCTCGCCGTCGCCTTCAACGACGTCGATTTGTGTCTCAGAGTGCGCCGCGCCGGCTACCGGATCATCTGGACACCGTATGCGCGGCTTATCCACCACGAATCGAAGAGCCGCGGACCCGAGGATACTCCTGAGAAACGGGCGCGGTTCGAGGCCGAGACACGTGTCATGCGCGAGCGCTGGGAACCAGAGTTGCGGGCCGACCCCTTCTATAATCCCAATTTGTCGCGTCGCTCGGCGCATTTCCGCCTGTGAAAAGCGAGTTTTCGGTGGTGACGCTGCGTCGCAACATCGCGGCAGCGGCGAGAGCTCTCATCCGATCGTGGCCGACCCATTGCTTCAAGCTTGGCCAAACGATTGGAGTATGCCGCAAAATCGCCGCACCAAGGCGTAGTATCAGCCTCAAGCGTGGCTCATCGACCGGCACATCGCATCACAACGTCCGGGCTCAGGACAGAATTCCCAACTGACGAGCGAGTTCCGGTCTTTTGCTCTTGGAGTCCAGAGAGCATGCTATGCACTGCCTACACGATCTCGCACTGGTCCCATGAAGGCATAATCGCAGTACAACCAGTCCCGCTCCGCATGGCTGTGGTGAATGTGGCCATATCTTGATGTCGATGTGGTTGAAATCTGGGCTTCACATAAGATGGTGCCAGCGAATTATTGCGAAGCTGGCCTTAAGCAGTGGTGAATACGGGTCACAGGTCGTCAATTTCCTGCCGCCCGGGTCGAAGCCATTCGGCTGACGGGTTGGACAGCGCCTTAGACCCATACTAAGGGTGAAGCCGACTGCCGACCCTGATGCGGTCGGGTTTGTTCCCCGTTCAAGAGCGTGTGCGAATCGAACGTGACACAACGTACAGACATCGCGATCATCGGCCGGTCCTGCCGCCTGCCTGGCGCTCCGAGCGTCGAAGGGCTCTGGCAGCTCCTCACCGAAGCCCGATGCGCGGTCAGCCGCATTCCAGAAGATCGTTGGGCCCTCGATCGCTTCGGCCATCCGCGTGCTCAGGAACGTGGCAAGAGCTATACCTGGTCCGCGGGCGTGCTCGACGAGATTTGGTCGTTCGACCCGGCCGTGTTCGGCATCTCGCCGCGCGAAGCCGAGCAGATGGATCCGCAGCAGCGACTGCTGCTCGAACTGACGTGGGAAGCGCTCGAGGATGCTGGCCTCCGTCCTTCTGGGGTGGCGGGGACCGGTATCGGCGTCTTCGTCGGGGCTTCGTCCTTGGACTACGGCAACCTGCGCATTCTCGACGCAGCGTCGGGTGATGCCTATGCCGCTACCGGCAATACGCTTTCGATCCTCTCGAACCGCATCTCCTACATCTATGACCTGAAAGGCCCGAGCTTCACGGTCGACACGGCCTGTTCATCATCCCTCGTCGCCCTCGATACCGCCGTCGCGGCGATCGCGAGCGGCCGGATCGACACGGCGGTCGTCGCAGGCGTCAACCTGCTGGCGAGCCCGTTCAACTTCATCTGCTTCTCCAACGCCCAGATGTTGTCGCGGCGGGGATTGTGCAGTGCGTTCTCTGCGCAGGCCGATGGCTACGTCCGCTCCGAGGGCGGTGTTGTTCTGGTGCTTCGCTCGGCTAAGGCCGCCGCGCGGGACGGCAACACCGTACGCGGGGTGATTGCCGCTAGCGGCGTGAACTCCGATGGCCGCACGACCGGCATCTCCTTGCCGTCGGGCTATGCGCAAGGCGCGTTGCTGGAAGCCGTCTACCGGGACGCCGAGATCGACCTCGACAGCGTGGTCTTCGTCGAGGCCCACGGCACCGGCACGCAGGTCGGCGATCCCATCGAGGCCAGCGCCATTGGGGGTCGGCTCGGCCGTCCTCGCAAGGCACCTCTGCCGATCGGTTCGATCAAGAGCAATATCGGCCATACCGAGCCGGTCTCAGGCCTTGCCGGCTTGCTCAAGGCGAGCCTCGCCCTCGAGAACGACCTACTACCGCCCACGCTCCACGCCGAAGAACTCAACCCGGACATCCCGTTCGACGCGCTGAAGCTCGCCGTCGCTACGAAAGCGATGAAACTCCCGCGCGGGCGCCGGGAACGTTTCGCTGGCGTAAACTCTTTCGGCTTCGGCGGCACCAACGCACATGTCGTTCTCACGGACCCGGCACCCGTTGCGGCGGTAGCCGCCGCGACGCGCACGCCCGAGATGCTGATGATCTCGGCCCAGAGCCGGGCTGCCCTCAACGAACTCGCCCTCGATTACGCAGACAGGCTTTCCACGGCAAAACCGGCCGAGACCGGCCGTGTCGCCGCCGCCGCCGCGCATCGGCGCGAGCGGCTTTCCGCCCGCGCGGCTTTCCGCCTCGACGCCGGCCTACCGGAAGCCCTGCGCGCGGTGGCAGAGGGCGAGCACCACGACTCGGCCGTCGTCGGCACCGCCGTGGATAGGGCCGCCGACGTCGCCTTCGTCTATTCCGGCAATGGCAGCCAATGGGCAGGCATGGGTCAGGAAGCCTATGCCGAGAATCCGGTCTTTCGCGACAGCTTCGACCGTATAGATACGTTGTTCTCGGGGTTCTCGGGATGGTCGCTGAAGGAAGCGCTCTTCGCCGACGATCTGGAGGAGCGACTGATCCAGACACGAATCTCGCAGCCGCTGATCTTCGCGATCTCCAGCGCCTCGACCACCGCCCTTCGGGCTGCGGGCCTGCATCCTAAATACGTGCTCGGTCACAGTGTCGGCGAGATCGCCGCGGCGGAAGCTGCGGGAATCCTCAGCCTCGAACAGGCAGTTCGGGTCATCTTCTATCGCAGCCTCCATCAGGAGACGACGCGCGGCCTCGGTACCATGGCGGTTCTGCTGGCGCCTGTGGAGGAGATTGAGCTCTTCCTCAAGGATTATCCGACCCTCGACATCGCTGCCTATAACAGCCCGAAGGCGGTGACGGTGGCAGGTCCGGTCGCAGCTATCGACGCGGCGATGAAGGCCCTCGCGCGCAAGCGCCGCCGCGGTCGGAAGCTCGATCTTGAATACCCCTTTCACGGCCGGTTGATGAATCCGACTGAGAAGCCGCTCCTGCGCGACCTTGCCGGTCTCAAGCCGCATGACGGCACCACCGCGATGGTCTCGACGGTCACCGGTGGCGTTCTGCCGGGCGAGAATTTCGGCGCCGGCTACTGGTGGCGGAACATCCGCGAGCCGGTGCGCTTCAACGAAGCCGTTCAGGAAGCGACCCGACAGGGCGCCCGCGTCTTCGTCGAGGTCGGACCGCGCGCTTCGCTGCTGTCGCATATCGGCGACGCGGTCGAGGCTCTCGGTATCGAGATCGCCACCGTCGGCGTGATGAATCGCAAACCGGCCGGCGGAGATCCGATTGCCCGCGCCATGGCACTTTCTCTCGTTCAGGGCGCCGCCGTCGACGAGCCGGCGGTGTTCGGCGAGAATCCGAAAGGCGAGGTTTCGCTGCCCTTTTATCCCTGGCAGCGCAGGTCATTCCGGCTCTCGGAGACAACGGAAGGCGTCGGCGGCCTCAGCGTGCGCAACTTCCATCCCCTCGCCGGTTCGCGAGTCACGCCGGATGGGCTCGAATGGCATGGTCATGTCGACGTCGCGACAGTACCCGAGCTCGACGATCACCGCATCGAAGGGCAGGCGATCCTTCCAGGCGCCGCATTCGTGGAGATGGCGCTCAGTGTTGCCCGCGAGGCGACACGCAGCGACACCGTGGTTCTCGCCGAGCTCGAGATCCAGTCGCCGATGGTCTTCGGCGAGGATGCCTTGCGTGAGGTCATCGTTCGCCTTTCAGGCAGCGGCAACCACATCCAGATCCTCAGCCGTCCGCGCCTGACGCAATCGCCCTGGCAGCTTCACGCCTCGGCCAAGATCGTCGATGGCGATTACGCCATGCCGGCGCCGGTCGAAATCCACGTACCGATCGACCATGCCGTATCGGGGGCCGAGCTCTATCGTCGTGCCGGGGCTTCGGGCCTGGGCTTCGGGCCGAGCTTCCAACAGGTTGCGCACAGCGCCCGGATCGACGAGACGACAATCGTCTCCGAACTGCTCCCGGCCGAGGCCGACACGCGCTTCGCCCTGGTGCCTGCGCGACTGGATTCCTGTTTCCACGGCCTCATCCTGCTTTTCGCGGATCTTCTCGGGGAGGATTCGAACAAGGCCTACGTGCCGATCCGCTTCGGCGAGATCAGGCTTGTGAAGCCTGGCGCTGTCATCGCACGGGCCAAGATTCACACCCGGCGCTGCAACGAGCGCAGCATCTTGGCGGACTTCACCCTGGTGGATGCCGAGGGCGAGGTCATCGCCACGATCCGCGAAGGCCGCTTCCAGGCCCTTCGAGCCAAGGGCGGCAACGATCTGGCCGCCTACGCCATCGCCCAGCGCGCCGAACTCGCCACCGAGCCCACCGCCGTTGCTCTCGCGCGCCAGCCCGGCATCGCAGACGGCGTGAGGCCGCACGCCAAATCCGCACGCGCCGCACCCGACTCGCCACTGGCCCCGGGACATCTCCTTCTGGAAGGCTGGGCGACATCCCTCGCCTACCGCCTCGCCGAAGGTCTGCAACGCGCCGGCACCGTGGCCGTGGACGAGCGTGTTCCGGAAGCGATGCGTCCCTGGGTCTACAACGCGCTCTTCGCACTCGAGAGCAGCGGCCTCGCGACCCTCGACGGCGACCGTTGGACGTTGCGCAAGGACGTCTCCCTGCCCGCTCCGGACGAGATCATGCGGTGGATCGCGGCGGACCATCCGGAATTGTCGGCTGAGTTGGTGCTGATCGCCGATATCGGCGCCGTGGTGAGCCGTCTCAGCGGCGGCGACCTCGTTGCCGCGCCGACGCTGTCTCAAAACGCGCTCGACGCATTCACCCTCCGCAGCGCCACCGCTCGCGCTTCCGCGGACGTGGTGACCGGCATCGTCTCCGCAGGTCGGGACCGCCTTCCGCGCGATCGTGCTCTCCGATTCCTGCAGGTTGGCTTCGGCCCGCTCTCGGCGCAGGTCTCGGCCTTCGCGGATGGGATCGAAGCGCAGCTCACCGTGTTCGAGGCCGACCGCCGCCTCGCCGAGCGCGCCCGTCTCGCCCTTCCTCGCGGCGTCACCATCGTCGAGGATCCGGGCGAACTGCCGCTGGGCGGTTTCGACGCTCTCCTAGCCAGCGACGTTCTCCACCGCAGCGATCGCGGTCTGCTCAATCGTCTTGCCGAGACGCTTGCCAGTGGTGGCCTGCTTCTGGCTGTGGAACCTGCGGCTTCGCTGTTCCGCGATCTCGTCTTCGGCTTGATCCCCGGCTGGTTCGAGACCGGCTCTGCTGCCTCGCAGATGCCGGTGGGCCGCCTCGACGACATCACCGGCTGGCAGCGCTCGCTGAGCGATACCGGCCTCGTGCGCGTCGCCGTCGACCGTGCCGTTTCGGCAAACGGCGACGACCTGCTGCTGTTGGCGGAGGCGCCTCCTCGCCCCCGTCCTGCCGCCGGACAGAGCTTCGCCTTCGTCATCGGCTCGCACGACGCGTTCGCAGCCGAGACCGCGTCGTCGCTGGCGACCCTGCTGGTCGCGAGTGGCGTGCATGTCTCCATCATCCTCGACTCCGAGCAATCGCTGCTCGAACTCGAGCGCGAGACGCCGGATACCGTCGTGTTCCTGGCCGGAGCCTTCGGGCGCAGCGGTACGGATGCCGACCGCCTGCGCGACCGCTGCCTCAGCCTCAAGCGCTGCGTCGAACATCTTGGCAGCCGGCAGACGCGGCTCTGGGTGATCTGTCCCGGCGCCACCAGGGACGGCTCCGAGGAAGGCAGTTCCGTCGAGACCGGCGTCTGGGCCTTCACCCGAACCCTCGCGAACGAGGTTGCCAACCTCGACGTCCGCCGCATCGACCTGTCTCCGTGGAGCTCATCGAAGCGCTCGGCCGAGCGCCTGCGCGACTTGATCCTGTCGGGCACTACCGAGACAGAGATCATCCTCGACGACGATCGCACCCGCGTGATCCGCTTCACGCCCGGCCAAGCGGCGCGTCGCCACGGTGCCGATGCGGTGCCGGCGGAGGCCGCGCGTCTGGAGCGCAGCAATGCCGGCGGCCTCAACGAGATGGAGTGGGGCCCGGCCGAGCGCCGCGCGCCCGGACCCGGCGAGGTCGAGATCGCCGTCGAGGCGACCGGTCTGAACTTCCGCGACGTCCTCTGGGCGCTGTCGATGCTGCCCGAGGAGATCTTGGAGGACGGCTTCGCTGGTCCTCGGCTCGGTTTAGAAGTCGCCGGCAAGGTGGTCGCGGTCGGAACCGGCGTACGCGCCTTCAAGGTGGGCGACCCGGTCGTCGCCTTCGCACAATCGGGTTTTGCGACCCATATCGTCGCCCCCGAGCAGGTAGTGGCGCCGAGTCCGCGTGGACTCGACCCGCAAGCTGCCGCCACCGTGCCGGTGGCCTTCCTCACCGCCTATTACAGCCTCGTGACCTGTGCCCGACTCCGTCGTGGGGAGTGGGTTCTCGTCCATGGCGGCGCTGGCGGCGTCGGTCTGGCAGCCTTGCAAATCGCCAAGCTGAAGGGTGCGCGTGTCATCGCCACGGCGGGTTCGCGTGAGAAGCGGGCGCTGGTGAAGGCGCTGGGCGCCGAACATGTGCTCGATTCGCGTTCGCTCTCCTTCGTCGACGAGGTCCGTCGCATCACCGGCGACGGTGTCGGCGTCGTGCTCAACAGCCTGTTCGGCGAGGCGATGGAGCGAAGCCTCAACGTCCTGAAGCCGTTCGGCCGCTTTATCGAGCTCGGCAAGCGCGACTACGTCGTGAACACTCATATCGGCCTGCGCCCATTCCGCCGGAACCTGTCTTATTTCGGTGTCGACCTCGATCAGGTGCTTCAGCACCAGGGCGAGGACGGCGCTCGGCTGTTCCGTGAAGTGATGGCGCTGTTCAAGGAAGGCGGCCTGAAGCCGCTTCCGTTCCAGCCTTTCACGGCCAACGAGGTCTCCGACGCATTCCGGCTGATGCAGCAATCGGGGCATATCGGTAAGATCGTGATTGCGCCGCCGAAGGCCGGCACCGTGATGATCCAGAAGACGACGCCGTTCACGGTCTCGCCGGACGGCGTCCACCTCATCACCGGTGGCCTCGGCGGTTTCGGCATCGAGGCGGCGAACTGGCTGGCCGCTCGCGGCGCCCGGCACCTCGTCCTCCTCGGCCGCAACGGAGCGGCCAGCGACGAGGCGAAGGCCGCCGTCGCCGCCCTCGAACGGCAAGGCGTGACCGTCGAGGCGAGAGCCTGCGACATCACCAGCCGCTCGTCGATCGAGGATATCATCGCTGGGATCGAGGCGGACGGTGGCCGGCTCGCCGGAATCATCCACGGCGCCATGGTCCTACAGGACGGTCTGATCGCCAATGTCGATGCCGACGCCCTCGATGCTGTCATCCGCCCGAAGGTGATCGGTGCCGAGCATCTCGATGCCGTCACGCGCGGCCGGCAGCTCGACTACTTCGTGCTGTTCTCCTCCGCGACGACGTTCATCGGCAATCCCGGACAGGGCGCCTACGTCGCCGCCAATGGCTACATGGAAGGCCTAGCCCGTCAGCGCCGTCGCCTGGGATTGCCGGCCCTGGCCGTTGCCTGGGGAGCCATCGGCGATGTCGGCGTCCTTGCCCGCAACCGCGCCGTGATGGAGACCCTGGCCGGGCGCGTCGGCGTGACGCCGATGGAGGCTCGCCGCTGCCTCGACCTCATGGCCGAGGCCCTGGAGAACCAGGGCCGCGATCCTGACGATGCGGTGGTGGCGATCGCCGCGATGCATTGGGGCAAGGCGCGCGAGCGCCTCGCCACCATGCGCTCGCCGAGCTATGCCGAACTCGGCTCCGACCAGCAGATGGAGGCGGGCTCCGTCGCGGCGATCAACATCGGCGCACTTCTCAAGACCCAGGACATCGACAGCGTCCGCAAGATCATCGCCGACGCTATCGTAGAGGACATCGCCCGTATTCTTCGCCTGCCGAAGGACGATATCAGCCGCGTGCGCCAGCTATCGGAGATTGGCCTCGACTCGCTGATGGGAGTCGAACTAGGTGCAAGCTTGCAAGAGCGATTTGCTCTCGATGCACCGCCCTCAGGCGTTTCGTCCGGCCTTACCGTCAACGAGTTGACCGAGACGCTGATCCAATCCGTCTCGGCTCCGGTCGATGAAGCGACGGCGGCGGTTCTGAGCCTCGCTCAGCGCCATGCCGGCGGAACGATCGACGCCAGCACGCTGCAGCCTTTCAATACGCTGGTGGAAGAGAACAGCCAGGACATCAAAGAGATTCTCATATGACCGATACGGCCAGACCCGATGGCGGCCGCGCAGCTCTCGCGGGCTTCGTCACCAACAGGCTTGGACGCAACGCGAACGCCGCGCGCCCTGCCACCAAGCCGAGCGACAAGGGCTCGGGTGACGCGGCGGTCCAGCGCTTCGAGTCGCTGCCTGGCTATCGCGAACTGAAGTTGCAGCGTTCGGCCGCGAACCTCATCGGCCTCGGCAATCCCTTTTTCCGAGTCCACGATACCCGGGCGGGAGCAACCACCCGGATCGACGGACGGAGCTTCATCAACTTCTCGTCCTACGATTATCTCGGTCTCAACGGCCATCCCGACCTCAACGACGCCGCCCGCCGGGCAATCGACGAATTCGGGACCTCGGCTTCGGCGAGCCGCATCGTCGCCGGTGAGCGTCCTGGTCATCTATCGCTCGAGCGGGCGCTGGCGAGCCACTACGAGACCGCTGCTTGCGTGGTCATGGTGAGCGGGCACGCCACCAACGTCACCACAATCGGCGCCCTGATGGAACCAGGCGACGTGATCTATCACGACGCCCTCATCCACAACAGCGTGGTCACCGGCGCGCAACTCTCCGGCGCGCAGCGGCGTTCCTTCGCTCATAACGACCTCGACGCCCTTGAGACCCTTCTCGGCGCGACGCGGCACGAACACCGCCGTGCCATGATCGTGGTGGAGGGCCTCTACAGCATGGACGGCGACGCGCCTGACCTGGTGGGTCTCGTCGCTTTGAAGGAGCGGTTCAATGCTTGGCTGATGGTCGACGACGCCCACGGCCTCGGCGTCCTCGGAGCGACCGGCGTCGGCCTCGCCGAGCATTGCGGCGTTCCATCGAACTCCGTCGACATCTGGATGGGGACGCTGTCGAAGACGCTCTCCACCTGCGGCGGCTACGTCGCAGGACCGGCGGCCCTGATCGAGTACCTGAAATGCACCGCGGGCGGGTTCCTGTATAGCGTCGGCCTGTCTCCGCCCCTCGCAGCTGCGGCCGAGGCGGCCCTGGCTTTGATGCATGCAGAACCTGAGCGGGTCGAAAGGCTTCGCCAGAATGGGCAGCTCTTCCTCGCCTGCGCCAAGAAGCAAGGTCTCGATACCGGGACCAGCCTCGGCCTCGCAGTCATCCCGGTCATCGTCGGCGACTCTCTGAAATCGGTGACGCTGTCGGACCGCCTGTTCAAACGCGGCATCAATGTACAGCCGATCATCCATCCGGCAGTGCCGGAACGCGCATCGCGTCTTCGCTTCTTCATGACCTCCGAGCATACGCCCGAGCAGATCCGCGAGACCGTGGCCGCAGTTGCGGAGGAACTCGGCGAGATCGAGAAGGGCGGCTCGTTGATAGAACGCCTGATGGCCAAGCGCGGCGGCTGATACGTAGCAGGTCCAAGATTCCGAAAGGCCTCCGGCAGAACCGGAGGCCTTTTTCGTTTCTACCTCACGCCGGAATAGACCGCGGCGCCCGCGGTGATCGGCCCGGTGACCGTCGAGAACACGGAGAGGACTTTTTGGACTTCGGTGAAGGGAGCGTTTGAGACGTAGACGAGGTCGCGGTTCCG
>NZ_JAIETD010000155.1 GCF_019745455.1 Methylobacterium sp.
GCTAGCCTGCGGTGACGCCTCGCTCAGCTTTCCGGCCGGCTGCTGCCCCGTCCAGAACGAATCGAACAACGACTGCATCGCTCTGGCGTTCTCCTGCTGGGCTTCGAGACCGGCCTGGAACATCTCCTGGAACAGATCGAATGGTGTTCCGGCCGCCGTGTCCTGGGGGGGCTGGGAGGCAGGTTTGGGACGCGGCGGTGCCAGTGCCGGCGGCTCTGGTCGTCGCACGACAGGGCGCTCCGGCGGCGCCTGTTGGACCTGCGCCTGAGTCCAGGTCTTCATCATCTCAGCCCAGTAGGCGCCGACTGCGAAGCCGTATGGGTTCGATCCGTTCGCGGCGACCGGAGGGGGCGCCGCCTGGGGCTGGTTCAACATCAGATGGACGATCCCGGCCACTACCATTCCGGCGACGAGAGGCAGCATCTGGCGCAGGACCGGGGTCGCGACCCCGCTCGCCGCTGCCGCCTGCTGAATCACGGCTTGGCTAAGGTGCGGCGAACCGAAGATCTGGTGCACGAGGCTTTCGGAAGGGGAGGGCGGTGTCGGCCGTCCAGCGCCATTCATTCCGACGAGGCTGAGCCATTGTCCGAATCCCATGGGATCCATGGCGGCGTTCCGCTGCAGGCCGAGCCCAAATGCGGGAAGCAACGCTTCCATGGCCTTGCGGGTCTGATCGGGCGAGAGCCCGTATTGCTGGCCGAGACCCTGCAGGCCGGGGCCTCCCTGCGCCTGGAGGATGTCGAACAGGTTGAACATCACGCTGGCCTCAACGATCACGCGGCGGTCCCGGCATGCGCCTGCCCGACCCCCGGCGCGAAGTCTGTCGCATTGTGCCGGGACTTACCAGCCTCCCGAGGCGGGACGCAGCCGGATCATCCTCGCACCAGCGTCTCGGCGGCCGTGGAGACCTGCTGGACCGGCGGCTCGACCATTGGTTCGGCGGAAGGAGGTGTGTCGGCGCGGCCCTTTCGTTCCAGCGTCGCGATGGTGCGCGCGGCGAGGATGATCGCAGCGACCCCGAACGCAACCGAGCCGATCCCAACGCCGGCGATCACCCCGTCCGGTCCGTAGAGCGCGCCGCCGACCAGAGCAGGCGGCATCGTGCCGAGCGTCGACCGTCCCCAGTTCAGTGCCGTCGACAGGAACGGAAAGCCGAGATTGTTGAAGGCTGCGTTCGACAGGAACAGCAGGCCGACGAAGAACCAGACCGGGCCGCTGACGAGGCAGAAGAAACCGAACAGGTCGGCGGCCGTCCCGGTCAGTTCGAACAGGTTCCCAAGCGGATGCCGCAGGACCACGAGGGCGGCCCACACGACGCCGACATAAAGCGCGGTGACGAGGGCGCCGCTGCGAAGCACCTCACGCATGCGGTCGAACCGGCCTGCGCCCCAGTTCTGGCCGAGGATCGGTCCGACCGAGCCCGACATCGCGAAAAGACCCCCGAAGGCGACCGGGGTCAGGCGGTCGATGACGACGTTGCCGGCCACCGCCACCGGTCCGAACTGCGCGATGGCGTGGGCGATGAAGGCGCTCGCCACCGAAGGCGCGAGGTTGGCGAGCACGGCCGGCAGGGCGATCCGCCCCATCTCGGGTGCGTCCGCGACGATGTCGGCGAGGCGTGGCCGCCCGACGAGGTCGTGCTGGCGCACGCCCCACCAGCCGATCAGCGCGAAGGTCGCCCGTGCGACGCAGGTCGCGTAGGCCGCCCCGTCGACTCCGAGTCCGAAGCCGAAGATGAGGACCGGATCGATAACCGCCGTGACGAGGCCGCCGCCGAGGGTGACGTACATGGCCTGGCGTGCCGCCCCCACCGCCCGAAGAAGGCCGGAGAACATCATCCCCGGCGCCATCAGCAGGGTCGAAGGCAGGACGATCAACAGGAAGCGCTCGGCGATCGGCAGTGTCTCGGCATCGGCGCCGATCCAGCTCAAGGCCGGCCGCATCAGCGGCAGCATCACCACCACGAACACGGCCGCGACCAGGAGCCCGTGCACCGTCGCCGAGGTGGCGAGGCGGCGGGCGCGGGCTCGCTCGCCGGCCCCGATCGCGCGCGAGACGAGCGCGCCCGCCGCGATCATCAGACCGATATTGATAGCCAGGCCGAAGAACTGGAGGATCGTCGCGAAGCCCACGGCCGCGGTCAGACGTGGGTCGCCGAGCTTCGACACGTAGAGGAGCGACAGCAGGTCCACGACGAAGATCGCCATCAGGCCTACGGAGCCCGTAGCGCTCATTACGAGGACGTGGCGCAGGATCGATCCGGAGAGAAAGCGGCCCGGCTCCTGGATCGTACTGGAATTTCGGGACTTGCCCGCGGCCTCAGGCATCCGGCCGGCCATCCTGGAGTGCTGGTTCCGGCGCATCGAGCGTGCGCGACGCAGCCTCCCGGCGCTCCGAGGCGATGATGCCGCGGGTCTCGGCATTGAGGGCGCGCGAGGGCCGGCGCGGCGCGGTCAGAGGTTCCGGCTTCACGTCCGATGTGCCGCGCATCCAGGTGCCGTCGGGAAGGGCGCCGGCCTGCTGCAGCACCAGCCGCGCGATATCGCGCTTCCTCACGTCCGCCGTCACCGCCGCGGCGGCTTCGGCGCTGAGACCGAGTCCTTCGAGGGTGGCGCGCCCGAAGGCGAGGGCGGATTCCGCCGTCTCTCGGATGTGGAAGTCCACGTCGCGGTTCATGAGCTCGATCGACTGCGTGCGATCATAGGCCCTCACATAGGTGCGGACCGCCGTGAATTCCTCGTGGACGATGTCGACGATCTTCAGGGTCGCCTGCGGATCGTCGATGCAGATGCAGACGAGCTCGGCCTTGCCGATCCCGGCCGCCCGCAAGACGTCGAGGCGCGTGCCGTCGCCATAATAGATCCGGAAGCCGAAACGCGAGGCGCTGCGGATCTGCTCCACGTCCTTGTCGATGATCGTGACGCTGATGCCCTCGGCGAGCAGCACCTGGGTCAGGATCTGGCCGAATCGGCCGAAGCCGATGACGAGCACCCGTGCCTCGGCGGATTCCATCGTGTCGGCGGCGGGCTCCGGTTCCGCCGGGCGGCGGGCCAGCACGGCATCGAGGCCCTTGGCGGCGATCGGCCCGACCAGCATGGTCAGGGCCGCGAGCGCCACGGCGAAGCGGGTCTCAGGCCCGCCTATGAGGCCGAGGCTGCCGCCAAGCGGCAGCACCACGAAGGCGAACTCGCCGGCCGGAGCCAGGATCGCGGCACCTCGCACCGCATCGAGCCAAGGCGAGCCGAACAGCCGGAACAGACCCGCCACGAGCGCCATCTTGACGAGGATCGCCAGCATCGTGGCACCGAACAGGGCCGGCCACGCGGTCTTGAGGAGGCCGCCGTCGATGGACATGCCGACGCTCATGAAGAACAGGCCGAGCAGCATCCCGCGGAAGGGCTCGATATCGGCCTCGAGCTGATGCCGGAAGTTCGACTCGGCGAGGAGCACCCCGGCGAGGAACGCCCCCATCGCCATCGACAGGCCGACCTTCTCCATCAGGAGCGCGGTGCCCAGCACGACGAGGAGGGCCGAAGCCGTCATCACCTCGCGGGCGCCGCTCGCCGCGAGCAGGCTGAAGAACGGGTTGAGGCCGTAGCGCCCGACCAGTACCACCGCCCCGATGGCGGCGGCGACCTTGGCGGTCGAGGCCAGAGCCTCGCCGAGCCAGCCCGGATCGCTGCTGCCCGTCGAGGCGAGGAGCGGCATCAGTGCCAGGATCGCCACCACCGAGATGTCCTGGAAGAGGAGCACCGCGAAGGAGCGTCCGCCATAGGGCGTGCCGAGGTCCCCGCGCTCTTCGAGCAACTGCAGCGCCACGGCGGTGGCCGAGAGTGCGAGCGCGACACCGACAATGAAGGCGGCCGAGGTGCCAAGGCCCATGGCGATGCCGAGGAGACCGATCGCCACGGTGCAGGCCACGAGCTGCGCCGTCCCGAGCCCGAAGATGTCGCGCCGCATGGAGACGAGGCGCGAGATCTCGAGTTCGAGACCGACGATGAAGAGCAGCAGCACGACGCCGATCTCGGCGACGCTCGCCGCCGTCTCCGGCTCGGCGATGAGCGAGAAGCCGGCCGGCCCGATGATGACGCCGGCGACGAGATAGCCGAGCACGGCGCTCTGGCCGAGCGCCCGAAATATCGGGACGCCGACCACGGCGGCCGACAGGAAGGTCAGGACCGGCGGCAGGAAGCTCGCATGATCGGCGGCGCTCGCCATCTCGTATCCGGATTGGAGGAAGGGTCTGCCTCATACCCCACCGCCGCCTGCGCCGCCACGCCTGTCCCGGCCCGGATCGGGACTAGCATTGCTTCACAGGTGTCACGGCGCACGCCGCCCGGCTCGTCGCTCGTTCCGCCGGTCGACGAGGAGGAGCGAGGCGTCTCCGCTCCCCGAGAGGGAGGAGGCGTCGAAGAGATCCTGGCGGACGAGGCCGATATCCCTCAATTCGCGCTCCGACATGGCCGAGAGCTGTTGCAGGACACGGCGGTTCATCGCCTGGCGCGAGAGTTCCTCGCCGATCCTCGAGGCCACACCGGAGATGAGCCGCGCGGCCCGCTCCAGGAGAGAGACGGGCTCCCGGCTCCGGCCAACTGTCGTCTGGCAAGTCGTGGTTTGCATGATCTCGTCCTCCCGCTTCGTCGATGCGGGGAACGTGCACCTCCCGGGGTGGTACGGACAGGCACAGTCCAGTACGGTTGGATCGAATTGTCCGGTCTGATCGGCAGTACAGATGAGCACGCCAAACCACCCCTCCGCGCCTGGCCGCATCGGCCTCGTCACCGCTGCGATCAACGAGCGGATCGCCGGCCGGCACCTTGCGCCCGGCGCGCGGCTTCCCTCGGTCAGGGCCTTCGCCGAGCAGATGGGTGTGTCGAAATCGACGGTGGTGGAAGCTTATGACCGGCTCGGCGCGGAAGGGGTCATCGTCGCCCGCCGCGGATCAGGGTTCTACGTCGCCGGCAAGACGCGGCCCCTCTGCCTCAAGACGGTCGGGCCTCAGCTCGACCGCGAGGTCGATCCACTCTGGATCACACGGCAATCGATGCAGTCGGGGCCGGACCTGCTCAAGCCAGGCTCGGGCTGGCTGCCCTCGTCCTGGATGCCGGTGGAGGCGATCCGCCGGGGCTTGCGCGGGCTCGCCCGCGGCTCCGAGCGCACCCTCGTCTGCTACGACCAGCCCCTCGGGTTGCCGGCTCTGCGAACCCAGATCTCGCGCCGCCTCGGCGAGCGGGGGATCGAGGCCCATGCCGACCAGGTGCTTCTGGTCGATTCCTCGACGCAGGCGGTCGACCTGCTCTGCCGCTTCCTGATCGAGCCCGGCGATACCGTGGTGGTGGACGACCCTTGCTACTTCAACTTCCACGCCCTGCTGCGCGCGCACAGGGTCACGGTGCTGGGCGTGCCCTTCACCCCGACCGGCCCAGATGTGGCCGAACTGGAGCGGCTCTTCTCGGCGCATCGCCCGCGTTTTTACCTGACCAATTCCGCCCTTCAGAACCCGACCGGAGCGTCGATGAGCCCGGTCGTGGCCCACCGGGTCCTGAAGCTCGCCGAAGCCCACGACATTCTCATCATCGAGGACGACATCTTCGGCGACCTCGAGGACGAGCCGTCCCCGCGGCTCGCGAGCTTCGATGGGCTCGACCGGGTCATCCAGGTCGGAAGCTTCTCAAAAACCCTGTCGTCGGCGATCCGCTGCGGCTACATCGCGCTACGGCCTGACTGGATCGAACCGCTGATCGACCTCAAGCTGGCGATGAGTCTCGGCAACGGCCACGTCTCCGCCGAGCTGATGCATCGGCTCATCACCGACGGCTCATATCGCCACCACGTCGCTGAAGTCCGCGACAAGCTCGCCCGCGACCGAGGACGTACCGCACGCCGCCTGGAAGCCTGTGGCCTGAGCCTGTGGTCGGAACCGCGCGGCGGCCTATTCCTGTGGTCGCGCCTTCCCGATGGCCTCGATTCCGGCGAGATCGCCCGCCGGGCCCTCGCCCGCGGCGTCGTCCTCGCCCCCGGCGCTCCTTTCAGCCTCCAGCCTGCGGCGGGCGCGCCGTTCCTGCGTTTCAACGTCTCCCATTGCGCCGATCCGAAGATCTTCTCGGTGCTGGAGGAGGCGATGGGCGGGTGACCGGTCGAACCGGCGACGCGGAACCCGCAACCGGCGGAACGGCTTAGCTCTCGTACGTAAGACGAAAGCCGGAGGATACATGCCGAAGCCGGAGCTCCGGGCACCTCGCCCGCCCGAACTGCTCTCGCCCTGGCGCACGGATGCGCGTGTCGCCCTGCAGGCGGAGGCGCGCAGCTTCGCCCGCGACGTGGTGATGCCGCTCGCCGACGAGCTCGACCGGCAGAAAGCCGAGATGCCGCGTTCGCTCATCGACGCGATGGCGCGACGAGGCTGGTTCGGCATCACGATTCCGGCCGACGACGGCGGGATGGGCCTCGGCGTGTTCGAGTACTGCCTCGTCTCGGAGGAACTCGCCCGCGCCTGGCTCTCGGTCGGCAGCATCCTCGCTCGCGGCCAGGGGCTCGGGACGCAGACCCTCGACGACGAGCGCCGCCGAACCTTGCTGCGGAAATCGGCGCGTGGAGAGTGGATCGGAGCCATCGCCCTATCGGAGCCGACGGCTGGCTCAGATCTCGCTGGCGTCCAGACGCGGGCGGTGCGTGAGGGCGGCGAGTGGGTTCTCACCGGAACCAAGCGCTGGGCCGGGTTTGCGCTCGCCGCGGACTTCATCGAGGTCCTGGCCCGCACCCGCGAGCCGGAGCCGGACGAGCCGCGCTCGGCGGGGTTAGAGCCGTTCCTCGTCGTCAAGAATCCCGGCACTTTCCCTGAGGGGATGCAGGGCCACGTCATCGACAAGATCGGCTATCACGGCTTCCTCACCTTCGAGCTTCGGCTCGATGGCGTGCGTGTGCCCGAGGGCGACCGCCTCACCGGTCTCTACGGCGACGGCGGCGCCGATGCGGATTCCGGCGGCTTCGCCTCGGTGCAGCGCGGGCTCAACATTGCCCGGGTCCACACCGCCGCCCGTGCCGTGGGTGTCGCCCGTGCGGCTGTCGAGGACACCCAGGCCTACCTCCAGGAGCGGGAGCAGTTCGGCCACCCCATCGCCGAATTCCAGGCCCTGCGATTCGCGCTCGCCGACATGGCGGCCGAGGTCGACCAGGCGCGTGCCTATTGGCAGCAGGTCGCCCATCTCCTCGACGAGGGTGAGCCGGCCGAGAGCGAGTCGGCCAAGGTCAAACTGCTCGCAACCGAAATGGCGGTACGCGTCACCAATCAGGCGATGCAGCTCCACGGAGGCAACGGCTACACCACCGAGCGCCGTGTCGAGCGCTACTGGCGCGACGCGCGGCTCACGACGATCTTCGAGGGCACGAGCGAGATCCAGCGGCGAATCGTGAGCGATCGTATGCTTGGGAGGAGCTGAACGAACATCCAAGAGAGGCAGCAAGCTTCGGGCCCGGCCGGATGCCATCCCCATGACGCGCGATGGGCCATGATCCAATCCATTGGTAGCAGATTCGTCGTTGCTGGCCGTCGAGCAGCGACGCTGTCGGTGAATTGCAGCCAGAGTAAGCCGCCCTCGATGGATGGATTGGTTGGTGGGGCAGATCAGATCTTGCGTCAGCGTGGCGAGGAAGCCTCAGCATTCGCGGAATGATTCCTGGAGATCTGATCTGCGTCAGATCGGGACTCGGCGGCGCAGGAATGGTTTATCAAAGATCGATTATTCATCAGGCATATCAGTATCCGAGTTAGAGGCCATCGGAACGCTGCAATACGATATTCATTTCGCAGGCAACATAAATGTAAGGCGGTCTTCGTGCGCCTTACGGATCTTCCAAGATTTGTAAAGAGCGAGTCTTTCAAATGATGATCTTTTCAGATAGCCTCTCGGATTCTTATAACTGGAGATCATAGCGCGGCTGAAATACTGAGTATTTAACAAATATATTTGACAGCGACGGTGGAGAGGGAATTTGAAGACGGCATTGATGATGTCCGTTCGGACGAAGATCTTCTTCGGCTGTATCAGCCTGACTTTAGTGACGATCCTGGTCGGATTCTTGTCGCAGAGTGCGCAGAATAAGCTCGGCGAGACCGCGCTGGGAATCTACGATAACGCATTCCAGTCGATGAACTACCTGCGCACCGCCCAGGCCACCATCCTGGGTATCTCGCGCGATATTGCGGTGGGCGAGAAGGACCACGCGATTTTCATCGACCAGCTGCAATCCGCCATCGACGCCCTGGATGTGGCCCGCGAACGCGCGATGTCGCTACGTGGCGAGGAACTCGCGGCTCGGTTGAGATCAGCCGTGCTTCACCTCCAGGCCGAGTTCAGGAATGCCGTGACGCCCGCGCGCCGCGAATTCGAAGAGGTCGAGCAGACCTTCGACAGGGCCGTGGGGATCTATGCCAGCGACGGCTTCCGCCTGAGGCGATCGGCCGAGGCCCTCGTCGATGACACCCGGTTGAAGACCTATGGGGCGATGATCGGCTCGGTGGCCATCGCCATTCTCATCTCGTTGCTTCTAAGCCGGGCCATCGTCCCGTCGATCCGGCAGGCGGTGAGGGTTGCGACGGCCATCGCGGCAGGCAACCTCGACAACCGCATCGCAGGGCATGGCTCGAGCGAGACCGGCCTCCTGCTCGCGGCGCTGGCGACGATGCAGGCGAGCATCGCGGAGAAGATCCGCTTCATCGAGCAGCTCATGGCGCAGCAGGCGTCCAGCTACGATGTCGAGATCGCCTCGCAGAATGCCAGGTTCGAGACAGCCCTCGACCATATGACGCTCGGCCTTCGCATGTTCGATGCGAACAACACGCTCGTCGTGCAGAACCGCCGTTTCACCGAGATGTTCGGGGAGGGCGAGACCATACCGGGCCTCGTCGGCGACAGCCCGCTTCATCTCGTTCAGGGAAGCCGCCGTCCGGCGGATGCCGGATCCTATCAATGCGAGCTCGCGGACGGACGGACCATCGAGGTATCCGAGGAGGCGATGGCGGGCGGTGGCCGGGTGGTGACCTACGACGATATCACGGAACGGCAGCGTGCCGAGGCGACGCTGTCGCATATGGCACGGCACGACGCTCTCACTGGATTGCCCAATCGGCTCCTGTTCCGGGAGCACCTGCATCAGGAGATCGGGCGAGACCGGCAGGGCGGCGTGCTGTCGGTCCTCTGCCTCGATCTCGATCGGTTCAAGATTGTCAACGACACTCTCGGGCACCCTGTCGGAGACGACCTCCTGCGGCGCGCGGCTAAGCGGCTGCTGGGAACGATAGGCGCAGTCGGGATGGTGGTCCGGCTCGGCGGCGACGAGTTCGCCATCATCCACGACTCGGTGAGCCAGGAGAACGAAGCCGAACTGCTCGCGCAGAGAGCCATCCAGGTTCTGAGCGTCCCCTTCGACATCGACGGCCACCGGATCTCGATCGGCGTCAGCGTCGGAATCGCCCGGTCGACAGGCAGCGCCGACACCCCCGACGAGCTCCTGAAGAACGCAGACCTCGCCCTCTACAAGGCGAAGGGCGACGGCCGCGGAACCTATCGGATTTTCGAGCCCGAGATGAACGTACGGGTACAGGCCCGGCGCCAGATGGAGATCGATCTCCGCGCAGCCATCTCCGAAGACCAATTGCAGGTCTATTATCAGCCCATCGTCAGCGCACGTACCGGAGCCGTCGTCGCCTTCGAGGCCCTTCTTCGCTGGCATCACCCCGAACGGGGCATCGTGTCTCCGGTCGAGTTCATTCCCCTCGCCGAGGAGGCGGGGTTGATCCCGATCATCGGCCTCTGGGTTCTCAATCGCGCTAGCATGGAGGCAACGGCCTGGCCGAGCGACGTCAAGGTGGCGATCAACCTGTCGTCGCTGCAGTTCCATTACCGCAACATCGTCGACGATGTCGCCGAAGCCCTGCAATCATCCGGCCTCGATCCGAGGCGCCTCGATCTCGAGATCACCGAATCCCTGATGCTCCAGGATTCGGAGACGACGCTCGCCGCGCTTCACAACCTGCGGGCCATGGGAATCGGCATCGCGATGGACGATTTCGGCACCGGCTATTCCTCGCTCAGCTATCTCCGCCAGTTCCCGTTCGACAAGATCAAGATCGACCGCAGTTTCATTCGCGACGTCGTCGATAGCCAGGATGGCCTCGCCATCGTCAAGGCGGTGATCCGCCTGGGGCAATCCCTGCGGATGAACGTCGTCGCCGAAGGTGTCGAGACGGTCGAGCAGAGGGATCTGCTCCGAGAAGCCGGCTGCCAGGAACTTCAGGGTTATCTCTTCAGCCGGCCGCAGCCGGCTACGGAAGCTCATGCGATCATTCGGCGACTCTCGCTCAACGAAGCGGCTTGACCAGCGGCGAGAGCACTACCTGAAGACGATTCATAGATAATATACAACCTAAAAATGTCGATGTCTTATATTTGAGCAGAAGATGGTGCGGGATACTGATATGTGAAGTCAGCAGAGGCAGCATGCGTTGTTTTCATGCAGAAGAAGAGCGTAGAACCGCTGCGTAGATTGATTGCTGGCACTGCGTCTATCTCTATAAGCCGGCGTCAATCTCGCCGCTGTGCCGAGAAGTCGGATCGATCGGAGTCGTCGGCGTGCATGGGTTCCTGACTGGCGCTCTCGTCGCCTCAATCGTCGCCATAGCCTCCCCGGTCGTTCAGGCTGGCGACTTCGATCCTGATACCGATCCGAGCCGCATCAAGTGGACGGAACTCGCGGCTAAACTCGGCCCGGCGCCGAACGTTCGAGGCCGGCGTTTCGGAATCGTCTTGAAGACGCCGACGAACGAGTACTGGCGGCTGATGGCGGCCGGCTACCGTCGCCGAGCCGCTGCTGTCGGGGTCAAGATCGACATACAGGCCGCGCAGAACGAAACCGACCAACTCCGTCAGCTCGCGATCTTGCAGACCATGATCGGGAGCGGATACAGCGCACTCCTGATCTCCCCGATCTCGTCCTTCAACCTGCAGCCGGCGATCGACGAGGCCCACGCCGCGAAGATACCCATCGTCGATGTCGACGGGGCGGTGGTCGACAGCGTTCGGCACTTCGTGGGGCCGATCAACCGGGATATGGGGGTGCATGTCGCGAACTGGTTCATCCGCGCTTATCCCAAGGGGGGCAAGGTCGCCGTCGTCGAGGGTCAGGCCGGCGTCTTCTCCACGGTCCAGCGTTCGGCGGGATTTCGCGAGACGCTGCAGGCGACCAAACGGTTCGAAGTCGCCGCCAGCCTCTCCGGACAGTGGGATCGCGGCAAGGCCGCGGAGGTGACCCGCGCCATGCTCCAGAAGAATCCGGACCTTATCGGGATCTACTGCAACAACGACACGATGGCTCTCGGTGCGATCGACGCCCTCAAGGCGATGGCCGCGCTCGACCGGATCAAGGTGTTCGGCAGCGACGGCACCAAGCTCGCATTCGCGGCAATCAAGGCAGGCGAGCTGACCGGCACCGTCGATATATTCCCGACGATGATCGGCGAGATCGGTCTCGAAGTTGCAGAGCGCCTTTCGGCAGGGCAGCCCGTCACCCGCGTGGTCGAGACCCCGCAAGTGCTCGTCACCAGCGCCAACATCGCTCGCTACGATGTCGAGGAG
The DNA here is from genome assembly GCF_019745455.1 of Methylobacterium sp. Classification (GTDB taxonomy): domain Bacteria; phylum Pseudomonadota; class Alphaproteobacteria; order Rhizobiales; family Beijerinckiaceae; genus Methylobacterium. Next base: position 11,634 of record NZ_JAIETD010000155.1, read on the forward strand.
GATGCAAAACGCAGGGCGGTCCTCGACGACGCAGAAGCGAGCGCCAATCGCTGAAGCTGCGCCGTTCCCTCGTGTTGTGCGGATGGTCGGCGTCGCTTGCGCATGCCAGGCTTTCGAAACCCGATGCCATCGGCGCCCGAGACGATGTGGAACGTTCCGTCGTTGTTCTCCTCTCTGATGGAACCGGTGAGACGACGGGGTGATGAGACGCGTCTGTCGCTGCCGATGCCTTGGCGAGCATTTCGCGCTATAAGCGGTTGACAGGGGCGGCCCCGCCTCGCCACATCCCGGGCATCATGAGCGACATCACCACTCTGCACCAGCCCGCCGCCGCATCGGGGAAGCCCCCGCTGGAAATCCTGCTCTGCGCACCGCGTGGCTTCTGCGCCGGTGTCGTGCGGGCCATCGACGTGGTCGAGCGGGCTCTCGCCATCTACGGGCCGCCGGTCTACGTGCGTCACGAGATCGTCCACAACAAGTACGTGGTCGAGAGTCTGAAGCGCAAAGGGGCCGTGTTCGTACGGGAACTCGATGAGGTGCCGGACGGCAACGCCCCGGTGATCTTCTCGGCGCACGGCGTGGCCAAGACGGTGCCGGCCAATGCGGACAGCCGCGGCCTCGTCACCATCGACGCGACCTGCCCGCTGGTGACGAAGGTCCACCGCGAGGCGGAGATCCACCACAAGCGCGGCCGCCACGTGCTCCTCGTCGGCCATTCCGGCCATCCGGAAGTGGTCGGCACCATGGGTCAGCTGCCCAAGGGGTCGATCACCCTCGTCGAGGACCTGGAGCAGATCGCGGCCCTGGAGCCGGAGAACCGCGACAACCTCGCGTGGGTGACGCAGACGACGTTGTCGGTCGACGATACCCATCACATCGTCGAGGCCCTCAAGAAGAAGTTCCCGACAATCACCGGGCCGCATAAGGACGACATCTGCTACGCCACCACCAACCGCCAGGAGGCGGTCAAGCAGGTTGCGCCCCTCGTCGATGCCGTGATCGTCGTCGGCTCGTCGAACTCCTCGAACTCGCAGCGGCTGCGCGAGGTCGCCGAGCGGGTCGGTTGTCCGATCACCCGTCTCGTCCTCCGCGCCGAGGAGATCGACTGGGAGGCATTCAAGGACGTGCGCAAGCTTGGTCTCACCGCCGGCGCCTCGGCACCGGAGGTGCTGGTGGAGGAGATCATCGACGCCTTCGCCGCCCGCTACGACGTGACGGTCGACACGGTCTCGACGGTCGTCGAGGACATGTCCTTCCCGCTGCCGCGGGAATTGCGCAGCGAAGCCGCCGCCTGATCCGCAGCTGTACGCGGCACGATGGGGGCGCCTTGCGGGCGCCCCTTCTCATATGGCCGACCCTGATGAAGTGACCGAGCGCCGTGGCCGTCTACACCGAGGTTTCCGACGAGGCGCTGACCGCCTTCCTCTCCGCCTACGAGATCGGCAGGCTGCTCTCGTTCAAGGGCATCGCCGAGGGCGTCGAGAACACCAATTTCTTCCTTCACACCACGGCCGGCTCCTACATCCTCACCCTCTACGAGAAGCGGGTGCGCGAGGACGATCTGCCGTTCTTCCTCAACCTCATGGAGCATCTGGCCGCCCGCGGCCTCGCCTGCCCGCAGCCGATCCGCAACCGCGACGGCTCGGCGCTGGGGCGCCTGTGCGGCCGGCCGGCGGTGATCGTGAGCTTCCTCGAAGGCGTCTCGGTCAAGCGGCCGGGGGTGCACCATTGCACCGAGCTCGGGCGGGCGCTCGCGGGCTTGCACGCAGCGGGCCGCGATTTCGGCATGCGGCGCGACAACAACCTCTCGGTGGAAGCCTGGGAGCCGCTGTTCCGTGCCGCCGCGCCGCGCGCCGACGAGGTCGCGGCAGGCTTGACCGCACGGGTGCGCGATGACCTTTCCGTCCTGGAGGCCGGCTGGCCGCGCGGATTGCCGTCCGGCGTGATCCACGCGGATCTTTTCACCGACAACGTCTTCTTCATCGGCGACGATCTCTCAGGTCTCATCGACTTCTATTTCGCCTGCACCGATGCCTTCGCCTACGACCTTGCCATCTGCCTCAATGCCTGGTGCTTCGATGCCGAGGGGAAGTTCCACCGCGACATGGGCGAGGCTCTGATCGCCGGCTACGAGAGCGTGCGGCCCCTGGAGCACGCGGAGGTGGCGGCCCTGCCGATCCTGTGCCGGGGCGCGGCCTTGCGCTTCATGCTGACCCGGCTGGTCGATTGGCTGAACGTGCCGCCCGGCGCCCTGGTGCAGCCGAAGGATCCCCTCGAATACGACCGTCGTCTGACATTCCATCGCACCGCGACGCAGGCGCGGGACTACGGTCGGGCAGGTTGAGATCAGTCCCGGTTGATTGTGTCTGCTCTGAAGAGCGACGGCAGCGGATCTTGCCGGGTTTCTCCAGCCGAGACGCACGAACCCTCCGCCGGCGACGATCCAACCGGCCGTCAGCCGTTCCTCAGTCAGCCGTTCTTCAGCTTGTCGCGTTTGAACGCCGAACGGATGATCGCCGCGAGGCCGGCTTCCGCAACCGCATCCGCGGCCTCCGACGGAGTAAACCAGCGATCTTCACGCTGATCCTGCTCGGGCCACGTCTTCAGCTGCTTGCGAATCTCAAGCGGGAACACCTTCACCTGACAGAGGACCGAATCCCGGTTCTTCAGTCGCTTGTCGTAGACGTAGAAGCCGAGCGGACGCTTGCCGATATGGCCGATCAGGCCGGCCTCCTCGTAGGCTTCGCGGGCAGCCGCCTCGTAGGGCTTGCGTCCCTTCATCGGCCATCCCTTCGGGATCACCCAGCGCCTACTTTCCCGGGAGGTGATGAGGAGGATGCGCAGCCCCTCGTCCGGTGTTTTGCGAAAGGGCAGGGCGCCGACCTGATTTCGTGTCTCCCGCTCCATGTCGGCATAGGTCATCATGGCCCATCAACGTCCGAAGCAAGGCCAAGTTCTGGCGCCGACGAAAAGCCGCTCATCCCGAATGTTTCCCCCGACCCGATGCTCCGACGGCCCAGCCTTCCACATGAATGGCTGAGACGCGGCTGTTTTGTACGATTGCGCATGCAAAGACGCCCCAGCAGACCGTTAGGGCCTCGGCGTCGCGGAGGCCAGCTTAAATTAGCCGGCAATTGAATCAGAAACCCGAACTGACGGCGCTTCGTACGCGAGACGGCATCTCGCTCAGTCTGCGGCGCTGAGGTTTTCGATCAATGCATTGAGGTCGGCACGCAAGGCCTGGACCTCTGGCTCGGACAGGTGGAGTTGGCACATCACGGCTTTCCGAACCGTCACAGCTTCCGCCCGCAGTCCACGGCCATGCGGGGTGAGCTTGATCTCGACTTCACGCTCGTCGGAGCGGCGACGGCTCCTCGTGACGAAGCCCGCACCCTCGAGCCGCTTCAGGACGGGCGTAAGAGTTCCCGAATCCAGCCTGAGGCGCCGACCGATCTCCGAGACGGTCACCGCATCCGTCTCCCAGAGGACTAACAGGACGAGGTATTGCGGATAGGTCAGCCCCATCCGTTCGAGCATCGGGCGATAGCTCTTCGTCATACGGTTCGCGGCGGCATAGAGGGCGTAGCAGAGTTGGTTGTCGAGCAGGAGTGCATCCATCGGCATCGACGCCGTCTCCCTCGGTGCATCTACCGTACAGGTCATGCCGTCCGTCCTCGAACCCATCCGCTCCGACTGCCGCCCCGTTGACGCCGTCTCCGATGCGGCGCCGTAGCCCGCGCCTGCGGAGTGGAACGATGACTCTCAATCGCACCGGCGCAGGGATTAAGATCTCGCGGCAGCGGTCCTATAGTGCCGAACTGTATCCTCAGCGTATAGAGGCTTTCCTGCGCATTATTCCGCATTGCAGCGCTAAGAGCTCTTCGCCGAAGGCGCCGAAGGTCGGGGCGAGTCGCGTCATGGACGGACCAGGTTGATCGCACCGCGTTCGCCGATCCCGCCCTCCTCGACCAGACCGCGTTCGCTGGCATCGATCGTAAATCCGTCGGCCGTGCGCCCGATCGTGTAGAGCCGGTAGCTTGCACGGTGATAGGGCGCCCTGACTCCCGCGGAGGCCGAAGGGGCTCCGACGATGGGGATCGCCCGTCCGCCTGGTCCGTCCATGAAGGCGACGCTGCCAAGATGGGTGTGGCCGTGCAGGATCATCTCGGCTCCAACTCTGCCGATCATCGCCGTGAACGGCGCGGCATCGATGAGCTCGCGCCCCGGCCGCGCGCCGCCAGGATGGGGCGGATGGTGGATCATCACGATCCGGCATGGTGGCTCCGGATCCGCGGCGAGCGACGCCAGCAGGGACTCGGCGGCGGCGATCTGGGGAGAGCCGAGGCGGCCGGTGGCGACGAATGGCTTCGTCGGAATCGCCGAGGACAGACCGACGAGGGCGATCGCGCCGCGGCGGCGCAGATAGGGAAACGCCGTTTGCACCAAGCTATCGCCTGTCGCCCAATCGCCGCAGGCCGAGAGCAATCCCTCGAGCGAACCGCGGACATAGGCGTCGTGGTTGCCCGGGACGAAGCTGACGGCTTCGGGTGATCCCAAGGCTTCCAGGAAGATCCGCGACGTCTCCCATTCGCTCGGCAGGCCGATATTGCAGAGATCGCCGGTGCAGGCGACGTGGTCCACCTCCTGAAGGCGGAGATCGGCGACCAGAGCGGCGAGCACGTCCATGTCGTGGCTGTGGCGGCGGCCGCGGCGCCAATTAGCGTAACCGGTCGCCCGCTTGCTGAGGAGCTGGCGAAGGCGCGGCCGCGGCAGCGGTCCCACATGGGGGTCGGTGAGATGGGCGAGGCGAAACATAGGAGCCGTCGGAGAGACACGGACAGGGCGACGCGACCCGGCCCGCCTTCGCGGTAACCGGGCGGCGCGTCAAGCGTGTCGAAGCCAATCACAGGCGGGCACGCCGGGGCACGAGCCACCGAGACTCGTGCCGCACCCGACTGGAACGAGGTCGCTCGAGAACGAAGCTGATCGCCAGGAGGGCGAGAGACTCAAGGAAGACCAATTCGACCCCGCGAGTCGGTGCTGGATGTGGGGCTGCTCGGCTCGGTGTCGGTTGCGCCCTGGCGCGGATCGGCGTTAG
>NZ_JAIETD010000012.1 GCF_019745455.1 Methylobacterium sp.
CCGCATGGCCCGATGGCCACCCCAATCCCCGCCAAAGCGGTCCTCGAATTTACACCTCGTCCGCGGACGCTACCGCGAAGCGCTCTCCGAGTTGATCGACCGCTATCCGCGCTCGTATTACGGCCTTGTCCATATGGGAGCTTCGAACCAGCGCCGATTCTGGCGGGAGGGCGAGATCGGCGACCTGCCCGGCGCGGCGGTGATCGAGGCGATCGCCAGCGGCCGGATGTGGCTGAACCTGCGCAACGTCGATACCGTCGACGCCCGTTACCGCGACCTGCTCGACAGTCTGTTCGGCGAGCTCGGCGACCGCGTCCCCCGCTTCTCGGGAGCGACATCTACCTGCGGTCTTCTGATCTCGTCGCCGAACGCGCAGGTCTATTACCATTGCGACCTGCCCGGTCAGCATCTCTGGCAGATCGAGGGCCGCAAGAAGGTCTACGTCTATCCCTCCGCGCCGCCCTTCGTCTCGCCCGAGAACCTCGAAGACATCGCTCTCTTCGACGTTGAGGTCGATATGCCCTACGCGTCCTGGTACGACGACTACGCGCAGGTCTTCGAACTGGCGCCGGGCGAGATGCTGACCTGGCCGCTCAACGCGCCCCACCGCGTCGAGAACCTCGACTGCCTCAATGTCTCGATGACCGTCTCGTTCACGGACGAGACGATCCGCCGGCTGCAGAAGGTCAACCTCGCCAACGGCCTCCTGCGCCATCGTTTCGGCTACGCCGCGAAGGATCGTGCCATCGCTGGCCCCGCCTACTGGTCGAAGGCCATTCTGCAGAAGGCCCTTCGCGAAAGCAGCTGGGTCCGGCGCGAGCGCAAGACGCGGCGGGCAGTCGATTTCCGGCTCGACCCATCACGGCTCGGGCAGATCGTCGAGCTTCCGGTGGTCGGATGAGCGGGTCAGGGTTGATCTCCCTCACGGCGACGGTCCAGTCCGCGGGACGAGGGCCTTGTGCGCTAGCAGAGGCCCAGCCGGCGCACCGGAGCCTGCACCTGCTTGGCGGAGGCGGAATCTCATGCGGTATCGGCGATTTCAGCCGGCTCCTTCTCGAAACCCTGGAGCAGGACGGGGCGGGCGGCCATGCTGGCCTCACCATCGAGCCGCGCGATTTCCCTCTCGCGCGAGTCTGGAAGGCCATCGGCGAAGCCGATGCAGTGGTCGCCAATTTCCCACTGGTCGCGTGGAAGCGCGCCCTGTTCGGCCCTGTCGCCGCCTTCGCCCTCGCGGCGATCCGCGGGCGTCGACGTCTCGCCATCCTCCACGAGTGGCAGGGCATGCACCGGCTGCGCCGCCTTGTCCTGCGGCCAGTCCTCGTCCTCTCGAACCGTATCGTCTTCGTCTCGCCGCAGGTGCGGGAAGAGCTCGCGGCCGATCCGTTCGTTGGGTTCCTCGCTTCTCGCGCCGCCCTGATGCCGCTGCCGCCCAATCTCGCCAGCCCCGATGCGACGGCCGGCAGCGCCCTGCGCGACCGCCTCGTCGCGGCCCGGGACGAGGGCCGGCTCGTGCTGGGCCATTTCGGCTCGATCTATCCGGGCAAGCAGCCGGAAGCGATGCTCGACATCGCCGCTGCCCTCAAGGCGCGCGGCGCACGGCCGCTCCTCGTTTTCATTGGGTCCTTCATCAAGGGCTTCGACGGCATCGAGAACATCTTTCGCGAGAAGGTCGCCGCGCTTGGGCTCGCGGACGACGTCGTGGTCTCGGGCTACGTCGCGTCAGCGGCCGAGCTCTACGGATTGTTCGAGACCGCCGAGGCCTTTGCGTATGTCCTGCCCGAGGGGCTGACCGCGCGCCGCGCCAGCGTGCTGGCCTGCGTCCAGGCCGGGCGGCCGGTCGTTGTGACCGCGCCGGCGCGGGCGGACGAGTTCGATCACCATCCCCGCTTCCGCGATTTGCTCGACAGCGGCGCGATCGTCCTCGCCCCCGCCGGGTCCTGTCCGGACGATTATGCCGACCTCATCCTCGCCGCCCGGCACCGCCCGACAGCTAAGCCCGATCTCGACAAGTTGGCATGGTTCGACGACGCGGCGGGAGCGCTCCGCTCCCTGATTCTGCCACTCCCGTCGTGAGGGCCGCCGACGCGGCTTAGTTATGGCGCGAGGTCAGCGCGTCGCGAAGCGGGCGAGATAGCGCAGGCCGAAGACGGCGAACAGGAACGTGATCCATATCGGGTCGGCCCGATCGTAGAAGAAGCTCTCCATGCATGAGAGCAGCAGGCCGAACAGCCAGATCTGCAGAAACATCGTCGCCAGCGGCGTCGCCTCGCCGCCATCGGCTGAGGCCCGCTGATGGTCCTGCAGAGGTGCCAGCACGAGGACGAGCAGCGTCAGCACGAGGCCAACGCCGCCAAGGGTGAGGAGCGTGTCGACGTAGCCATTGTGACTGTGCGCGGCGTAGCCGGCCCATGTATTACCGTCGTCGGAGACCTCGCGCACAGTCTGCCCGCCCCAGAAGGCCGCGAACCCGTACCCTGCGATCGGGCGCTTACCGATCTCCTCGATCGCGAACCGCCAGATCATGGTGCGGCCGGTGAAGGTCGCATCGACGGGAAGCGCGGCGACCATGGCGGAGATTCTGTCGCTGACAACGGTGCCGACGCTGAGAACGTTGAAGAGCAGCACCGGCCCCAGCGTGAGAAGCACCCGCAGGGGAAAGGCGCGCACCACGCCAAAGGAGGCGGTGATCGCGAACACGACGAGGCAGAGCGCGAAGGCGCTCTTGCCTTCACAGCCGACGAGGAACACGCCCGCCGCGATCGCGATGGCGGCTCCCGAGACACGCCCGCCCGACCTAAATACGCCGACGCCGAGGAACAGCATCATCGCCATCACGGCCGCGGCGGCGTTCTTGTGCCCGAATGTGCCGCGCCAGTTCCCGGCCAGAGCCGGCTCCAGGTAGTCCCTCGGCTGGTGGATCGCATATTCGGGCATCAGCACGAGCCCGGTATAGCAGGCGGCGAGCAGGATCAGGGCCGCAGCGGCCAACAGGTTGCGCAGCTCCTCGCGCGAACGCGGCAGCAGCAGCAGGCATGCGGTGACAACGACGACGGCGGCGGTGAGGAAGAGGCGCTTGGCCGACGTCACGGGGTCCTGCGACAGGACCACGCTCAGGCAGAGCCATGCCGCAAGGGCCAGGGTCGCGGGCGACAGGCAGGCGAGCAGCGCGCGGCGATGGCTGGCAAAGACTAAGACGAACGCCGTCGCGGCCAGGATGCCGAAGGTCGCGTAGGTCAGGCCCTCTTGCCCCGTCACTATGTTGGCGAGGTCAAGATCCGACAGACTTTGGAACGGCTTGAGCGAGATCCATGCGATCAGCAACGCCGCGATGAACACGACCTGCCGGGCGACGCGCCCCGCGGGCACCTGGCCGGCGCGATTCAGCAGGTGCCGGAGGAGCGCCGCATTACCGCCGCTACCCTCCGAGCGGGGACGGCGAGCGGGCGGCATCGCAGCCGGGTTCATCGAGCGGCCGGGGCGCGATAGGGCTGTGGCTCGATCCCGACCGCGGCGAGCCAGCGGCCGGCCACGATCAGGATCGGGTTGATCGCGATCCTGACGTCCCGGGTCCCGGCGAGGAGCCGCAATGCGCGCAACAGGGCCACGGGAATCATCGCCACCGACTTGAGGCCGATCCCAGCTCGCCCGGCGAGCCCCTCGGCGTGCTTGCACTCGATTCGGTAATTGATCGCGCCGGTGCGCAACGCCCGCGCCGCAAGCCAACCCAACGTGGTGCGCAACGGCGGCACCGTTTCGGTGATAATCGCCTCCGCCACCCAGTGGAACCGCACCTGGGCGCGGCGAGCGCGGGCGAAGAAGTCGGCGTCGCCGCCGCCGAGAAAGTTGTAGCCGACATCGAAGGCCGGCAGCCCGAGTCCTTCGAAGGTCTCTCGTGTGACAAGACAATTGCCGCTGCCGTAGATGAGCGGCACTGGTCCGCTCTCTGTGTAGGCCGGCAGGAAGGCAGGATGGCAGGCAAGGCCGGGCTTCGCCTCGCGGCCTAGACTGAGCCAGACCGGACCACCGACCACTCCCGCACCGCTCGCCTCCGCCGCCCCTACCATCCGGGCGAGCCAGTCCGGTTCGGCGACCTCGTCGTCATCAATCATCAGGAAGAAGCGGGCGTCTGGATAGGCGGCGAGCGCCGTGTCGAACGCCGTATTGATGGCAAAGACGTTGCCCTGGCGCGACTCCGTCACGCAGAGCCCGCTCAGCCGGCCACCCACCAGATAGGCTTCGGCTACCGCCGATCCCTGCATCGGCGCAGGCTCGTTCTCGACCACGACCACCGCGAAGGGCCGGTCGAAGCTCTGCGCCACCAGGGAGTCGAGGGTCCGGGCGAGATGCTCGGGTCTGCGGAAGGTCGGCACGCAAACGACCGTCTCAATGATGCGTGCGGCGTCCGTCTCGGTCCGAGTCATGAAGCCATCCTAGAGAACTGTTCGAGCACCGCCATGAAAGGCTTTGGCCGCATTTGCGCATCGAGGGGGAGCGGCCGGTTCGGAAGGGCGTCAGAGCGGGTGAAGTACATCGGGACCCAGGTGTAGCGGTCGCTGATGCCCCAGGTGAGGATCGCGCTCGGCGGCGTCACCTCGGCAACCGTGTTAAGGAAGCTGCGGGCGCATTCCGCCACCCGCGCGTCACGAACCTCGATCGCTCCCGGAAGGCTCGCGTCGATCACGTCGAGCTCGGTCACGAGCACGTCGAGGCCGAGCACCCGCACCTCGCGCAGGAAGGTCTGCAGCCCGTCGCGGTCGATCTCGCGATCGGCGAGGAGATGGCCCTGCAGGCCAATCGCGTGGATCGGGACGCCCCGTTCCACCAGATTACGCGCGATATGCAGGAGCGCGGCGCGGCGCGCGGCAAAGCGGGCACCTACAAACTCGACGTCGTACTCGTTGAGGACGAGCCGGGCATTGGGATCAGCCGCCGCGGCGGCGCGGAAGGCGATCGCGATGTAGTCCGCCCCGAGCCAGCGGGTCCAGGCGAAGGGCCGCAGGTCGCTGACAGTGGCGGGCTTCTCGGGAACAGCCTCGTTTACCACATCCCACGACACGATCCGGCCGGCATAACGGGACACAACCGTTTCGATATGGTGCACGAGGGTGCGCTCCGCCTCGGCGCGCGACGCGATAGCCTCAGTCCAGGCCGGCATGGCACCGTACCAGGCCAGCGTGTGCCCGCGCAAATCGATGCGATGGCGATCCGCGAAAGCGGCGATGATGTCGGCGTCGGTGAACCGGAACTCCGTCGCGCTCGGTCGCAAGTCCGACCACTTGAGAGAGCCCTCCGGCACGATCAACCGGCACCGCGCCGCGAGGGCGGCGGCGTAGGCCGCGTCCGCCGCAAGCGCGTCCGCTCGCACGGCCGCCCCGTATCGGGCGCGCCGGACACCGGATTGCGCGTTCGCCCCGTTCAGCGAGGCGATGGCCGCGGTCGCGACCCCGGCCAGAGCGCCCGTCACGAGCGTTCGACGTGTCGGCAGGAACTGTGTCATCTCGAAACCATGGCGGCCCTCGCCGTTCCCGGTTTGCAAGAACCGGCCCGCCGGGGCGGATCGCCTTCCGCCTTGGCACGCGGATCGCTCATCCTAGCCCATGACCGACACCCCGTCCCCCATTGCGAGCCTGATCGGCACAGATCGCGACGCAGATCGTACCAAGACGGGACGGCGTCCCGGTCCCGGGCGTTTCGCCGAGCACTGGGCAAGGCACCGGCAGACGATCATCGGTTACAGCCAGCTGCTCGCTGGGACCGGCGGCCGACTCGGCCTCCAGGTGGTCTACTTCTTCGTGCTCGCGAATACGCTAAGCTTGAGCGAGATGGGCGTCTTCGCCTCAGTCTCGGCGGCAGGTGTGCTAATCGGGTGCCTCGCTGGTTTCGGGTTCCAGTCATTCGTCATGCGCTCAGCGGCCTCGCGCCGCGCGGTGCTCGGCGGTTATCTTGCCGCTTACTACGTTTGCTTCGCCCTCGCTCTGCCGATCATGCTCGTCCTGGCCGGCCTTCTCTACGTCATGGTGTTCCAAGCCGTAATCGCGCTCCCGGGCTACCTCGCGATCATTGTTGTCGAGGTGGCGTTGTGGCGCCAGATCGAGCTACTCGTGCAGGTTAATAACGGCCTCGGCCGCTTCGGCGCGGCCGCCACGGTGGTGTCATTGCCGGTCGGCTTCCGCGCGGGCGCGGCTCTGGCGTTCTGGGCCGCCGGCGGCGGCGATGCGGAGACCTGGAGCGCGTATTACCTCGTCGGAAACGCGATCGCGGTCGTGCTCCTGGTGGTGGCGTTCCATCCGCGCACCCGCCTGCGCTTCCGGCCCGCCCTGCTCCTTGGGAAGCTGCGCGACGGGCTGCTCTACGCCGTCTCCTACTTCATGTTCCTGGCCCAGGGCGAGATCGACAAGATCGTCATCCTGTCGCTGGCCGGCGAGCGCATGGCAGGCATCTACGCCATCGCGATGCGGCTCATCGACTTCACCGGGGTGCCGCTTCGCCCGATGTTCATGATGTACTCGCGCAAGCTGATCCAGGCAGGCCGGGCGACCCGGCAAATGGTGCGCGAGATCATCAAGGTCGAGGCGATCATCGCCCTGGTCTCGACCGGCGGTCTGCTCGCGATGGTGGCGGCCCTCCACGTCTTTCCGGGCCTGCTCGGCTCCAACGTCTCGGCGGCTTACGGGATGCTCGCAGTCCTCATCGCGGTTCCGGCTGTGAAGAATCTGCTTGAGTTCCATGGGGAACTCTTCTTTGCCTTCGGCAGCATGTCCCTGCGCGCGGCGGTCACGGCCGGGATCGTCATGGTCAAGGCCGCCGCCGTGGCGCTGCTCCTGATGGCGATGCCGAACCCCAACCAGTGGAGCACATGGCTCAACGCAATCTTCATTGGCATCTATGCGATCTCTTTTATCGCGGTTTACGGCCTCTTGACCAGGAGTGCTGTCTCCAAGAGCACCTCATCATGAGAGTGGGGGTGACTGGAACGACCGCGAGCGACCTCAAGATACGACCGATCCCCCTCACCGACGCACGATCGACAGAGGCGAGCATGCAGGGCAACATCGCCACACAGGGAGGCCGACCGGAAACCGTGGGCCTGATCACATTGAGCTATCGCGGCGATCTCGAGCGCTGCGCTCTTCTTTTCGAGAGCATCGACCGCCACCTGCCCGGACGTGGCCAGCACTACGTCATCGTCGACGATCAGGACGTGGAGCATTTCGCGCGCTTCCGGACGAGCGACCGGCAGATCCTTCCCAAATCGCGGTTCCTGCCGCGCTGGCTCCGGCCGGTCCCGCTCCTGCGCTGGCGTCGGCGGCGATACTGGTGGTCCCTCCATGGCAAGCCGGTGAGCGGCTGGCATGTTCAGCAGTTCGTCAAGATCGCGGCCGCGCGAAGCCTGCGGGAGCAACGCTTCTGCCTCATAGATTCCGATGTGTGCTTCTTCCGAGACTTCGACCTTCGAGCGGTCGCGGAGCCCAATCCGACGCCACTGCACATCCATCCGAAGGGCGTCACCGTGCAGCGGCCCCGTCACATGCTTTGGGTCGCCACGGCGAGCCGGCTACTGGATCAGAAGGAGCCGGAGCTGCCGACCGACGACTACATCGACCAAATCATCATCTGGGACCAAGCCACTGTGCAGGCCATGATCGCGCGCATCGAGGCCGTGACAGGCCGCGGGTGGGTCGAGGCCTTGTGCCAGCACCGGAACTTCTCGGAATACATGATCTACGGCGCATTCGTCGCGAACACGCCATCTGCCCTCGCGAGCCATCGGCCGACCACGCAGAGCTTCTGCCGGACGCATTGGGACGCCGATGCCCTAAGCGTTCCCGATATGCTTGCGTTGCTTCGATCGTCCAGCGATGCCGAGCGGGCCCTATGCATCCAATCGTTCGGGTCGACACCTGTCTCGGCTGTCCGCACGAGTCTCGAATTATTTTATTCCGCGCGTCACAGAGAAATAAAGGAAACCGAGCCGGAGGCGGCATGAAAGACAATGGTTTTCATGTCGAATAAATGCGCTGTTCGCGAAGGGCTGCAATTTATGACGACGATTTCCGCCGAGAACCGCCGCTATACAGGAAAAGGTAACCTTTTTCTTGCATCACCGGCGACGACAGTAGGAAGTGCTTCGCGCAACGTCCGCTCGACGCCCATTCCGACGGGAGCTTGATTCATGCAGCAAGCGCTTCGTAAAAATCTCCTAAGATCCGCAGCCTCCTTCCTCCCAATGAGTGGCGACGTTCGTTGCGCCCCCATTGGATCATCTGTGCAGTCGAACCTGAGGGGATCGCGGGGCATGGCGCATGATGTTGCTCCAGTGAATCTGGTCCTGCTTTCGCAAGACCTGCATCAGGACACCGCACTTCCGGCCGGCGAAGCCGGTAGGAGCCTAGCCAGCGTCCACGCCACGCTGAACGACCTCCTCCCGCTTGGCGAGATTGCGATCTACGAGGCCGGGGGCGGGGCATCCTCGTATCTACCGGCCGGCTTGCTGCGGCGGTCGCGCGTGACCGTGGTCGACATCGATCCGGCTCAGATCGCGAATAATGGGTACGCCGAAACTCGGATCTGCGATGACGTACAGACGCATCGTCTGCTGCCGGACAGCATCGACCTCGTGACCTGCTACAACGTGATCGAGCACCTGCCCGACGTCGAGGCTGCGCTGAGCCGCTTCGCCGAGGCGGTTCGTCCGGGCGGGCTCATCCTCATCGGGGCGCCCCATCCGCGCTCGCTGAGTGGCCTCGTGACGAAGTACTCGCCGCACTGGTTCCACGTGTGGTTCTATCGCTATATCCGCGGCCATGCCCGAGCCGGCGAGCCCGGCGAGCCCCCGTTCCCGGTCCATTACCATCCCCTCGTCCTGCCGCAGCGCCTAAAAGCCTTTATGGCACGGAAAGGCTTCGAGACCGCCTACGAGCGCGTCTACGAGAGCCCGCGCTTCGCGGAATTACGGGTGCGGCACCGGGCGCTCGCCGCCCTCGTCGATGGTGCAACGTGCGTCATGAACGCCCTGCTCGGCAATCGCGTGAACTTGCGCCACGGCGATTACCACCTCGTCATGCGCAAGCGCGCGACCGCGCTGCAGAATGTGGTGTGATCGCCAAATGAGGGTGCCCGCAGACAAGGACGTCGCGGACGACGTCCCGCTGCTGGCACGCTTATCCCATCGCGTGGCGATGCACTTTCGGACGGCGCCGACGACGCTTGCCTGCGAGACGCCCCTGGTCAGCCTGACCTTCGACGACGCCCCGCTATCCGCCTGCACGGCGGGAGCCGATCTGCTTGGGGTTTATGCCGCGGCGGGCACCTACTACATCGCTGGTGGTCTGATCGGCAGCCGGCATGCCCACTGGGAGTTGGCCGACGACGAGAGAATCGCCCGGCTGCATCGGGACGGTCACGAAATCGGTTGCCACACCTACTCGCACGCCTTCCTGCCGAGTCTTTCTCCGAGCGAGATCGCCGATGAGGCAAGACGCAATGTGGACCGCCTTCGCGAGATCGTGCCTGGACTCAGCATCGAGAGCTTCGCCTTCCCCTTCGGCTACGCCTCACTGGCTGCCAAGCGCGCCTTGCGGGGGATCTACCGTTCGAGCCGCGGCATCATGCCGGGGCTGAATGTCGGTCGCGTCGACCGCTATTTCCTGAAGGCGCTTCCGCTGATCGAGGGGCGGATCGATGCCGATGGCATCGCGAGAGCAATGGACGATGCTCTGGCTCGCAAGGGATGGCTGATCTTCTATAGTCACGACGTCGCCATCCGCCCCAGCGCCTATGGCTGCTCGCCGACCCTGCTTGAGGCTACCCTGCGGGCCGCGGCGGCGCGAAATATACCCTGTGTCGGCATCGTGGAAGGTCTGCGCCGCGCAAGGGCGTGATGTCGGGTCCCGTTAAGGCCACCTAGCTCGACGTCGGTCCGCGAGCACGCGCGGCGACCTTTGCCCGCCCGTTCGGACGTCCTCGCCAAGATACTTCATAAACCATTCGTATAGGCGACCCGATGCCTCGCCGCTCCCAGCACAGTCCTGGTGTGCCGGTTGCGACCTGACCTCCGCCGCCGCTGCCGGACCCGTTGGATGCGCCATTCCGAGGCAGATCCGTTCGAGACCGGCACTGGCGACCCAGATCGGCACCTGTGCCGATCTTGGATCCGCGTGGGAGCCGAGATGCTGGTCTACGACACCACCTCTTCAGATGTTCGGCCGCCGGATGACAGGGTTAAGGCCGTAGCGATGCCCGCCCGTACAATCGGCGCCTTGTTCGTGCTCCTGCGCCGACGTGCGCCCTGGATCCTCGCAGGGGCGATCGCCGCCACTCTCGCGGCCTTCCTCGGCGGCAAGGCGCTGACGCCCCGCTACAGCGCGGAGGCGCAGCTCTACATCGACCCGCGCGACCTTCACCTCTTCGACAAGGAGCTGACGCCCGGCAACCAGGACTCCGCCGGCCTCCTCACGATCGTCGAGAGCCAGGCACAGGTCATCACCTCGAACAGCGTCCTGAAACGGGTCGTCGAGCGTATGGATCTCGACCGCGATCCTGAATTCACCGGGAGAGGACCAAGCCTCCTCGAACGGTTGGGGCTCGCATTTGCCTCCGAAGCGGATCCGGCCCGGGACAGCGCGGTGGTGCTCGAAGCCCTGAAGAAGCGCGTCTCGGTCGGGCGTGCCGGGCGCACTTTCATCGTCGACGTTGGGGTCTGGTCGGTCGACGCGGACAAGGCTGCACGGCTCGCAAACACCATCGTCGCCGCCTACCTCGCTGAGGACCGTGCGAGACGTGCCGAGGCGGCGTCCACCGCGAGCGCCGGCCTGACCGCCCAGCTCGCCGAGCTGCGCCGGGCGGTGGTCGCCGCCGAGGATCGCGTTCAGGCCCACAAGATCGCCCACGACCTCATCGGCACCCGCGACACCCTGGTGACAGATCAGCAGCTGACACAGCTTAATGCCCAGCTCTCGGCAGCGCGCGTCCGCGTCAGCGATGCGCAGGCCCGATTCGAGCAGTTTCAGCGTCTACAGGCCGCCGGCCTCGACCAGGGCGCGACGGTCGACGCCCTGGCCTCGCCGACCATCGGTACGCTGCGCAGCCAGTATGCCGAGCTGAGCCGGCGGCAGACGGAGCTGCTGCACGACCTCGGACCGCGCCACCCTCAAGTCACGGCGATCGCGCCGCAGGTGCAGCAGGTACGTCGCCTCATCGACCAAGAGGTGGCGCGTTACGGCCAATCCGCCCGTAACGACGTGAACAGGGCGCAGGCCAACGTCGCGGCGCTCGAGCGCAGCTTCGAGCAGGCTCAGCGCAAGACCACGAGGATTGGTGAGGCGTCGATCGAGTTGCGCCAGCTCGAGGGCGACGTCGAGGCGAGTCGCAACATCTACCAAGCCTTCCTCGTCCGTGCCCGCGAGACCGGCCAGCAGGCCAGCCTCAACATCGGCAACGCCCGCGTCATCACCACGGCGATGAAGCCGCTGACCCGCAGCTTTCCGCCTTCGGCCCGCGTCTTGGCTCTCCTCGGCTTCGGTGCTGGGCTTCTCCTGGCCACGGCGATTGTTATCGCCCAGGAATTCTTGCGCAGCGACATGGTCGCGACCGAGGCAGAGGTGGTACAGCCGCCTCCGGAACCGACCCAGACATCGCGTATCAATGCCGGAGCGATCGTCCCCTTCGGTGGTACCGCCCCGGCTCATCAGGGGAGGATGCGTTGAACGGCCATCCCCAGGCTTTTCACTCGAACTGCCTAGAAGCAGACGATCCGAAGGCCTGCTTAGGGTCAGGATTTTCCGTTGAAATTGGCGCGCGGCACCCATTCTGCGGGCCGGTTTTCAAGCGACTTGCAACCGCGACCGGCTTGAGCGACCTTAGCGGTGCACGCCGATTTGCATGACCCCGCTGGCGGGGTGAGCAGATCGGCGTGCCGCGCCGGGGAAGGTGAGGAAAACCTTCCCGCGCTGGCCGGCGGCCAGCCCCGGATGCGTAGGCCGCCGGTCAGTGCGGGACCTCACGGCATGCGTGGCGGACGAGACCTCAGCTCCGCCGGCGGCTCGCGCATCTCGCGCATCACAGCCGGCAGGACGATCGGGCGCGGTAGCCGGCGCCGGAGAGAACAAGCCGGGTCGTCCCGTCGCCAAGCTGGCGCCGGGCCTGAAGACCCGTGTCCAGGGCTTGGCCGGATCGGGCAAGCCGCCGTTCACACGCAATCGGGCCCCGGCTTGCGCCCATCCCGACCTTCGCGTCGTCGATGATCTGCCGCGACCCGTACCGGTTGGCCGCGCCGAACTCGACGTGCTGGAGATGTATCTCGGCCCCGCCCTCGACGCACTCCTGCGCGCGATGAAGCCGTGATCATGCGCGCCCTTTCCCTGCCCGCCTTTGAGGTGGGCAAGACCGCTTGTGGAGGACGTGCGAGCGACTCTTGCTGCCGAGTCGCGAACCGCGCAGCCTTTTCGCCACCGACGAAGCTTGCCGTTCCGATGCTCAGGTGCGCCCGATGACCCATCACACCCGCAAGGCGCGCTTCGTGCCGGCCATCGAAGGACCGCAGCGCGTCGGCTGCTACCTGCGTGTTTCGACCGGACGCCAGGCCGAGAGCGACCTCTCCATCCCCGATCAGCGCATGCAGGTTCACGCCTTCTGCGCCGCCAAGGGCTGGCCGGTGGTGGGCGAGTACGTCGAGCCCGGCGCGTCGGCCACCGACGACAACCGCCCCGCGTTCCAGAAGATGATCGAGCGCGCGAGTGATGACGACCACCCCTTCGACGTGATCCTCGTCCACTCCTACTCGCGCTTCTTCCGCGACAGTTTCGGCTTGGAGATGTACGTGCGCCGCCTGGCCAAGGCCGGCGTGCGGCTGATCTCAATCACCCAGGAGCTCGGCGACGATCCAGCCCAAGTAATGATGCGGCAGGTCATTGCGTTATTTGATGAATATCAGTCCAAGGAGAATGCTAAGCACGTTCTGCGTGCAATGAAGGAGAACGCGCGGCAGGGCTTCTACAACGGGGCGCCGGTGCCGCTCGGCTACACCGTCGTCGAAGTCGAGAAACGCGGAGCTCGGATCAAGAAGCGGCTTGCCGTCGACGCGGTCGAGGCGGAGACGGTCGGACTGATCTTCCGCCTCTACCGCCATGGCGACGGCTCCTCTGGTCCGCTCGGGGTCAAGGCGGTCACCTGCTATCTTAACGAGGGCGGCTACCGCACCCGAGCCGGCGCCCGCTTCGGGATCGCCACGATCCACGGCATCCTGACGAACCGCGTCTATATCGGAGAATGGGTGTTCAACCGGCGCTGCTCGAAGACGCTCGCCGAGAAGCCGAAGGCCGAGCAGATCCCGATCACGGTCCCGGCCATCATCGCGGTGGCCGAGTTCGAGGCCGTGCAGGCGACGCTGAAGGCGCACAACCCGCGCACGACGCCGGCCCGCGTGGTGACCGGTCCGATCCTGCTGACGGGTCTTGCCACCTGCACGACCTGCAACGGGCCGATGACGCTGCGCACCGGCACCTCGAAGTCCGGCCATGTGCACAAGTACTACAGCTGCTCGACGCATGGCCGGCAGGGCAAGACCGGCTGCACAGGCCGCTCGATCCGGATGGACACGCTCGACACGCTGGTGACCGATCACCTCGTGACGGAACTGCTGCAGCCCGACCGTCTCCGGGAGACGCTGGCTTCGCTGTGGGTGCTGCGTGCCGAGAAGGCCGGACAAGTCGACGGGCGGGTCGCGGCACTGCGCAGCGAGGTCACCGGCGCGGAAGAAAAGCTGACGCGGCTCTACCGGATGGTCGAGGAGGGGGTGACCGATCTCGACGAGATCCTGAAGGGCCGGCTCGTGGCGCTGAAGCAGGAGCGAGACCGAGCGAAGGCAGCGCTCGACCGAATCCACATCGCTGAGCGCCCACCCGTCGAGATCGCGCCGGAGCTGATCGAGCAGTTCGGCCGGCTGATGCGGGAGAACGTGACGACGGGTGAGATCCCGTTCCGGAAGGCGTGGCTTCAGGCGATCGTCGACCGGGTCGAGGTGAGCGCCGACGTCATCCGCATCATCGGCGATAAGGCCAGCCTCGAGACCGTCATCGCTGGCGCCGGCTCATCGGCCGAGCTGGGTGTTCGCAGTTCTGTACGGAAGTGGCGCACCCGACACGATTCGAACGTGTGACCTTTGCCTTCGGAGGGCAACGCTCTATCCAGCTGAGCTACGGGTGCTGACCGTGAGCGTGGAGTAGCCCAAGCCGGTCGCGCATGCAACGGGTCGCGGAAGGCAGTCGGTGGCCTCAAGGGCTCCGACGGCAAAGGTCACACGTTCGAATCGTGTCGGCTGCGCATGGTGGAGAGGACAGGGTAGGGCTGCTCGTGCGCCGGCATTAGGCCGCCACTAGGGTGGTTCATAACACTCGTCGATGAGACTGAATGAACCTGGGGATGAACCATGAGCGGGTGGACCCCGCTGATCCCACAGACGTTCTCTGGAGCCCATACCGAACCGATGGCGACGGACCTCAAATGGCAAAGCCCAAGACAGCGAAAGTCGCTTTTGAAGGCGAGCATTCGGTCGCCACACCACTGATACCAACAGGCGCGCTGGCGGTTGCACTCTTAGGGTTTGTAAGCGCTGGCCGACCACTAATCTACGTGGCTCGTAGGTCTGACAACTTAAGTGAAATTGCCGATGTATTACAGGCGCTTGGTCCCGAAAGAATGGTCGCGATCTACCCAGAATGGGATTGCCTGCCCTTCGACCGCGTTTCCCCGTCGCGCGGCGTTATGGGTGTGCGGGCCGGCGTGCTGCGCTGGCTGACCGACAAGGACAACCTGCCCGACCTCGTCTTGACCACAGCAGCAGCCCTCCTGCAACGCGTGCCCCCGCCCATAACCTGGGCTTCGACACGTTTCGAGTTTCGGATTGGCGACAGCCTCGATTTGGAGGCGGTCAGCGTGCAACTGAAGCGGTTGGGCTATGTCTTTGATGATCGCGTCGACGAACCCGGAGAGGTAGCGATCCGGGGGCGCACTATAGACGTATTTCCGGCGGCTGCGTCTCTTCCCTGCCGCATCGAGCACGATGAAGCTCGCGTCACCGCTATCCGCTCTTACGATCCGGTATCTCAGCGATCGTTGGTCGATGCTGAGGTGCTAGTGATTGATCCAGCGAACGAGATCATTCTCGAACCTGGATCTGACGAGTCGCTCAAACCATTCACCGGTCAGGAACACCAACTCTCCAGATATTACACATCCCTTTCTACGGTGCTCGACTACGTCCCTGACGCGCGCCTCGTTGTCGAGGCTGGAGCGGAAGACCATGTCGCTGATTTCCTTGAGCAGATTTCGGAACCAGAACAGGGCGATGCTTTCTCGTCGTCTCAGACTGCTCGCGAAAGGGAAGTTACAGAACTCTATTTGACTGACCGGGAATGGAGTTCGCTTATTGCGAAGCACCTTTTCACGAATGCCGTCCAAGATGAGGCCGAAAATCTGAAAACCCAGTCTTTTGTCCACGAAAGGAGGCCCGAAGTTGCCTTCGCCAAGGCTATACAAGCCCGTTTGAAAGCCGGCGATCGTATTGTGCTGACTGGCCCCAAACGTCCGCTGAGGCGGCTGGTGCGGGCAGCGGATGAAGTCACTGAAAACAGTGTGCGGCTGATCGATGCTTGGGGCGATGTCGCCACTGCTGTTCCTGGTGAGATCTTAGCGATCGAAGCGCCAATTAATGCCGGATTCTACGTGCCAGAGGCAAATGTGACAGTGTTTGCCGCAGCCGATCTGTTCGGAGCAGTCGGCACAGTGAGCAAGAGGAGCTCGGCCTGTCTGCCGATTGGTGAAATCGAGCTACGCATTGGGGATGTCGCGATCGATCGCGATCACGGTCTTTGCGTATTCGAGGGACTGGAGGAAATCTGTGCAGGAGAGGGGGGTGGAAATACAGAGGATGCTCTCCGACTTCGCTTTGCTAATGATGCCATCCTCATGGTCCCGGTGTGCCAAGCCGACCGTATCTGGCGCTATGGCTCTGAGCCGGATGCCGTCTCGCTTGACCGGCTTGACGGCGGCACGTGGGATCGTCGTCGGCTAGAGGCGGAAGCAGCCCTGGCAAAAGCCGCGCGCGTGATGCTGAATGCCGCACAGGAGCGCAGGAAACTAGCTGCTCCGAAAATCGTAGCTCCTGAGCGCAAGATGGAGCGATTTGCCGCTGGTTTCGGGTATCCACTCACAAGCGATCAGGCGCAAGCAGTCCATGATGTTTTGGCCGATCTTGCTCAAGAGCAGCCAATGGACAGGCTGGTTTGCGGCGACGTTGGTTTCGGCAAAACAGAGGTCGGCTTGCGAGCTGCGGCCGCCGCGATCTTTGCAGGCCGGCAAGTTGCTGTCATGGCACCGACGACTGTGCTCGTGCGCCAGCACGTTGAAGCCTTTCAACGACGCTTTGCACGCTTCGGCATCAAGGTTGCTCAGCTGTCACGTATCGTCGCTCCTGGTGAAGCTAAGCGCGTGAAGCAGGGGTTGGCCGACGGCACAATTCGCATTGTTGTCGGCACTCAGATTCTTGCTGGAAGAGGAGTAAGCTTCCAGGATCTGGGCCTCGTCATCATCGATGAGGAGCAACGCTTTGGTGCGAAAACCAAAGCCAGCCTTCGCGCTATAGCCGAGACTGCTCACGTTCTCACATTGAGTGCGACACCGATCCCCCGCACCCTCCAGGCTGCAATGGTTGGGTTGCAAAGTCTTAGC
>NZ_JAIETD010000037.1 GCF_019745455.1 Methylobacterium sp.
TCCAGGAAATAGATCTCGACCCTGGACCAGACGAGGCTGAGCGTCAGCGCACCGGCCCAGGAATAAACCGCGAATCGGAGCCGTGCTGTTGGAGGCCAACGACGAATGGCAGCTCCAGCACCGCTACATGCAGATCGAGGGCATGGCTGGCTTCACCCCGAGCCTGCTCGACGACACCCTCACAGCAATTCCACCTCAGGCCGCCTGACCGATGGCCGCTCCAACTCCACCCCGAATTTCCACCTCATTGACGGACACGACCCGAGCTTGAACGCAGGATCGGCGCGCAGGTGGTCGAGGTCGTCGGCGTCCTCGTAACCGCAGGCGATGGCCAGGATGCGCGCCAGAAGGATCTCGGGAAGCGGATGCACGATCCGGCTCGGATCGCGCCGGTCCGGGATCACCGCAGCGAGCTTCTCGGCGATGCCCAACCGTCGGGCGGCCTGGGCCAGCAGCAGGACACCGCCGTCCGAGGACAGGCGTCCGCCATCGAAGGCAGCTGTGAGCTTCTTGGCTCTCACGGATGGAAACGCGAACGGGAGCACCGTAGGATCGGACATGGCGGGCATGGCGGGCTCGATCAGGTGAAAAAGGTTGGTGTCAGCACCCAATCCCTAAGCCCTATCAATGCCTTACGCTACGCTCGCCACCACAGATCCACTGCCCTCGTGAATAAGACAGGCTAGATCGGTGTGCATCTGCCGCGCCGTGCGCCGCTGCTTGCGTGACCTACTCGCCTCCGTCTTCAGCCAGCCCGACAGCTTCGCGGCGAACGGGTCCAACTTGCTGGGCCGCTCCGGCACTCGGTAGAGCGGCTCCTTCTCATCCGACCGCAGGTACTTGCGGATCGTGTTGCGCGACAATCCTGTACGTCGCGAAATCTCCCGGATCGGCATCCCTTCTCGGAACGCCCAGCGCCGAATGACACTCAATAACGCCATGTCGATCACTCCATGACCCCCCGACCAAAAAGCCAGGGGTGGGTTCAGACACGGGTCACTTCTCGATGGAAACTTCGGGCTCCGCCGGGTCAACTCTCAACGGAAATCAACACTCCACGATAGCCCCGCGCGAGGCACGCCCCGCCAAGGTACAGCTCGCCCGTCACCCCCGCCGGCACCGGCTCGAGGGCCGCGTCGAGGACGAGGGCGCGCCTCGGTCCGACCGCCCGGCCGATCGGCGCGTAGGCGCCCTCGACGCTGGCCTGCGGACCGGTCTTCCAGGCGAGCGGGGAGATCACGGTCTCGGTGGGTCCGTAGCCGTTGATGAGGAAGCGCGGGCGCAAGGCCCTGGCGATGAGGGCGAAGCTCTCGCGCGAGAGCGCCTCGCCGCCGAAGGCGTAGGAGCGCGGGCTGGGGGCGGGTCCGGAGGCGGCCTCCAGCGCCAGGGCATGCATGTAGGCGGTGGGAAAGCCCGCATGGGTGACGGCGTACCGCTCCATGGCGGCAAGCGCCTCGCGCGGGGTCCAGAGTTTGTCGGGCTTGAGGACGACGCATCCGCCGAAGGCGAGCGGCACCATCCAGCGCTCGTGGGCGCCGTCGAAGCTCATGGACAGGACGTGGAGTTCGCGGGTCTCCGGTCCGGTCCCGTAGAGGGCGCCGGTGGCGCGGAGATGGGCGGCGAGCGGCCCGTGGGCGACGGCGACGGCCTTGGGCCGTCCGGTGGAGCCGGAGGTGTGGATCAGGTAGGCGAGCTGGTCCGGGTGCAGGGTCACGTCCGGCGGGCTGGTGGGCTCGGCGGCAAGGTCGAGGGTGTCGAGGTCGAGGAGCCTGGACAGGTCCGCTCCAGCAAGGAGGCCCAGAGCCGACGACAAACGGGCGAGCGTGTCGGCATTGCCCAGGACGAGGCGGGGCCGGGCATCGGCCAGGAGGGCAGCGATGCGGGCGGGGGGCAGGCTGGGATCGAGGGGCAGGAAGGCGCCGCCCGCGCGCAGGATGGCGAGGAAGGCGGCGATCTGGGTGCTCGAGCGCGGCAGGGCGAGGGCGACGATGGTCTCGGCGCGCACGCCGTGGCGGCTCAGCAGGTGGGCGAGGCGGTTGGCATGTGCGTCGATCTCGGCGAAGGCGGTGGTGGTCTCGCCGCAGATCACGGCGGGGGCATCGGGCCGGATCCTGGCGGCCTGTGCGATGAGGTCGGGCAGGAGGGCGTCGGCGAGCGGCAGCGGACCGGGATGGGGTGCAGAGAGGGCGCGCCGGGTCTCCTCCGTCACCAGCGGCAGCAGGTCCACCCGCCGCGCGGGCGCCTGCGTCATCGCCCCGAGCAGGGCCAGGAACCCGTCGCGAAACCGCGCCGCCGTGTCGGACAAGAACAGGTCGCGCGCATAGCCGAAGGTGCAGACGATGCCGCTTGTGCCCTCGGCCACCTCCAGCACGAGGTCGTAGGCGGGAGTGCCGGTGTCCCGCCCGAAGGCCGTGAGGGCGAGGCCGCCGGCCTCGCCATGGTCGCCGAGTCCGGCGGGCTGCTGGCTGATCATGACCTGCGCCAGGGGCGCCCGGCCGGGGATGCGCCGCGGCTGCAGCGCCTCCACCAAATGCCCGAACGGCAGCTCGGCATGGGCTTGTGCCTCCGTCAGGATCGACCAGATCCGCCCGAGGAGGTCGCGCCCGCCGGCCGCCGGATCGATCTCCACAGGGATCACGAGGGTGTTGACGAAGAGGCCCACCAGCCCCTCCGTCTCCGGGCGCTGGCGCCCGGCGACCGGAAGGGCGAGACGCAGCTCACGCGCGCCGTAGTAGCGGTTCAGGAACAGGGCGAAGGCGGCGAACAAGACTGCAAAGGGCGAGGCGCCGGTCGCGCGGGCGAGGTCTGCGACGCGTCCGCTCAAGGCTGCCTCGATCGGGAATGCGAGGCGGCCGTGCGTGGCGCGCTCGGCCGATCGGGGCCTGCCGCTCAAGACGAGATCCGGCTCCGGGCCGTCGAGGCGCGCCCGCCACCAGGCGAGGTCCTCGTCCCGCGCGGCTTGCCAGCACGGGTCGCGCTGCCAGGCCGCCACGTCGGCGGGCTGGATCGGCAGGTCGGGAAGTGCGCCCGTCCGCCCCATTCGGGCGGCCGCATAGAGCGCCGGCCACTCGCGCAGGATCACCCGCATCGACCAGCCGTCCGAGACGATGTGGTGCATCGTCATGAGGAGGATGTGCGCCTCTGGGGCGCAACGCGCCAGCCGGAACCGCGCGAGAAGACCACCGTCCAGGGTGAAGGGCGCTTCGGCTTCCGCGAGGGTAAGGGCCTCCAACGCCTCCGCGCGTGCATCGCCCTCGAGCCCGGACAGATCGGTATCCGCCAGGATCGCCGCCGACCCAGCGGGGTCGATCACCGCCTCGGCCCGCCCGTCCGGGCGGCGCCGGAGCCGCGTGCGGAAGGCCTCGTGGCGCGCCACCAAGGCAGTCAGAGCGGCCTCCAGGGCGGGACGGTCCAGGGGTCCGTCGAGCCGAAGGCCGCCGGCGATGTGGTGGCCGGTGCCGTCCTCGTAGGCGGCCTCGAACCACAGTCGGTCCTGGCCGGGCGAGAGCGGCAGTGCCGCGTTCCGGTCCGCGCGCCGGATCGGAGCCGTGCTGCCACCGACCGCACGAAGCTGGTCGAGGGCCTCGGCGAGGGCACCGAGGCGCGGATGGGCGAACAAAGACGCGGTGGGCAGAGACAGACCCGTCTCGGCGTGGATCTCCGTGAGGAGCCGAATCGCCGTGAGGGAATCGCCCCCTTGGGCGAAGAAGTGGCTATCCCGGTCCTGGCCGGTCCGCCCGAGGATGCGGGCGAACAGCCCGGCCAACAATTCCTCCGTCCATGTCAGGCTGGCGACCAGCCGGTCGGGCGCCCCGGCGAGCCGGCCATCTTCGACCACCGCGTAGGCATCGAGGCTGCCGGCCTCCCAGCCCTGCCGCGTGGCGCTGCGCTGGATCTTGCCGCTGGAGGTGCGGGGCAGGCCACCCGGATTGAGGAGCACGACGACGCGGGCTGTCTCCAGGAAGGCGTCGGCCACGGCTTCGGCCACGAGGGCTGCGAGAGCCTCGGGCGTCACCAGCTTCTGCACCGTGCGCGAGACCTCCACGGCAACGCCGATGCCCTCTCGCCCGTCGCGCTCCATGCCGAAGGCGGCGATCCGGCCCTGGCGCAGGATGTCGACTCCTGCCTCCACGACCCGCTCCACGTCCTGGGGATAGACGTTATGGCCGCGCAGGATGATGAGGTCCTTGGCGCGTCCCACCAGAAAGAGTCGCCCCGCCTTCAGGAATCCGAGATCGCCCGTGCGCAGCCAGCGCCGGCCTTCCATTTCCGGAAAAGCCTCGACGCTCGCCGCTTGGTTACGCCAGTAGCCCTGGGCGAGGCTCGGGCCGGAAAGCAGAACCTCGCCGACGCCGCCGTCCGGCAGGGCCGAGCCGTTCGGGCTCGCGATTCGGACCGGGTGGTCGCCTTGGGTGAAGCCGCAATCGACGAGGCGGCTGGCACCCTCCCCGTTCGTTTCCTCCACCCGCCCGGCGGCCAGCATTTCCGGGTCGAGGTCGAGACTGCGCAGGCCCTCGCCGCGATGGCCCGCCGAGACGAACAGGGTCGCCTCCGCGAGGCCGTAACAGGGGCGAAGCGCACGGGCGTCGAAACCGGCGCGGGCGAAGCGCGCGGCGAAATCCGCCATGGTCGAGGCCCGCACCATCTCGGATCCCGAGAACGCGATCTGCCATGAGGTCAGGTCAAGGCGCGCGAGGGTGTCGTCGTCGATGCGGTCGTGGCATAGCCGGAAGGCGAAGTCGGGTCCGCCGCTCACCGTGCCGCGATGGCGGTGGATCGCCTCGGGCCAGCGCGCCGGGCGCCCGAGGAAATGCTTGGGCGACATCAGAACCGCCGGAATGCCGGCATGGATCGGCTGCAGCAGCCCGCCGATCAGGCCCATGTCGTGATAGAGCGGCAGCCAGCTCACCATCACGTCGTCGGAGCGGAAGCCGAAGCCGTCGCGGATCGCGCGCTCGTTGGCCATCAGATTGGCGTGGCTCACCACGACGCCCTTGGGCGAGGCCGTGGAGCCGGAGGTGTATTGCAGGAAGGCGATCGCCTCCGGCTCCGGGAGCGTCGCGCGCCAAGCCTCTGCCTCCTCCCTCGCGATGTCCTCCACGCCGATGATTTCAGCCGCTCCGGCGCCCGCCATCGCCCCAACGATGCCGACGGCTTCCCTGTGAACGAGGATCACCGCGGGCTCGGAATCCGTCAGGATCGCGGATAGGCGCGCCTGGTGCTGCGCTCGGCGCGCCTCGGGCGGGAAGGCCGGAACCGCGATGAGGCCGGCATAGAGGCAGCCGAAGAAACCCGCCACGTAGTCGAGGCCCGTCTCCAGCATGAGGCCGACGCGCTCGCCCGGCGCGGCATGGCTCTGGAGCCGTGAAGCGATGGCGCGGGCGCGACGATCGAGGTCGGCGTAGCCGAGTTCGATCTCCCCCAGAGCCGGGTCGTCGAGGAAGCGCAGGGCCGGGACACTCCCGTTTACCTCGGCGAGCCCGCGCAGGTGGCGGACGAAGTCGCGAGCGGGCGCCACCGTGATCGGGGCGCGCGGGACAGCGTCGGACATCGGGCTTCCTGAGGACATGCGGAACGGAGATTGCGAGCGGGGCAGTTTCAGGTTCGGGGCACGGATGCGTCGCCGTCGAGGGCCCGCCGAAGCGAGGCCGGCCGCATATCGGTCCAGACTTCGTCGACATGGGCGAGGCACTCGGCCTTGCGGCCCGTGAAGCCGGTGGCGGCCCATCCGTCCGGCACTGGCCGGAAGGACGGCCAGATGGAGTATTGCGCCTCGTCGTTGATGACGACGAGGAACGTCGCTTCGCTGTCGTCGATGGCCATGGGCCTGCTCCCGGAACGCTGCGGTCTTGCAAGGGCGGTCTTGCGAGTCAGGACGGTGCGGGCGGGCGCAAATTTAGCCTGCTGCCGCGAAAAAAATCGGCGCGGCGGCCTAAATCCCTGCCGGGTCCCGGCGTCCTTGTGAGGAACAGGCGCTTCATCCCCCTCATCGGGCGGGGCCGCGCCTGCCGAGCAGGATCCTGTCAGCGGGATGATGAGGCCGATGTTGCCAACGACGATGCCCTTTCGCGCCGGAGAGGCCGCCGGCCGGCCCCACGTCGTCCACCTGGACGGCGACCGGCTCAGCGTCGTGACGGGCGAGCGCGTCGCCCTGCGCCTCCGGCAGTCCGCCTCGGCGGCGCCGCGGCTCGCGCCTGAAGAACCGCTCACCGGGGATGCAGGGTCGGCGCTTCCTCTTCTGATGGCGGCGTTCGAGGCGGTCTCAGCCGCGCATCCCGACCAGGACCGGATCAGCCTCGACCCCGCAGGGTTCGCCGGCATCCTCCCACTGCTTCGCGCGACCGGCCTTGCCGTCGGCGAGGGCGAGGCCCTCTCGGTCCGAGCCGCCATGCTTTGGCAGCGTCCCGAACCTTGGCTCGCAAACCCTGAGGGCCGGGATTTCCCCGCCATGCCGGTCATGACCGAAGGGCGCCGCCATCCCATGCGCGCGCCCAAGCCCACGGGCCTCCTCTACCAGCGTTTCATTCCCTGGCTCGGCCTGCCCGTCGCCTTCCGCGCCGCGAGTCCCGACGACGTCGACCTCCTGCACCGCTGGATGAACGACCCGCGCGTCGACGCGGTCTGGGCTGAAGCCGGTCCGCGCGCCAGGCACGAGGCCTACCTGGCCGGGCTGATCGGCGATCCGCACATGCTTCCCCTGATCGGCAGTTTCGGGGGCGAGCCCTTCGGCTATTTCGAGGTGTACTGGGCCAAGGAGAACCGCCTCGCGCCGTTCTACGAGGTGCGCGACTACGATCGCGGCTGGCACGTGCTGGTTGGGGAGGAAAGCTTCCGCGGCCGGCCCTACGTCTCGGCTTGGCTGCCCTCGCTGATGCATGCCCTCTTCCTCGACGATCCGCGCACCGACCGGATCGTCGGCGAGCCCCGCGCCGACCACGTGCAGCAACTGCGCAACCTCGAACGCTCGGGATTTGCCCGGATCAAGACCTTCGATTTCCCGCACAAGCGCGCCGCACTGGTGATGCTCCTGCGCGAGCGCTTCTTCTGCGAGCGCCTCTGGGCTCCGAACCTGCCGCAGGTTCAGCCCGCGGTGAGGGACGACGCGACTCCCGAGGGCCGGGATCTGGGAGCCGCCGCATGACCGAGGGCTATCATTCCGGCACCGCCCTGGGCTTCCGTAGCCCGGCTCCTGAGACGGAGGCTTACCCCACCGGAAGCGCCGGGCCGGACGGCACCGTCCAGGATGTGATCGGGATCGGCTTCGGCCCGTCGAACCTCGCCCTCGCCATCGCCCTCGACGAGGCAGGCCGCCGGAGTGGACGGCCCGTGCGCGTACGCTTCCTGGAGCGCCAGCCCGAGTTTCTGTGGCACGGCGGGATGCTGCTGCCCGACAGCGGCATGCAGATCTCCTTCCTCAAGGATCTCGTGACCCTGCGCGACCCGACGAGCCCGTTCAGCTTCGTCAACTACCTGCATGTGCACGGCCGCCTCACCGACTACATCAACCGAAAGTCGTTCTATCCGAGCCGGATCGAGTTCAACGATTACCTGCGCTGGGTGGCGTCCCACTTCGTCGACCGATGCGA
This sequence comes from Methylobacterium sp., assembly GCF_019745455.1. GTDB lineage: Bacteria > Pseudomonadota > Alphaproteobacteria > Rhizobiales > Beijerinckiaceae > Methylobacterium. Next base: position 7,587 of record NZ_JAIETD010000037.1, read on the forward strand.
CTACGGCGAGGCCGTGGTGGCGGTGGAACCGGAGCGAGCGGGCGATACGGTGCGCCACCTCGTCGTTCGCTCGGTGGACGGCGCCGGGCGCGAGCGTCGCCGCCGGACACGGGCGGTGGTGCTCGCCACCGGCGGTGAGCCGCGCATCCCGGAGGCCTTCGCGGATCTGCATGGGAGCCAACGCGTCTTTCATTCCTCCACCTACCTGAGGAGCATCGCCGCATTGCCCTTCGCCGGCTCCTCCCCGCGCATCGCCGTGATCGGTGCCGGCCAGACCGCCGCCGAGCTGTTCCTCGACCTCAAGAGCCGGCTGCCGGGGGCGAGCGTCGATCTGATCTTCCGCGGCCAGGCTCTGAAGCCCGCCGACGACAGCCCCTTCGTCAACGAGATCTTCAATCCCGACTTCACCGATTTCGTCTACGGCCAGCCTGAATCCGGCCGAAGTGCGCTGATCGAGGAGTTCCGCGGCACCAATTACTCGGTCATTGATGGCGAACTTCTTACCCGGATTTACGAGATCCTCTATCAGCAGAAGGTCGTCGCCGATGTCCGGCACGCGCTGCATCGGCGGACCTGCGTGGAGACCGCCACGGAAGCCGGTTCCCAGGTCCATCTCGACCTCGTGGACGAGGCCTCGGGCGCGCGCAGCCGGGCCGGCTATGACGCCGTCATCCTGGCCACCGGCTACCGCCGCGACCGGCTCAACACCCTGATGCCGGCGCTCCAGCCCTACCTGGCGGAGACCGGCGTCGACCGAGACTACCGCCTGCGGACCCGGCCGGGCTTCGAGCCCGCCATCTACCTGCAGGGTTTCAGCGAGGAGACGCACGGCCTGAGCGACACGCTGCTTTCCATCCTGGTGGTTCGCGGGCAAGAGATCGCGCAGGCGCTCCTGGGCCTCTCCGCGGAGGTCGGCCACGCCCGCGCCTCTGCCTGAGCCGGTCCCCTCCCGAGACGGACGACCACGGATGATCCCGAAGCCTGCCACCTCCCCTGTCGCGGCCGGCGCAAGCGGGCAGGAGGGCGGGTACCGGCTGGAAGGCGTGTCCTTCGCGGTGGCCGGGCGCCAGCTCCTCGCGCCGCTCACCCTCGACCTGCCGGGCCGGGGCGTCGTCGGCCTCGTGGGCCATAATGGTTCGGGCAAATCGACCTTGATCAAGCTCTTGGGGCGCCAGCACTTCCCGAGTGCGGGACGGATCACCTTCCAGGGCCGCGCCCTCGACCTCTGGAGCGACAGAGCCTTCGCCCGCGCGGTTGCCTACCTGCCGCAGGCGACGCCTCAGGCGCCTGGCCTGCTGGCGCGGGAACTCGTCGCCATGGGCCGGTATCCCTGGCACGGAGCGCTGGGCCGCGTCGGTGCCGCCGACCGGCGTATCGTCGCCGAGGCGATGGCCCTCACCGACACGGCCGCCTTCGCCGACCGCCTGGTCGACAGCCTGTCGGGCGGCGAGCGCCAGCGGGTCTGGCTCGCCATGCTGGTGGCGCAGGATGCCGGCTGCCTTCTCCTCGACGAGCCGATCTCCGCCCTCGACGTCGCCCATCAGCTCGAAGTCCTGGCCCTGGTGCGGCGGCTGGCCGACGAGCGCGGCGCCTCGGTCGTCGTGGTCCTGCACGACATCAACCTTGCGGCACGCTTCTGCGACCAGATTCTCGCCCTCCACGGCGGACGCCTCATCCGTCGCGGCACTCCGGACGATCTCGTCACCGCGGAGACCCTGGAGGCGATCTACGGCATCCGGATGGGCATTTTTCGACATCCGGACACCGATGCACCGGTCAGCTTCGCGCGATGACTCATCAGGCATCGGGCGGTTCATCCGTTGCGATGAGTACGGACTGACTGGCCTCTCACAGCACTTCAGCCGTTGACGCGACGGTGATGGGAAATCGGTCAGAACGAGCGACGGGGGATGTCGGAAATGGCCGATCGCGCGCCGTCCGGCATCGTCGCTTGTGACATTGTCTGAGAAGAACGCGAGCATCCCTGTCGATCCGAGGGGCGAGAGCTGCGAACCTCAGGTGGGATCACGACCAACGTGCGTGATGCTCATGGACGGAAGCGATTGATGTCCAAAATCGGTCGTCTGATCTCGGCCGTCGTCGCGAGCGCAGCCGATTCCTCCCGGCCGCCTGACCACACCTTAAGAAATTATGAATATCGGTCGTGCGGCCATATTGACAAACGGAGGTGGTTTTCAGCTTGATGATATTGTGACGTGTCGCAAGCTGCGCGGCGATGGGCTTTCGATTATGGCATGGATGTCTTTCAAGAAATTCGCCGCGAGCGAGTTTAACGCCGATAAACCGGCCTCGAATACTGCCAAGGCTCCGACTGGCGAGGCGTCGAATTTGAGCAAATTCGACGACGTGAAGAACTTGGTTCCGCTCAATGCGTCAAAAGACTTTTCGCTGGACGCGATCGGGCAGCGCAACGAAGTCGTGCGCTTCCGTGTTGCGGAGATGTCGGATCGTCTCGAAGAGTTGAAGTCGCTACAAAGCGACTTCTCGGCGATTTTGGAGCCCATCATCGCAATCACTGATGAGTTGCCGAAAGCGAAGATCCGTATTTCCGAGGTCGAGACCCTTCTTTCGCTCGAACAGAACGCCGCAGCCACGATGCGGCGCGAGATCACCGAGATGTCGGGAAGGCTCGCAGCGATCACGAACGATTATTCGGCCGCCGCGATCCAGCTTCATCACCTCGAGACCAGTCTGCAGGACCGCGATGCGGCCGCCGAGGAGTTGCGTCTCACCCTTCGCGACAAGACGCTTTCGGCCGAAAACCTCGAGCGCCGCCTCTTCGCCGAGACTGAGCAGACCCGGGCCCTGCAGGGCGAGAGCAAGGCCCTGCGCATCGAGGCCAAGTCCCTGGATCAGGCCCTTGCCCGCTCCGAGAGCGAACTGCAGGATGTCCGCGAAAGCCGCAACCTGCTGGAGCAGGATCATCAGCGCCTGCAGGTCCTGAGCGAGGATCAGGCGGCACGGCTCGCCGAACTCGATGCCCGCTCTCAGGAATTCGAAGCCCAATCCGAAGCGGCCCGCGCCACCATCAGGACGCTCGAACAGCAACTGGCCAACGAGACCTCCGCCGCCAAGAAGGCCGAGGCGCAGTACGAGGCTGAGATCGCGGTCCATCGAAGCGAGCGTGCGAGCCTCGCCATGCGGGCCGAGGCGACGGCCGGCCGTCTCGCGACGACAGATCAGATGCTTCAGCAGCTCCGTAACCAGCTGCGGGAGCGCGACGAGGCGGGCCGGGCGGCTGAACGCGGCCTCAAGGAATCGTCGATCGAGCGCGTGACGCTCGAGCGCCGGCTGGAGAGCGTGCAATCCGACTTGGCCCGGCAGACCGAGCGCTTCCTCGAGATGCAGCGTGCGCGCTCCGAGCTCGATCATCGCTGCGAGATGCTGACGAAGGCGATGGCCGCCAAGGATGCCGCCCTGGAGCAGGCCAATGGCCGCGTCGCCAGCCTGTCCGACCGGATCGACCAGTTCGTGCATCGACAGGAGGCCGAGCGTGCGGATTTCGAGGCGGTCAAGCATCGTCTCATCGAGGAGCTCGAGCACGAGCGGTCCGAACGGAGAATGGCGCAAGGGGCATTGGACATCGCACGCGAGAGCCGGGTCGCCCTGCAGAAGCAGCATGACGCGTTGAAGCGTTCGGCGCGATCCTTCGCCGGTGACGAGGCAGCTCAGCGGGCCGAGACCCAGGACACCCCAATGTCCGAGGCCAGCAACGTCAGGCCGTTCATGACGACAGAGAAGACGACCTGAACGCAGGGCGTGCGAGGTCGAGACGTCCGAACCGTCGGAAGGCGGCGAGAGACCGATAGGATAGGGACGGGCCGACCATGACCGATCATGCCGTGCGTGACAGAGAGACTTCCCCGACTGCCGCCTGACTTCTGCGAGGCCGACCGGATTCCTCTCATCCGTCGGGGGAGACGCTCGTCGCGCTCGATCCGCTGCGGATGCCACCATCCTCCGGAGAAGTGCCGATGCCGGGACGACGGGACTGGTCCTCGGCCCTCGACCTGATCCACGAGGCGACCGCCGCAATCCGCATCAGTGAGGAGCGCTCGAGCGAACTCGAGGCGGAGCTTCAGCGCACGGTCGTCCAGGCGCTGGAGCGCGCAAAGTTTCTCGAAGCGCAGATCGCCGTGGCGGAGAATCGGGCCATGCTTGCCGAGCAGCGTGCCAGCGATGCCGAGGAATGGCTGGCACGGCTTCACGACGCCGTGGTGACCGGCTTCGGGCGCAAGGCACCTTCTGCCGGGCGTGATGATGACGGCGCGCAGGCCGCTCCCTAGCAGGCCTTGATCCTCAGGTCAGAAAACCTCTTCACATGGCTCCTGCCGTATACGACATGGCCGATCTGATTCGTCTTCCGGTGCTTCGGGAAACACACTCCAGCAAGGCGCTGGTCGTCTCCGCTTCTGATCGTGCCGAGGATTGCGACGGTGCCCGCACGCTGCAACTCGTCGAACACGCAGTAGAGTCGATGCAGGAGCTCCGAGCGCGCGCGGAACACATCTCGGCACGGGCGTCCGACCTCATCCGCCTCACGCACCGTGAGCGGGCGCAGCTACAGGCCGAACTCTCCAAGGCACGGGAGGATGCCCGGCAGTGGGAGCGCCGGGCGGAGGATGCCGAACGCGCACTCGCACAGGTCAGTCTGGAACTGCGTGAGGCCGATCTTGCCCGGCGCGAAGCTGAGATGGCGACGCAGCTTGCTGACACCCGGGCAGAGGACGCCGAGGCGCGGGCGGGCAAACTTGAATTCTATCTCAAGAAGATCGACGGTTATTTACAAGCGCGTCTGACCGCCCTCGCCTGATCCAAGCGCCTACAGCCTCGGCAATCCGGATTCGATCAGGCTGCCCGCCCCTCACGGAGCCCGGTCAGGTGATCGATGAAATTGCGCAATTCCGTGAGCCGCCTGGTCTCGTCGATGACCTCGCCGTCGAGGCCGAGGCGCCAGGCGATGTCGCGGCGTCCCGGTTCGCGATGCAGCGCCTCGATCTGGTCGGCGTAGGCATCGACCTCGTCCTCGCTTCCCGACAGCCCGACCTCGACAAGGCTCTCCGATTGCCGTCGGAGGGCGCCTGCGACTTCGTCGAGCCCGATCTCGGGGTGGTATTGCACGCCCCAGAACACTCCGCCACCGTAGCGGATCTCGGCGGCCTGCACCGAGGTGACGCGGTTTCCGGCGAGGCGAACGGCACCTTCGGGGAGCGTCTCGACCTCGTCCGAGTGGATCGTCGGTGCGTCGTAGGAATCCGGCCGCCCCGCCAGGAGCGGGTGGCCGCGCCCAGCCTCGGTCGGCACGATGCGTCGGGCGAAAGCGGCCTCGTAGCCTCCCGCAATTCGGCGGACGCTCCCGCCGGCCGCGACGGTGGCTACCTGCAGCCCGGCACAGGATCCGAACGAGGGCGTGCCGGACACGAAGACGGCGCGCATGAATGCGACGATGCGCCGAGTCTCCGGCGTTTCCTCGTAGAGATGCATGGGCGAGCCGGTGAGGAAAACGCCGTCGTAATCGGCGAGGGATGTTCCGTCCTGAAGGCTGGCATTGGCGTCCGCCGGCCCGATCCGATGACACGAAGCCCCCGGAGCGAGCCTCTCCAGGATGTCGAGATAGGTTTCCCCCGACGAGCGGCCGACGCTCTTGCGGCGCTCCTCACGTGCCTCGGGCGGCTCGCTTTCGGCCACCAGGAACCGGAATGTTGCGGGCGCTGAGGGCAAGGGCGTTGGTCTCTCGTTGGTCTCTGCAATCGAGTGGCGAGAACCCGATGCCGTGCGCCGTGTTCCCCGGAGGGCGTAGAAGCCGCATGGCTCCGGAACCAGCCGTCACCTGGCGAAGTCGTCTTGCTGAATGCGGACGACGGATAAGGCGGGCTGCAGCATGAGGACGCCACTGGCCTCGGACAGGGCGGTCGGATCGAACCCACCGCGGGATCTCCCGCAGAGCGGAACACCGCTCGATTGCCTGATCGTCGGAGGCGGTCCGGCTGGATTGACGGCCGCTCTCTATCTCGCCCGCTTCGCCCGCCGGTTCATGATCGTGGATTCGGAGCAGTCCCGTGCCGCTTGGATCCCGGCGAGCCACAATATCCCGGTCTTCGCCGACGGCATCTCCGGCCGCGAGATTCTCGACCGCCAGCGCGAACACATCGCACGTTACGGGACCAGGGTCGTGGTGGGAACAGTCGCTGATCTGGCGAGGCACTCTAGCGGCTTCGTCGCCCGGATCGAGACCGAGGAGGCTGTGACCGAGATCCATGTCCGCCGCGTCCTGCTGGCGACGGGCGCCGCCGACGTCGAGCCGAACCTTCCCGATCTGCCAGACGCCATCAGGCAGGGGCTCGTGCGCTACTGCCCGATCTGCGATGGCTACGAAGCCCGGGGGCGGCGCATTGCGGTGATCGGGTACGGCGACAGAGGGCTGGGCGAGGCAGTCTTCGTCGCGCGGACCTATTCGCGCGACGTCACCCTGCTTACACTCGGCCAAGGGAGCGACGGCGAGCGAATGGACCTGGACGCGGGCGAGCGCCGCGGCATCGCGGAGCACGGCATCAAGGTCGTGCATGATCCGGTGGTCAGCCTCGTCGTCGAGGACGGCAGGATCACGGTTCTTCGCACCATGACCGGCGAGGAGCACCGCTTCGAGGTTCTCTACTCCGCCCTCGGTCTGACCTGCCGGTCGGACCTCGCCCGGGCTTTGGGCGCCCGTCACGACGGCGGCGGCGCGATCATCGTCGACGACCATAACCGGACGACGGTTCCGGGGCTCTATGCGGCCGGCGGCGTCGTGCGGGGGCTCGATCAGGTCGTCGTCGCCATGGGCCATGGAGCGGTCGCCGCCACCGACATCCACAATCGCTGCGAACTGCCGACTGAAGAGGAGATCGACGGGACGGCTTAGCGTGGCGGCGGCCGGTATAGAGCCGATCTTGGCGTCACGCTCGAATCATGAGCCGCCGCAGCATCGGAACCAGGTCGGCGACGACATCCGGCTTGAGAACGAATTCCGCGCCCTCGGGCAGCGGCCCGGACGTGGCATCGGAATGCCCCGAGGTCAGCACCACCGCCAGATCCGGCCACCGCCGCCGAACCTCATGTGCCAGTTCCCAACCGTCGATCTCGCCGGGGACATGCGCGTCGGTGACAAGGCCCGAAATCTGTCGTGAGGTCGAGAGAAGGTCCAGGGCGGCGTCCGTCGTCTCGACCTGAGCCACGGAGAACCCGGCATCGCTCAGCAAGGCAGCCATTGCCGCCCGGAGGTCTGGCTCCTCCTCGACCAGGATCACCAAGACGGCCTCGTTCCGCGCATCGGCCGTCACCGCGTCGGCCTCCCCGACTTGGCGGCGTGGACGGAGGCAGGATCCTGAACGAGGAAGCCCGCAAGCGCGTCGTTTACCCGGGCCGGTTCCTCATGGTGCAGCCAGTGCGTCGCCTCGGGCAGCCACGTGATCCTGCCCTGCTCGCACAGCTTCAGACTCTCCGTCGCGAGATCGGAACTCAGCGCCGGGTCCCTCTTTCCCCATACGATCAGCGTCGGGATGCGGATTGGCGGCGATGGCGACGTTCGCTTGAAGCGCAGGGCTCGGTACCAGTTCAGCATCCCTTCCAGGGTTCCGGGCTGTGCCCAGGCATCCTGGTAGCGCCGAAGCTCGAGGTCACCGAAGGTTCCGGATCGACTTGTCAGGCGTAGCGCTTGGCGCAGAGCCAGGAACTCCCTCGCTCTCAGCCCTGCCTCCGGCAACCGCGGGATCTGGAAGGCGGCTACGTAGAAGCTCCGAAGGGCTTGACCCGGATGCCGTCTGGCGAAAGCGGCGAACACGTCAGGATGCGGAGCGTTCAGGATCGCGAGGCGGCTGACGCGTTCGGGCGATCGGGCCGCCAGCCACCAACCGACGAGCCCGCCCCAATCATGCCCGACCACCTGGAAGGTCTTTGCGCCGTAATGCTCAGCGAGGGCGACAACGTCATCGGCAACACGGTCGAGGCGGTAGGCGGCGATGCCCCGGGGCTTGCCGCTGAGATTGTAGCCTCGCTGGTCGGGGGCCACGACGCGCAGACCGGCGTCGGAGAGGGCGCCGATCTGATGACGCCATCCGAACCAGAACTCGGGAAAGCCGTGCAGCAATATGGTGAGCGGCCCGTCCTTCGGCCCGGCCTCCGCGACGTGGAGCGTCACCTCCGGGAGGCGAACGAGGGATAGATCGGGTTCGCCGTGACGCATCATCGCCGTGTTCCGTTATCGTGCGAGGAGCAACCCTACAGGGAGGGATCTCGCCTCCCTCTACGCTCAACGTCGCTCGGCGCCTCGTGGCCTCGCCCTTCCGCCGCGTGAACCGTTCAGAGATCTTCAAGATTCCTTTCACTCGACGCCGATACATCTTCTTCGTCATCAGGCGGAGGACAGGAATGCTCCAGCAGGCACTGACCAACATTCGCGCCGCCATCGTCCTGAGGGATTGCGCGGCCAGCACGCCCTCACCTGCCGAACGCCGTTTCTTCGTCGCCTATGCGCGGATCTATGAGGCGCGCGCGCAGGCTTATCAGCGCTTATCGAGCGTAAGGGGCGCGAATGGCTTTGGCCGTGCGCCCGTTCTGCACGTGCTTGTGAACGATTGGATGTCTGAGGCACGAAGCAGAGCTTCTGGCTGTTTCCAATGCCATCGCGGTCACCTATTTACTCTCTTCGAACGGTCACTCAGATTATCCGGATTTCTCGTTTCTGATTT
>NZ_JAIETD010000056.1 GCF_019745455.1 Methylobacterium sp.
GAGCAGGGTCTGGCGGCCGGTCTCCTCCTGCGCGACGCGGCGGCTCTCCTGCGCCAGCACGAACAGCCAGGCCACGACGCCGAGAATCACGACGAGGATCAGGAAGACGCTGGTGAGCGCCGCCGCGAGCACCTCCCTGTGCTCCGGGTTCTCCGCGGCCGCGCCGGCATGGACGATGCCGAGGATGAGGGCGATCACCGCCACCAGCGTCGCCATCAGGCCCAGATAGCGCCCCAACGGTGCGCCGATCCAGGCTGCGGTCCGCGCCGGCAAGACCTTCGAGAGGCTGGCCTGCGCCTGCGCATCGAGGCGCCCGTGCGGCTTGCAGAGGTCGCCGCAGCGAGCATCGAGCGAACAGCAGAGCGAGCAGATCGGTCCGGCATAGGCCGGGCAATGCGCCATGTCCTCGGTTTCGAACGGGTGTTCGCAGACCTGGCAGGTGATGCTGGAGGCTCCGCCCCAATCCGTCCGGGGAGCGCGCGCGAGGTAGTAGCGACCGCCCGTAAGATAGGCGAGGAGCGGCGCCCCGATTACGGCGGTCGCGAGGGAGAGGAGCGGCGCGAAGGGCTGGAGGCCATGCCCCAAGAGCCCGCCATAGGCAGAGCAGCCGACGAGAATCGCGCCGATCATGGCGCCCGTGCCCACGGGATTGATCGCGTAGAGATGGGCGCGCTTGAACTCGATGCCGGGCGGCGACAGGCCGAGCGGCTTGCTGATCGCGAGGTCGGCGGCGAGCGCCCCGACCCATGACGAGACCACGACGGCATAGAGCGAGAGCGTGCTGGCGATGGTCTTGTCGATGCCGAGCTCCATCAACAGGAGCGCGATGGCGACGTTGAAGACGAGCCACACCACGCGCCCCGGATGGGAATGGGTGAGCCGGGAGAAGAAGTTAGACCAGGCGATCGAGCCGGCATAGGCGTTGGTGACGTTGATCTTGAGCTGAGAGATCATGACGAACAAAGCCATGAGGGCGATCGCCGCCTCCTGCGAGGGCACGACGTAGCCGAAGGCGATGGCGTACATCTGGGTCGGGTCACTGGCCTGCTCTGGGGCGACGCCGTGGCTCAACACCAGGACGGCGAGGAACGAGCCGAGCAGGATCTTGACCATCCCGGGCACGATCCAGCCTGCGCCGGCACCAAGCACGGCAGCCCACCAGCGCCGCCGCCCGTTCTCCTGGATCGCCGGGACGAACCGCAGGAAGTCGACCTGCTCGCCGATCTGCGCGAGGAGTGCCAGGAGGATGCCGACGGCAAAACCGAACAGGGCAGGATCGAACCCGTTGCCCTTTCCCGAGAGGCCGGCGTACCCGGTCCAGGCCTCGAACGAACCTCCGCCCTTCACGGCGATGAAGGCCAGCGGCACGACGTTGAGGATGATCCAGACCGGCTGCGTCCAGATCTGGAAGCGGCTGATCAGGCTGATGCCGTAGATGACCAAGGGAATCGCCGCGAGCGCGCTGACGACGTACCCGATGGTCAGCGGCAGGCCGAGCCAGAGGTTCAGCGCCAGCGCCATGATCGACGCCTCGATGGCGAAGAACAGGAAGGTGAAGCTCGCATAGATCAGGGAGGTGATCGTCGAGCCGATGTAGCCGAAGCCGGCACCGCGGGTGAGAAGGTCGATATCGAGGCCGAACCGCGCCGCGTAGATGCTGATCGGAGCCGCCGTCGCGAAAATGATCAGGCCGGCGACGAGCAGCGCTGCGACGGTGTTGGTGAAGCCGGTGGCGAGCACCAGGGTGCCGCCGATGGCCTCCAAGGCGAGGAACGACAGGGAGCCCAACGCGGTCTGCGCTACCTGGAAGCCGGACCAGCGCCGCGCCTTCTTCGCCGTGAAGCGCAGTGCGTAATCCTCGAGCGTCTCGTCGGCGACGAATCGGTTGTAGTCCCGGCGAATCGGGACGATATGCTGCCGGGCACTCATGAGGTCGGTATGGCGAGAAGGCCTGATCGGTTCACGAGACGTCAGCTTCGGTCGAGAGATACGAAGATCTGCCACGCCGGTGACGTGGTGGCCAGGATGGAGCGACGAGGCGCATTCTGCTTCGAAGCCTGAGCAAGAATCGTGCATCTCGACCCCGACACCCGCGAATGCCCGCTCGGCACCGATGCCGGCCTTCGGCGGCAGGTCAGGCCAGCCAATCCTCCAGCCTGAGGCCGACGACGCGCTGGAACTCACGGCTGTTGTTGGTGACGAGAACGAGATCGAGCGAGAGGCATTGTGCGGCGATCAGGAGATCGTTCGCGCCGATCATCATGCCGCGCCGTTCGAGATCCGACCGGATGTCACCATAGACGATCGCCGCCGGGGATTCGAAGGCCAGGATCGGAAGAGCGCCAAGAACACGTTCAGCCGATTCGGCGAGCTTGGCGGAAGCCCGCTTGGCGACGCCGTAACGGATCTCGGCCGCCACGATGACGCTCGTACAGACATGGTCGTCGCCGATCTCGGCGATCCGGCGCAGAACGGGGCTCTGTCCACGATCGTCGATGAGGCTAGACAGGATATCGGTATCCAGCAGGAAGCGGCTCACAGGTCGATCCGGTCCGCGGGAAGGTCCTCGACCACATCGAGACGATCTCCAGGGCCAAGCGGCTCGAGGCCTGAGAGCACGCTCGCCAACGAAGCGTCGTCCACCGGTTCGATGAAAAGCCGTCCACCCTCCCGACGGAGGATCGCCCGCTTTCCGGGAAGTTCGAACTCCCGAGGGATTCGGACAGCCTGGCTACGGCCGTTCCTGAAGATGCTGACGATGCGTTCCATGAGAAGGGCATGGCCTATGCCGCGGCCTATGTCATCTTTCGCAATCGTTTATGAAGATGACTGAGTCGGTCGGGCGAAGCTTGCCCGAATGCTGCGGCTACCTGCCTTTCGCCATTCAGAGCTTCCAGATCCTCCCGAACCCCCCGGTGCCAAAGCGCCATACGCAAAACAGCGTATATGCTGCAGCGCATCACACGGCCTAGCCTTTGCTTTGACCGAATGCGGCCTTTCCACGAGCCGCGCGGCAACGAACAGGGGTTGAGGTCACGATGGCAGACGAGACGAATAACGGTTTGCAATCGGCGCTGCGGCGCAGGCTTCTGATGGGGCTGGCGGGAGCGCCCGCACTCGCCCTGTTGCCGCGGCAAGCTTTCGCCGCAGGTCCGCCGACCTCGGTGGTCAACACCTCCGGCCTCGCGGTCACCGACACGGAAGTGACGGTAGGCATCCTGCATTCGGCCACCGGCACCATGGCGATCTCCGAGACCGGGTCGATTCAGGCCGAGAAGCTCGCCATCGAGGAAATCAACGCCGCGGGCGGCGTGCTCGGCCGCAAGATCAAGATCATCCAGGAAGACGGCGCCTCCGATTGGCCGACCTTCGCGGAGAAGGCCAAGAAGCTCCTCGTCAACGACAAGTGCGCGGCCGTGATGGGTTGCTGGACCTCCGCCTCGCGCAAGGCCGCCCTGCCGGTCTTCGAGCAGTATAACGGCCTTCTCTACTACCCGACCTTCTACGAAGGCCTCGAGCAGTCGAAGAACGTCATCTATACCGGCCAGGAGGCGACGCAGCAGATCCTCGCCTCGCTCAATTGGGTCGCCAAGGAGAAGGGCGCCAAGACGTTCTTCTTTATCGGCTCGGATTACATCTGGCCGCGTACCTCGAACAAGATCGCCCGCAAGCACATCGAGAACGTGCTGAAGACCAAGGTCGTCGGCGAGGAATACTTCCCGCTAGGCCACACCCAGTTCAACTCGGTCATCAACAAGCTCAAGCTTACCAAGCCCGACGTGATCTTCACCGACGTCGTCGGCGGGTCGAACGTGGCGTTCTACAAGCAGCTGAAAGCGGCCGGCATCGACCTCAACAAGCAGACCCTCCTGACGATCTCGGTCACCGAGGACGAGATCGACGGCATCGGCGGCGAAAACATTGCCGGCGCCTATTCCTGCATGAAGTACTTCCAATCGCTCAAGAACCCGAACAACGAGAAGTTCGTCGCCGCCTTCAAGAAGATGTGGGGCGAGAAGACCGTCATCGGCGACGTCACGCAGGCCGCCTATCTCGGCCCGTATCTGTGGAAGATGACCTGCGAGAAAGCCGGCTCGTTCGACGTCGACAAGCTCGCCGTCGCCTCGACCGATATCGAGTTCAAGGGCGCGCCCGAAGGCTACGTCAAGATCCACCAGAACCATCACCTCTGGTCGAAGACCCGCGTCGCCAAGGCCCTGCCGAACGGCCAGTTCGAGGTCGTCTACGAGAGCCCCGAGCTCATCGAGCCGAACCCCTTCCCCAAGGGCTACCAGTAGTCGGCCTACGACTTGCTACGGCTGGCGGGCTGAGAGGCCTGCCAGCCCTTAGCGCACCCTCGTCTCATCCTGAGGTGCCCGCGAAAGCGGGCTTCGAAGGAGAGTTCCAGGGATGGTGCGCCTGCTGGAGCCCTCCTTCGAGGCCTCCTTTTCGCTTCGGCGCCTCAGGACGAGGCTCAGGACCGGGCGATCGGCGCAGGAATATCCGGACGAATGGAGATCACGCGATGTTCGGCGATTACTCCCTGACGGACCTCAGCGCGATCTTCGCGATGCAGGGTTTCGCCGGCCTGATCCTGTTCTCCGTCTACCTGCTGATGGCTTTGGGCCTCGCGATCATCTTCGGCCAGATGGGCGTGATCAACATGGCGCATGGGGAGTTCATGATCCTCGGCGCCTACGTCACCTATCTTTGCTCGACCTTCTTCCAGGCCCACCTGCCGGGGCTCTTCACCGCCTACTTCTTCGTGGCGATGGCCCTCGCCTTCCTGGCCTCGGGCGCCCTCGGCATGCTGGTCGAGTGGAGCCTGATCCGCCACCTCTACAAGCGCCCACTAGATACGCTGCTGGCCACCTGGGGCCTGTCGCTGATCCTGCAGCAGACCTATCGCTCGGTGTTCGGCGCCCGCGAGGTCGGCGTCGAGCTTCCGTCCTGGCTCATCGGCTCGGTCCAGGTCACCGACATGATCGAGGTGCCGATCAACGGCATCTTCGTGATGGCGGTGACGATGCTGATCACCGTGGGCGTCGCGTTCCTGATGTATCGCTCGCGTTTCGGCGCCCAGGTCCGCGCCGTGGTGCAGAACCGGCCGATGGCGGGTGCCGTCGGGATCGATACCGAGAAGGTCGACCGATACACCTTCGGCCTCGGCTGCGGCATCGCCGGCATCGCCGGCTCGGCCTTCACGATGATCGGCTCGACGGGGCCGACCTCGGGTCAGCTCTACATCGTCGACACCTTCCTGATCGTCGTCTTCGGAGGGGCGGCGAGCCTTCTGGGCACCATCGCCTCGGCCTTCTCGATCTCGCAGACCCAGTCGACGCTTGAGTTCTTCCTCTCCGGATCGACGGCCAAGGTGATCACGCTGCTCGCGGTGGTCGGTATCCTGATGCTGCGGCCGCAGGGCCTCTTCACCCTCAAGGTCCGGCGCTGAGGAGATACGATCATGGATAGCCCCAAGATGCCGACCTCCTCCGCTTCGTCCAGCGTCCACGACAACCCCTTCATGAAGCCGATGGAGTGGGTGAGCCTCGCGATCCTCGCGGCGGTGATCCTCTTCGTGCTGCCGATGGTGCTCGACGCCTTCCGGCTCAACCTCGTCGGCAAGTACCTCACCTACGCCTTCGTGGCGCTCGGCCTCGTCATCTGCTGGGGCTTCGGCGGCATCCTCTCGCTTGGCCAGGGCTGCTTCTTCGGCCTCGGCGGCTACTGCATGGCGATGTACCTGAAGCTGGAAGCCTCCAGCGTCGAGAACACCAAGATCCAGTCGACGCCGGGCATCCCCGATTTCATGGATTGGAACCAGATTACGGAGCTACCTTGGTTCTGGAAGCCGTTCCATAGCCTGCCCTTCACGATCCTGGCGATCATCGTGCTGCCTGCCTTCTTCGCCTTCGTGATCGGCACGGCCATGTTCCGCCGGCGCGTCGGCGGCACCTATTTCGCCATCATCACCCAGGCGATCGCCGCGATCCTGACGATCCTGATCGTCGGCCAGCAGGGCTATACCGGCGGCATCAACGGAATCACCGATCTGCGCACCCTCAACGGCTGGGACATCCGCACCGACAGCGCCCATAACATCCTGTACTTCGTAAATGGCGGGCTGCTGATCGCCTGTATCCTGTTCGCGCAATACGTGAAGAAGTCGAAGCTCGGCCGCATCCTCGTCGCCATGCGCGACAAGGAGGACCGGGTCCGGTTCTCCGGCTACCAGGTCGCGAGCTTCAAGACCTTCGCCTTCTGCCTCGCTGCCGTCTTCGCGGCGATCGGCGGGGCGATGTTCACCCTGCAGGTCGGATTCATGTCGCCATCCTTCGTCGGCATCGTGCCCTCGATCGAGATGGTGATCTACGCCGCCGTCGGAGGGCGCCTGTCGCTGTTCGGCGCGGTCTGGGGCACGCTTCTCGTCAACGGGGCCAAGACCTCGTTCTCGGAGAGCTTCCCCGAGCTCTGGCTGTTCGGCCTCGGCGCGCTTTTCATCGCCGTCGTCCTCGCCTTTCCGAACGGCCTAGCCGGCATCTACCGCACCTATGTCGAACCGCGCCTCACCCGCAAGGTGAAGGTCCTCGCCCCGGCCGAAGCCGGCCCCCTGCCGCACGGCACCCCGGCCGAATAGGAGCGATCCCCATGAACGCCGCCATGCTGCATTCGCCGATCATCGGCGAGAGCCCGGACGCACCGAAGTTCCTCCTCGCCGTCGAATCCCTCACGGTCTCCTTCGATGGGTTCAAGGCGGTGAACGACGTCTCGTTCTACGTCGACCCCAACGAGATCCGGGTCATCATCGGCCCGAACGGCGCCGGCAAGACCACGGTGCTCGACCTGATCTGCGGGCGCACGAAAGCCAGCGCCGGCTCGATCAAGTACAAGGGCACCGAACTGACCAAGCTCTCGGAGAGCGCCATCGTCCAGGCCGGCGTCGGCCGAAAGTTCCAGACGCCGTCGATCTACGACGACCTCACCGTCTTCGAGAACCTCGAGATCTCGTTCCCGCGCGGGCGCTCGGTGTTCGGAGCGCTCACCTTCAAGCGCGATGGCGAAGTCCGCGACCGGATCGAGGAGGTCGCCAACATGATCTTCCTCAAGGACCAGCTCACCGAGCGCGCCGAATTCCTGAGCCATGGCCAGAAGCAGTGGCTCGAGATCGGTATGCTGCTGATTCAGGACCCCGAGCTCCTGATGCTCGACGAGCCGGTGGCCGGCATGAGCGTCGGCGAGCGCATCAAGACCGCCGAACTCCTCAACCAAATCATCGTCGGCCGCTCGGTGCTGGTGATCGAGCACGACATGAAGTTCGTCGAGGACATCGCCCACCGGGTCACCGTGCTCCATCAGGGCAAGGTGCTGTCGGAAGGCTCGATGGAGCGGGTCAAGAACGACCCCAAGGTCGTCGAAGTCTATCTCGGCCACTGAGACAGGGAACACGCGCGATGCTGCAGACCAGTCCTGTCTCCTCCTCTCCCGTACCGCAGATGGCGACGGCGCCGATCCTGGCGGTGGAGGACCTTCACGCGGCCTATGGCCAGAGCGAAGTCCTCCACGGCCTCGACTTCTCGGTGGCCCCGGGAGAGATCGTCGCCGTAATGGGGCGCAACGGCATGGGCAAGACCACGCTCATGAAGACCCTGATGGGAATCGTTCCGGTCAAATCCGGCGCGATCCGGGTGGCGGGCGAGAACATCGCCGGGCTGAAAAGCCACCAGCGCGTCGCCAAGGGCCTCGCCTACGTGCCCCAGGGCCGCATGATCTTCTCGACCATGACGGTTCAGGAGAACATCGAGACGGGTCTCACCGTCACCGGCGAGCGCAAGGTTCCGCAGGACCTCTACACGATGTTCCCGGTCCTGCTCGAGATGAAGGGCCGCCGCGGCGGCAACCTCTCGGGCGGCCAGCAGCAGCAGCTCGCCATCGCGAGGGCGCTCGCGAGCCGGCCCAAGGTGCTGCTCCTCGACGAGCCGACGGAGGGCATCCAGCCCTCGATCATCCGCGAGATGGGCCGGACGCTCCGCAAGATCCGCGACGAGCGCGGCCTCTCCATCGTCGTCTCGGAGCAGGTGCTGAGCTTCGCCCTCGACGTCGCCGACCGGGTGCTCGTCGTCGAGAACGGATCGATCGTCCACGAGGTCCTGCGCGAGGACGTCGACGAGGCACAGGTGGCGCGCTTCCTGTCGGTCTGAGGCGGCGGCGCGTCCCCACGGATCGCAGACCGCGCATGTTTTCAACGGGCCGGCGGATGAACCGACGGCCCCAACAGGTCCCGCACGCAGGGGTGCGGAAGAGGGAGCCGCAAAGACATGGCCGAGACGCTCATCAAGGTCGACCTCACCCAGTCGGCCTACGACAACGACATGGTCCATAACCGCTGGCACCCGGACATTCCGATGGTGGCCATGGTCAGGCCCGGCGACGACTTCATCGTCGAGACCTATGACTGGACCGGTGGCTTCATCAAGAACAACGATTCCGCCGACGACGTGCGCGACATCGACCTGTCGATCGTTCACTTCCTGTCCGGCCCGATCGGGGTCGAGGGCGCAGAGCCCGGCGACCTCTTGGTCGTCGACCTCCTCGATATCGGCGCCAAGCCCGAGAGCCAGTGGGGCTTCAACGGCTTCTTCTCCAAGAACAATGGCGGCGGCTTCCTCGACGAGCACTTCCCCCAGGCCCAGAAATCGATCTGGGATTTCGAGGGCATGTTCACCAAGTCCCGCCACATCCCGGGCGTGCGCTTCCCCGGCCTGATCCATCCCGGCCTGATCGGCTGCCTGCCCGATCCGAAGATGCTGGAGACCTGGAACACCCGCGAGAAGGCCCTCTTCGACACCAATCCCGGCCGGGTGCCGGCTTTGGCCACCCTCCCCTTCGGGCCGACCGCCCATATGGGCCGGCTGAAGGGCGACGCGAAGGATGCTGCCGCGGCCACGGGCGCCCGGACGGTGCCGGGCCGCGAGCATGGTGGCAATTGCGACATCAAGGACCTTTCGCGCGGCTCGAAGATCTACTTCCCGGTCTACGTTCCGGGTGCCGGCCTCTCCATGGGCGACCTGCATTTCAGCCAGGGCGACGGCGAGATCACCTTCTGCGGCGCCATCGAGATGGCCGGCTGGGTCCATCTCAAGGTGAGCCTGATCAAGGACGGAATGGCGAAGTACGGGATCAAGAACCCGATCTTCAAGCCGTCGCCGATCACGCCGAAATTCGACGATCACCTGATCTTCGAGGGCGTCTCGGTCGACGAGTACGGCAAGCAGCATTACCTCGACGTCACCGTCGCCTACCGCCAGGCCTGCCTCAACGCGATCGAGTACCTGAAGAAGTTCGGCTATTCGGGTGCCCAGGCCTATTCGATCCTCGGCACCGCCCCGGTCCAGGGCCATATCTCGGGCGTCGTCGACATCCCGAATGCCTGCGCCACGCTCTGGATTCCCACCGGCATCTTCGACTTCGACATCAATCCCGGCGCCGACGGGCCGATCAAGCATATCGACGGCTCGATCCAGATGCCGCTCTCGCCGGATCTGTAGTCCCCTGGTTTGCCGCGCTCCCGGGCCGGCAAACCGCACACACCTTGCCTGGGAGCGCTTAAATGCCGGTCTACGATTACGCCTGCAACGATTGCGGCCCCTTCACGGTCCTGCGCCCCATGGCGCAATTCCGCGATCCGCATGATTGTCCCGATTGCGGGGCTTCGTGCGGCCGCGCCTTCCTCACCGCGCCCAACCTCGCCTCCATGGATGCTGGTAGGCGGAAGGCATACGCGACGAACGAGCGGAGCGCCCATGCGCCCCGCCGCTCCTCCGGTCACGGAGCAGGGTGCGGCTGCTGCAGCGGAGCGGCCAAGGCCAAGGAGCCTGCGGCGGCCAAGAGCTTCCCGAACGCACGGCCCTGGATGATCAGCCACTAGGCCGGACGTAGCGCCGCTCCTCTCCCTTGTGGGGAGGGGAGCGCGTTGGGCTTTTTTAGAAACGAGATGACACAAGGAACACCGCCATGATGCACGGCGACATTTCCTCGAGCAACGACGGCGTCGGCGTGGCCGTCGTGAACTACAAGATGCCTCGCCTTCACACCAAGGCCGAGGTTTTGGAGAACGCCCGCAAAATCGGCGACATGATCCTCGGCATGAAAGCCGGACTGCCGGGCATGGATCTCGTGATCTTCCCAGAGTACTCGACCCACGGCATCATGTACGACGCCGCCGAGATGTACGAGACCGCGGCCAGCATCCCCGGCGAGGAGACGGCGATCTTCGCCGAGGCCTGTCGCAGGGCGAAGGTCTGGGGCGTGTTCTCGCTCACCGGCGAGCGCCACGAGGAGCATCCGCACAAGGCGCCCTACAACACCCTGATCCTGATGAACGACCAGGGCGAGATCGTGCAAAAGTACCGCAAGATCATGCCCTGGACGCCGATCGAGGGCTGGTATCCGGGCGATTGCACCTACGTATCGGAGGGGCCTAAGGGCCTCAAGATCAGCCTCATCATCTGCGACGACGGCAACTATCCGGAGATCTGGCGCGACTGCGCCATGCGCGGTGCCGAGCTCATCATCCGCTGCCAGGGCTACATGTACCCGGCCAAGGAGCAGCAGATCCTGATGTCGAAGGCGATGGCCTTCGCCAACAACGTCTATGTGGCGGTGGCGAATGCCTCCGGCTTCGACGGCGTCTACACTTATTTCGGCCACTCGGCGCTGATCGGCTTCGACGGGCGCACGCTCGGCGAATGCGGAACCGAGGAGATGGGCATCCAGTACGCCTCGCTGTCGAAATTCCTCATCCGGGACGCGCGTCAGCACATGCAGTCGGAGAACCACCTCTTCAAGCTACTGCACCGCGGCTATACGGGGATGATCAACTCGAAAGAGAACGAGCAGGGCAAGGCCGATTGCCCCTACAACTTCTATCGCCGCTGGATCGAGGATCCGGAAGGGACACGCGATGCGGTCCGGGCGATCACACGGCAGAGTGTCGGCAGCGAGGAATGCTCGATGGAGGGTCTGCCGACGCCACCGCGCTGAGCGCTCCGCGCATCACAGCATCCGGCTGAGGTCGATCGCGATATCCGAGTGGTGACCGGGATCGACCTGAAACCGGTCGATCCCGATCGCGGCCGCCGCAAGGCCGAGGATGAGAACCAGAACCGCCAGGATTTCGGTCAGCGTATCGGCATGCGAGCGAAGCGTGTGGATCGCGACGCAGCCCATGGTGAACCCGAAGGCTTGGAGGAGCTGAATCGCCGTAAGTTCCATCGTCCGCCCTCGTCCATGCCGCTCATCCGGCATGGGGAAGTCCTCGCATCCTTCGTACCAATTGTTGCAGTGCGATATCGACGATCCCTGGGAACTGCCGAGGTTCGTCAAATCCGCTTTTTACGGAAGCCGAGGCTTCACGCCCCGTGCTTCTTGCCCGACGGCTCCGTCGTCTCGCCGTTCCACTTAGGCCCGACGAGATTGGTGCCGGGCTCGGAGACGCGGGCGCCTGAGGTGGCGAACGCCTCGTAGGCGAACTTCTGGTTCTCGTTGAGGAGGAACGAGGCCGCGACCGCGAGTGCGACGGCGGCGGCAACGGACATGACGAACACTTTCATCGAAGACTCCTGATTGTCATGTGCCGGGCCGTCCGCGATCCAGGGCGCTCATTCCGCCGGAACTTGGCGGGTTCCGAGTTGGGCCACGCTCGCGTTCTTGGCCTGCTGCTCCTCGACCCAGAGGTCGTGATGCGACTTCGCCCAGCCGAGATCGACCTTGCCGCTGCCCATCGCGTCGTAGGCGCCCTCCATCCCGATCGAGCCGATATAGATGTGCGCGAGGATGCCGGCGATGAACACGACGCCGATCAGCGAGTGGATCACCTGGGTGACCTGCATGCCGTTGATATCGGTGACCGCGAAGGGGAACATCATGACGACGCCGGTCACGCTCATGGCCGCGCCGAAGCCGACCACCATCCAGAAGACCACCTTCTGCCCGGCATTGAAGCGCTTGGCATGGGGATGGCCGCGGCCGATGAGGCCGCCACCGGCCTTGATCCACTCCCAGTCGAGCTTCTCCGGGATGTTGTCCTTGAGCCAGACGATCAGCATGATCGCGATGCCGAGCATGAAGGGCCAGGCGAGATAGAGGTGGCTGTACTTCGCCCATTGCGAGAGCGTGCCGAAAGCCTCGGGCCCGATCAGCGGCATCAGCAGCCGCTTTCCGAAGATATAGTTCAGGCCCGACAGCGACAGGATGATGAAACAGGTCGCCGTCATCCAGTGAGCGAAGCGCTCGAAGCTATTGAAGCGCAGGATCTTTTTGCCGGTATCCGGGCCGGGATCGTCGAGGGCGATCCGCCCCCGCAGAAGGAAGAAAGCCGTGAGCAGGCCGAGAATGCCGAGGACGGCGATGCCGCCGATCCAGGGAAGCCAGCCTTCGCGGAAGGCCTGGTACTCGCGGCCCTGAGGCTGGATGAGGTTGGCGGACTTCCCGTCGGGGATCGAGACCCGGCCGCCGATCTTGGGCTCCTGCTTGAACAGGAACTCTTCGGTCACCGAATCCGCCGTCGGATTCTGCCCGGTCGGGTTGAGGCCGTCCCTCGTTTGCTGCGCCATGGCCGGCACCGCGGCGGCGAGGGCCGTCGCCACCACGATGGTCCTGAAGAGCGTCATTCCCCGCCGCATCGGCGTTCTCCCTAGAAGTCTCGTTCGACGCCGGCTTGTCGCCTCGGTCAGATCGCGATGGTCTCGCGGTAGGCGGTCTTCCAGCCCCAGGCGCCGGAGCCGTAGCCGCGCTTGACCACCCGCTCCTTGTAGATCTGGGCGATCATCTCGCCGTCGCCGGCGAGCAAGGCCTTGGTCGAGCACATCTCGGCGCAGAGCGGCAGCTTGCCCTCGGCGAGACGGTTCGAGCCGTACTTCTCGTACTCGATGGTCGAGAAATCGGCCTCGGGACCGCCGGCGCAGTAGGTGCACTTGTCCATCTTGCCGCGCGAACCGAAGTTGCCGACCTTCGGATATTGCGGCGCGCCGAACGGGCAGGCGTAGAAGCAGTAGCCGCAGCCGATGCAGATGTCCTTCGAGTGCAAAACCACCGCATCGGCCGTGGTGTAGAAGCAGTTCACCGGGCAGACCGCCGCGCAGGGCGCGTCGGTGCAGTGCATGCAGGCCATCGAGACCGAGCGCTCGCCGGGCTTGCCGTCATTGAGTGTGACGACGCGGCGGCGGTTGATGCCCCAGGGCACCTCG
Organism: Methylobacterium sp.; assembly: GCF_019745455.1. Classification (GTDB taxonomy): domain Bacteria; phylum Pseudomonadota; class Alphaproteobacteria; order Rhizobiales; family Beijerinckiaceae; genus Methylobacterium. Next base: position 13,245 of record NZ_JAIETD010000056.1, read on the forward strand.
TGCTCGTTCTTGCAGGCGGTGACGCAGGCGTTGCACTCGATGCAGCGGTCCGCGTCGCAGAGGAACTTCATGCGAGCCATGGTCGTGGTCTTTCCTTACGCGGCCCGGATCTGACACAGGGTGCACTTCGTTTCCTGCATGCCCGTCACAGGATCGAAGCCGTAGGTGGTGCCGTTGTTGGAGCTCTCGCCGAGCACCACCGGATCGGTCCCGGCCGGATAGTACTGGCGCATGTCCTTGCCCTGGTACCAGCCGGAGAAGTGGAACGGCATGAAGGCGACGCCCTTGCCGACCCGGTCCGTGACCAGCGCCTTCATCTTGGATTGCGCGCCGTTCTCAGGGCCGGACACCCAGACGAACTGGCCGTCCTTGATGCCGCGCTCGCTGGCGTCGCCGGTATTGATCTCGACGAACATGTCCTGCTGAAGCTCGGCGAGCCACGGGTTCGACCGAGTCTCCTCGCCGCCACCCTCGTATTCCACGAGGCGCCCGGAGGTCAGGATGATCGGGAAGTCCTTGGCGATGTTCTTCTCAACCGCGGCCTTCTGCACCGAGAACCCGATATTCGGGATGCGGAACTGGCGCTCGTCCGGCCGGGTCGGGTACTTCGCCACGAGGTCGGGACGCGGCGTGTAGATCGGCTCGCGATGGACCGGGACCGGATCGGGCAAGTTCCAGGCATTCGCCCTCGCCTTGCCGTTGCCGTAGGGCGTCACGCCGTGATCGAGGCAGACGCGCTGGATGCCGCCCGACAGGTCGGTCGCCCAGCTTACCGCGTCGATGTTGGCGCCGCCGATCTTGGTGATCACGGCCATCTCCTCGGCCGTGAGGTCCTTGTCCCAGCCGAGCTTCTTGAACACCGCCATGGTGAACTCGGGGTAGCCGTCGGTGAGATCCGAGCCTTTGCCGAACGAGTCCTCGGCGAGGAGGGTCTGGCCGTTGCGCTCGACGCCGAACCGGGCGCGGAATGTGCCGCCGCCTTCCTTCACGTGGAGGTTGGTGTTGTACAGGATATGAGTGCCCGGATGCCGGAGCTCGGGCTTGCCCCAGCACGGCCAGGGCAGGCCGTAATAGTCGCCGCCGACCTCCGGATCGTCCTTCGGCGCACGCAGCGTCACAAGGTCGAACTTGTGCTGGTTCTTCATATGCGCCTTGAGGCGCTCGGGGCTCTGGCCGCAATAGCCGGTCGACCAGCCGCCGCGGTTGATTTCCCGAAGGATATCCTCGGCGACAGGGATGTTGTTCTCGACCTTGATGTTCTTCCACATCGTGTCGGCAAAGCCGAGCTTCTTCGAGAGCAGGTACATCACCTCGTAGTCGTTCTTCGACTCGAAGGCCGGCTTCACGACCTGCTCGCCCCATTGCAGCGAGCGGTTCGAGGCCGTGCGCGAACCGTCCATCTCGAGGGATGTCGCGATCGGCAGGAGGTAGGTGTTCTCGTGCCGTGCATCCATCGCCGCGAAGGTGGTGGGATGCGGGTCGGCAACGACGAGGAGGTCGAGCTTCGACAAGCCCTTCACCGCCTCGGGCAGGCGGGTGACGGTGTTTCCGCCATGGCCGAACACCATCATGGCCTTGATGCCGGAGCGTTGGTCGACCTGGTCGTCGGGCAGGTTCACGCCGTCGAACCAGCGCGTCGAGGTGATGCCCGGCGCTTCCATGTTCTCCTTGCGCGAACGAGCCTTGCGGCCGTCTTTTGCCGGAACTTCGTCGAAGCGCGATTGTAGCCACTCGTAGGGTACGTCCCAGACGCGGGCCCAGTGCTTCCAGCCGCCCTCGACGAGACCGTAATAGAGCGGCAGCGTCGTCACATCGAGGCCGAGATCGGTGGCGCCCTGTACGTTGGTATGGCCGCGGAAGATGTTGGCGCCGGTGCCGGGCTTGCCGATGTTGCCGGTAGCAAGACAGAGGATGCAGAAGGCGCGCACGTTGGCGGTGCCGACCGTGTGCTGGGTCGCGCCCATGCACCAGATCAGGGTCGAGGGCTTCTCGGTGGCGAAGAGCTTGGCGACGCGCTTGAGCTGCTCGCCCGGCACACCGGAGACCCGCTCGACCTCGTCGGGCGTCCACTTTGCGACTTCCTTGCGGACGTCCTCCATGGCGTAGACGCGCTGCTTGATGAATTCCTTGTCCTCCCAGCCGTTCTCGAACACGTGCCAGAGGATGCCCCAGATCACCGGGATGTCGGTGCCCGAACGGATGCGGACGTAGTCCGTCGCGTGCGCCGCCGTGCGGGTAAACCGCGGATCGATGACGATCATGTTGGCGCGGTTGATCTCCTTGCCCGACAGCACGTGCTGTAGCGCGACAGGGTGCGCCTCGGCCGGATTTCCGCCCATGATGATCATGGTCTTGGCATTGCGGATGTCGTTGTAGGAATTGGTCTGGGCGCCGTAGCCCCAGGTGTTGGCGACGCCCGCGACGGTGGTCGAGTGGCAGATGCGCGCCTGATGGTCGACCGAGTTGGTGCCCCAGAAGGCGCCGAACTTGCGGAAGGCGTAGGCCGCCTCGTTGGTGAATTTCGCCGAACCGAGCCAGTAGACCGAATCCGCGCCATACTTCTCGCGAAGTCCGGCGACCTTGTCGCCGATCTCGTTGATCGCCTGGTCCCAGGAGATCCGGGTCCATTGACCGCCGACCATCTTCATCGGGTATTTGAGGCGGCGGTCGCTGGAGACGAGCTCGCGGATCGCTGCGCCCTTGGCGCAATGGGTGCCGCGGTTGATCGGGCTCGCATAGGACGGCTCCTGGCCGACCCAGACGCCGTTGACGACCTCGGCCGTCACCGTGCAGCCCACCGAGCAGTGGGTGCAGATGTTCTTCTTGATGCTGACCTCGGGACCGCTCACCGAGGAGCCGGCCGCCTGCGCCTTGCGCACGGCGCCCAGCTGTGAGGTCCCCGCTACCGCGAGGCCGCCTGCGACGAGGCCCGACTGGCGCAGGAAGCTGCGGCGGTCAACGGCACCGGGGCCGCGGGAGGCGGCGACGATCTCGGGTCGTGCGCGGCCCTGGCCGCCGCTCTTGCGCTTGATCAGCATGGCGCCCTCTACTTCTTCAATGTCTCGTAGCCGTTGGT
>NZ_JAIETD010000003.1 GCF_019745455.1 Methylobacterium sp.
AGCCGCATGGCCCGATGGCCACCCCAATCCCCGCCAAAGCGGTCCTCGAATTTACACCTCGTCCGCGGACGCTACCCCGGCTCATCCCCCTCCCTTCGCACCGAGCGCGATCCCAAGCAGGATGGTGAGCGCCGAGATGACAAGTTGCGGATCGAGCCCTTCGGCCAGGATGACAGCCGACAGACCGATTCCCAGCACGGGCGTCGCGAGGACGCCGAGAGACGCAGTGGTGGCCGGCACCCGCCGGCTCACCACCGTCATGGCCCAGTAGCCGAGCGCTGTTCCGATGAAGTCCCATCACTGGGTCTGCACGATGAGTGTGGCCCGGTACTCGCTCGGCGTCATGCCGTGCAGAGCCTTGAAGCGCCGGGAGAAATGCGCCTGATCAGCAAATCCGCAGCTCTCTGCGACGGACCCAAGTGAGAGATGACCGCTGCCGGGAGCCTCTAAGAGCTTCGCCGCGACTTCTAGTCGGCACTGCCAGATGTAGCTGGCAATGTTTAAGTCGCGTTCAGCGAATAACTCTTGGAGTCGGCGGAGTGAGATGCCGATTGCGGTGGCGAGCCGCGATGGATCGAGCGTGCGGTCTTTGATGTTAGCCTCGACATACGCTTTGGCACGCATGACGATTGAGTCGCCCTGCTCCGACTGACGCTCACCACATGGCTTCGGGATCGTGGCCGCGATTTGCACGAGGAAGAGGATCTTCTGCTGTGTTTTCGCGTTCTTGATCTGTGAGTAAGCACATAAAATGTCGCGCGTATCTTGATCTTTCACTAGAGATCTTAGCCAGGGAGCTGAGTTTTCGTCTGTCTCGGCCCAATCATAGAATGCAAGTGGTGATACTTTGTAAAATTTGGCAAGCTTGTTTAGATTTTCGAGGTTGATACTAGCGGTGCCTAGTTCGTATTTTGCGAAGTGAGAATACGACATGTTGAGGGCACAGGCAGCATAATCTCTTGGAATTCCAAGAGATGACCGAATTTCCAAGAGTCGCCGAGCGACGGCCTTGCCCGCGAGGGGGATATGATCCGACACTTAATCAGGCTCTACGAATTAGGGTGGTGTAGGAGCGGAGCGTTCGGCTTTCTTGGCGGCCGTGCCACCTTTTGTCGTCGGAGCGCGTGAGGACGCCTTTTCAGCCGATTTTTGCAACGACGCTGCCAAGCTCGACATGGTGTCGTCCCTGCCCCCTTGTGCCGGCTTCTCCAGGCTCAGGGGACGGCCCTGTGTCGCGAGGTTGGCTTGCTTGGCCTGCCGGAACGCATTCGCCAGAGACCCGCCTTCCTCAGGCGGCTCGCCGTCCTCCTGGATCGATCCCCCGTCCAGAGGGGCCGCGCGGCCCTCAGGCTCCTCTTCGGGCGCCATCTCCGGCGACGGCTCACCGGGATCCTCCCGTCCACTCAGCCGGGCCTTCTGGCGCGCGTTGGCCCTTTGAGCCCGTAGAAGGGCCGCGGCGATCGGATCGTCCTCGCCGAAGGCGTCGAGGGTGCCCGTGAGGCTCGTGTCCGTGAGGCTATCGTGATCGGTCGAGGAGCCCGCGGTCCTCGCCAGGTCCTCGATCTCGCCGATATCGGCCTGGAGCACGTCATCCGTGCCGGACACGAGCCGGCTGATGGAGATGACCTCCCCGCCTTCCCGAATGGGCGCTGCCAGGGTGAGGGGCTTCTTGGCTGCGGTGCTTGGTCCGGCCGGCGCCGGGCCGGTCTGCGCCGTGCCCGTCAGCCCGGCCGGACTGGCGATCCCGTCACCACGCCCGGAGGCCGGCATCGAGGGCCGCCCCAGCGTATGCGGTTCTTGATCGGCGCCGATCGCCGGCACTCTGTCCGCTGTGGTGTCCGCTGCGACGACGGGCTTGGAGGGAAGCCCATCATCGACAATCAGATTTGGCTTGTCGGTCCACTCGGGAAGAAGCGGGATATCAGGCTTCTTGTTGATGAACGATATCCAGATTTTCTTGTAAGGCTGATGCTCATAATGCCTGATTTTCTTGAAGATGATAGGCTTGGTGCTGCCGACAAACAGCAATCCGAGTGTTTCATGTATCTCCTTGACCTCGGATGTCGTCATCAAGGGGCGTTCGATGAGGTGCGGCGTCATTGTTTTCTGAGCAAATAGGCCCGCTCCCGGCCGATTGACGTAGGTCTTGAATTCAACCGTTTTCGATCCAAGGCTATCTGAGACGTATTTGGCTGTCTCGTTGTCATTGACTTTCATGATAAGTTGAACGTTGCATGACGAAACGGCGAGTGTCCGCATGTTCCGCCCGTATATTTCATCGAGCTGAGCAATGCTCTGGACAACGATCGCCATTCGAAAGCCGTAGCCGGCGCTGATCGACACCTTGTCTAGGACATCGATCATTCGTCCAGCGTAATAGAACTCATCAAGGAGCAGCAAGACCGAGTGCCTGTCGTCTTTCGACGGTAACGATCTCATGTTGAGATCATGGATTTGCTGGATAAGCAGCGAGATCAGCAGATTGAAGACGCGCGACTCTGAAATATTACAGCAAACGTATATGGTGATCGCATCTTTGCGCATATTTCTGATGTCAAAATCAGAAGTCTGCGTTACAGACGAAATCAGGTCATTGCTCCATACAGACAGTGCCGTATTGAGGTTGAACAGAACCGAGCCGCGGGTCTTCTCGGGTTGCGACATATATTGACGAAAGCGGTCAATGATCCAACGCGGTAGGTCGCCACCTTCAGTTTCGATGATCGTTCCCAGCACATCGGATAGATCCTCGCCGGTCACAAGCATTCTGGCGACGGCTCGCAGATGTCGTTCGCCTTCTGTCCGACTCGATGTCAGCACATAGCCAATGAGGCCGCTCACCAGCAGGCGAGCTGCTTTCGGCCAAATATCTTCTTTGTCGAAGGCTTTGATGATGAAGAGGGCAACTGTGTCGCAGTCGGTCGGCATGGACTGATTGCGCCGGACAAAATCGAGTGGATTGTAGCGGTGGCTGCTCTCATGTCCCGGAGCGAATTTATATACCTTCTGACCCATTGCCACGCGATGCATGGCGCTGTTGTCGAAATTCTCGGATTTCCAATCCAAGACGAGCGCCGAACCTTGCCATTCATAGAGGTTGGGGAGCACGAAGCCGACGCCCTTACCGCTCCGGGTTGGCCCGACGACGAGAAGATGGCCATCGTCCGCAGAGCGGAGCGGCACACCGTTGAGGCGCCCCAGCACAATGCCCGAGTCCTTCAGGAGCTTGGCTCTGCCGGCGTCCTTGAGCGAGCCGAAGGTCGCATCTCCGAAGGGTTTCGCGGGCTTCGTCGCGAGCCGGAGGACCGCCAGGCCGGCGCCCAGGCCAACTACACCACCGAGAGCGATCAGCGCCCTCAGGATCGCTTCGCCTTGTGTGGCCGGAAAGTGAAGGCGCGACCAAAAATGCTTCGGCGCCAGAAAAAGGCTATCTGGAAAAACAAATACCTGCTGAAGCTGCAAGAGGGCGAAGCGGGTTCTTCCCTCACTCGGATACAGGGCCGGGTTGTAGCGAGCGGCCACGGTTATTTCGTAGGCGAGGCACCACGCAATATATAGAAAGACGGCGAAGAACAGTAGCTCGATAGCCCGGATCGCTCTGACTTTATTCATCGATTGGCTCCGTCAGAGTCAGTTCAGGATTTGCTCTTGGCTTTCCATTCCGGCATTTTATTGAAATAAATCTCTGTGACGCCGCGCCATCCGCCGATCTTTCGGAGCTGGATGATGATGGGCACGACGCTTCGGATGTAGGAGATGATTTCCTCGCGCCGAAGGCCGAGGCCCGCTTGCATGACCATCAGGGCCAACTGCTCCCACGCTCCGGCCGGGGTGTCTGCGTGAACCGTCGTGATCGAGCCGGGGTGGCCCGTGTTGACGGCCCGCAGGAAGGAGTAGGCTTCCGGCCCGCGGATCTCTCCCAGGAAGATGCGATCCGGACGCAGGCGCAGGGAGGCCTGCAACAGATCCTCGACGCTGACGCGGGCCGCGCCCTGCTCGCCCTTCGAGGCGAGGAGCGGCAGGTGATTGAGCTGAATCGGCTTGACCTCGCGCGTGTCCTCGATCGTGAGGATGCGTTCTGCCTCAGGCACTTCCTTCAGGATCGCGTTGAGGAAGGTGGTCTTGCCCGAGTTGGTGCCGCCGGACAGCAGGATCGTGTACCGTTCCGCCACCGCCTGCCGGATGAACGCTTCGAACCGGCCCGCATCGAGGGCCTGGCACAGCGCTTCGTCCGTCGGGCTCAAGCTCTCCTCGGTCGAGACCGTCACGCGGTCGAACGACCCCCGCGTGCGGTACTGATCGAGGCGCATGTCCTGGATGACCTGCTTTCGGATGGCGAAGGCGCCGCCGGTTGGCGTGGCGGGCGCGAGCACGGCCTGAAATCGGTCGCCGTTCGGGAGGGCGGCCGAGAGAAGCGGCCGTTCGATGTTGACCGCCTGTCCCGTGTAGGCCGCCACACGCTCCGCGAGGTGGACGATGGCGCTCTCCGTCAGCGCCGGCAGCTCGTGCCGCTCCATGTACGTCTGGCCGAACCGCTCGACGAAGACCGCCCCCGGCCCGTTGGCGGAGATCTCGACGACCTGGCTGTCTTCGAGCCAGCGCATGAGAGGCTTGAGCGCTTCATTTATATACACGACTCGATGTGGATCGGCGCTCATTTCTGATCTCTCGTAGAGCCTCCTGAACCGGGTCAGGATAAAACCGTGCGAAGCTGAGGTCTTTTCTGACAAAGACCGTCACCGCCGCGCCTTGATCGAGGTAGATCGTCGGAGGGATGTTGATCGAATTGCGCAAGGCCATCTGCGCGATGTTGTTCATCGACTGTCCGACCGTCTGTGACGCAATCTGCATCGCCTGATTGTTTTGCTGTTGCCGGGTCGGCGGCAGGGTCGTCGTCGTCGTCACCCCCGTAACCGGGTCGGTCGTCGTGACGGTATTCGGGGCGCCGTACCCGCCGTACCCGCCGTATCCGCCATAGCCACCGTAGTAGCCGCCTCCCTTCTGTCCGAGGGTCGACAGGTATTGGGCGCCGGCACCCGCGATGCTGAGCAGGATCGCCGAGCCGAAGCGCTCGACATAGTGCTCATCGACGAAGCCGGCGACGCCGGCCCGCCCCAGCGCATCGCCGCCGATCGAGCCAAGCTGCACCGATACGCCGTCAGCCCGCAGCAACCGCGTCCAGACGATGAACACGCGGGTTTGCCCCGTCGCGAGCCCGCTCTTGTAGTCGCCAATGAGCCGGCTGCCGGCAGGGATCAGGACGCGGCGGCCATCAAACGAGAACACATCCTCCTTGACTGTCGCGCGAACCATGCCCGGCAGATCGGATTGCACGGCATTGTCCAAGACGGCCTGGATGATCGTGCCCTGCGGCACCAAGGCGTCGATCCGCTTGTTCTGCGTGGCCTCGCTCACCTCGAAGGCCGCCGACCCCTTGGCTGCCAGAAAGCGGCGGTTCGGATCATCGTCCAGGGCGTCCGAGTCGTCGGTGCTCGAGGACGCGGCGTCCCCGGCCGGGCTCCCGGACTCGTTGCGCAGCAGCATCGGCGCCCGGAGGCGGGCCCAGCGCCGTTCCTCCTCACGTCGACGGCGCTCTTCCTCCTCCCGCCTGCGTGCCTCGCTGTCGTCCTTCTCCACGAGGGGGGCGGAAGGTTCTGCGGCTTCCGGCGAGGGAGGCGGCGGGAGCGCAGTCGGGGGCGGCGCAGGCGGTGCCGGCGGCGGCAGCGGCTCGGGCGGAACGGCGATGATGCCCGGTTCGACCTTGGCGACCGGCTCAGTCGGGGTCTGGAGCTGCGCGGTGGAGGTTTGGAACTCCTCCTTGTCGGGGGAGGTCATCAACGGCGGTGCCTGGTTGGCCTTGCGCCATTCGTTGACGCCCCAAGCCCCGAACACCCCGCCGATCAGGAGAAGCGGAACGAGCACGCCCCTCTTGGTGCGTTCGCGAGCAACCGCCGTAGAGCCATCGCCGTCGAGCTGGCGGTAGAAGTCTTCATCGGGCATGACCTGCCTCCTCTATCGCCGGACGAGCTTGGGCGCTGTCGGCTCTAGGCCGGTCGGTTGGTACGTGTTCCTCAGTCGTTGATTGAACACACAGGTTGAATCCGTCCCATTTCGCAAGGTCCACTGAAAGTTGACCTTATCGACCACGATGTAATCACCCTCACGCCGGTAGTTGACCAGCGCTTCATTGCGCTCAGAGTCGACAGAATAGATCGAAGGAACAGGGCCGCTGAAACGGAACCACGTTTTTCTTCCGTCATCATAAACGGCATCTGGTTTGTTGACCGACGATCCCTTGTATCCGTAGGCTGAGTTCAGGTCCGCCACGTTCATGTTCTTGAGATTTGGGAAGCGCGCTCGCTCGCGTGCCTCCGCCATCATTTGGTTGTCGGCGTCTTTCTCAGGGTACTGAAAAACGACCTTGTAGATTTGACTGCCAGGAGGATTGTTGTTGGATCGAAGGGCCAGGGTGTAAATGCGCTTGTCGGTGACGATGTTCAGATTGGAGCCCGCATCCTTCTCGACAGGCTTCAGGAACAGAAGATTGCCTGCGCCGTTCGGTTCGACCTTCCACGCCATCGCGTCGCCAAGGCCGAGTGTCTGGATTTTCTCCTCAGGATCGAGCACGATCAGCGTACTGGTTCCGAACGTCGCATCGATAGCAACGACGTTGTTTTGATTGTAGACGACCGTTCGGATACGCCGATCAGAGCGGCCGGGAACGGGGGTTTCCTCCGCATGGACTGATGAGAACACGGCACTCAAGGCAAGGGCCAAGAGCAATGTACGAGGCGATCTCATTGCGCCGCGCTCCCGTCCGCCTGAACCGACTCTTGGTCGCGACGATATTCTGTCACCTGAAAACCAAGCGGGTTTTCAAATCTGTACTCATTCCGCATGGGAGCATTGCTGTACTGGAAGCGAACAACGGAAAGCCAATTTTCCTTTTTGACATTGGAGTTCGAACGCTCTTCCGTTGAGAAGCGCACCAGGGCCGTTCTCTTGTTCGGGAACGTAACTGATTTGATGTAGACCGATACCGTCGTGTTGATCTTATAGATTTTCTGAGGGTTTTTGGGGTTGCTCGGTTCGTAGAGATCTCGCAAAGATTGAGCGGCCTTGCCCGTAGAAAGCAGTTGCGCAAGGTCGAAGTTGTCTTTGACCTCCCGTGGATCATACGTTTCTCTCGCTCGAACATAGCGAACGATGTTGAACATCGTGATCGCTTCGTCCTGGGTGAGAGGCCCGACAGCAGTTGGTCTCTTGATATCGACAAAACCAGACGATCTATCGACCTCAATGACATACGGCTCATAGGTTTTGAGCGGCAAGGCCAGTAACAATGCGCCAATGCTTCCAAGTGCAATGAGGCTCATGACAGCAGCAACCGTCCAAGCGAGCGACCGCGAGTATCGATTGCGGCGGGCGATATCGTGTTCCCACGTCTCTCCGTTCTTGTAATATTGTCGCTCAACCCCGGATGGAGAGGCGGTTGCGTCAGAGCTTGCGGCAGACATCATGGCCCCCAACTAGGAATTATTTTTGAGTTGTTTTGCTAGACGTTGTGCTTCCGCGGAGTAGTGCGCCGGAGGCGGTAGCTGAAGCGGGGGCGGCGAGAGCTGCTTGAGCGGTGGGCTCAGCATGGGCGGGGTTGGTGACGGGCTGATGAGGCCCGGGCCACCGGGGGAGCTGGGGCCGACGCTCGGCGGGGAGCCCGCGAGGGCTGCCGCCTGCGGGCGGCGGTCCCGCCCTCTGCGGAGTCCCCCTCCGAGGCCCAGGAACCGGCCCAGGACCGGCCAGTGAAAGCCGCCCGTGCCGACGATCATCCCGGCGACGGCAGGGATCTGGATCATGAGGAAGATCCCGATAACCCCCATGAGTTCCACGGGAAGAATGTCGCCCCAGACAACCGTTACGGTGCTGGCTTTTTGAGCTAACGCATTCAGGACGCCCGTAATCAGCGAAAGATAAAAGGCCAAAAACGCATAGATAATGATCTGGATTACGAAAAATAGAATGATGGCGTTAATCCATCCGATTGTGTAGCGGGCGGTAAACGCAAAAAGCATAAGTAAAATGAATATCGGAGCGGTCGCCAAAAGTATCCATGTCATAACTTTGGCGAGAACAATAGCCGCGATGGCGATGCCAACCAGCGCATACATGACCAACTGGAACATGCCGGCATAGATATAGACGCCCCAACTCAGGACGCCGGCATTCTTGACGAATTTTTCGGCCGCGTCGTTGGTAATATCGATGACTTGTTGCAAGCCGTTCTGAACGTCGCCGGTCGAATTGTAGCCGGTCGAGCTTGCAGACAGCATTGCCCGGCCAATAGACTCGGGGGCGTCGTTGATGAAGTTATATGCGAGGGTTTGAAACTCAGCCCACTTGAGGGCCAGCGTGTAAATGATGAAGACGCGGAACAGGCGCCAGCATATCTCTGTCGGGCTTCCCTGTGCTGTGCCAGCCCAGATGCCATATCCCCACAGGACCACATAGAGCGTCAGCATCAACGTAACGACCGAGCCGCTGAGGCCCTGGCTGTCGAGGTTGTTCGCCAGGGACTGGTAGGTGCTCTGAACGTAGGTGTGGCCGATGTTGTCCACGTTCTGGAGCAGGCCGGTGACGCTGAACCCGCCGGTGGTCGCCTGTGCCATGGTTGGCCTCCTAGATCGGCTTCATGGGGCCGCAGGCATCCTTCCCCGCGCTCTGTTTGGGCAGAGCAGGCGTGAAGGGGGCAGCGAGATCGAGCCGGGGCTTGGAGGCGTAGGCGAGCGGCGTCGTATCGTAGCCGGGTGGCACGCCATCGTCGGGCGAGCAGGGCGCCATGAGGGGTTTGTACCCGCAGCCGCCCAACACGAGGACGATCGCGCTCACCGCGGCCAGCCGCAGGGCGTGTGGACGGATCATGGCTGCCTCACCGGGTCTGAGGCGACGCCGAGATCGCCCGCGCCACCGCGCTTTCCTGTGCGATCCGGTCGAGGTTGGCTTGATTGGCCGCGGTGACGGCGTTGTTCATGACGCCTGTCAGTTCGTTGATGGTTTGGCCGGTCTGCACCTGAATTTGGCTGTTCTGGTCGATGGATGCCTTGATGTCCTTCGATGAGCCGATGGATTGAGCCCCGGTTTTAAAAGACTGCGTCCGGTTGGTGATTGCGCCTTGCGTCGAATTCACAAGTCCGGTGAGGGTCGAGGCGACGTTGACGGCGTTCGTGTAGGCGCGATCATTGGGATGCGACGTTCCCACGCCCGTGATGGACGAGACGAGCTGCAACCCGGAGAGCAGCGTGGAGACGATGTTCTGCGATCCAGAGCCCATGCCGGTGAACGACAGCGCTCCGCCCGAGATCACGGAAGAGAGAGAGGGCGCCGAGCCCATCGAGAAGCCGGAGCCGAGCGCCATTTGGGAGAGCTGGCCCTGTGCATCGGATGACCGGTCGCCCGTGACCGCCTGCAACGTCTTTTGAGTGTAATTCATGATGCTCTTGTCGGCATCAAGGATCTGTTGCGTGTTGGACGCGATTTGCTGCGCTTGCGTCAGATTGGCGTTGTCGATGACGGGCATCTGCGCGGAGGCAGAGCCGATCATTGCCAAGCCAAAGAGCAACGACATCAGGAAGTGTTTCATTCAAGCCCCCTCACTCTTGGAGTTGATCTACTGGCCGGCCGCGTTTGCCTTTGCGGACGCTTGGAACCGCGCGAGGGACTCGGCTGTCGCGGGGTCGGTATTGGGCGACCGAGCATCGAGGCAGGGAGGCGCCCCGGCGGCGCCGGCAGACGGATTGACGATCTGACCGGGTGCGCAGGCGATGGGCTGCCCGCCGAAGCCGGAGCCGGCCGTGAAGGCGGGCATCGCACTGCCGAGAGCCGTCGCAGCACGGCTCATGTCGTTCGCCCGCATCAGGTTGGCGAGGTTGAGCGCCTGGACGAACAGGTTGAGGGCGTTGGTGCTCTGGTTCCAGGTCAAGGCGTTTTGCACGCGCAGGCCCGAGTTCTGATCCCAGGAGCCCTGAATCGTCTTGGATTGGCCGATGGTGCCCGCCTGTTGCCGGTAGACGTTGGTGGTCGCCGGGATCGTCTCCTCGCTGCCCATCAGGCCGCCGATCACGTCGCCGGCCGTGCCCAGCTCCTGGTTGCGACCGAAATTCCCCGTCGCCACCTCGCGGTTCTGCGTCGAACCCGTCGAACCGCTCGAACCGCTCGAACCCGTGGATCCCGTCGTGGGGGGCTGCCAGTTCGCCGGCAGATCGGGGCCGTAGAGCTGCGCCTTGCTCCGCCCCTGTGTGGGGTTCGCAGGCTTCGCCGGATCGGAGACGTTCCCCTGCTGGCCCGTGGTGACGGCGCATTTGATCCCGTCCGTCTGGTCCTTGGTGTTGGACTGGATCGGCACGAGCTTGACGGTGCTGCCCTTGGTGTCCGTCTTCTGAGAGAGGACCGCGCCGTCGATGACCGCCAGGGCCAACGCCGGAGTGACGCCGACCAGGCCGGCCACGGTCGAAAGGACGAGAGAGATCCGAGCGCTCACAGCGGTCCTCCTGTCGCGGAATGTGTGGGGGCGTGGGGCACCTCAAGCGGCTCGCCCATGAACTCCGGCAGCCAGGCCGAGGGAGCATCCCCGTGGAGGGTGCGCAGAGCCATCATCTCCGCGAGCGTTTCCGCCCGGCCGGAGAGAACCTTGATGATCCCCGGCATTCCCGCGAGGTTCAGCTTGGCAATGACGGAGTCCGTGCCGTGCTTGATGAGAAAGGTCCGACTTTCAGGTGCGGTGCGCCTGATCCAGTTGATCTCTCTCTTGGAAAGCTGGAAGGCGATACGATAGCTGTTGTCGTCGGCCTTCGGGTTTGGAAAGAAGATGTTCGTCTTGCTCTGCTCAAGCAGTGTGCTCGACGTATCAGAATTGACGATGTCGGCGGCCGATTGGGTGCCGAACCCGACAACACCATTCTTTTTGCGGAGCGTCTTGAGCTTGTCCTTGATGAAATCCGAAAAAATCGGATCGTCGAGCAACTTCCAGCCTTCATCAAGGAAGATCATGACAGGATCGCCCGTCATCATTTCTTCGATGCGATGGAATATATACATCAGTGCGGCTGTGCGCGTTGTGGGATCGTCCAGCACGCGAGTCATGTCGAAGCCGAAGACCTGACCTATTTCAAAGCTGTCGGTGTCATTGTTGAACAGCCAGCCGCGCTGACTCTGAACAAGCCAGGGCTGCAACCGGCTCGCAAGATCGTCTTCGCCGGCCCGAATGCGCCCGCGTAGCAACTCCTGAAAGGCTGCCAGCTTTCGACCCTCTGGACCGGAGCGAAGGACATGCGAAATCGCGGAGTTGATGACCTGCGTTTCGGTCGCGGTCAGGTTGTCACCCGATTTTGCCGGACGGAGCATGAAGCTGAACAGTTTCTCCAAGAGCGCCCGGTTCTCGCCGGTGTCTTTCATCATCAAAGGATTGAACCCGGTCGGTTCGCCGGGTTGCAAATCCTCGTACTGTCCGCCCATGGCTCGAATAAAGATCTCGCAGCCTCGATCCTTATCCATAAAAATCAGCTTGGGCCGCGGATAAATCCTTTGCGACTGAGCGGAGATGAAAGCAAGAAACACGGTCTTGCCGCTGCCGGTCGGTCCGACAACGGTAAAGTGCCCGACGTCCTTGATATGCATATTGTAATAGTACGCGGTTTGGCTCTCTGTTTCGAACAGAGAAATCGCCGGCCCCCAATGATTGCCGGTGGGAGTGCCGGACGGGTAGTTGTGGAGGCTCATGAAGCCCGCGAAATTCTTGCTCGATATGATGCTCTTGCGGGCGATGTATGCAAAATTCCCAGGGAGCTGAGCCCAGAAAGCCATCTCCGCGTTGAGATCCTCACGGACCCAGATCACCGAGCGGTCCGTCAGCGCCGCTCCCGCCGCCGTCACCGCCGCGGCGACCTCTTTGAGCGTCTGACCCAGGCAGAGCACCGTCATGTGGTGCTCGCCGTAGGCGCTCTCGGACGACACCAGCTCGTTGCGGGCAACGTGGAGATGGTCGGCGACCACGGTGCCGCCTTCGTCGGACATGCTGACCTGACGCTCGACGCGATCGATCTGCTTCAGAGCCTCGGGCCTGTCGATCAGTCCGAAGGTCTGGGACACGATGATCTCGTGCGGCACCCGCAACAGCGTATCGAGCGAGCCCGGCCCGCTCATCGAGGGATACTCCCGCACCGACAGGACCGCGCCGAACCGGCTTTCGTCCGGAGAGGCCCCGCGGATCTCCAGTGTGTTCTTGCCGAAGAAGAGTCGCTTGAGCGCCATGGCCTCGTTGAGGGGCAGGCGCGGCAGAGGCATCGGGCGCGGCCTGGCCCCGTTGATGAGCTGCACCAGGAATTCGAGCGGTTCCGAGTGAAAGACGCCCTCTTCCTCGCGCACCCCGAGGAGCCGCGCCCCGTAGGGCTTCAGGACTTCCTTGAGAGCCACGGTGGCATCCCGCAGCTCGGACGCCGCCTCGAGGAGCGCCACGTCATCGCCGCGCAGCGATTTCCGGCTGAACATCTTGCCGAAGGTCACTTCGGCCCTGCCGGCATTGCCCTGCAACGGCCGGCGGATCAGCGTCAGATACAGGTCGTTGACGAACATGCGCCGCTTCGACAGCGCGGCCGTATAGCGCTGATCGATCATCGCGCAGAGCGGATTGTCGAAGGTCGACCGGATTTCGGGGATGATCTCACGCCTGATGATGTGCGAGGCCAATGCAAAGCGCGAGTTGTTGAGCGTCCGAACCAGATCGTTGCGGCTCAGAAGCTTTGCATTGATTTCGCTGATATCCTGCGTCTCGAAAGGGTAGCCTTCGAGCTTAATGACATTGAGAACGTAATTGTCGCGCGTTTTGACGATATTGTCATCGACGTGGCGCGTGTAAGGCACATGCGAAGAGACGGTTTTCTCTCGTTGTGAAAAAGCGCCAAAGGTCAATTCATTCTGAAGTGCGCGGAAGGCCATTGGTCAAACCTTATAGGATGTCGCATTCCAAAACGTATTGATGAGCGGTGGGCTGCGACGCAATCGAATTGCGAGGATTTCAAAAATCCGATCATCACGGATCGTCGCTAAATATCCGACAATGTGGATGGGGATGAACGACAGCAGCATAAAAAGATTGTGCGACATCAAAAACAAGCACGAGGTGATCACGCCGTTGAACATGAAAAACAGGTATGGCACGCCGAGCAGCGTGGGTGCGCGCGTGAGCGCGCGCACCAGGGGGGTGATGATCGGTTCTTCCAATTCGCTCTCGGTCATCGGGTCACTCTCCGGTCATCACCCTCTGGACAATCAGGAGCCAACGGCGCTCTGGAAGAACTGGACGATCTGAGCGGCACCGAAGACGAGCACGATCCCGAAGATCACCGATCCCGCGATGCCCCAGGTCAGGCGGCCCGCCCATGCGAAGAACCCGCAGGCGATGACGGCCAACGTTGCCAGTCCGGTGGAAATCGTTCCCGTCAGAATTTGGACAAGCTGTTGAACCGTCGTCTGTACCGGGGCAAGCGACTGAGCATAGGCTGCATCCGTCACGCAGAGCGACAGCAGAGCTGCCGTTGCCGCGATCTGCACTGCACGATTAATTTGCATCACCGGTTCTCCTCTTGCACGACACCCCCTCCGTCGAGGTGCATGACGAAGCCGCTGGACCAGCGGCCGTTGCTCTCCGGCGCCTTCGCCCCCGGAGTCCGATCGGCCCGAGAGGCGACCCGCTTGCTGCCAGGCCGTGCCTTCTCGATCTGAGGCCATTCGTAAAAGTTATTCATGACATTGGCGACAAAACGCACTGTCTCAGCTATCGGCGGAACGCCTTTCGCTTGCTGAACCGCGACTTCTCCCGCGTTATAGGCAGCAAGGATGAAGAACGGATTTTTGTATTTCTCGTGAAGACTGCGAAGAAGGCGCACGCCACCGAGGACATTCTGTCGCGGATCACAGATATCGACCTTATAAGTCTTGCCTGTGGCCGGCATAAGCTGCATCAAGCCAACAGCACCCTTGTCGGACAGGGCATCAGTCCGAAAGTTGCTCTCCACAAGAGCCACGGATAATACAAAATCCGGATAAAACCCCTCCTCCTGTGCGACCTTGAGCACGATCGCCCTGGCCTCATCTTGCGAAAGAGCGGGAGCCTTCGGGCATGGGCCTGCCTGCGGAGCGACCTGAGGCGCCTCCGGAACCACGGGCTTGTCGAGGCCCAGAACCTCCACCGCGGCGGGGAGTGGGACGGCCGGGACGATTGTTCCGCTGGGATCGACCATGGCCGTGACCGTGACCGGCGCCGTGGCGTCCCGCGTGGCGACGTGCTGACGGGGGGCCGTAGGGTTCGCGGTCGGGCCGGCCAGAGCAAAGCCCGCCAACGACGCCAACCCCAACCCCAACCCGCCAGCCCGCCACGCTTGCGCGCCTGTCGTCCGCATCCGCCGAGCCTCCTTATCTTTTAGCGTTTGCGAGCCTAAAGCATTTAGTCCAGCGTTGCGACGCAGCAAAGGGGACCTTTTGTGTATATGTTGCATTTTTGCCCGAGGCAGTCAGATGTCGGGAGTCTATATGAATCATATAAGAGTATACATAAGGACAATAATGGAAATTGCATTCAAAATTACCTTTGGTAATTCCATTGTTTCCGCATGATTTTGCAAATGAAAGTATGCCTGACGCAACAATCTCGTTCGGAGCGCATGGGTATGTCTGCCTATCTCAAAAGACTTCTTGCCGCTTTGGCCTGCTTGGCGCTCGGTATCGACACGCCGCAGGCGACGGGGGACAATAAAATCCCGCAGGAGTGGTATCCTATTCCCAAAGGATCGGTCTTCACGACTGGCGACAGTTGGACATATCAAACCGTAAATTATCGGCTTTACGGCGTACAATCCTGTCTTAGGGGAACAGAATTTAAAAATACGCATGGAATATCGAATGATTGCGGCGAGGCATCTCTTGCGGTTCTTGTTTCTATGATCCGAGATCTTAAGCCAAAATGCTCCACCGTGGTCGAAGACGTCGCTCAACGAACACGCTTCGTCATATGCATGGCTACGATCCAGAAAGGACCAGCCGCGGGCGCCAGGATCGATCTTGGGACCGCACTTATTATTCAAGGTTATGGATTTGCCTCTCGCAGGGCGGACGGCAGCATTGTGCATCCGGCCTACGGCGTCGCAGAGGATCAGGCCGAGCAGCGCAAGGCCGGCTTGTGGGCGTTTCCCGATTTTCCAAATCCATCAAAAATAATAAATCGAACTTTGGAGTCTCAGCGCGGCATATCATCACCTGCTTATTTCAAGGAATAGTTCCAGCCTGCCTCCGTATCATCAACATTGGGGTATGGACTTGAATTCAGATAGTCATAATGTCTGCGGAAACGTAGAGCTAATGGCAGTCGGTGCGCATGTGAATTATATCAATGCCCTCGCCAAATTCGAATTTTTGGCTTTTCAGGCTGAAATCAAAAATGATGCTGCCCTTGAATATGATTTGAAAGAAGCTGAATATTGTCTTAGTAATTGCCGGAGGGTGCTTGAAATCTTGATCGAAGTGCTTGGATACGTGCCTAAGACCTTCACCGCAAAGCTCCCTCCCGAACCGACCTCCGAGTAAGCCGACCCCTTCGGGCCGGGCTCTAGTCGCTCTGCAAGCGACCGGAGCCACCTGCGGCGTCTCCGCCCTGCCGGGTGACGATCCCTGTCGGGCACTCCGCCCTGCGGGCTCCCCGCAAGGCGGACGCCGGGCGTCCCCCTTCCTTTTTGTCGGGTGGGGAAGGGAGGGCTCTGCCTTCCCTCCCCCGCAAGGCCGCCGGCCGGGTCCGCCCCAGCTTTCGGCGCGCGGTCGCGCGCCTGCCAAGCCGGCCAGGGCCGCGGCCCAGGCCGCCCTTCGGGTGGGCGCACCCCCGCCCGGCCGGCGGCCTTGCCCCCCTCCCATCCGCTG
>NZ_JAIETD010000177.1 GCF_019745455.1 Methylobacterium sp.
AATTCCACCTCAGGCCGCCTGACCGATGGCCGCTCCAACTCCACCCCGAATTTCCACCTCATTGACGGACACGACCACTCGTGAGATCGACGCCCCCCAGCGCCAGGCAGTGGACCCGCACGCCGAGCTCGTCGAGCTTGGCCACCGTCGCGCCCACGTCCATCGCATTGCGCCCGAGCCGGTCGAGCTTGGTCACGACGAGAACGTCACCCGACTCCAGCCGGTCGAGAAGGCGCGCGAACCCGCGGCGCTGGCCGGCGGCGATGGATCCCGACACGGTCTCCGTCACGAGGCGGCGCGGCTCGATGGTGAAGCCTGCCGCCTGGATCTCCGTGAGCTGGTTATCGGTGGTCTGGCCGGGGGTCGAGACGCGGAGATAGGCGAAGGTGCGCGGCATGAGGTAAATTCGTCCGAAAACCCTGACCGGAACTAGACGCCTGTCCGGAATAGGCAGAGGCTAGGTTTTGAACAGTGCGGGCGGCATTGTCCAGAACCGGTCGGTTTCGGACAGGGTTCGTCATCAGAGTTCGTCCTGCGGCTGGCGGGTCGGGAGCAGCCTCATGCGGAACGACACCGTCGCAGCATCCCTGGCCGAACTCACCGAGCCTCAGCGTCAGCAGGCCATGGCCCGCTTCGCCGTGCTCCGCCCGACCCTGGAGGACGGAGTGCCCCTGATCCGGGCCGCCGCGGACGCCGACGTTCCGTTGCGAACCGCCCGGCGCTGGCTGACCCGGTTCCGACGCGACGGGCTGATGGGCTTGGTTCGTGCCAGTCGGTGCGATCTCGGACGCCGCCGCCTGCCCACCGACTTGATCGGCCTGATCGAGGGGATGGGGCTGAAGCGACCGCGATCCTCGGCCGCTGCCATCCATCGCAGGGTTGTCGGCGTCGCCGAGGCGAAGGGGTGGCCTGCCCCGTCCTACAGCGCGACCTATGCCACCCTCGCCCGGCTCGATCCGGCCATGGTGAGCCTGGCCCTGGATGGACCGGCCGTCTTCCGGGAGCGCTACGAGCTGATCTGCCGACATCGGGCACACGTGCCCAACGCGCTTTGGCAGGCCGATCACACCCTGCTGGATATCCTGGTCGTCGACGAGGGCGGTCGGCCGGTCCGGCCTTGGCTCACGACGGTGATCGACGACCACTCGCGAGCGGTCGCCGGCACCATGCTGTTCCTGGGGGCGCCCTCGGCGCTCAACACCAGCCTCGCCCTTCGTCAGGCCATCTGGCGGAAGGCCGACGCGGCTTGGCCGGTCTGCGGGATCCCGGACGTGCTCTACGTCGACCACGGCAGCGACTTCACGAGCCGGCATCTCGATCAGGTCGCCGCGAGCCTGCACATGCGGATCGTCCATTCCGGCGTCGCGCGACCGCAGGGCCGTGGCAAGATCGAGCGCCTGTTCGGAACGATCAACACCGAGCTCCTACCCGAACTGCCCGGTCACCTCGTCGGGGGCGCACCGGTCAGCCCACCTGCGCTGTCGCTGGCCGATCTCGATCGGGCGACCGTCGCCTTCATCCGCGACACGTACCACCGGCGCATCCACGGCGAGATCGGGCGAACGCCACTCGATGCGTGGCGGGCGGACGGTTTTCTGCCGCGCCTGCCCGACAGCTTGGAGGCGCTCGACCTCCTCCTGGTGATGGTCGCCAAGCCACGCTGCGTGCGCCGCGACGGCGTTCACTTCCAGGGCCTGCGGTATGTCGGTTCAACCCTGACGGCGTACGTCGGTGAGACCGTCACGATCCGCTACGACCCGCGCGACGTGTCGGAGATCCGTGTCTTCCACCGCGAGCGCTTCCTGTGCCGGGCGGTGAACGAGGAGCATGCCGGCGAGGCCCTCAGCCTCAAGGATATCGAGGCGGCGCGCCGTCTCCACCGTCGCACCCTGCGCAGTGCGATCAACGAGCGCGTGGCCCGCGTCTCGGACTTCCTGCCCGATGCTGGCCACCGCACCCGGCAGATCGCCTCGATCCCTTCCATGCCTCGGCCCAAGCTGCGCGTGTACCAAGTGGAGGACGAGGGATGACCGCCCGATCCGGTGCCTTCATCACCACCAAGGAGCATCGTCGCTTCGTCGAGTTCGCCGATGCCGTGCGAACCCACCGCTACATCGGCCTCTGCTACGGCGCGGCCGGAGTCGGCAAGACGCTCTCGGCCCGGCGCTATGCCCACTGGGACGTGGCCGAGCCTTTCCTCGACACCTGGGGCCCACGACAGCCATCGGACGCCAAGGTGTACGGCGTGCTCGCCCGAAGCCGCAGCGTCCTCTACACCCCGGTGGTCGCCTGCTCGTTGCGGGTGCTGCGCGGCGAGGTCGGCTATCTGATCGTGCGGATGGATGCCTGCATCGGCGAGCACCTGTCGGTCGGGGAAACGAAGCCGACGGGTTTCAAGAGCGGGTTGACCGAACTCCTGATCGTCGACGAGGCCGAACGGCTCGCGACCGCCGGCCTGGATCACGTGCGCGACGTGTTCGATCGGATGGGCATCGGCGTGATCCTGATCGGCATGCCGGGCATCGAGAAGCGTCTGTCGCGTTATCCGCAGCTCTACAGCCGTGTCGGGTTCGCCCATCACTACCGACCCTTGCGTGGCGACGAACTCACCTTCGTGCTGACGCGCCACTGGCGTCAGCTCGGGCTTGCCCTGGACGAGGCGGACTTCACCGATGTGCAGGCAGTCGCCTCGATCGCGCGGATCACCGGCGGCAACTTCCGGCTGCTGCAGCGCCTGTTCGTGCAGATCGCTCGCATCCTCAAGATCAACGAACTCAAGGTGATCACGGACGATGTCGTCGAGGCCGCGCGGAGCACCCTGGTCATCGGTGCCACATAGCGCCATTAGAAACAGGCCATTTATCGATAAAGGTCACAGCCAAAAGGGGGCCGCGGTCGTCTGTCAGAAAAACGTTCGTTTTCCTGGCATATAGCGCGGCACTCAGACCTCCCACCGATCACGAAAGTCACGCAACACTGCGATGGCTTCGGTGCGCAGGTTCTGCTTGCGAGCGGTTTGCTCAAGTATGCGCAACCGCCCCCGTACTCCCGCTGCCCTCCGGATTTGTGTTCCATAGACGCTCGCGCGCGAACCTCACCCACGCTCCAGGAACAGCTCCTCGATGTCACGATAGCTGAGCGAATAGCGCAGGTACCAGGAGAGAGCCTGCACGATGAGCGCGGCCTCGTAGTGCCGACCCTTGAAGTCGCCCTTAAAACGCTGCTTGAGCTTGGCGGCGATGGCGGACAGGATTATGGGCGGCCTCCGGTTCCGGAGGCGCCATGCAGGCCGTATGGTCAAAGCGGGGTAAACGCTTCGGGGTTGCCACAAGCCCCGCTCAACTCCTTGCAGTTCAGACGCTCAGATCTCTGCGACCGCTTCCAAGAAGAAATCAGCGGAATTTCGCCCACGCAAGGGTGGGTGACTACGCAACTTGCTCGGTGATGTTGTGCATGATATGACTTGTTAATTGTCTGTGACTAGATGGTAAATTTCCTAAGTAAAAATCATATTTAACGCGCTTTATGATTAGAAACGGAGTGTTCGACTTGATAGAGCTCGCATACAAAGCAATCGTAGCAGTTCATCCACATTGGCGTTCAGAACTACAGTTGTCTATATTTGGAGGCATAGTTCGACATGCATTGTATGATATAATTGGTACATATATTGAATCTGGCAAAATATTATTTGTAGATTGGCCTAATCATGGAAAAGAGGAATTCATTAAGCTTAAAGACTATTACTACCATATATCTATTCTTAATAATTTAGAGGTTCAGAACGAAAAGCTGTATTTAAAGACTGAAAATGAAATCAATCAGATTGCATGCCAAAAAGATTTACAAGAGAAAGCAGAAAACGCGGAGTCAGTACTTAACGATAATCCAGAACATGATTATGTCCGTAAAATCAAATCGAGCTATAATGATCTAATGAAAAGCCTTATTTATGATGGTGTTTCTAAAATTAATACACACGTCGTCGAAAGGAAAGGCGATCGAAGTTTTCCACTTGTTTCAGTAATTGTTCCAACAAAGAACCGATCTGCGCTTCTTCGAGAAGCTGTAAGCAGTATATCATACCAATCTTACAGTAACATTGAAGTTATTATTGTGGATGACAACTCCGTTGATCAAACAAGGCAGGTAGCAGAAGAATTTGTCTGTAAATGCAACGTGAAATATATACGTTCCGCTTGCAACAAATCTACCGCCGCACGTAATATTGGTTTACGGCACGCAACTGGGGAGTACATCGCTTATCTTGACGACGACAATCTGTGGTTTCCTACATTTATTAGCTCGGCAATTTCGTATTTTGAACACAATAAAAATATAGATTTTATCTATGGGGTACTTGTTCTTGACGACAATCCAGAGAATGAAGATCTGTATATATTTCAACAATACAACGAAAATAAACTCCGAATGTATAATTATATAGATACTAATGTTATTGTTCATAGGTCTACGTTATTGAAAGTAAAAGATCCTTGGGATGAAAATCTTAATAGGCTTGGGGACTGGGATTTTGTTTTAAGCCACACTTCACGGGATAATACTGCGGCGATTTCGGTGCTCGCAGCATATTATCGGACTCACGCAGAGCACCGAAACACTATAATATATAGTCTTGAAGAAAATGCTCGTTATATAAAAAATAAGCATAAAATAGTTTAGAAAATGCATTTTGGGAAAATTGCTTAAAGCATGTTGTCCATAGGCAAGACTCGGGGTGCTATGCTACTGCGGTGACCGGCTGGTGTAATTCCCACGCCCCGCTCTGGTACGTCCCTGCCGGGACGTGGGCCGAGCTATTCCGCCTGACGGGGTGCACCGCTGTTACAGCAGAGTGCGGCGTCCACATTGGAAGGCTCCTCCCGCGAAGCCCCATCATGCGGCGGCTTATGCCGATCGCGCAGATGACCCTGTACCCGGCACACAATCCAACGCGGAAAATGCTTGCGTTCCGGCCCGCGATTAGACGACCCCATCAAGCTTGGCGCGAAGGGGGATCCGCTAATGCGCGGTCCAGATCGCGCCGTCGCAGTAGGCCGGGGTCCGCACCGAGCCGCCCCCGGTTAAGGCGCCCCGGTAGGTTGGTGCAAAGGCGTCGGTAACGACCAAGAGCGCGTCCTGCAGGCCGGCATTACATGCCGGCAGAGCCGCAACTGTGTAGGCAGCCAGTCGTTGCGGCACCGTGAGCTGCACGAAGCTCTGATCGAGTTTGAGCTTGGAGGCTCCGTTGACGCCGAACGTCAACGGCGTCGTGTTTGCGGTCATGATCTGCGCGTAGGTCGTGCCGTCGGCTGAGAAATGCGCCACCGTCTGCCCGGCCCGTTCCAGCATGACGCCGGTAGAGCCCGAAGCCGCATTGACCGACAGAGCACGTGTGACGCCGATCGTATTGGAGCCGCCCCCGACGTTCACGTCGCCGCCGATCGTCGCGGTGGCGGCCGTCAGACTCGTGAACGAGCCCGCCGCGGGAGTCGTTGTGCCAATGGCTGTTGCGTCCACAGTGCCGCCGCCCACCGCCAGCTTGGCGAGGGTGACGATATTGGTGCCGGGAAAGATGCTGAATGGCGTGAGGCCGGTCGTGGCGTCGAAGATGCGGAAGGCCTGATCCGCATCCTTGCCCGCGAGCCACTTCACAGACCCACGATCAGAAAAAGAGACATCCGAGCTGCGCGACACGGAGTTTCCGCTGTCGATACCAATCGCCATGCTGCGGTTGACGGCGTTGCCGAAGGTGGCAACCGTATCCACGCTGGACATGCCCTTGACGAAGTAGCCTGGTGCCGTAGCGCTGCTTAAGTCGATTGTCGACTCGTGCGTACCCGGCCCGACCTTGATGGTCGCCCCCGAGTTGCTGAGATCGTAGAGAACCGCCGTCGCGAAGGCGTGGACGGTGTCGGCATTGAACGCGCTGCTCCCCGGAATGGTCCCGTTTGGATTGGCCTTGGCGAGGATGCCCACATCAGCAACGCGGCTGAGGGCAAGGCCAGTGTTCCACCACCCCACGCCAGAATTGTCGTTGGCCCAAGTCATCATCCCGGACGTGATCCGACCGCGCGAGCCGGACTGCGCCGTCAGCTCGATCCCGTTCTTCCGGTTTGGAGCGCTGCTCCAAGGATCGGTCGGTGTGTTGGGGTAGCCCGTGCCCGCCTCCACTTCGATGCCCGTGGTCTTGGCATCCTGATAGCCCCCGCCGCAATCGCCCGCGTTGCAGACCTGCGTGAAGACGTTGAGGCCGTAGAGGCGCTGGCGATTGTTGCCGTTAACAACCACGACGGTCCCGCCGACTGTATCTCCGACACCGGGCGTGGCGGTGGGATTGTCGCCGATCCAG
Organism: Methylobacterium sp.; assembly: GCF_019745455.1. GTDB lineage: Bacteria > Pseudomonadota > Alphaproteobacteria > Rhizobiales > Beijerinckiaceae > Methylobacterium. The sequence goes on from NZ_JAIETD010000177.1 coordinate 6,353, forward strand.
ACCTGCAGGCCGCCATTCTGACCGGCTGGGGTCGAGCCGTTCGGGTTGTTCCACACGAACAGCGGGCCGCGGTTGCCCCGGTCGCCGTTCGTGGTCGTCAGGCCCATCGGATCGAACCGCACGCGTTGGCCGGAAAAGGCGCCGAACACAGGGCTGGTCAGCCAGGATGCGAGGCTCTGGCCCGCCGGCAGGACGGACGTGCGGACCTTGAAGCCGGAGGCGTCGCCGGTCGAGCCCTGATCTGTGTCGGGCAAGACCAGGCGGTCCGGCTTCGCGGTATAGACGCCCGCCCGATACTCTCCCAGGGTCGCCCCCCCCGGGAAGATCACGCGGTTGGCACCGTCGATGCGGGCGCGGTCAAGGAGCTGGTCGGCGTGGGCCGGGCTCGCCACGGAGAGGAGGCTGGTAGCGAGGAGGGGGAGCAGGCGCATTCAGGCCATCGTCCAGAAATTGTTGCCGTTGGAATGGAAGATAAGCTTCGCGTAGGACGATGCCATCGAGACGGAGGCTTGGCCCGCAATCCGGTCGGAGCTGAGCACGCGCACCGTGATTGGAGTGTCGCTGCCGCAGGCGTTGGACTCGTTCGTATCCACGAGGGGTTGCCCGGCGGGATAGCTTGAGGTCAACGGCAGGGTCGCGGTGCGGCCCCAATTGAGCCGGACGAAGGCCGCCGAAGGTGACGGCGCTCGACAGAACCACGTTCGCGTCGTCGACCCGCTTGAGCCGCACGCCGGGTCCGGCCTGCGAGCGCCTGAGTCGCCAAAGCGACGGTCGAGGCCGGGACACGGTGACCTTGCCCCCTGGCCTGCCCTCATTCTGAAGCTAGGGTCCGTCGAGCAGGAGACGGACGATGAAGAAGAGCCGGTTTAGCGAAGAGCAGATCATCGGCATCCTGAAGGAGCAGCAGGCTGGGCTGCCGGTGGCTGAGATCTGTCGCCGCCACGGCATCAGCGACGCGACGTTCTACACGTGGCGCTCGCGCTTCGGCGGCATGGAGGTCTCGGACGCGCGGCGTCTGAAGGCGCTCGATGAGGAGAACCGCAAGCTCAAGAAGCTCCTGGCCGAGGCGATGCTCGACGTGGCCACGCTGCGTGAGGCGCTGGGAAAAAACTTCTGACGCCCGGCGCACGGAGAACGGCCGTGAGCTGGGCCATCGAGGAGAAAGGTTATTCGCAGCGTCGTGCCTGCGGGCTGATCGGCCTTGAGCCGAAGACGTACCGCTACGCCTCGACCCGTGGTGACGACGCGGCTGTGCGGGTGCGCCTGCGCAGCCTGGCCGGCGAGCGCCGCCGGTTCGGCTACCGGCGCCTGCTCATCCTACTGCGGCGGGAGGGCCTCGCTCTTAACCACAAGAAGCTCTTCCGGCTCTACCGAGAGGAGCGGCTGTCGGTGCGCAAGCGCGGAGGTCGCAAGCGAGCACTTGGCACGCGAGCGCCCGCCGCGGTGCCGCAGGAGCCGAACCAGCGCTGGAGCCTCGACTTCGTCTCCGACACGCTCGACGACGGGCGGCGCTTCCGCATCCTCGTCGTGGTCGATGACTGCACGCGGGAGTGCCTGGCGCTGGTGGTCGACACGTCGCTGTCCGGGCGGCGGGTCACGCGTGAACTCGACCGGATCATCAAGGGCCGGGGCAAGCCGCTGATGATCGTCTCGGACAACGTCCTACGTAGCGAGGAAGGACGGCTGGCCGGGCAACAGGTCTCTGTCCGCGAACATGCGCTCGCGGCGTGAACTTCGTCAACGTCGATCCAGGTGGCTCCTGCCGATCCGGAAGAACTCTCAGCCATAGCGAACACAGGATCCAGCCGGCGCACGTCGCGCCGTGGTCCTCACCGTCCTCAACATGAGATGTCGATCCAGGCAGGAGACCCGAGCATTATCTACAGGGTCGTGGCTCACACGCCCTCACGGCTCAACTGAGAGGGGTTCTCCCACCTGGTACCGGTCCCTCGACGAAGGGCCGGTAGTCGTCACCACGTTTGACGACGGCGTGCACCACGCGCGCCATCTTGGCGGTGATCGCGGTCAGCGCCTTGCGCCGCAGGTCGGCATTGTGCCGATCGCGGGCGATGTAGCGCTCGAACTTGTCGCGGAAGCCGTTCTCCCGCTGCCGGATGGCGACCTGTCCAGCCAGCCACAGGGTCCGGCGCAGGCGGGCGTTGCCGTACTTCGACAGCTTGGTCTGGCCCCGGAAGGTGCCGGATTGCTGGGTGGCCAGATCAAGCCCGCAGAACTTCAGGAACTGCCGGTGATGGCCGAAGCGGCGCAGATCGCCGGCCTCAGCCAGGATGGTCAGGGCGTTGATCGGGCCGATGCCAGGGATGCGGCGCAGCAGCTTGTAGTCGGAGTTGTCGGTCAGGAGGGCGTCGGCCGTGGCCTCGATGGCGTCGCGCTGCTGGATCAGCCCGCGCGCCTCGCCGATGACGAGCCGGAACATGCTCACCGCCGGAGCATCTGGCGGCACCGGCAGGCCGATCGAGCTGCGGGCCGTCTCGTAGATGTCGCCGAGCAGTTGCGCCTTGGCGACCTTGCGCCCGACGACATCCCAGGCGGCGGCGATGAAGGCCTCCTTGCTCAGCGCGGTGATGCTGGCGGGCGTGGGGAAGCGATCGAGGAAGGCGAAGAACCAGTCCGAGCGGCTGTTGTGCCGGAAGCGGTCGACCTCCGGGAAATACAGCGGCAGGTAGTGGGTCAGGATCCGATGCAGCACCTCGGTCTTGGCCCGCGAGACGGCGTCGTGCGTCTTGGACAGTTCCTGCACGTCGTTGATGCCGGCGGCGAGTGGATCGTGGTACACCTGCGAGGCGCCGATGCGGATCATGTGCAGCATGACCTGGGCGTCCTTCGGGTCGTTCTTGTCCCAGCCGTTATGCAGGGCCTCGCGGGTGCGGGCGAGCGCCACGGACGAGATCAGGCGCACGGCAAAGCCGGCCTGGAGCAGGCGCCAGGCAATCGGGCGGTGATAGTTGCCGGTGGCCTCGAACCCGCAGGTCACCGGCTGGCCGAGATCAGAAAGGATCGCGATCAGACGGTCGTGCTCGGCGCGGGTGTTGAGGACGCTCAACCGGCGTCGTCGGCCGGAGCCGGGCACCTCGATCAGGACCTCGTTGCGGGCCTTGGCGACGTCGATGGCTACGAGAACGCCGGCCGGCGGCGTAAGCTGTGGTCTGGTCATGGTCGATCCGTCTCCGGAATGAGGCTTCGAACACCGTCACTCTAGAGACCTGCTGATCGGCCATGACCGCCCAGGGCGGCGCGCTGCGCTCAGCATGGCTTCGCGCGCCGCCCCAGAACCGTCGAGCCATCTTCCCGATGTGCTACGGCACCGAGCTGACCTCGCACGCCATCCTGCGCTGGCAGGAGGAGCGTGCGGTCGAGTGGCATTACATCGCGCCCGGCAAGCCGCAGCAGAACGGTTTTGTCGAGAGCTTGAACGGGCGCTTGCGCGACGAGTGCCTGAACGAGCATCTGTTCCGGAGCCTGCCGGCGGCCCGGACCATCATCGAGGCGTGGCGGGTCGACTATAACACCTGCCGCCCCCACACGAGCCTCGGCGGGCTCACCCCGAACGCGTTTGCAACCCGGTCCCGACAGGACCAGAACCAGAACGGACTCTGGTTATGAACGGGGGCAAACAGGGGGCAAGGTCAACGGTTGTTCCTGTTCTGGTTGTCCCAAGCCGTACGCGACGCATTTCTCGTCCTGTTGTTGGCACCGCGGCCAACGTTGATCGTGATCAGCTCCACAGGGTCCATGAGGAAGCGATCCGGCGCGAGGGGGCAGAAGCCCGCGAAGGCCGCATCGATCGCGGCATAGCTGGCGACGGTCGCTCGCGGTAATCCTGCCCGTGAAGGCGGTCGGCGTGATGAGCGACGGGGGCACCTACGGCCACGTCTGCACCCTGCGCGCCGTGCCCTCCGTCGACGGCATGACGCCAGATTTCTACCCCTTCGACATGGCCTTCCTCGGCCGGATCGCGACCCGCCTCATCAACGAGGTGAAGGGCATCAATAGGGTGACCTACTACCACTCGAAGCTGCCCGGCACCATCGAGTGGTAGTAGGGATCAGCGGAAGCGGTCGGGCGGGCCGCTGAAGGAGGTTGCCCTTCAGCGGCCGCGTACTGTGTCCAGCTTCAGAGGACGGAGGCGTTCTTCTGGGCGAGATTCCAAGCATAGGTCCGCCGAAGTCCGTCCTCAAGACTGACCTGAGGCTGCCAATCGAGGCTCCGGCGGATCAGGGTCGTGTCGAGGATGTTCACCGGAACGTCGGCGGCCCGCGGGGGCTGATAATCCACATCGATGGCGAGCCCGGTCGCACGCCGCACGGCGTTAATCACCTCGGCGACACTGGCGCCGATGCCGGACCCCACATTGAACATGTGCTCCGGCCCGTCGTAGCCAGCCGCCGCGACGAGCGCGGATACGACGTCATCGATATAGATGAAGTCTCGAACGACGCGTCCATCGCCCCAGATCGACAGGGCTTCCTTGTTCAGACCGCAACTAATGATCTTGCTGATCAGTCCCTGCCCCTTCGTTGCGACCTGATACGGCCCATACGGATTCGAGATCCGGAGAATCGTCGACTTCAGACCGAGGTGCCGGCCGAAGATTTCGAGATACTTCTCGGACGCCAGTTTGCCGACGCCGTAGCAGGAGATCGGATTCGTCTGACTCGACTCGCTCAGGAATTCGGCGCGGCTGATCCCGTAGACCGTTCCGCCGGACGACGTGAAAACGAGGTGGTCGATCCCGGCCGCTACCGAGAGTTCGGCGAGTTGCAGGGTTGGCTCCACGTTCTCCCGGAGGTCCGCGATTGGGTTCGTGTTGTAGCGTGCCGGGGCTGAGGTCGAGACCAAGTGGAAGACGACACTCTGCCCCTCCAAGGCGCGAGACATGAAGTCCCGATCCGCGAAGCTGCCGTGTCTCCATTCCACACCGGGATCACGTCGCTGTTCGTCTGAGATTGTCTGATGCCAGACCGCCCGGACGCGCGCGCCCTGCGAGACGAGGTGTCGGCACAGGTTCCAGCCGATGAAGCCAGTTGCCCCGAGGACAAGGCATGCTTTGCCGGACAAATCGGATGCGGGCATTCTCATCGCTGCACCCGCCGATCGGCCAGCGCATTCTCCGCGATCAGGCGGTCCCAGATTTCCGCGTATTGCCGCGAGATCGTGCGGGAGGAGAACCGCTCCAGCACGTCGCTCCGGTGCCGGAGCGCGTTGGCGGTCGCGATCGCGAGATTATCGTGCCAGTCGCGGAACGCCTGCCACATCTCGCCCTCTGACGCATCAGGATCTACGACGCTTCCCGACCCGTAGTCATCGAGCACCAGCTTGATGTCACCGACATCGGTGGCGAAGGCCGGTCGCCCGAAGGCCATAGCCTCCAAGAGAACGATCGGCAAACCTTCAAACGCCGAGGTCACGACGAGGCCGTCGATCTTGCTCATCATGGCCCAGGAATCGTCGTAGTAGCGAATCCGGGTCACGTTCGTGAGGTTGTGCTCGGCAATGTAGTGGTCACAATCGCCGCCGAGTTCGCCGTCGCCCACGAGGAGAAAGTGATCGTTGTGCTTCGCCTCTAGGGAGCGGCGCGCGAGTGCGAGAAAATGAAGCGGCTGCTTCTGCCCGGTCAACCGACCGATGAACGCGAAGCAACGCTGATCAGGCGTCGCACCGACCTCCGCCTTCAGCATCCGCACCTGATCCGCATTGGCCAGCGGATGACTGAGCTTGGTCGTGTCGATCACACTATAGATGAGGCTGATACGATGCGGCGGAATCCGGATGCCGGATACGAACTTCGCCTTAATGCGCGTATTGATTGAAATGAAATGATCAAACGACTGAATACCGGGATCACTGTACCGGTTGATCCAGCCGTGTTCGGTATCATAAACCTGCTGGTCGACAATGGGCGTCCGCGAGAAGATCCGACGGATTTCTTCCGCATTGTCAGCAAGCCACGGCGATCCGTTGCAGATCCACACGGCGTCGGGCTTGTACCAGGCTTGAACCGCCGCGAGCAGCGCGACATGCTGCGACCGATCGCAGATCTCCGCGAGATCAAGGACCGGCACGTCGATGGCATCGAGCTGGTAGTGCAGGGAGCCCTGGTGCTTGGCCTGCCACTCGGTCGTGACCACCACGAACCGGTAGCGATCGCGCAACATGCGGATCACCTCGATGGTGTTCCGCTCGACGCCCCCGACGGCCAGGAACATCGGCAGCACAAGGATCAGAGGCCCGGACGCGTTCCTGGCGGGCGGGAACGCGACGGCACCGGGACTCGCCGGTTCCTCGGCCGCACCGAGGACGATGTCGGATCCGCTCACGCTCGCAGCCTCGAAGCCCGGCACGGACGTGAGGGGCTTGAGGGTTCCGTCGCTCTCCTCACGAGGCGCGCACCGGATGATCCGGCCGCGCAGGGGCCATTCGGCACTTCCCTGCCCAGTGAAGAGGGCGGCGGCCCGCGCGTTGAAAACGCCGTTCATGCGTCCGTCCGCTTCGACACTCACCGAGGGAGACTCGGCCAAGGATTGCGAGATGATTGTGAAGTCATAGTGCCCCCACTGAAGGGCAACGGCGCTGTTCTCGAGCGCCCGGAAGGGGAGGATATCGGTGGATTGAAGCGTGTACTGCGCTCTAGAGGCCGAAGGGCTGGTCCGCCCGGCGGCCGGACGGGCCTTGATCGCGTAGTATTCCTGGCGTCGTGGCCAATCGAACGTGGCAACCCCATCAACGGCCGGCGCCTGCACGGCGACAACCTCTCCCGGAACGTACCGGCTCAGATGCCGGTTCGATTTTAGAGCGGCACGGCAGAGCGGGTCCTTCTCGATCTCAGGGTATTCGGACAGGATCCGCATGAAGAAGCGCAGGATTTCACCATCGACGTGACCCGACACCTCCTTGATCGTATTCGATTCGTGAATCCGATACCGCGCGAAGTAGGATCGGCTCAGACGAACCTTTCCCCGTATCGCCGCCTTCAGGGCAAAATCCCAATCGTGTGAATATCTCAGATCGCTGAATCCGCCGACCATCCTGAAGAACGACTTACGGAAGACCATGTTTGTGGTTGTGGCGAAGAAATTTTGGCTGCAGAGCGCGGCCAGCATCTGCTCACGATTCTCCAGGCCGCTAACATCGATCTCGCTCGGGAAGGCGTACTCTGGATCGAGAAGGCCACGCTTCTCGCCGAGAATCTTGTTCTGACCATCTATGATGAGCAGAGCCCCACCGATCAGGTCCGCGTCGGACGTGCGTGCCAGCGTCTGAGCGACCTCAAACCGACTTGGCACAAACTCGTCATCAGAGTTAAGGATCGCGATCCAATCATTGGACGCGAGTTCACAGAGCTGATTCAGCCGGGCATGCGCCCCCCAGTTTTCGCGTGACGCAGTCGTGAGGTCCCGAATGAGCCTCGGGTGCTGCCGCGCAAGTCCTGCGATGATGTCGGCCGACGCATCGCGCGAACCGTCATCGACCAGCAGAACTTCCGTCACCAATTGGGACTGCATTGCCGAGGCAACGGCGCCGCGAATATACTGCGCGTGGTTATAGACTGGAATAACAACCGAAAACATTCACTGAACTCCCGGCAACTCAATGTCCTTGATGAGGGGCTCGAAGAGACTAGAATAGATAAACTCCGATGCACTCAGCTCATGGTGGATCGTCCGACGCATGCGATTGACGAAGTTGCTCAAAACGAACTGGTACGCACTAGCGACATTCGCGTCGAAACGGGTTTGCGCTGAGATAAAGCCTTGATAGAAGGCCGCCTCGAAGACTGCGTAGAGCAGATCGTCGTGCCACGCCTCGTGTCCGAGCACACCGTTGCGGTCGAGGAGGCGTGCCCAGGCCTTGATCCCGTCTAGGATCGACAGACAATCGGCGATCACGACAGCATCGTCGGGTCTCGGTGGTGCACGCAGGTGATTGACGATCGCCTGAAGACCGAGAACCTCGGTGACCTCATGAAGCTTGATGAAGACATCAGCCATGAGACCGGTATTGAACTGACGTTTCAAGAACCCGTCAACAGTGTAGGGATGGATGTGTCGTCCGGTACTGGTCGGATCGTAGAAGATCGTGAAGCCGCCCGGCTCGCGCGCGAGACGATAAGCAAGTTCAATGTCTTCAAAGCCATACAGATCGAATTTTGAGCTGAAGCCGTTGGCTTTCCAATCCTCGACTAGAGTCTTCTTGACAGAAACATTTGCCGTATAGAAAAAGCGCCAATCAATGAACGAATAGGGTACGAAATCCGCGTAACCGAACTGTTCACCGGCACGCCCTTGGATGTGTCTCATAACATGATTGACATCCAACCTTTTGTTGTCCGGCCAGACACACTTCCCGAGCACAGCGAACCTCTCTGAAGGATATGTCTTGTGCAGAATGGCATGGGTTTCGAAAAAATCGCTGTTAAACGGCTGAATGTCGTCTCCAAGGAAGAGAATGACTTCTTTCGTTGCCAACGATGCGCCAATGTTGCGTGCATGTCCCGGCCCACCATTCTCCACGGACCGATAGATGATGTTGCTGTAGCGCTCGACCATCTCTTCCAGAACGGACGTCGTATCGTCCCGCGAGCCGTCGTTGATGACGATGAACTCGATATCGCTCGTTTTGGCGTGCAGCTGGCACAGCTCGAGTGTCTCGCGAAGCAGGGCACCGCGATTGTAGGTTGGGATCACGACGGACAAAGACGCCAGAGCGGTGCTGTCGACCCGCACGTTCCGCGGGGGCCGTAGCGGCCGCCCTTCGTTGCGCCCGTGCAAGACGTAGTGCTCGAGCGTTCCGATACCGGCGTCGGCAACATCGGGATTTGCAGCCAGGTAGGCGCGCGTCGTGAAGGAGCGTGAAGGGTTCAGGCCTTCCTGATCACCATGCAAGACATAATGAATGAGGCTGTTCATCCCACTCGCGGCAACGTACGGATAGGTGGCCTTGTAATACTTCTCATCGAAGAACGGCGATGGATTGGTGTTTTCTTTCGCGCCATGCTCCAGGTAATGCCGGATCGGCTCCGCCTTCATGTCCCACACATCGGGGCGCTGACTATGGTAATAATCGATCTCGAAGAGAGGATGAGGATTACGTTTATTGAGGTACCCGGCATCCAGATAATGCAGCAACGCCGGCTGATTTAACGGGCCCACTTGCGATATATAGTGGCCTGTTTTGAACAAAGGATGTGGATCGTAATACTTCTTCCAACCAATCAATAGATAGTGTCGAATCGCGTCAGTCCGACCTTTTAGAGAGATATTATTTTTCCAGGCATAGAAATCATGATCAAAAATTTTTGATTTCTCGATAATCTGAATGTTTCTTTTTTGACTTCTGGAGAAAAAATTTGCAGCCTGAGAAAACTTACTAAACCCTTGAAAATTCTCTTGCGGCATTTTTGTGCATCCGTGTCTGGAATGGTCTAAGGCCGCAACAGATGCTAGCCCGTCTTATTCACGAGGGCGGTGGATTTGGGGTGGCGAGCGTAGCGTAAAGCATTGATTTGGCTTAGGGATT
>NZ_JAIETD010000010.1 GCF_019745455.1 Methylobacterium sp.
GGTGGGTTCAGACACGGGTCACTTCTCGATGGAAACTTCGGGCTCCGCCGGGTCAACTCTCAACGGAAATCAACAGTGACGCGTTAGGCGACCAAAGCTTAAGTGTGGCTGTTTGAAGATGTGCGCCGCCGGTCTGCCAGGACGGCATCAAGAGTATATCCGCCGGCTTTCGGCTTTAAATCGAAGTCGCCGATGATGCATTCTCTTGAACCTAGGAACGGCTTGCATTCGCAGAAATTCACGATCGCTTAGCGTCAGCAATCGAAGAAGATTTCGGAATAAAATAGTCGAGCATTATTATAATAATGAATTAAATTATTTCACTAGTATTAATTGATGTCAAATTTACTTAATATCTATAAAAATATTGTATCATTTAGTGTTCTTCATTATTTTGGTTTTTTATTGCATCATTGAAGACAGGTATCTGGCTCCCCATTTCCGGCGCCATGCGAGAGCTACATACCAATACCGGCCGGCGAGCCAAATAAATGATAGGCTAGTAATATCTACAGGACTCGTTTTGCGCAGCTTTCTTGCCGAGGCTGGTCCTCAGGCTGACAGGGCCAAAGCTTGTCTGGTTCTCGCCTTCGACCTGATGCCTAAAAACGCGCAAAGGGCATCCAGCGATTCGAATGGCGTAAATCCCGGTCGCAGCGGAGCTGGAAGACCCTCGAAGGTGAGGCTTCGGAATGTGCCAGGGTGAGGATAGAGGTGGTAGCTGCCCCCCGGCTCAATCGGCGGGAATACGATGGCGACCTTCCGGCCATTGAGCCAGACTAGACGAGTGCTGGTATAAGGCAGGGTTTCGATGGTGAAGGCGGGACGCTTCGACATTCTTCACTTTCCTCATGATTCCGCGGCGTCATTCGGCCTACGACGAGTCCGCGACGTTCCACGACGGCGATAGGCGCTCCCGTTTTCTCAACGGCGAAGTATCGAGCTGCATCGGCGAACGACCGGTTTGCCCTGCGCTGTAGGAGCGGCTCCGCGCCATTCGACGAGAACATGGCGCTGGCAGCGTGTCTGAACCGGCCAATCGCCGTCGATCTCTTGCTCACACCAGCGGCGGAGAGAGCGGAGGTGATCGTATGCACCGAAGATATGTTCATGCTTCGTTCTCCACAAGTTTTTTGCCGTACGTCATTGTGCCGCGGCGGGAGGAAGAGAGCCGGGTGTCCCGCCAACCGAAACGTCAATCTAAGTTGGTGAAACCTGAGGCGGCCTATTCGTTCATGGCAAGACGTCGAGCCATTCGCGCAGTTTCGTCCATCGGCTTCGTCGCAATCCGCCGTGAACAGCCATCCGGATGGCGCGGCGCTGGCCGATCAGCACAACCAGCTTCCGACCGCGCGTCACCGCGGTGTAGAGGAGGTTGCGCGCCAGCATCGTGTAATGTTGCGTTACCACCGGAATGACGACGGCCGGATATTCAGAGCCCTGGCTCTTGTGAATGGTCGTCGCGAAGGCCGGGACGAGAGTATCGAGTTCGGCATATGGGTACGTGACCTCGCGGCCGTCGAACGCGACGATGATCGCCTCGGCGTCCGCATCGATGCGAGCGACATGGCCAAGATCTCCGTTGAACACGTCACGCACGTAGTCGTTCTGCGTCTCCATCACCCGGTCACCCGGTGCGAAGCGCCAGCCGAAGCGTTCCACTTGCTCGGATGGGCTGGGGTTCAGCACCGCCTGTAGCGCATGGTTGAGGTTACGGCTGCCCAGGGTACCCCGGAGCATCGGGGTCAGCACCTGCACGTCGCGGATCGGATCAAGCCCGAAGCGAGCCGGAATTCGCCGCGCCACGACCTCGACGAGCCTCGTCAAGCCGAACTCCGGATCATCGACCTCGATCACATAGAAATCAGATGTGTTTTCTGGTGTGGCAAGTTCGGGCAACAATCCCCGATTGATGCGATGAGCGTTGACGACGATCTGGCTGGATGCGGCTTGACGAAACACCTCCGTTAGCCTTGCTACCGGGATGCGCTCCGACGCGATCACATCGGCCAGTACCTGTCCCGGCCCGACGGGCGGAAGTTGATCGACATCGCCGACAAGCAGCAGGGCTGACTGCTCTGGGACTGCTTTCAGGAGCGCGTTCAACAGCGGCACGTCGATCATTGAGCATTCGTCGACGACGAGTAAGTCGCAGGAGAGCGGGTTGTCGGCGTTGCGGGAAAACCCTCCGCGAGACGGATCGACTTCCAGAAGGCGATGGAGTGTCTTCGCCTCAAGGCCGGTTTGCTCCGACATCCTTTTGGCGGCGCGGCCCGTGGGTGCGGCGAGAAGGACGCGCACACCCTTGGCAACGAGAATGCGCAAGAGAGAGTCCAGCGTGCTCGTCTTACCGACGCCGGGGCCGCCGGTCAGTACACAGACCCGGGACGCGAGCATAGTAGCCATCGCTGCGCGCTGCGAAGGTGACAGGCGCTTGCCCGTGCGTAGCTCCACCCAATCAAGCGCCCTCTCGGCATCGATCGCCGGCCAGGGCGGTGGTCCGAACGTCCGGTTGATCAGACGATCGGCGATGGCGCGCTCGGCACGATGAAGACCCTTCAAGAACAGGCAGGTCTCGTTGGCTATCGTATCGGCGACGACGGCATCGCCCCGCAATTCCAGGGCGATCGCCATCCGGATGAGTTCAGGAGCTACCTCAAGGAGGGTCTTGGCAAGTGCGACGAGGCGCTCGATCGGCAGGGCGCAATGGCCTTCGTCGGTCGCGGTCTGGAGCGCGAAAGTCACTCCCGCCCGCAGACGCTCAGGCGCCTCCCGGCTGAGCCCAAGGCGCAGTGCGATGGCATCTGCTGTCCGAAATCCGATGCCGCGGATATCGCGGGCAAGGCGGTAAGGATCCTCCGTCATCACGGTGACGGATTGATGGCCATAGGTGCGAAAGATACGAGCTGCCCGCGCTGTTCCAACTCCATGCGCGTGCAGGAAAATCATGATGTCACGCACCGCCTTCTGCTCGGCCCAGCCGCGCACGATTTGGCGCGCGCGTTTGGGGCCGATGCCCTCGACGTCCGTCAGACGCTCGGGTTGAGCCTCGATGACCTCGAAGGTCGATTCCCCGAACAAAGCGACGATACGCTTGGCCATGGCGGCGCCGATCCCACGCATCTGCGCCGAGGCAAGGTAACGCTCAATACCGTCGATGCAGGTCGGCGTCGTCAGCGCGAGAGTCTCTGCCTTGAACTGGAGGCCGTGTTGACGGTCGGTGAACCAATGGCCGGACGCGACGATCCACTCGCCGGCGGCGATTGCAGGCGCGTGTCCGACCACGGGCACGAGGTCACGCCGGGCTGTCGTATGAACCTTCAATACGCAGAAGCCGGTCTCGGCATTGTGGAACGTCACGCGCTCGACCGTCCCGACCAAGCGGTCCTGAGACTCATGAGGTTTGAGGTCTCCCGGTCGTATCACCCTGTTCATCGGCAAAGCCTGGAGGCGTCAGTTCAGGCTGCGCGGCGACGGGGCTTCTTCGGCGGCCAACCCAGTGTGACCAGGCGGGTCTTCGCGTAGTCACGAACCTCGTCTCGCGTTCCCGGCGGCATCTCGCTCAGAATTCGCTGCGTCTGGGCATCGAGCATGAGGTCGGTGACGGCGTCGATACTCGTCATCTCATCGATGCGACGTTTGATGTCGGCCTCGGCCTCCGTCGCCTCGTCGAACGGATCGGAATCGCCAAAGTCGTCGTCGACGGCCTGCACAGCGGCGGGATGACCCTGCCGGAACTCGTCGGCCTCTTCCTCCGAGTAGACGAGGCCGTGCAGTTCGAGCAGCTTGAGAATGACGCGATCCTTGGCCCGCTTCTCGGCCATGGCATAGACATTCCCCGCCTGCTTGCCCGACACGCGGTAATTCACGTTGATGAGAGCTTCGCCGATCGACCACTCGACGCGCTCGGTACTGGTCGTCGGGTCCGGAAGGCGGCCCGTTACCAGGATCACGGCTTCATCACGTTCGGCCCGCACGATGGTCGGCGCATCGAAGGTTATCTTGGCCTGAGCAGCGATCCGCTCCAGGGTCTTGTGATAGATCACTGCGGTGCCCTGCACGCGCCAGACATTTCCGCCAAACGGCTCGCCGTAGCGCACCAGAATATCCGCGATCTGCTTGTCTGCCGTTCTCATACCAAATCATCCGCGAGAGCGCTGAAAAGCGCAGCTTGTTCCCTATATGTTCTATTATGGATGATATGGGGATCTCGTGGAGGTTGAGCAAGCGGGTGCGTCAGGTCGCACTCCTCCTTCAGAACTTCAGCCCCTGCCTTGAGCCACAGATTTGGCTTAGGGAGCTCAATCGCTGGATCAGGTACGCTTTTGCCTTACGTCGAAGGCTTCGCACTCCTTAACGTCAGCGCAATTGCAGCTAAGCGGGATTACCCATAGTCGGAGCTTGGCGATACACCTGTGCTTAGCTTTCACGTCATCCGGCCAAAGAGCCGCATAGCCTCAGCAGCGCGGGCGGCATCTTTGCAGAACCGACGTTACGCCGGATGTATGGGCACTTATCGACGACGAGAGCCTATACATCTGGGAGGACCGGAGCATCAATTATAGCGAATCCCCACGCCTGCGCATCGAAGCTTTAACTGGCGAGTTGCTGACCTTGCCGCTTGGCCTGTTCGAACGCTTGCAGGTCGAGGGCGAGCCGCAAGATCTGTTCACTCTTGAGACGGGCCGGATCAATCGCGCCGCCAATGCCATGCTGCAAGTACACCTCTTGCACTTCCGGAGTGCGCATGGCACCGCCCATGGTCCAATTCGGGAACAATCGATTTGGAACATCGCGCACGTTCATGATGGTCGCGCTGCTGTGCCGGGTATCACGTCCGATCCGCGCATAGGTCTCGGTGACCTGGGAGCGCTCGCCCTCGAGCACCTGAATAAACCAGGTTTTATCGAAGATCAGAAAACCCGTAACGCCGTCGCGGCTGTTATTTCGCTGAGAGACCGATACGATTTCGCGCAGGTTCGTGAGCATGGCACGATCACCGCCGGGCACGGTGTTGCGGCTGTAGTAGACCAACTGGTGGATCATGGGCTTTGCAGCTTGCCTTGACGCTCGATGGAGGGGCTTCGCGACGGAAGAGGATCGCGACAGCGAGGCACCACGCACTCGCTCCTCAATGTGCTATTTTGTGCAGACACAAACTAAAAATCTCTGAATTTTGTGTTTTAAGTGCTTCTCATGTCACGTTCTCAAGCTAGCATCATTAAGAATTTGATATTAACTTATGTTTTTATCATGAGCCTTTGCTATGACGCGAAATTCAGAACTGGAAACGATACTTCATGTTCTAATTTTTATGTTGACGATAAAGATTGATTGCTTGCTTAAATTGCCTGGACTGACTGTTGTTCATCGCAGTTCCGCCTTCACCATGATGAACAGATATGATCATCAGAATGTAGCGGATCAGACCCTCCCGATAGTTGCAGGTCTGCGGACCGATCGCCGAGCGACTTACGGGCTGTCACTCGGCCTTCGAACGGAATGACAATCGCCGGGGTATTTCGCCATCATCGTAAGGCCGGTGAGGCTTATTTTCGAGTGTGACATCCTTTGAACCATTGGCCACGATGACGCTCCTTCTGACCACATCGCCTTTGAGCGGAAAATTGTTCGCAGCCGCGGGTGTCCATCCCTCAGCCTGAAGGGTCTGCGGACGAGTCGCTCGTCCCGCAGGACGATGCCCCTATCGCGTCAACCGCGCCAAAGCCGAAGGACAGGCCCGCAATTGCCTTCACTCCCCGCCCTGACACGCACATCATCGTCGTCGAGCCGTTGCTAAGAGCGCGCGATCAGATCGGGCTGAGCAAGATCGTGCTCGCCCAGGAGGAGCCAGACGACGGCTCGTGGGATGCCAAGGTCGCCGGCTGCAAAGGTCGGGATTTTCGCTGCGCCGGAGCGATCTTTCCACTTAGTCGACCATCCTGACGAAGGCCGGCGAACTCGCGCTCCTCAATCTTGTTGAGCGAAGGCGCGCTGCCCCGAGATGGAAGCGGACCTCCAGGCTTGATGGTTGGAGCACGCGAACGGGGGCTTGATTTACGTGGAGACACGGGAAGGGGTGGAAGTGCTGCAGGACACGGGCGGCCGGTACCATGCCGGTGCGCAACAGACCGCCCATCTTGCCGCGGCGCGACTCATGGCTCATGCGAGCGCGAGACGCGCTCGCATGACTTCTCGCGCCGGCGCCATCATCGGCGAAGCCGTCCTGATAAGCGTTGCGACGGGTACCATCCCCGCGAGAGCGCGGACCGGTGCATTGGCTGTGACGCTGTCGAACTGCGAGGCCTGCCAGCGCACGCGTCCGCGCGGTGAGTGAGGGCAACTGTCGAAACGGTTTGGCCTGTCGAAGCCCATAAAGATTGTTTTCCTCAAGAATCACCAAGAGTTCGCTGAGGCGAAGCTTGGCAGTGCAGGTCAGCGGCGGGAACCAACCGAAACCGAGTCTGTTCCTTTCGGTATTCCGCATAGTGTCGAAGGGTTCACGATGTCCGCGGCTCTGAAGACTTGGCTTGCTGCCGGAGCCGCTTTTGCCGCCGGTGTCGCCTTGACCGCCTTCTCCCTGTCTCTCCGCAGCGAGAACTATTCGGCTGCTCGAATCTCGCCCAACGCTCACGCAGCTTCAAAGGCGGCAGACGTGGGCACGCTCGCTTCCCCTTCCACGGTCCCGGCCCGCGCTTGGTCCGATCCGGACAAGCCTGTCGTAGAGACAAAACACACTCAAGTCTCGGTGCCTCAACCGTCGAAGCCATCGCTGGTTTTCAACGACAGCGCGTACCCTGGGGGAGCCAAAGAACCGCGTGATCTGGCTTCCGGGCTGTCGCAGGCCATCACGAGCCTTCCGCGTTTGGAAAGAGAGCGATTGGCAGCTGAGGACGATGTCGGGAAAAGGGAGAAGGCCTCTCTCTTACAATCCCCGGGCGCACGTCGCGTCGTCGTCGGTACGGGCGCAGTTCGAAACGAGCCGCAGCAGGTCGATCGTCATCAAGGGGAACGGCAGAGATTGCAGGGTAACGTCCCTGCGAAACTGCAAGCCGATGGATCGAAGGATGTGTTTAGGTCCGCCGCCGTCCGCGTTCCATCAACGAAACTAAGAGAGGCAGTCGATGATGGCATCGGGCCGACTGAGAGACGCACCACGGATCGCAAGCAGGCACGTCCCAATGTCCGACATCGGTATGCGACGTCCGCCGATGAGGGCTACAGGACGGCCTCCTATCCGCAGCGCGGCTATGTCTATGCCGATTTGGGCCGTTATTCGGATGAAGCCAATACCAACTCAGGTAGGCGATCGGAGAATCAGGCAGCTTCACAGCAATCGGGCGTGATGCGCTGGCTTCAGGAGCCAAGCCGGCGGAACTAAGTGAGGCCCTTAGTGTTCCTCGCTGCAATCGTGGGTGTATAGATGCTGAAGGCTGGCCTTTCTCTGCTCTCGATCTCCCTCGTTGCTACGCTCTCTCCGGCTATGGCTCTCAGTCCCGTTCAGATGCGGGAGAGAACGGCTTACATCGCGGAGCGCTACCTCCAGATCTGGTCGTCGAACAACGCCGCTGCCGTCACCGGCGTGCCGTACATGTACGGCCCAGAGGTGCAGTTCTACGGGAAGACCTACACGCAAGGCCAACTCATCGATGAGAAGCGGCGGGTGATCGGGCAATGGCCCGTGCGACGTTATGTTCACCGCCCCGGCACCATGCGGATTGACTGCAACGTTTCCGAGCGAAAGTGCGCGGTCCGCTCCATTATCGACTTCGAGGCTGCCAATCCGGCACGGCAGACCCGTAAAAGCGGGTCTGCTCGGTTCGACCTCGGCATCAGCTTTATACAGCGCCAGCCGCGCATTTTGTACGAGGGAGGAAGCCTCAACAATCGACGCGTTGGACGACTGGACTAGGCCTATCAGCCGGCGCGAGTTTACCCTCTCGAAAACTTGCTTTTCATTGGCTTCATTCGAGGAAGGGTACCATTGCTGTGATCCGCCACCATAGAAGTGGTTCGGCCTGAGGCACGGTGTGCTAGTGAGGACAGGGGCCGAGAAACAGCAAGTGTAAACGCCGCACATCGTGGATGGCTGAAAGTCCAGCTGCCTGTAGGGGGACTTCGATGAGTTGCGCCACGGTCCCGCCGATTATCTTGCCATACATTGCATCCTGCGTTGCACCGTATTTCATGGTTCCTTTCAGACACGGTGCATAGACCAGTACAGAAAACTCCTGAATTACGCCCTAGGGAACGTCGGCAAAGATCATATGATTATTTGCGTTACTTCCTTATTCGGATAAGGGCACCCTAGATACCGGTGTCTACGTCACTGCGAGAACTAGCTCGCACGTCGATGGCCACACGTGAAACGCTCAGGAGGCGTATAAAGTTTATGCCGGTGGACGTTCCGGTATTTTCCCCGCAATGCATTCAACACCGTCGCAGCATACTGTATCATAACAGAGATGGCACATCTGAAGTGATAGGCTGATATTGGCGAAATCATATTCAGATAATATTGGAAATATTTCATTATAACAGCTCTTACGCGAACTTGATATTAGTGAAAAAGCAATTTATGATGCAACGATTACACGGTGCGCGCTTCTGAGCCTAACTCGACGGTCATAGTCTGTTCACGAGATGCTGAACACGCCCCTCGCTACCAGGAGGAGGTCCTTTGCACGGAAATGAACCGGCAAAACTGCACCGATCCCGGTCAACGATATTCTCTCGTGAGCAGCCCGAATGCAGGCTTTTCTAGTTTCCGCAAAGAGCTTAAGAATGGAAGTTGCCTTGTTGTCTCGAGAAAATATTCAGCTTGTATCCATAAGCAAAGCTCGCTGCTACTCGGCAAGTTCTCGCATGACCTTGATCAGGTCTGACTTGCCTTCAAAGCCAATTCCTGGGAGATCGGGCATGACGATGTGCCCGTCCTCTACCGTTACGCTGTCCGGGAAGCCGCCATAGGGTTGGAAAAGGTCTGGATAGCTCTCGTTTCCGCCAAGGCCGAGTCCGGCCGCGATGTTCAAAGACATCTGGTGGCCACCGTGCGGGATGCAGCGCGACGGCGACCAGCCAAACTGGGCGAGGACGTCGAGCGTGCGCAGGTATTCGACGAGGCCGTAGGATAGCGCACAGTCGAACTGGAGCCAGTCGCGGTCAGGACGCATTCCTCCATACCGAAGCAGATTGCGTGCGTCCTGATGCGAGAACAGGTTCTCGCCCGTCGCCATGGAGGCAGGATAGAACTCGGAGAGGGCGGCCTGAAGTGCGTAGTCGAGCGGATCGCCGACCTCCTCGTACCAAAACAGCGGGTACTGGCGCAGCATCTCAGCATAGGCGATGCCGGTCTTGAGGTCGAAGCGCCCATTTGCATCGACGGCAAGCCGCGCCGCCGAGCCGATCTCCGAGAGGACAGCCTCGATGCGCCGTTGGTCCTCGGCGATGGACGCCCCGCCGATCTTCATTTTTACGACGTTGTAGCCGCGGTCGAGGTAACTGCGCATCTCGGCCCGCAATTGGGTATCGTCCTTACCCTGATAGTAGTAGCCGCCTGCGGCGTAGACGAAAACGCGCGGATCGGCATCGCGGCCGTTCTGCTCGGCGAGGAGACGATATAGCGGCTTGCCGGCAATCTTAGCGGTCGCGTCCCAGATTGCCATATCGAGTGTACCCACCGCGACAGAGCGTTCACCGTGGCCACCGGGCTTTTCGTTTTGCATCATCGCCGCCCAGATTCGATAAGGATCGAGGTTGTCGCCCGCCTCGTTCAGCACGCTTTCCGGGGAGGCCTCCAGGATGCGGTCGCGGAACCGCTCGCGGATGAGGCCGCCCTGTCCGTAGCGGCCGTTCGAGTTGAATCCGTAACCGATCACGCGTCGGCCATCGCGCACGACGTCCGTCACGACCGCAACAAGGCTGGCGGTCATCTTGGAGAAATCGATGTAGGCATTCCGGATAGGGGATGCGATCGGCTTAGTGATCTCGCAGACGTCGACGATGCGCATCATTCTCTCCGCCGCTTTCGCGGAAGGCTTCAAGGGTTCATCTAAGGCGAACGGTGAGGCGGGGGCCAATGCCGTGTTCGGCACATTCCATGCGGGATCGGCATAGACATGGACCTGGAGTGGCTGAGAGACTTCCTAGCGCTCGCCGAGCACAAGGTTTTCTCGCGGGCCGCGGAGGCCAGGAACGTGACACAACCGGCCTTCAGCCGACGCATTCGCGCGCTGGAGGACTGGATCGGAACGGCGCTGTTCGTCCGAAGCGCCCAAGGAGCGGCACTGACGCCTGCCGGAGCCCACTTCCATCCACTTGCAGAGGACCTTTCCCAGCGCCTCGCAGCGGCACGAGCTACGACGAAGAACACAGGGCGGCGCAAGGAGCCGGCCCTCTCCATTGCGGCAACGCACGCCCTCTCCTTCACCTTCTTCCCGACATGGGCGCGGGAGCACGTACGCTTCGAGCGGCTGGGAACATTGAACCTGATCTCGGACAGCATGGACGCGTGCGAGGAGATCATGCTCAGCGGTGAGGTCGACTACCTCCTCTGTCATCACCATCCCTTTGCGCCGAACCGCCTCCACGGCGACCGCTTCTGCAGCATCCAGGTCGGGCTCGATACGCTCGTCCCGGTCAGCGCGCGCGACAGCGATGGGAGACCACTTTGGTCCGTACTGCCATCGGGGAAGGGGCCGACGCGACTTCTCGCCTATAGCGTGGCGTCCGGTTTGGGCAGGATCTTGAATGCCGTCCGCCCGGTAGCGGCCATCGGTTCTGTCGAGACCGTCTTCACGTCGCATCTCGCAGCGACGCTGGCGACGATGGCCGGCGAGGGGCACGGCCTTGCCTGGCTGCCGCTCACCACGGCACAGGAGGCGCTGGACACCGGCCGCCTTGTGCGCGCCGGTTCCGAGGAACTCGACGTACCGGTCGAGATCAGACTTTTCTGCTCGGCGACGGCGAGTATGGGAGAGGATGGACTGCCTCTGATCTGATCACCACGTCGGTTCACTATATGCTGGATCGAGCGAAGCCGGTCCGCCTACCGACTAGAGGAGGTTCCGAATAGCCGTGAAGGGCGGAAATCAGGCTTCAGCCTCTCGCCCATTGATGAACGTTCCGGCTCCGACTCGTCGCGGTCTTCGAGTCAGGGACGCCGCGCCTTCGCCTTGCTGCCCTCGATCATGGAGCGGATGCGTGAGGCCATGGTCTCAATGGGGAAGGGCTTGGTCAGCACCGCCATGCCGGAAGCGAGGTGCCCGTTGCCGAGAAACGCGTTTTCTGCATAGCCGGTGACGAACAGCACCTGGAGGTCCGGTCGGCTCACGCGAGCGGCGTCGGCCATCTGGCGCCCGTTCATCCCACCGGGCAAGCCGACATCTGTGACCAGAAGGTCGATGCGCACGTTCGATTGCAGCACCTTCAGCCCCGCCGCGCTGTCGCCTGCCTCGATGGCGGTGTAGCCGAGGTCTTCCAGGATGTCTGTGACCAACATCCGCACGGACGGCTCGTCGTCTACCACCAGTACCGTCTCGCCCTGCACGGACCGGGGCAATACCGCGAGTTTGGCGGTTCGATCATCGACATCGACCTCGCCGGAGTGGCGCGGCAGGTAGATGCATACCGTGCTCCCCAGGCCAACCTTCGAGTGGATGCGCACTTGCCCGCCCGACTGCTGGGCGAAGCCGTAGATCATCGAGAGGCCGAGGCCCGTGCCCTCGCCAATAGGCTTTGTCGTGAAGAAGGGCTCGAATACGCGCGCGACCACTTCTGGCGGCATGCCAGTGCCGGTGTCGGTCACGCAAAGCGACAGGTACTGCCCCTCTGGCATGTCGAGCTTGCGGGCGGCGCGCGCGTCGAGCCATCTGTTGGCGATCTCGATCGTGATGCGCCCGCCGCTCGGCATCGCGTCGCGACCGTTGATGCACAGGTTGAGCAGCGCGTTCTCAAGCTGCGGTGGATCGACCAGCGCAGGCCAAAGGCCCGACGCACCGACCACATCGACAGGAATGCCTGGCCCAACCGTGAGCTGAATCATCTCGTGCATGCCTGCGACGAGCCGGTTGACGTCGGTGGGCTTGGGATCGAGCGTTTGGCGGCGCGAGAACGCGAGCAGGCGGTGGGTGAGGGCGGCGGCTCGCTTCGAAGCTCCCTGTGCTACCGCCACATAGCGTTCGACATCCTGGAAACGCCCCTGCTGCATGCGGTTCTGCATCATCTCGAGAGAGCCGGAGATGCCCGCCAACAGGTTGTTGAAGTCATGTGCTAGGCCGCCGGTGAGCTGGCCGACGGCCTCCATTTTCTGCGATTGGCGGAGGGCGTCGGCCTGCTCCCGCTCGACCGTAATGTCCCGTCCGGAAGCATAGATGCGACCGTCCTCGAACGACGCGGTCCAGGCGAACCAACGATACGAGCCATCCATGTGCCGGAAGCGGGACTCGTGCGGGACCGTCAGCGGCCTGGTCAGAATGTCCGTCAACGCGGCCTGCGCCGCATCCAGGTCGTCCGGGTGGGTTCGCTCCACGAAAGAGGCGCCGAGGAGTTCCTCGTCCCGCCAGCCGAGAAGCTCGTTCCAGGTCGGGTTCACGCTCTCGAAGATACCGTCCGGGAGCGCGACGACGAGCAGTTCCTGCGACAGACGCCAGGCGCGATCGCGTTGCGCCGTCCTCTTGGCGACCTGTGCCTCTAGCGTCAGGTTGAGGTCCTGCAACGCTGCAGTGGCCTGATCGGCGGTGCGCCGGGCCTCGAGCAAATCATGCTCGTAGCGCCGTCGATCGGAGGCATTGAAGATGGTGATCCTGATGAAGCGGATGTCGTCGGAATCGTCACGCCGAACCACCGCGTTGACAAGGACCGGAAGTGTCGTGCCGTCGGCGCGCACCAGGTCGAGGGCGACCTCGTTGAAGAAGCCCTGCATCCGCAGCAGCGGCGCGAAGTGGGTCTCGTAGTAGATCTTGCCTGCGATGTTCAGGAGGTCGAGGAAGCGGCGCCCGACGAGTTGCTCGGCGCTGTATCCTGTCCAAATCGAGAGGGTCCGGTTGACCTTGGAAAGACGCCCGTTCGGCAGAGCCGAGGCATAACCGCAGGGGGCATTCTCGAAGAGGTCTTCGAGATCGTCTGTGTCCTGCGCCCTTGTATTGGGCGTGACCTTTTCCACGTCATCGTCCTCGGAGGAATGCCTCGATGGCAGCGATCGTCGCCTCCGGCGCGCTCAAGTTGGGGCAATGCCCCGTCGCGTCGAGCAGGACGAGTTCACTTCCCGGGAGGTTGCGGTGCACGTACTCCCCGACCTCCTGAGGCGCGATGACGTCCTCCGAGCACTGGATGACGAGGCAGCGAGCGGTAACACCCTGAAGATCATCCCGGTTGTCCGCCAGGAAGGTGGTCCTGGCGAAGCGCTTGGCGACGTCCGGATTCATGCGGCAGAAGCTGTTGGTGAGTTCTCCGCCGAGTTCAGGGCGGTCCGCGTTGCCCATGATGGTCGGAGCCATCGCCTGAGACCAGCCCATGTGGTTGCTATCGAGGAAATCGAGGAGTTCCTCGATCTGCACCCGGCTGAAGCCACCGACGTAATCGGCATCGTCGATGTACCGCGGCGACGGACATACCAGGACAAGGGCATCGAAAAGCTCCGGCGCCTTCTTCGTAGCGAGGATGCCGACCATGGCGCTCACCGAATGGCCGACGAAGACGCCGCCCGTCACGCCAAGGGCACGAGAGAGTTCGACGACGTCGTCGGCATAGCCATGAAGCGAGGCGTACTTCGTCGGATCATAGGCTGACAGGTCGGAGCCGCCGGCACCGACGTGGTCGAACAAGACAGTGCGGTAGCGGTCCTCGAAAGACGGCGCAACGCACCGCCACATGTTCTGGTCGCAGCCGAAGCCGTGGGCGAAAACCATGGCGGTCTTGCCAGTCCCCGCCTGCTTCGTGTTGTGGCGCTCGATGGCCGACAAACCCGTTTCTCCTGTTAACTGGTCGTTTAACATTTCTACAGCGGCCGTCGACCGACGTGGAGACGCCGCTTGGCATCAAGTAGGCCGACCCAATGTCCGATCGTGGATATGAAGCGATTGAGATCGGACCTTCCGAGCTTCGGCATTAGATCGATTCCGGACGGTCGGTTTACCGCGACAGAACGTCTGCTGCCGGGCGATAAGCCGGCTACCGTTCATGTCCAGGGCGCGTCGCCGAAATTGGTGCAGGCATCAGTAGTCGTGGCTTATTATTGCGTGTTTTCACGAGTCGAGATCAGCAGATGCCAAGTCGAGGCTATCCAGCAGTATCCGCTGTTACGTCACCCGCCCTGACTCCAGCCCCTGAGACGATACTCGGCAGCCAGCTGAGCTCACGCCCGCGCAACCCATCCGCGCCACGTGAAAGCCGCGAAGAACAAGGCGATATCCGAGAAACCGCCTTGGTGCAGGAGGTTAGCGTCCTGCTCCGGTGAAAGGGTCGGCAGATGCGCGCTCACTGCGGTGCGCGCCTTCCGGGCTTGTTCGGGATCGGCACCCGATGAAACCGCATAGGCTTCGTAGCGATCGAGCCAGCGCGGCCGCTCGTCCTCTGTCTGCGGAAAGCTTACATGCGCTGCAACAAAAGGTGCACCCGGCTTCAGGCGCTGATGGATCGCGCGGATCGTCGCCTTGCGCTCAGTCGGTTCGAGGAAGTGCAAGGTCAGAAGGCAGGTGGCCGCATCGAAGGGATCGGTGGGCGCGTCGTCGATGTAGCCGTGAACCAAAGTCACCCGCTCCATCAATGGCCCGAGCGCCCGCGCCGCCTCGGTCAGCATTTCCTGGGCGGGATCGACTCCCACGAAGGACCATGCGGGATGGGCTTTGGCCAGCGCCCTCAACTCCAGCCCTCCGCCTGCGCCGAGCACCAACACACGCGCATCGAGCGGTGTCCCCTCGGCAAGCAGGATGGCGGTCATCCGGTGAAGCGCCTCGTAGCCCGGCACGAAGCGGCGTGGCCCTTCAGCGTAGTGTGCGGCGGCCTGCGGATCGTCGAAGGCTGCGATGAAGTTCATGACTTCGCGCTGAGTGCTAGGCGACATCGGGCTGCCTCTCCTGACCGCACAAATCGCTACTGGTCAGACGCGCGCGAAAATCGGCGCTGAGGGTGCCGAGGGTGACGTCGCTGAATCGTTCGAGAAGAAGGCGCTCTACATCTTCGAAGGCGGTGCCGAGCGCGGCATTGACGGCTTGCTCGACGAGGCAGGTCGGCTCCTCCCTTCGGTGACCCATTGCGAGGATGCCCGGCGACCCAAGGGCGACGTAGACGTCACGAAGTGTCACGCGGTCTAGATCGCAGGCGAGCTTCCAGCCCCCACCGTGGCCCTTCACAGATCCGACGAGACCAAGATCCCTTAAGCCAGCCATGAGTCGGCGAACAACTACCGGGTTCGTACCCATGACCGCAGCCAGCCGCTCTGAGGTCGCTGCCCCTTCGAACGCTGCCATGTGCAGAAGGACGTGGAGCACGCCCGACATTCGGCTGTCGCATCTCATGCAACTGGTTGTGTTGCATGAGATCAGGCGCGTCAACTCGAATGTCGGCTTACATTCGTGGGAACACGGTAATCGACAAGGTACGATCCTGATGGCGGCTGTTGCGCGTTCGATGCGCGGGAGAGTCCTGCCACGCTGCGATGACGCCTCGGACCACGCCGGGTTAGCCCATGCGTCAATGCCTTATCGGGACCTTGGAACCCGCTCAGTCGCGTCGGTCCGAGGG
>NZ_JAIETD010000098.1 GCF_019745455.1 Methylobacterium sp.
GCTGAAAGACCTGTTCGAGACCACAATGGTGTTGGCGGTCGATACCGCCGGTCCGTCGGCATTCGCCAGCCCGGTTTATAATCGGATCGGGCCCTAACGTCGCCTCCGATCCTTTCCCGCCTCAGCACGGCGCAAGGCCTCGGCTAACGCACCTCCAGGCACTATCTCTTGGGGTGAGTTACCGCTCTGAACCGAGCCAGGCGTCGTCGGGATAGGCGCATGTTTCTGCTGACTCTCTGACAATGCCTGCCGCGCGTCGCGACCACGGGGGCTGGGCGAGACAGCGTCATCCGAGCGCATGCTCAGAGCAATGCGCTTTCGATTGGCGTCTACCTCGATCACTCGCACGTGAACCACGTCGCCGGGTTTTACCACCTCACGCGGGTCCTTGATGAAGCGGTCGGCGAGCATCGAAATATGGACAAGCCCGTCCTGATGCACACCGAGATCGACGAAGGCGCCGAAGGCCGCGACATTGGTTACCACGCCCTCCAGCCGCATCCCCGGCATCAGGTCTGAGATCTTTACCACGCCCTCTTGGAAGGTCGCGGTACGGAAGGCGGGACGCGGGTCGCGGCCCGGTTTTTCCAGCTCGGCAATGATGTCTGTGACGGTGGGTAGGCCGAAGACATCGTCGGTGAAGCGCGTCGGGTCGAGGGCGCGCAAAACTCCCGTGTTTCCGATCAACGCGCCGATGGGCTGGCCCGTGGCAGCCAGGATCCGGCGCACCACCGGATAAGCCTCCGGATGGACACCCGAAGCGTCGAGGGGGTCGTCGCCGCTTCGGATGCGCAGGAAGCCCGCCGCGAGTTCGTAGGCCTTCGACCCGAGGCCTGCGACCTTCTTCAGGCCAGCGCGGCTGCGGAACGGGCCCTTGGCGTCGCGCTCCACGACGATGTTGCCCGCCACCCGTTCGGTGATACCTGAGACCCGGGCAAGCAGGGGGGCGGAGGCGATGTTCACGTCAACGCCGACACCGTTCACGCAATCCTCCACCACGGCGTCCAGAGCCCTTGAGAGCTGGCCCTCTGCGAGATCGTGCTGGTATTGGCCGACGCCAATGGCCCGGGGTTCGATCTTCACCAGTTCCGCAAGCGGATCCTGTAAGCGCCGGGCGATGGAGACCGCGCCGCGCAGGGTGACATCAAGGCCCGGTAACTCAGCGCTGGCATAGGCGGAAGCCGAGTAGACCGACGCACCGGCTTCCGACACCATGACCTTCGTGAGCGCTAAGTCCGGTCGTTTGGCCATCAGCTCGGCGGCAAGTCGGTCTGTCTCGCGCGAGGCCGTGCCGTTGCCGATGGCGACGAGCTCGACCTTATGAGCAAGACAGAGTTTGGCCAGCAAAACGAGGCCCCCGTTCCAATCGCGCTGGGGCTCGTGCGGGTAGATCACGGCGGTGGCCGCTACCTTGCCAGTTGCATCAACCACAGCGACTTTCACGCCGCTGCGAAAGCCGGGGTCGAGCCCTAAAGTCGGGCGGGCACCGGCAGGAGCGGCAAGCAGCAGATCACGCAGGTTGCTGGCAAAGACCGAGATAGCGCCGGTTTCGGCGATCTGTCGCAGGCGTGCGCGAAGATCCGTGTCGATGGCTGGTTTGAGCCGCGTACGCCAGGCTTTACGCACAGTCTCGATCAAGAAGGCATCGCCCGCCCGGCCCTGATCATGGATGCCGAAGGTCCGCGCGATGCGTATTTCCTGTGAGGAGGGCATGCCCTTGGCCGGCTCGTCGCCCACCGCATCCGCAATGGTGAGATCGAGCACCTCCTCCTTCTCGCCCCGAAACAGCGCAAGGATGCGATGCGAAGGCAGGCGCATCAGGGGTTCGGTGAAGGCAAAATAATCAGCGAATTTCTCGCCGACCGATGCCTTACCGACCTTAACTGAGGAGACGATGCGGCCACGCTGCCAGCAGGCCTCGCGCAGAGCGCCCATGAGGTCGGGATCCTCACTGAAGCGCTCGATCAAGATGAAGCGCGCGCCCTCCAACGCCGTGCCGATATCAGCGACACCCTTGGTCGCATCGACAAACGCACTCGCCGCCGCGGCCGGATCGCTCCCGGGCCGGATGAGAAGCGCGTCGGCAAGGGGACCTAGTCCGGCCTCGCGGGCGATCTGCGCCTTGGTGCGACGCTTGACCTTGAACGGAAGGTAGAGGTCTTCGAGCCGGGCCTTGGTCTCGGCGGCGAGGATACGTGACTTCAAACGGGCATCGATTGGGCCCTGCCCCTCGATACTTTCCAAGATGGCCGCTCGCCGCGCCTCCAGATCGCGCAGGTAGGCGAGCCGGTCTTCGAGGTTGCGCAACTGCGCATCGTCGAGTCCGCCGGTGGCCTCCTTGCGGTATCGCGCCACGAACGGCACCGTTGCACCGCCGTCGAGCAACTCCACTGCAGCGGCCACCTGGCGCTCGGCGACCTTCAGCTCGGCCGCGATGGTGGCGGTAATGGCGGCCATGGCAGGACTCCTCGAAGAAGGGCCGCGGTGTCTACAGGGGTGCGGCGAGGTAGGTCAAACCGTTGCGGCGCGGTTCCGGCGGTAAGCTACGCGTCCTCCGCATGCAGGATTAAGGCATTGCCGCATTGAAGTCGGCGCCTCCACCAGATCGTCCTGCGCACGTTCGCTCCACACGACGAACGCGAGCGTGCGATCCGCACATTGTTCGGGCCTGCGATCAAAGAGATCACCCTTGCTGACCGGGATCATTTTCTTCGACGCCAGGGTCGCGCCAACCCATCCATCTGACGAACGTCCGCACCTGAAGCGGTGATCACCAGCTTGCATCGTCTCAGGTCGCCTAGTGTTCGCATCACGTTGGACGACTTCGGCATAGTTTACTCCAGCTTGAGCTATCTGCGCCGCTTTCCCTTCGACAAGATCAAGATCGACCGCTCGTTCATCCGCGAGATCAGCGATCCTGATGCGGCGGAAATCGTCCGGGCCATAGTGGGGATCGCCTTGCATCTTGGCGCAAGCGTCACGGTGAAGGGCGTCGAGACAGGCGCGCAGCGTGATCAGGTGCGACAGGAGGGCTGCACGGGGGTCCAAAACGACCTGTTCAGCCGACCGCTCGCGTCCACGCGCGCGAGAAAATTCGTTAATGGCGAACGTCAGGGTCGCGGTTAGAATATAGCTGATCAGCTCGGTTGCAAATGGGTTGCGCACATGAGCAATCTACGTGTATTTACGGCGCCTTGAGTACCCTTCCGAGCTTTAGTCGATCTGTGATAGCGGTATAAGCATTAAGAGCTATGGCGGCGCGCGATTCTAACTCGTTCTGATTAATTACACACGATGACAAACAGAAATGTTCGCTATCGGACAGAGCAGCCGACTGATGTCTCACAAAATCATATCTGCGGACGATTGTGCGCACATGACCTGGAAGGCGTTAGAGGATAACGCAGTCACTGCCACGCCGGAGCATTACGCACTGTTGTTTGCATATTTTAGCCGCAGTAATACTGAGGTGACCAACCGTCTGGACGAATACATGAACGGCGGCAAGGCCCTTAGCGCCGAACTGCTGTCCGCCATCCATAAGGATTACTTGGCCGAGAGCGCCGAAGCGGATGTAGTGAGAAGCGGCTCTAACGAGATAGTGCAGGTGGCACAACAAATGGTGGATGAGGTGTCTGCCAGCCAGGGTCCACGCGCGGCCTACGGTGACGCCTTGGAGCATTGGGCCAGTCAATTAAATGAACGCACCACAGTTCAAGACTTACTGAAAGCCATGACGGCACTGAGCCTGGAGACGCGCAAAGCCAGCGAACGTAATCGCGCTCTGGAGCAGAAATTGTCTGCCTCAACACAGCGAATTTGCAAGTTGCAGCAGACGCTTGTTGAGGTGAAGCAGGAAGTGACGACCTGCCCGCTGACGGGCATCCCGAACCGCAAAGCCTTCGAAGCCAAGCTGCGTCGCGCCATCGCTCAGGCCAAGTCGGACCTATCGAGCCGTTTCTGTCTGCTCATGCTCGATGTGGATCACTTCAAGCGCTTTAACGATACATATGGTCACCGCACGGGCGATCACGTCCTCCGCCTCGTCGCGCGTCTTCTCTCCGATAACATCAAGGGTAAGGACACGGCCGCTCGCTATGGTGGTGAGGAGTTTGCCATCCTATTGGAAGGGGCAGACCTGCGTGCCGGCATGGCAGTGGCAAGCGGGATTTGCGAGCGGATCGGCAATCAGCGCCTTGTGAAGCGAGGAACGGGAGAGCAGATCGGGCAGATTACAATGTCGATTGGCGTAGCCGAGCATCGCTTAGGTGACACCGGCTCCAGCATCGTTGAACGGGCGGACAACGCTCTCTACGAGGCCAAGCGCACCGGACGAAGCCGCGTCTGCGCACACGCTTGACCATGGTGGCGACTGATTCGTTGCTTAAGAAGTTCGAGCGCCGGTTTGGTCAGCTTCACGAGGGAGGTCAATCATTCCTCGTAACTCGTGAAGCAGGTCAGTCCTAGCTCGTCTGAAATTTAGTAATTATGCAGCTTTGACGTTGGCGAGGAAACTTCCGACCTCGTGGGTCAGGCTCTCGGAGTGCCGCGAGAGTTCCTGTGCCGCGCTGAGCACTTGAGACGCCGCAGCGCCAGTCTGTCCTGCACCCTGTCGCACGTCGGAGATGTTGATGGTCACCTGCTCGGTGCCACGGGCCGCTTCCTGGACGTTGCGGGTGATCTCCAGTGTTGTTGCACCCTGTTCTTCCATCGCTGCGGCAATGGCCGCCGCGTAGCTCGACATCTCACCGATGATATGGCTGATCGCCTCGATGTCGGTCACCGCCTCCTGGGTCGCCGTCTGGATCTCGGTGATCCGCTCGCCGATCTCAGCCGTCGCCTTCGCGGTTTGACCCGCCAGTTCCTTGACCTCGGTCGCGACCACCGCAAACCCCCGGCCCGCCTCGCCGGCACGTGCCGCCTCGATCGTGGCGTTGAGCGCTAGGAGGTTGGTTTGGCCGGCGATGTTGGAGATGACGGAGACGAAAGCGCTGATGCGCTCAGCCGTGGTGGCCAGACGGCGCACGGTAGCGTCAGTCCGCTTGGCGCTCTCGACAGCACGCCCAGCGATCTGAGAGGACTGACTGACCTGCTCCACGATCTCCTGAACAGACGCCGACATCTCCTCGGTGGCCGCGGCAACCGTCTGGACGTTGGTCGAGGTCTCCTCGGCAGCACCTGCCACGATGACGGTCTGTTGGGTGGTCTGCTCGGCGATGCCTGCCATCGACTTGGCCGTCGCCTCCATCTCGGTGGAGGCTCCCGCCAGCCCCTGAGTCAGGGCCGAGACGTTGTGCTCGAAGCTTTTCGTAATCTGGTCGAGCCGCTCGGCGCGGCGCATCTTCGCCTCTCTCTCGACTTCCTGCTCGGCCGCGAGCCGCTGGGCGGTGATCGCGTTGTCCTTGAACACCTGAAGCGAGCGGGCCAGCAACCCGACCTCGTCCCGGCGCTCGGAGCCGTGAACCTCGACGGCAAGGTCACCCTGGGCAAGCCCGCCCATCGCGTTCGTCATGGCAGCAAGGGGACGCGTCACGCCAACCACCACGATGTAGGCTAGAAGGCTGACCGCAACGGCAAGGCCGATCGCGGCCGCAGCGATCAGCGTCTGCACGGCCGAGCCCGCAACTTCGGACGCCTGCGCCTTGGCGGTCGACATGTCACGCGTGTTTGCATCCACCCGCTGCTTGACTGCGTCCGACACCTTCGCACGGGTCTCACGGACCAGCGTGGCAGACACCTTGGCGGCAAGGTCGTTCTCGTTCTTCAGTCCATGACTGATCGACTTGTCAGCGGCGGAGAAGAAGGCGTTGAGGTCGGCCTTGATCGCCTCATTCACAGCGCGGCGTTCGGGTGTCGTGGCGAGGGTGACCAGGCGATCTATTGCCCTCAGGGCGTCCTGGCGCGCTTCCTGGTAGAGTTTGAACTGCGCCTGCATCGCGGCACCATCGGTTTCGATGATGATGTTCTTCTCGCGGATCGTTGCCTCGTCCATGGCATAGGCCATCTCCAACGCCGTAATCGCTCGTGCGGCTGTCACGTCGACGATGCGCTGCGTGTTCTGATCGAGGCTGTTGAGGCTCGACCACGAGAGAGCAACCAGGCCGACTGAGACCGCGATCAGCATCAGGGCGGGGATAGCGATCTTTGCCAGGATCTTGAGATTGTTCAGCCGCTTCATGTCGCCCACCCAAGCAATGTGCTTTGCGCGATCACCGTTGATTGCACGTGATCTGCTCACATCCTCGTGATCGGAAGTTAATATTCGTTAAAAAGCCAGCAAAAAAGCTCTGTGATTATGCAAGTTGCACATAAAGCTGCTTGTCCTAGCCCATATGGCTTAGGCCCATACTGACCTCTTGGCCTTCCAAACCGCCCGCTGTGCTGCAAACATCGGTTGCGTCGTTGATAAGAACCTTCGAAAAATCAGAAGGTTTAGGGGTTGCAGAGCGCCGACGGCTTTGCAGCCTATTTTTCGGTTGCCGAGGCTGGGATCCCGCTCGGACGGCAAACGACTGAAAGGCGCCCACAAGGTCACCGTCGAGCTTACCGTTCATGTTCTCAAGGATGCTGTACGCGCGCTCTGCACTCATCGGAGCTTTGCAAGGACGACGCTCGATCAGATCACCGTAGATGTCGCAGACGCTGACGAGCCGCACCAAGTCAGCGATCTCTGCCCACGTAGTCCGTCCGGGTACCTGCGCGAACGCTATAAGAATTCCCGGAATGACTGAGGCCTATGGCTAATAGCGTAGTCGCCATCGGCACGCTTCGAAACATCTTGGCCAGAGGCCTGAACGGCGGCGCTTGCAATGTCGTCGCAGTTCCAACTTTCGCTGACGGTCGGCAGTCGGAAGACGATCGGTGGAGCTTCTAAGCACCATCGCGAGACCTGCGCGGGAAGAGTCCCAAACGTCCATATCCGTGAACCTTCGCAGCTCTTCTGCGGGAAAGGCCGCGACCGGAGGGGCCGAGACGGATGTGCCGGCCGATGACGGCCACCGCTTGATCGAGCCAACGACTCGTTCCGAGCTGCGCCAAAAATTCTTGGCCTGCAATCTATTGTTCCACTAGGGAGGTTTGGCTGGGGCGCCAGGATTCGAACCTGGGAATGGCGGTACCAAAAACCGCTGCCTTACCACTTGGCGACGCCCCATCGCTTCAGGCCGGCCGTTGTCTAGACTCAGGGCCGGCGGGTGGCAACAGGGGAGAGAACGATGCGGGTCGCAGTGGTGACGGGGGCGGGATCGGGGATTGGGCGGGCCGTGGCGATCGGACTGGCGGGCGCGGGGTTCGCTCTCGTCCTGGCTGGACGCCGACTCGAGCCGCTTGAGGCAGTGGCGGCGGAGATCAGGTCGGCGGGAGGCCGGGCCCATCCGGTCGCGGCCGACGTCGCCGATCCAGTCTCGGCGACGGCCTTGTTCGGAACGGTGCGGGAGACCTTTGGCCGAATCGACCTCCTGTTCAACAATGCCGGACTGTTCGCGCCCGGCGTGCCGATCGACGAAGTCGCTCTCGACGATTGGCGCCGCCTCGTTGACGTGAACCTCACCGGCGCCTTCCTCTGCACGCAGGAGGCGTTCCGAATGATGAAGGCGCAGGCCCCCCGTGGGGGGCGCATCATCAACAACGGTTCGATCTCGGCTCATGTGCCGCGGCCGAACTCGGCCGCCTATGCCGCAA
This sequence comes from Methylobacterium sp., assembly GCF_019745455.1. Classification (GTDB taxonomy): domain Bacteria; phylum Pseudomonadota; class Alphaproteobacteria; order Rhizobiales; family Beijerinckiaceae; genus Methylobacterium. The sequence continues at coordinate 7,681 of NZ_JAIETD010000098.1, forward strand.
CGAAGCACGCTATAACGGGCCTGACGAAAGCTACGGCGCTGGACGGGCGGCCCCACGACATCGCCTGCGGCCAAATCGACATCGGTAACGCGCAGACCGAGATGACCGGCCCGATGGCGACGGGCGTGCGCCAGGCCGACGGTTCGATCAGGTCCGAGCCGCTGATGGACGTCCGCCATGTTGCCGACGCGGTGGTCTACATGGCCGGGCTGCCACTCTCGGCCAACGTGCCGTTCCTGACTGTGATGGCGACGACGATGCCTTACCTCGGGCGCGGCTGACGCGTTGGTCCTGGGAGTACGGATGAGGTAGAGAGGCGGCCATTCTCCATTTAGACCGGGCACGCGCACCGCGCGGTCCGGACAGGTTGATCGCCCTCGATGTTGATGCAGACCGCCCCTCAGGAGACGACAAAGCCGGCAGATCCGGTGGCTCGACGGCGCACCTTCGCCATCATCTCCCACCCGGATGCTGGTAAGACCACGCTCACCGAGAAGCTGCTGCTGTTTGGCGGCGCGATCCAGCTTGCCGGCGAGGTCAAAGCCAAGCGCAACCGGGTCTCGACCCGCTCGGACTGGATGGGCATCGAGAAGGAGCGCGGCATCTCCGTCGTCACCTCGGTGATGACCTTCGAGTACGGGAACTGCGTCTTCAATCTCCTCGACACGCCCGGTCACGAGGACTTCTCGGAAGACACCTACCGCACACTGACTGCGGTGGATTCGGCCGTGATGGTGATCGATGCCGCAAAGGGCATCGAGGCGCGCACGCGAAAGCTGTTCGAGGTCTGCCGGCTTCGTGACATCCCGATCGTCACCTTCGTCAACAAGCTGGACCGCGAGGCGCGCGACCCGTTCGAGCTCCTCGACGAGATCGAGAAGACCCTCGCCCTCGACGTCGCCCCGGTTACATGGCCGATCGGGCGGGGCCGCAGCTTTGCCGGCACCTACGATCTCGGCAACGGCCGCGTGCGCCGCCTCGATGCCGCCGACGATGCCGGCACCGTGCCGGTGAGCGGTGTCGACGACCCGCTTTTCGACCAGCTGCTCACCGAGCAGGGCGAGGCCGCGACATGGCGCGAGGAGGCCGAGCTCGCCGAGTCCGGCTTGAAGCGCTTCGACCTCGACGCATTCCGCGAGGGCCATCTCACGCCGGTGTTCTTCGGGTCGGCTCTACGTAATTTCGGCGTGCGCGACCTCATCGACGGGCTCGCACGGTTCGCGCCACCACCGCGTGGCCAGGATTGCGACAAGCGCCTTGTCCAGCCGACAGAGCCGAAGATGACGGGCTTCGTCTTCAAGATCCAGGCGAACATGGATCCGAACCACCGCGACCGCATCGCCTTCATGCGGGTGTGTTCGGGCAGGCTCAGTCGCGGCATGAAGGCGAAGCTGGTGCGCACCGGCAAGCCGATGTCGCTCTCGGCGCCTCAATTCTTCTTTGCGCAGGACCGCGCCATTGCCGACGAGGCCTTTGCGGGCGATGTCGTCGGTATCCCCAATCACGGGACCTTGCGCATCGGCGACACGCTCACCGAGGGCGAGGAGATCGTGTTCCGCGGCGTGCCGAGCTTTGCGCCCGAGATCCTGCGCCGGATCAAGCTTACCGATGCGATGAAGGCGAAGAAGCTGCGCGAGGCCCTGCAGCAGATGGGCGAGGAGGGCGTCGTCCAGGTCTTTCGCCCGCATGACGGCTCCCAGGCCATCGTCGGCGTCGTCGGCGCGCTGCAGCTCGACGTGCTGAAGGAGCGGCTCCAGGCCGAGTACGGCCTGCCGATCGACTACGAGCCGACCCGGTTCTCGATCTGCCGATGGATCGAGGCGGAGGCCGAGACCGACCTCGACAGCTTCATCGGCAGCCACGGCTCGGCCATGGCGAGCGACCTCGACGGCGCCCCGGTCTTCATGGCGACGACGGCGTTCTCGCTGCGCTACGAGGAGGAGCGGGCGCCGAAGCTCCGTTTCACGGATGTGAAGGATTATCAGAAGCGAAAGGTATGAACGAGCCTCGATTCTCGACTTATTGGAGAGTTCGGATTTTTCGATTCGAAAAAGCAACATAGGTTGAGCTGCGAACTTGGCGTGGTCATGCGATGACTCTGGGCGCACAGAACGGCCGCGATTTTTCTCAGATCCACCATAGTCCGGTCGCATAAAGGCCAGCTGCGCTTGGTGCCCTCTGCTCGGCCGATCGGGCCTGTACGGAGCCTCTTCCAACGCTCGCTTACGCCATGGCGTGAACGAGGACACGTTGATGGGCTTCCGTGTGAAGTCGGGTAGCGTCCGCATGATTCGACATCTTCCTTCGGGCGACCTCACATTGCTTGTTCGCCGACGCTATGGCCCGGTTCCGAGAATGCGCGCGGCAGCCGTCATCGCCCTGTCGGGCCTTGCGATTGTGATCAGCTCTCCGTTTTCAGGGACGGCGCCTCCGGTCGGAGGCCTTGGCGGTGGGCGAGATCCGTCACCCCTGCAAGAGCGTGTCGCGGAGGCCGGCTCCAATGCGGGATCACCCGTCTCTTCACGCTTGCCGGAGCCGGAGACGCCTCCGGCATCGGAGGCCGCCGTGCCTGTCGAGGGCGGCGACGCGCAGACTCTGTTTGCGGAACTTGCGCCGATCCCGCCAGTCGAAACGCCGCCGCTTCCTGACGCCCACTTGCCGGCTCAGACCGTTCCCCTGCCGATGCCGCGCCCGCCGGAACTACGGGGACCGCCCTCCTCCGACCCTTCGCGCAGGGCAAGCCGGCAGAACGCACGACGGACGAACATTGCTGCCGTGCCGCTGGCGACCGAGGATGATCGCTCCTTCTTCGAGAAGCTATTCGGGATCGGCGGGCAGCAGACCCCTGCCCTGGCCTATGCTGCGCTGGAAAGTCCCTCCGTCGATCTCGGCGCACGCAGGCGGCTCACGCCCTTACCGGTTCCCGATGGCGGGGGAGCGGTCGCCATCTACAATATCAGCGCCCGCACCGTCACCCTGCCGAACGGCGAGACGCTCGAGGCCCATTCGGGCCTCGGCGAAAGCATGGACGACCCACGCTACGTGGATCGGCGGATGCGGGGCGCGACGCCGCCCGGGACCTACGACCTGACGGAGCGTGAACAGCTTTTTCACGGCGTGCGCGCTCTGCGCCTCAACCCAATCGGCGGCAGTGCGGCAGTCCATAACCGAACGGGCCTGCTCGCCCATTCCTATCTTCTCGGGCCGAGCGGCGCATCGAATGGGTGTGTCTCCTTCAAGGATTACCAGAAGTTCCTGACCGCCTATCTGCGCGGCGAATTCCAGCGCTTGGTCGTGGTGCCCGGACAGGGGCAGGATGTTCTTCCGGTCGTCGCCAGCAGGGCCGCAAAGGTGCCTGGGCGGCTTGCCCGTGGCAGCGGCAACATGCGAGTGGCGACGCTGCCGTGAGCCCCCCGGCTGTTCCCGGTAGCGACGTGGAGACTTGCACAACCCCCTACGCGCAAACCCACCTCGACCCAGAACGCTCCCATGAAGCGACCTATGGCGATGCCCTGCAGGTGAGTGTCGCCGAGGTGTTGGCCGCCGAAGGCCCCTGTTCGAGGCCGTCCTCGTCCGCTGTGTCGCGCACGCCCACGGCTTCACCCGAGCCGACGCCCGCATTCATGATCCGTCCTGACCTCCCTGGCGATGGGGCATGTCTGATCGCAGGAGAATGGGCGTGTCGTGCTCTGGCCACCCGGCCATCTGCCGCAGGGCATCGTCCCGTACCACCGAGGCGATGCCGCTCTACGCGGCCACGCCCACACGCCCCTCCGGGAGTTGGCGGGCCTTGCAGCTGACCTCGCATCGAGCGAACCGGACGGGGAGATCGTCCGCCGGATGGCGGCGGAACCGCCACCATCGAAGCTTCGGGCGGGAAGCCTCTATTTCTCTCGTGGTGCTCTCTGGAACCGAAGCACCGCCTGGGCGAGTTCGCCTCAATCGACCGCACCCGGACGGACCTTCGGTGGGCAACCCTCAGATGGTCCCACCAAGCTCAAGGTAGTGCTGCACATGGCTGGAGGCCCACGCTGTCTCACTCAGCACGAATACGGGATCAGCCGAGAGTAGCGCCCTACGTCCGGTCGATAGCAGATGCGGGGTTTGCGCCTGTCGACGTTTGTACGGCCAGTATGGTCGTCGGCATAACGGTGCTGCCATCGGCGACCCTGAGGATCTGCGTTTTCCCGGCTCTGCGCTGCCAGCGGGCCCGCTTGGCCGATGGCGAGGAGGGCGATGGCGATGAAGAGTGAGAAGCGCATGGACTACTCTCGCTTGGTTCTATTCTCAGATTGCAAAGTGTCGTTCACAGGCCTTGCGTGGACCGCCGCCTTTAGGACCTTAGGCCGCGGATAGACCGCTCAACGGGTCCGAGTGGCTTCATCGGCTCAATCCTGATCGATGAGCCGGCGCGCCGGATGCTGCTCGAATCGAAATAGAGCGTCTCTCGCCATGGGGCCAACGCCGCTCGATCGAGGTAAGTTCTGTCTGCTAATCTGTCGGGCGAGGCTATCTCGGCACGGATAGATCCAAAGGCCGAACACCATTCGCCACGTCGAGCATCGACAGCTTCGAATGAGACGCTCCACCGACCGGATCGCCCGCCCTCCGAAGACGCTGACGATGGTCAAAGGGCACGTATCGTGACGATCTCGCGCTATTCGCCTTCGTCCGGGATGTTGAGGACGGTGCCGCAGGCTTTGCAATGAACGGCATCCGGCTCATGCCGCTGCAGACCACAGGAAGGGCAAGGGAAGCGCACCTTGTTGGGTCGGAACAGCACCTGGGCCAACCGCAGGAACAGCGTGACGCCAAAGATCATCACAACGACCGAGATCAGCCGACCGGGTGTGTCCTTGAGGGTGATGTCGCCGTAGCCCGTCGTCGTGAGCGACGTGACCGTGAAATAGAGGGCATCGACATAGTTGCCGATCGCTGGGTTAGACCGGTGCTGGGTCGCGTAAACGATCCCCGTCATCACGAAGACGAACACCGCCAGATTGACGATGGCGAAGATGGCTTCCTCGTTGCGGCGGAAGAAGGCGCTATCGGCTCTGAGGCGATCCAGTAGCTGGTACGTCTGCAGCAGGCGCAGAGTGCGCAGGATACGCAGGAAGGCTGCTCCTTCGACAACGATGGGAGCGAGGAACGAGATCACAGCGGCGATGTCGGCCCACGTTGTCGGGCGCACCAATTCGCGGCCAGGACGCCGACTGATCATCATGCGCGCCGTAAAATCGAGCAGCACGACGACGCCCATGGCGATGTCGAGGCCCTGCACGAGCGCCACGCGAGGCATGAACGAAGAGACGACGATGTAGAAGATGGTTGCGACGTCGAAGGCGACCAGCCCGTAGCGAAACCGGTGCGCTCGATCTGTATCGCCCTCATAGAGGTCTCTGAGCCGATGTGTGAGCTGCATCTAGGGTTCGAACAAGCCTCTTCAGAGCGCGTTTCACGCTATCGGTAACGTCCAAGAGCCTTCTGGTCGTTCCCTGTGTGGCAGGGCGCTAAACGACCCCATAGAGCGAAGCTCCCGTTTAGCGCACGCATTTCATGATCCTTGACCTCTCCTAAAACGTTCCTGCAGTGACTTCGAGGCGGGCGTCCCTGGCGAGACCGCGGGATCGCGATCCCCGCAAAGACTGCGGCGGACAAAGCCTTATCGTTTCGCAACTCCTACCGACGGCCCGTTCCTCTACCAACGAAATCACCTAAGACGAGCGTTCGTGTCGATAAAATTAACTACCTTTAAGGTGAGCAATAATACTCGATAAATTTGTAGATTATCGCAATCATTACTTGCTCGGCGCGAGAATTTCGGGCCAAGAAATTGTCAGTCCGATCTCATTCTGAAAATGAGTCTGGCATGGGTTGTCTCGGCGATAGCTCCGGCAGTGATTTGAATGGATTGCCGGGGGTGCCGCTGGCCGTGCAAAATGCGGATAGGAGCCGCGAGATCGAAGCGGCAAGCGGCACCGACAACCTCGGCAGTGATCATCGCGCGGTCGCAGGCAGCGGCAGGGGCGAGACTCGCAGGCGCGCACAAGCTCCTCGGTACGTCCCGACAGCCCGACGAGCGCCGACCTCAGGCCTGCATCAGTTCCATCACATGCGCGGCGACCGACTCGCCCAGACCTTGCAGGTCGTATCCGCCTTCGAGCAACGAGACGATCCGCCCCTCGCAGCAGCGATCGGCGACCTCCATGACCTTTCGGGTCGCCCAAGCGAAATCCTCGGCCTGGAGCATCAGGTTGGCGAGGGGATCGCGCCAATGTGCGTCGAAGCCGGCGGAGATCAGGATCAGGTCGGGCTGGAAATCCTTGAGCCGCGTCAGGATCCGGCTCTCGAACGCGTCCTTAAACGCCTCTCCGTCCGCGAAAGGCTTCAACGGCGCGTTGACGATCGTGCCATGCTCGCCTTCCTCGGAGACCGCTCCGCTCCCGGGGTAGAGCGGCATCTGGTGAGTCGAGCAGAACAGCACGGAAGGATCCGCCCAGAAGATGTCCTGCGTCCCGTTGCCATGATGGACGTCCCAGTCGACGATCGCGATTCGCTGGGCCCCATGCGATTTCTGCGCATACCGAGCGGCGACGGCGACATTGTTGAAGACGCAGAATCCCATCGCCTTCGTGCGCTCGGCGTGATGTCCCGGAGGCCGCATGGCGGAGAACGCATTCCGCGACACGCCCGTCATCACCAGATCGACCCCCGTGACCGCGGCGCCGACGCCGCGCAGGACGCAATCGATGCTGCCTGGCGAGAGAACCGTGTCGCCATCGATGTGAACGAGCCCCTCCGTGGGGGAGGCGCGGACGAGACCGCGAACCCATTCCTCGGGATGGGCGAGCATGACGGTCTCGAGGCTCGCCGGTTCCGGCGAGCGACGGTCGAGCCCAGAAAAGGCAGGCACATCGAGACTTTTCAGGACAGCCTGCATCCGCTCTGGCCGTTCGGGATGCCCGTGCGGAGTGCGATGGTCCAGAGAGGCGGAATGATGAAGAACGACGGTCATTTCGGACCCCTGCTGTGCCGGCGTCCTGGTATACCAGGGTGTGGTTCAGAGTGCCAACTGATGCGTCAGCAGCAGCGGGAGGTGTGCGACGCTGGCGGATGTTCGGCCGCGTTTCGTTACCGGGTCTCCACCCTCGGCGTTCAGCCTCAACGTTTTTCTCTCGCTGCCGGATCACCGAAAATGACTGCATGCTGATTGAGCGCACCAATCCAATTGTTGGCGCGCCGCCGCAACTGTCTTCCTGAAGGGTGGCAGGCCCTTGAGATCTCGAACACAGCGGAGCGAGCCGCCAAGCTCGCGGATTAACGCCTCGCCTTCGCGTCAGTCACCATTGAAGCTGAATACTTCTCAGCTGGTCGGTAAATGACAAGCCTGACCAAGATGATCCGCTGCTTGTTGGGTTCACGCATCGCGGTCGATATGCATCTGTCAAAGCCTTACCATCGAGCGTGGCAGCGGGAACGAGAAGTTGAGTATGTCCCTGCGGTGGATCGTTGTGACGGGTGTCGGGCTCCTGGTTAGTCTCGCCCTGGTCAACTCCTTAGCTCAGCGGCGTACCAGGAAGGGCCGCAATGCGTGCCCCGGTCGGCTTGCAGCGACGCGCACCAGCATTGAGGGGAGGATGGTTTATGCGCGAGTGTCGATCAATCCAGTTCCGGATAACCGTCTACCCGTGATCCTTGTCCATGGACTCGGGATGTCGAGCCGCTACATGATCCCGCTCGCGAGGCATTTAGCCCCGCACTTCCGGGTCTATGCGCCCGACCTGCCTGGCTTCGGTTTGAGCGACAAACCTCACCGAGCACTCACGGTTCGCGAGCT
>NZ_JAIETD010000184.1 GCF_019745455.1 Methylobacterium sp.
GGCGGCGCGTGAGACGCCCGCAGCATCACGCGACACGGCATGCCTCGCGCCGCCTCAACTAAAGGTGCCTGATCAATATTTAATTCAATATTAGTATTGAAAATATTTACTCAAGAGATTGGAGCTTTAATTAAACAGCGATGTACAGTTGAAATTTATATGCCTTATCTTATTGAAGGAACTACAGCTTAGATCTTCAGATCTTCAACCGTATCGGCATGATATTGCCTTGGCAGCGGAACGGCAGGCTCCTGGTCGGTCGAAATCGGCTGCGGCAGTCCGATCGCTGGAATGAGGTCAGCCAGACCTGACGCTACGCCTTGCAGGACGCCATCGAAAGCGGAGCCGAACTGCACAGGGACGAGACGAGGAGTGATCATTCGGCATTCTCAACCAGGGTCGGGCAAAAGCGCGACAGTATGAAAGGATACGATTGCTCCATTGGTTCCCGAGCGATCTCCATGACCGTGGTCGTCACCTAGGTTCCGGGAGCCTTGGGCGGCGCGACGACCGGCAGGCCGTCCTGCGCCAGCCAGAGACGGAGGGTTGAGAAAGTCTGACGCGCGCCGGCGACAACCTCCTGATGTGATGCACGGGAGACCTCTTCCGAGAGCTGGTTGAGGAATGCCCGCCACATCGAACCGGTGCGATCACGGCCATAGGCCTGGTAATAGGCGCAGACGTCCTCAGCCCCCGTCCCGGCGAGCGCGGCGCGGAGATGACGGGCGATCACCAATCCCCCGAGGGTCGATCCCTCCAGCACGTAGAGGGCGCCCGTCATCCCGGCCGAGTCGTCCGGAAGCGATGAAGCGTCGATACGCGGAAGCGCCCGGATGGCGTCGGCGAACATTCCGAGGCGGGACAGGTCGCGCTCCAGGAGGTGGAGCTTGCGGCGCCCTGCCAAGCCCGGAAGCGGGGGGCGGGCATCCACCAAAGGCTCGAAGACGGCATGGAAGCCCCACCAGCGGGCCAGCAGCCCGCGATAACCCTCGAGCGTCGCCATCCTGTTCTTCCAATCGAGGTCCCGCTCCAGCGCTTCATGGAGGTCGCGGGTCTCGGCGCGGAGACGGTCGATCAGCCCCGGGACGGTGGAAACCGTCCGGTCGAGCACGGTCGCCTGCAAGCGTTCAGGTCCCGGATCGGTCGCGGCGCATGGCCACGACGTTGTCCTGCCCTCGCGAGGTCCGGAGAAGGGCCTGCGCCTTGCGCGGAAGCTCGCCGTCGCGGAACGGCTTCTGGACGATGCGGTCCTCGCCGACCTCGCCGGCCTGGCGCAGCGCGGCCGTGTCCGCATAGCCGGTCACGAACATCACCGGCAGGGCCGGCCGGCGCCGGTTCGCTTCCCTGGCGACCTCGGCTCCGTTCATGCCGGGCATGGCGAAATCCACCACCATGAGGTCGAACTCGTCGGCCTGAGCCCGGTCGAGGATCTTCAGCGCGGCCATTCCCGATCCGGCCTCGCGGACGAGGTAGCCGGCTTCGCTCAGGATCGACGTCGTGATCTCGCGAACGTCGCTGTCGTCGTCCACTACCAGGACCACTGGCGAGCCGTTCGCTTCTCCGATCAGGGATTCCCCGAGAACGAGAGGCGCGAACTCCGCCTCGACCCCGCCCACCGACCGCGGCAGGAATACCCGGACGGATGTCCCCTCGCCGGGCCGGGTGTCGATGCGGACGCCGCCTCCGGACTGCTTGGCGAAGCCCAGGACCTGGGCGAGCCCCAATCCGGACCCCTTGCCGACCTCCTTGGTCGTGAAGAACGGCTCGAACACCCGGTCGAGCACGTCGTCGGGAATGCCGGTCCCGGTGTCGCTCACCGCCACCATGACGTATTCGCCCTGGGGCGGATCGGTCGGCCGGGTCGGTGCCGGCAGGGTGACGTTGCTCGTCTCGACGCTGAGCGACCCGCCCACTTCCATCGCGTCGCGTGCGTTGATCGCCAGGTTGAGGATGACGAGCTCGATCTGGGTCGGATCGGCCAGGGCCGGCCAGAGGCCGGGCTGCAGGATCGTCTCGATCCGGATCGAGCCGCCGATGGAGCTCTGCAGAAGGTCGCGCATCGAGGCGACCGTGTGGTTGAGGTCGACCGGCTTGGCCTCCAGCCTCTGACGGCGCGAGAAGGCGAGAAGCTGCGCCGTGAGTTTCGCCCCGCGTTCGGCGGCGCCCCTCATCATGTCGAGGCGGCGCTTGGAGCGGTCGTCCGGCACGACTCGTTCCAGGAACGCGATGTTGCCTGCGATGACCGTCAGCAGGTTGTTGAAGTCATGTGCGACGCCGCTCGTGAGCTGACCGACCGCCTCCAGCCTCTGCGCCTGCCGCAGGGCTGCCTCGGCCTTCTCGCGTTCCGAAACCTGGAGCTCCAGCTTCTCCGTCGCCTCGGCGAGTTCGCGGGTACGGGCCTCGACCCTCCGTTCGAGGGTCTCGTTGAGCTCGCGCAAAGCCTGCTCGGCGACCTCCCTTTCGCTATGCGCCCGCGCCTCGGCGAGGGCCCGCACGATCGTCCGCGGCAGGCGGTCGAGGCGCTGCTTGATGACGTAATCGGTCGCCCCGACCTTCATGGCTTCGACGGCGACGTCCTCTCCGAGGGTGCCGGAGACGAAGATGAAGGGGATTCCGGGACAATGCTCGCGCGCGAGGGCGAGGGCGCTGAGACCGTCGAAGCTCGGCAGCACGTAATCGGCCAGGATCAGGTCGTAGCAGCGTGTCCTGACCGCGGCGCGGAAGGCGTCCCGCTCGATGACCCTGTCGACCGCGTGCGGAATGCCGACGCGCTCCAGGGTCGCGAGGACGAGTTCCGCATCGAGATCGCTGTCTTCGAGGAGCAGAATGCGAATGAACGGAGATCCACCACGCGACACCAGTGAGTGGTCCTTCATCCGTTCGACGGCCATTGTCCGCTCCGGGGCGGCGGCTCGTTCAGGACGGCCCAGAACACGCCGAGGTCCTTGATGGCCTCGAAGAACGCCTTGAAGCCGACCGGCTTCACCACGAACGCGTTGACACCGAGGTTGTAGGATCGGACCACGTCGGATTCCTCGCGGGAGGAGGTCAGCATCACGACCGGGATGGCTCGGGTCTGCGGATCGCCCTTGATCCTCTCGAGCACTTCGAGGCCGTCGACTTTCGGCAGCTTGAGGTCGAGGAGCACGACCGCCGGGTCGCGGACGTCGCGGTTCTCATGCTCGCCCCTGCGGTACAGGTAGTCGAGCGCTTCGGCACCATCGCGGCAGATCACGATCTCGTTCGCGAGCTGGCTGTCGGCGAGTGCGGCCAGCGTCAGCTCGATGTCGTTCGGGTTGTCCTCGACGAGGAGGATCGGCTTCAGGTCCGACATCTCAGGTCGCTTCCTTTCTGGTCGGGAGCGTGAAGTGGAAGGCGGCTCCCTTGTCGACCTCGCCCTCGGCCCAGGTCTCGCCACCATGCCGCTCGACGATCCGGCGCACGTTGGCGAGGCCGATGCCGGTGCCCTCGAACTCCTCGACGCGGTGCAGCCGCTGGAACACCCCGAACAGCTTGTCGACATAGGCCATGTCGAACCCGACGCCGTTATCGCGCACGACGAAACCCGCCATGCCGTCCTTCCTAGGATCGCGGCTGATGCCAATGACGGCCTCGGGGCGGTTGCGGGTGTACTTCACGGCGTTCGAGAGCAGGTTCTCGACCACCAGCCGCAGCATGACCGGGTCGCCATAGACCCGTCCCAAGGGGCCGATGTCCCACCGGATCGCACGCCCCTGGGCGGCGTCGCGCACGACCTTGCGGCGAACCTCCTCGACCAGAACGTTCATGTCGCCCTCGACGCGGTTGAGCGAGTTCCGTCCCATCTGAGAAAAGTTGAGCAGGCTGTCGACGAGGTTGCCGGCCGAGAGGGCCGCGTCGATGATGACGTCGACGTAGCGGCGGCCGTTCTCCGACAACCGGTCGCCTTCCCGCCCCTTGAGGAGTTCGGAATAGCCGACGATGTGGCGGAACGGCGCCCTGAGATCGTGACTCACCGAGTACGAGAAGGCTTCGAGCTCCTTGTTCGATCGCTGCAGCTCCTCGCTCATGGAGGCCAGCTCTTCGGCGCGCCGGAGGACGATGCCGATCACGGCGTTGCGCAGGTCGCGCGTGGCATCGACCTCGACAGGCGACCAGGGCAGCGACCGGCCGCGTACCGTCTCCTTCCAGATGTCGAAGGACTTCCGCGGGTGGAGCCGTTCCGGCCCGCCGGCGGGGTCGGCGACGGCCGGTTTGGTCGGATTGCCGCCCCACCCCACGGTCCGGACCACTTCCGGCCTGAACCAGATCACGTAAGTGGCATAGGCTCTGGAAATGGAGATCGCCAGGAGCCCGCTCGCCACGTCCGCGAAGGCCGCGGCGGGCCTGAATGCGGCCCCTAGGGCGTCGGTCGCGTACACGTCCTCGCTGCCCTGCTCGCTCGTCAGCCAGGCCTGAAGCTCGCGTACCTCGGACTCCGACGGCGTCACGCCGACCAGCAGGCACTGCTCGTTCGAGACGATGGCGGCACCGGATGCATCGGCAAGCTCCATCAATTCTGCAGGATGCCTCATGAGCCCATCGATGAAGCGCTCCTCCTCGGCCATGAAACCGAGGAGCCGCGATTGGATCGAGGCGAGACGTACGCGCTGCTGCGCTTCGGATGCGCGCTGGTGGGAGGCGACCTGCAGCGCGAAGACCTGCGTGAGGACATCGCAGGCGTTGCGGGCCTGGAGCGGCACGCGGCGCGGCGCGCGGTTGTGGCAGGAGATCAGCCCCCAGAGCGCGCCATCGACCAGGATCGATACCGACATCGAGGCCATGGTGCCCATGTTGCGCATGTACTCGACATGGACTGGCGATACGCTGCGCAGCACCGACTGGCTGAGATCGAGCGGCTGCCCCTTCGGCGTCAGGGCGGGGACGACCGGGACCGGGACGTAGCCGGCATCCGGGATGATGCGAAGGCGATTGCGGCGGTAGAGTTCACGCGCCTGGGCGGGAATGTCCGAGGCCGGGAAGCGCAGGTCGAGATAGGACGGGAGGATGCCGTTGCCGTCCTCGGCGAGGACCGTTCCGTGCCAATCCTTGTCGAAGCGGTAGACCAGGGCACGGTCGAAGCCCGTGATGTGACGGATGTCGGCGGCAGCGAGGGCGCAGAGTTCCTCGATGGAAGTCGCGGCGTGCAGGCGTTCGACGAAGGCACGCAGCCGCGAATAGAGAACCTCCAGGCCTGCCTCGCCCTCGGTGGAGACCTCCTCCAGTTCGACGACGGCGAGGGCGCCGATGCGGTGGGCCGAGACCTCGTAGGCCTGCCGGCCGTCGCCCGCGGGCAGCACCACGGTGCGAAGGTAGGTGGCGGCACCCGTTTCCTGCATGCCGTCCAGATGCTGGGACAGGACGGAGGCCACATCCGGAAGGCATGAGGTCAACGAAGCCCCAGCGGCGACCCCGCAGGGGGCGTTTGCGCTCACCTGGACAATGGTCAGCGTGGGTATGTCGACGGCGAGGAGGAAGCCATGCGGCTGGATTCTGCCGACGATGTGGATCGCTTCGCGGTCGCAGGCAGTGAGGTCGGGACGTTCGCCTTCGCCGATGACCAAGGTGGGTGTTGCGGCCCCGTTTGCGAGATCGGGCGGACCGTTCTCAACCGTCAAAAACATGATCTCCATCGGCCCGGCACGGGCGCGGACCGTATCGGCCACGCGGTTGAGTGGCAAGGCTGGGGGGCGGCGCGGATCGCGGAACGGATCGACGAACCCGGCCGGCGAGAGCGATATCGTCTCGGGTTGTTGCTCTGGCCGCAAACTTGCCGCTTGGCGGATCTAGGTGCTGCGCCAAATCCCAGCTACCTATGAAGTCTAGGGTTCAGTATTGCCAAGCTCAGCATGCGCGAGCGCATGGCTAACCTATGGCAAGTTTGGCACAGAATACATGCTCGAAATTGCACCGTCCGCGACCTTCAACGTCCTCTCGGGGGGCGGGCAGATGGGTTCGCGCATGCGCGAGCACGACTGGGCCGGCTCGCCGTTGGGGACCCCTGGGACCTGGCCTCAATGCCTGCGCTCGGCCGTGAGCCTGATGCTCGGGTCACGGTTCCCGATGTTCGTGGCTTGGGGACCTGGGCTCGGCTTCCTCTACAACGATGCCTACGCCGAAATACTGGGCGACAAGCACCCGAACGCACTGGGGAGGCCCTTCCACGCGGTCTGGTCCGAGATCTGGACCGAGATCGCGCCCCTGATCGACAAGGCCATGGCGGGCGAGGCGACCTGGGCCGAGAACCTGCCGCTGACGATGAACCGCCACGGCTACGACGAGGCGACCTACTTCACCTTCTCCTACTCGCCGGTCCGGGATGATGCGGGCGAGGTCGGCGGCATGTTCTGCACCTGCACCGAAACGACCGCCAAGGTGCAGGCGGAGGAGGCTCTGCGGGCGAGCGAGGCGCGCGCCTCCGGTGTGCTCGAGGGCATGGGCGAGGGATTCATGCTCCTCGATCGCGAGTTTCGCATCCTGCAGATGAATGCCGAGGGCCTGCGGCTGGAGGATCGGCCTGCGAACGAGATCGTCGGCCACTCGCACTGGCAGGTCTATCCAGGGTCGGAGCAGATGCCGGTCGGCCAGATGTATCTGAAAGCCATGTCCGAGCGGGTTTCGCGCACGCTCGAGCATCGCTACGTCTGGCCGAGCGGCAACGCCATCTGGGTCGAGGTGCGTGCCTATCCGCATCCCGACGGCCTCGCCCTGTTCTACCGCGACGTCACCGAGCGGCGGGAACGCGAGGACGCTCTGCGCGAGGCCGAGGCGCGCCTGCGGGCACTCGCCGACAACCTGCCCGGGGGCATGGTCTACCAGATCACCACTGCGCGCGATGGTTCCAACCGACGGTTCCAGTACGTCTCCCAGGGCTTCGCGCGCATGACCGGCCTGCCGGCCGAGGCCGTGCTCGACGATCCTGGCGTCGCCTACGGTCTGATCCAGCCCGAATACCGCGAGCGCATGGCCCTGGCCGAGCAGGCCGCCATTCGCGACCTCACGCCGTTCGACTATGAGGCGCCGTTTCGGCGCGCCGACGGCGAGGTCCGCTGGAGCCGCATCATCTCGGCGCCCCGCGTCCTTGCGGACGGTTCGCTCGCCTGGGACGGCATCCAGCTCGACGACACGGCGCGCAAGCAGGCCGAAGAACGGCTGCGAGAGAGCGAGGCCAAGTTTCAGGCCATCGCCAACTCCATCGACCAGATGGTGTGGTCGAACCGCGCCGACGGCTATCACGACTACTACAATCAGCGCTGGTACGATTTCACCGGCGTTCCGCAGAGCTCGACCGACGGCGAGGAGTGGGAGGACATCGTCCACCCGGACGACCGCGAGCGCACCAGGAGGCTGTGGCGGGACAGCTTGGCGAGCGGCGAGCCCTATCAGATCGAGTACCGGCTACGGCACCGGTCCGGGCAGTACCGGTGGACCCTCGGCCGCGCCCTGCCGGTGCGGAGCGCGGAAGGTGATATCACCCGGTGGTTCGGCACCTGTACCGACATCACCGATATCGTCGAGGCCCGCGAGGTGCTGGCGCGCTCGCAGGAGGAACTCGGAAGGCTCGTGACCGAGCGCACGGCCGACCGGGACCGCATGTGGCGCCTCTCGACCGACATCATGCTGGTGGCGCGCTACGATGCGACGATCGAGGCGGTCAACCCGGCCTGGACGACCCTGCTCGGCTGGAGCGAGCGCGATCTCATCGGACGGGCGTTCCTCGACCTCGTCCATCCGGACGACATGGCGTCGACCCTGGCCGAGATCGGCCGGCTCGAAGCGGGCCTGACGACCCTGCGTTTCGAGAACCGTTATCGGGCAAAGGACGAGGAATACCGCTGGCTGTCTTGGACGGCGGTTCCGGACGAGGACCTCATTCACGCGGTGGGCCGCGACATCACCGCCGAGAAGGACGCCGCACAGCTCCTCGCCGAGACCGAGGAGGCGCTGCGCCAGGCCCAGAAGATGGAGGCGGTGGGTCAGCTGACCGGCGGGATCGCGCACGACTTCAACAACCTGCTCACCGGCATCGTCGGCTCCCTCGACTTGATGCAGACCCGCATCGCTCAGGGCCGGACCGACACGATCGACAAATATGCGACGGCGGCCATGTCCTCGGCCAAACGCGCGGCGGCCCTGACGCACCGCCTGCTGGCCTTCGCGCGCCGGCAGCCCCTCGACCCGAAGCCCGTGAATGCCAACGCGCTCGTGACGTCGCTGGAGGACCTGCTGCGCCGGACCATCGGCGAGGCGATCGGCCTGGAGATCGTCACCTCCGGCGGTCTCTGGCCGACCTTGTGCGATCCACATCAGCTGGAGAGCGCGATCCTGAACCTGGCGATCAACGCGCGCGACGCGATGCCGGACGGGGGAAGGCTCACGATCGAGACCTGCAACACACATCTCGACCGCGCCTACGCCAAGCTCCATCCGGGCGTCACCTCGGGCCAGTACGTCTGCATCTGCGTGACCGATACCGGAACCGGCATGCCGCCGGACGTGATCGCGCGCGCCTTCGACCCTTTCTTCACCACCAAGCCCATCGGCCAGGGCACGGGCCTCGGCTTGTCGATGATCTACGGCTTTGCCCATCAGTCGGACGGGCATGCCAAGATCTACTCGGAGGTCGGCAAGGGCACGACGGTGAAGATCTACCTGCCACGCCATCGCGGGGAGCTGGCTCCGCTCGACGAGGCGGTGCCGGGCCTGACGGAGGCGCATCGGGCCGCGACCGGTGAGACCGTGCTGGTGGTCGAGGACGAGCCCGTGGTGCGCGACCTCATCGTCGAGGTGCTGCATGACCTCGGCTACCATGCCCTCGAGGCGCATGACGGACCGGCGGGCCTCGCGATCCTTCAATCCCGCGAGCGGATCGACCTGCTCGTGACCGATGTCGGCCTGCCGGGCCTGAACGGACGCCAGCTCGCCGACCATGCACGCCAGACCCGATCCGGCCTGAAGGTGCTCTTCATCACCGGCTATGCGGAGAACGCGATGTTCGGCAATGGCCATCTCGACCCGGGCATGCAGATGATCACCAAGCCCTTTCCCGTCGAGACGCTCGCGACCCGTATCCGCGAGATGATCGAGAACTGAATGCCACGCCGGACGCCTCAGCCATGGACAAGCTCGCCTATTACCTCGTCACCCTGGTCGAGTCGGTCTTGGCGATCTTCGGTGTGCGGGCGCTCTACGACCAGCCCCGCTATGCGATCATCGAACGCCTCGACCGAGGGATAGAGATCCGGGCCTACGAGGCGCGCCTGGCCGTCGAGACCGATGCGCGCGGCCAGGGCGACGGCGAGGCGTTCGGGCGGCTGTTTCGCTACATCACGGGCGCGAACCGGACCAGCGACCGCATCGCCATGACCGCACCGGTTGAGTCGGGCGGCCGGCGCATCGCGATGACGGTTCCGGTGGAGCAAGCTGCGGGCGGGACGATGCGCTTCTTCCTGCCGCGCGACGTTGCCGAGGCCGGGGCGCCCGAGCCGACCGAGCCGGGCGTCCGCCTAGTCCGCGTCCCGGCCGAGCAGATCGCGGCGCTTCGCTTCTCCGGCAGGGCCACGCCTGAATTTCGGGCCGAACAGGAACGCATATTAGCCGAAGTGCTGGCGGCGGTTGGCCGCAGTACCACCGGCTCGCAGGTGTTCATGGGGTACGATCCACCCTTCGCGATCCCCTTCCTTCGCAGGAATGAGGTGGCTGTCCGGCTGGTCGAACTGTGACGGGTCGCAACCCAGTTCGTTGCAAGGACGTGAAACCACGCTTCTTCTCCCGAGCTCCAGGCCTAATCCGATGAAAAATCAGCTTAGGGCTTCTGTCGACGACTGCCTCTTCTTTGCAGGCGAGGCGACATCGCCCGATGCATTCACGACGGCGCGCGGTCCTTACCAGTCCGGCATATCCGCTGAGGATCAGGTTCTCGCCAGCCTGAGCTGACATCCAAAACCATCCTGCTTGGTCGGCAGCCTCATCGCGCGCTCGTCAAGGGCCGCCAGCGAGTGCGCCCGCAATCACCATGACCAGCTCGTCCAGAGCGATCCGCCCGTTGATGACGACATATCCAGGGTCGCTGGCGTCGACCTTCGCTGGCGGATCACCAACTTCCGATTGCCGCAACAGCTCGGCGACGATCGCTTCGCGAATGGTATTTTGCAGATCCATCAGATCGCCTCATGAATGATCATTGGTGTCTGTTCGTGTACTGATGGCAAACCTAATCTGATGGTCGGCGTAGGCAGAGCTCTCGGCCGCGCAAGCAATTTGCCCTGCTTGTCAGCTCAGCAGCTATCCCGACGCCATGAACAATGATCCGCCCTGCCCTGTTGTTCACTCGCATGGCGAGTTTGAAGCAGAGGGATCGGCTGACATGCCAGACAAGCAGAGCGATGAACGTGGTCTAGCCGGCGGTAACGCCGGCCGCGGTGCTGCCCGCAGCGAGGGAGCCGACGAGCTCAAGATGCCGGTCGATGGCGGCAGCGGTCAGCTCGGCGGCGGTGCTTTGGGTGGGCTGGGAGGCAACGCTCCCGGAACCGCCGGCGGCGGCATGGGCGGTCTCGGCGGTTCGGCCGGCAGCGGCGTGGATGGATTGCCTGGAGGCGCCGCGGGGCCGGCGGGAGGCGGCATGGGCCAGCGCGAGAACCAGGTAGGCGGCGGCACCGGCTATCTGGGCACTGATCTTGGCGTCGATCAAGGCGGCGTTGCGGGAGGGGCCACGGGCGACGTCGGCGGCGGACTTGGCAGCGCCGGGGACCTCGGCGGTGATCTCGGGCGTGACGATTCGGTCTGAGCTTGCGATGGAAGGCGGCGACAGTCTCGATGCGCGGGCTCTCGAGAGCGACCTCGGCTTTCGCGCCCTGCGCTGTCCGGCGGCACGACCGCCCCACGAGACCAACTGCATATGGCCCTAAGGAGTCGCACGCCGATTTGGTTAGGGCCCGACCGAAGCGGCAAGCCGTGTTATGCTGACCTTTAGACTGGTCTTGCGACGGACGGCGAAGAGATGGTCGACTAAGGCAACGCGGCCAGCGCTCCCAGTCCTCCAACTGCTCCGCTACGGGAAGACGACCGACCTGCCCAGACCTTGCAGATCGTATCCGCCTTCGCGCAGCGACACGATCCGCCCCTCGCAGCAGCGATCGGGGACCTCCGTGACCCTTCCGGTCGCCCAGGCGAAAACCTTGGTCTTGAGCATCAGGTTGTCGAGTGGATCGCGCCGACGTGCGTCGAAGTCGGCGGAGGTCAGGATCAGGTCAGGTCGGAGATCCTCGAGCCGCGTCCGGATCCGGCTCCCGACGCGTCCTTAAATGCCTCTCCGTCCCTGAAAGGCTTCAACGGCGGGTTGACGATCGTCCTCCCATGCTCGCCTTCCTCGGAGACCGCTCCACGGCCGGGATATCGGACTCGACGACGTCCATATGCTCACGGACAACGAGACTGGACGGCGTGCCAAGGGCAGCTCGACGAGCGGCTCCATCAGGCCTTGAATTCTTGCTGGCGTGCCTGACGCTCTTCCTGGCGGCGACCGAGCCAGAGGCTGTTCAGGAGCCACGCGATCGATAGAGGAATGGCGGTGACGGCGACCGCCGTCGAGCCGAGCCCCAATGCTGCGATCCCCGTGAAGGACCACGCTCCGAGCTGGTCGCCGGTGCGATAGACGACCGTGTCGATGAAGCTCTTGGCCTTGTAGCGATCCTCGCGCGGCACGACGGTGAACAGGACCTCGCGGATCGGCCGGGCGACGGCGAAGTTGCCGGCGCGGCGCAGAACCTGGAACGCCACGATGGCGGTGATCGTCGGCGACACCGCGAGGGCCGCGAAGCCGAGGATGCTCGCCGCCGGCAAGAGGGCGAGCGCCGGTCCGACGCCGATCCTCCTGACGATCCGGCCGGTCAGAAAGAACTGAATTCCGAGCGTCAGCAGATTCACCAGCAGGTCGACGCTGGCGAAGAACGCGGTCTGGGCGCCGCGATCGGGAAAGCTGCGCTTGGCGATGCCGGCCTGCTCGAAATACAGGAAGGTCGACGTCACCGAGAACAGCAGCAGGAACAGGCTGATATTCAGGAGGTAGGGCGAACGGAAGGTGCGGGTGATGCCGGCGAACGCACTTCCTCCGATGGCCTCGGAAGGCCGCGCCTCGCCGGTAACCGGAGTTTCGTGCAGCCTTTCGGACAGGCGCGCGAGCCCGCGCATGCTGAATACCGCCACCTCGAGCAGCACGGCCGCGCCGACGAGGAGTGCCCAGGTCGGCACATCCCGGGCCAGGATGGCCGTCGTGGCCGAGCCCGCGATGGCGCCGAGGGTCGCTCCGGCCGCGATGAAGCCGAACAAGCGCTTGCCCTGCTCGGTGGAGAACACGTCGACGATGGTGGCCCAGAAGACCGAGACGACGAACAGGTTGAAGACCGACAGCCAGACGAAGAAGGCCCGCCCGATCCAGATCTCGCTCTCGGGTGCCGCGAGATAGAGAGCCCCGGCGAACAGCAGGATGTTGGCGGCGAAGAACCGGTAGGTGAGCGGTACGAAGCGGGCCCGCGGCAGGGTCTTGACCAACCAGGCGAACGGCACGTTCAGGACAAGCATGCCGACGAGCGTACCGGTGAAGAGCCAGGGCAGGTTCTCGATGCCGCCGGCCACACCCATCTGGTCGCGGATCGGGCGCAGGACGTAATAGGCGGCCAGGATCGAGAAGATATAGGCCCAGGACCACGCCAGGGCCGGCGCTTCCCCTGGTCGGACATCGACGAGACGAGCAAGCCAGGAGGACGCGCCTTGGCGCGGATCGGTGTCGGGGCGCGGAACGCCGAGGCCGGATCCCCGGCTCAACGCGCCCCACCGAGGCGCGCGCCGAGCTCCGGAGCGGTGAGTTCCAGACCAAAGCCGGGAGACCCCATGGCAAAGCTATCCGCCTTCGCCAGAGGCCCGACAGTGACCGGATCGAAGCCGGCATCTCGGACGAGCTTGGCGACCGCGTCCAGAGCCTGCGGGTCGTCGCCGGCGATCGGTATGGCCATGCGGCCGCCCTCGCGGTGGGCGTTCTTGGCGAAGAGCTTGTAGTTCGCCGCGTTGAAGGCGCGCACGACGCGTGCGGTCCCGAGATACTTGGCCGAGACCGACGCGATCCCGCCCGCCTGCACCTCCGCGTAGACGTCGCCGTCTCGGGCCTGGGTCGCATTCCCGGCATCGATGACGATCTTGCCCTTCCAGGCGCCGGCATAGTCCTGCGCCAATTGGGGGTAGGCCTTGTAGGGGACGGCGATGAGGACGACGTCGCCGAACGCGATGGCCTCGGCCGGCGTCCCGGCACGGGCTTTCGGGCCGAGGCTGTCCACGAGGCCTTTCAGTTCCTCGGGATGACGGGAGGAGAGCATCACCTCATGCCCGGCCCGGGTCCAGAGACCGCCGATGGTGCTGCCGATGTTGCCGGCACCGATGATGCCGATCCGTTCCGGCTTCGCCACCGTCTGAGCCTTGGCGGGCATGGCCGAGACGAGGGCGGCTGAGGCTGCCGCCGCGAGGATCGAGCGGCGGGATAGGAGGTCAGAGCGCATCGACGAAGGCCTCCATTCGAGCGCGCTGGGCGGCGTCGGGCATGCGCCCGCGCGCGGCTCCGAGGTTGTCCTCGACATAGGCGGCCTTGGCCATGCCGGGGATCGGACAGGTGACGGCCTCGTTTGCCAGGACGTATTTGAGGAGGAACTGGGGCCAGCTCGCGCAGTCGAACTCCGCCGCCCAAGGCGGTAGCTCGCGTCCCTGCACCGCTTTCAGCAGCTGACCGCGTCCGAATGGCACGTTCACCATCACGGCCATGCCGCGCTCGGCGGCGAGCGGCAGGATTCGCTGAGCGGCGAGGCGGTCGTCCAGCGCGTAATTCACCTGGATGAAATCGAGAGCCTCGCGCCGCATGAGGGGTTCGAGATCGGCGAATTGGCTGTCCCGCCAGACCGTCACGCCGAGGTAGCGGATCTTCTTCTGCGCCTTCAGCTCGCGCAAGGTCGCGAGATTCGCTGCCGGGTCGACGAGGTTGTGTACGGCGACGAGGTCGATCATCGCGGTGTTCATGCGCTTGAAGGACCGCGCGATCTCCGCCGCGCCGCCCTCGCGCCCAGGTGTCCCGACCTTGCTGCACAGGAACACCTTCTCGCGCAGTCCGTCCTGCCCGAGGATGAGACCGAGGACATCCTCGGCCGTGCCGTAGCTCGGGGCCGTGTCGATGACCGTTCCGCCGAGCGCGACGAACCGCTGCACGGCCTCCCGAAGGGGCGCGACCTTCTCGGGCGTGGGCTCGACCTCGTAGCGCCGCGACGTTCCGATCCCGATCACCGGAAGGGTCTCGCCCGATGACGGGATCCGGCGCCGGAGTAGACTGGTCGGTTCCGCCAGGGCGGGAGAGGCGCCTTGCCCGAGAACCGACATTGAGAGGGGAAGAAGGCCGGTGCCGGTTATGAAGGTTCGTCGCGACGGGTGCATAGGGATACAGGCTCCAGCGAAGACGGACGTCTGCTCAATCTAGGACTCGACCTCGCCGTCGACATGATCGAACGCCTCGGCGCTGGGATGAGGGCGCCACTCCTCATCTCTCCAGAAACGGTCTGAAGTTCTCCAGCCAGCCCCGTAGCCACACCTCGAAGCCCTGCTTTGCGCCGGCCTCGCTTTGCGCGTGCCCCCAAGCGTCCTCTGCGAGGGGACTCGACCACGTCCAGAGGCGGTTCGACCCGTCGAACTCGACGGCTCCGACTTCGACAGGACCGACATGGCCGACGAAGCGCCGAAGGGGGACGCCGGCGACGCTCGCCTGTGTCCAGGTGATCGAGCGTTCTGACATGTGACCCAAACAATCGAAGAGGGAGCCCGTTCACCCGTCCCCGATGAAACCTCTCGGTTCAGGAAATCCGCACGCGCCGTCCTTGCTTCGCTGCCGACCTCAACGGTCTTTTCAGGTCGCGATCCGCGCTGCCCATCGGCTCGATCATGCCGCCGGGCGACGATCGGAGCACGCCTCATTGAAAATTACCTCTCGCGGCCCGATCTCAGAACAAGACCGATTGCGGCATCGTCGCTTGATCGGATGCGGCCACGATGCCGGGACCAGGGTGACGCCGGATGTACGCGCACCTCGACCCGGTCTGCGTGGCCGTTGGCTTGTCAGGGCTTAGCGCGATGCCGCATGCAGCATCGGCGACACATCGAAGCCTTTCGCCCCAACAGGGCCGTACCTCCCTTGAAGCGTCCCGACTTCCGTTCGCGGGTCACCCTGCTTCCGCCCAGGCTTTCGCGCCGGCCTTCACGGCCTCGTGCGCATGTTCGGGGACGGACCGCTGAAACGACGTGACCGGGCTGGTCAG
>NZ_JAIETD010000106.1 GCF_019745455.1 Methylobacterium sp.
CCACGCTCACCTTCTCTCGACGCCGTTCCGCCCCTCGCCACTTCGCCGAGCAGACCACCGCCGATCATGGAGCTTTCCGGTTCATTGAAGCCGAGGAAGCCAGCATCCTGGGCCTGATCGAAAGCGTGATCTGACTCAAGATGCTGCACCGTCTCGGGGGGACAGGATCAGCACCGCCTCAGCGATCCTCCCGCAAGGGATGCCGAGCGGTGATCGCGACGAGGGCCCGTTCGCCGAGCCCGAGGACGGCAAGAAGAAGCCGCCTCCGCGCTGGCTCCTGGTCGAGAAGAACCGCGGCCCGACGAACGTCAATGCTCCGATCGCATCGCTAGCGAGTTGTGTCCGCATGCCGATCGTCGGGACGAGCCCTCCCTCGTAACGCGTGAGAAGCGTGTAGCCGAGGTGCCAGACCGGACCGGCTCGCATGATGGCTTCGTCGCCCGGCCGCGTCGCGGCGCGATCGACAGTGCCGCGACCATGGCCGGAAACAGGTAGTCGGTGACGGCGTGACGACGCGTATCGACCCTCATGGGAACCTCATTCCTCGCAATCGCACCTCGTCAGGCGGCCCCGTCCGGCTTGGCCTTGCGCGGCGAGGGGTCACTGATGTGCGCGAGGTTTTCAGCAGGTGTCTCGGCTTCGGTCGCCTCCACGGAAGCGATGCTGCCACCCCCCACCGCGTCGAGACGAGGAAAGCCAGAGGCGATCCGCGCCGTCTCCGCCTGCCAATCCGGCTCCGATTCGAGCCTGCGCTGAAGCTCAGCCGGCCGAGCGACATCCCGTGCGTCGTCTTGCCCGAGATCCTGGCCGTTGCGATCGCTATGGGCGTCGAAGTCGCGTAACGACGAGCGGTTCTGCTTGGTGTCATCCATGTCCGTTCTCCCGTGCGTCGAGTTGCTGCTCGAAGCGCCTGAGGAACGTAAACGGCGATTGGGACGTCTGGGGTCCCGATAAAACCGGCCATGATCCTCGACTGGATGGCTCTGTTGGTGACCAATTACGTCATATGGGAGATGGTTCAAGATCCTCAGCTTGACCGCATTTGAGTAGGACTGATCAAAATTAATGATTGGCAACAACCGACTTGATCAATTCATCGAAGAACGGGGCGGCCGGCGCAAGCACAACGACCGAGGAACGGCCCGCGGCGGAAAAGCTTGTGGTGCACGCAGCTTCGAACCCGACCATGGCCCGTACGCCAGCCATAATAGTCTCATGCTGCATGTGATTTTCAATCAGGCCAAGCTTGCACCGAGTGACCGGCTCCACCCAGAATGAGGCGATTGGTTGGAAACTGTCTGCAGATGAGAAGACTGGAGTACGGAAAAGATGGTGTCGACAACAAGTAATCGCATGCTTCAGTCGTTGCCGCCCGACGAGCGGGATCAGCTGCTGTCGCAGTGCGAGCGCGTGGAGGTCGGTAAGGGTGATATCCCAATTCTCTTCGGGCGACCCCTAGAATTCGCCTATTTTCCGGAAGGTGGGCTCTCATCGAATATTGCCGTCACCGGCGAGGGTCGCAAGATCGAGGTCGGCTGCTTCGGCTACGAAGGTATGGTGAGCACGGCGACGGTTCTCGGGTCGACCTGCGCGCCGCATGAAGTCATGGTTCAGGTCGGAGGGCCGTGGCTTCGGATCGGGACGGAAGTCCTCCGCGACGCGATCCGGTGCAGCCCCGTTCTTCATGATCTGCTGCTGCGATACGCACACACCGTCATGCTGACCCTGAGTCAGACGGCGATGTCGAACGCTGCCTTCTCCATCGAGGAGCGTCTCGCTCGCTGGATCCTCATGGCGCATGATCGCCTGGAAGGGGACGAGTTGCCCCTCACCCATGACTTCCTGTCCATCATGCTGGCGGCGCAGCGCTCGAGCGTGACGCTCGCCGTGCAGACGGTCGAGGGATACGGTGCCATTCGGGCCAGGCGTGCCCTCATCATCGTTCGTGATCGCGGGATGCTCTGTGACCTCGCAGGCAAAAGCTACGGCCCGGCCGAAGCAGAGTACGAGCGCTTGATCGGCCCCTTCAGGGACAAGCCCCCGCCTCATGCCGGATGACTGATCCTCCCCCGATACCATTGCGGTACATCGAACGCTCCGGCCGCTGGCCGTTCGGCGTTCCGCCCGCAGGCCGGCCGGAGAACTTATCCTGAAATACCCGGATTACCGGTCATAGAAGAGGCTCGAGCGAAATGGCTCCCACTTGAAGCCTCGAATGGCCCGCCAACCACTTGCGGTGTGCAGTTACCGCAAGCGGTTGGCGAAGCGTACCATTACTTCAAGTTTATGATTTTTACACTGGTCTCGCAGACTAAATTGCCGGCGGCATTCCGACAAACGTCTTTTCTTTGAGATCGAACTTCCCGGCCATTATAAGCTAGACTTCGGGCTATATTACGAACAGCCCGTCGTCCCACCGCACGTGTCGCATTTCAGGCAGGTTCCGTTACGGACCAGCGTGAAGTTCGCGCATTCCGGGCAGGCTTCGCCGACATAACCCTTCATCTTCGCTTCGGCGCGGCGGTCTGAGACCGAGCGGTCCGCCTTGGCGAAAGGAAGGGCGTCGAGGGCGGCCTCGGCGTAGCCGGCGGTGGCCGCCTCGGCCTTCAGCGCCACCGAGCCGCGCATGGCGTGAACCACGCCGCCTGCTGGCGTGGAGACGCCGGACTGGCCAGAGCCGACGACGACCGTCCCCCCGGCCGGGCCGCCCTGGATCAGGGTCAGGCGGTCGGCGGAGCCGCGAACAAGGCCGCGCGAGACGATGGTCGAGGCCGCCTGTTCCGGTCTGTCGCCGGCCCGGGTCGAGTCGCCCTCGCCCTTGCCCATCACGGTGTTTCCGATCTCGGACGGGTCGACATGGGCGAGGTCCATGCGGCCGAGATAGGAGACCGCGAGTTCGCGGAAGACGTAATCGAGGATCGAAGTGGCGTTCTTGATCGCGTCGTTGCCCTGCACGAAGCCCGAGGGCTCGAAGCGGGTGAAGGTGAAGGCGTCGACATACTCCTCCATCGGCACGCCGTACTGGAGCCCGATCGAAATCGCGATGGCGAAGTTGTTCATCAGCGAGCGGAAGGCGGCGCCCTCCTTGTGCATGTCGATGAAGATCTCGCCGATGCGGCCGTCCTCGTACTCGCCGGTGCGCAGGTAGACCTTGTGGCCGCCGACGACGGCCTTCTGGGTATAGCCCTTTCGCCGGTCGGGCAGCTTTTCACGCGAGCGGATGCGCTCGACCCGCTCGATCACGCGCTCCACCACCTTCTCGGCGAGCTGCGCCGCCTTGGCGGCGGCCGGCTGGGCGACCAGCGCCTCGACGGCCTCCACAGCGTCGTCCTCCTCGTCCGCGATCAAAGCCGAGTTGAGGGGCTGCGACAGCTTCGAACCGTCGCGGTAGAGGGCGTTGGCCTTGAGGGCGAGGGTCCAGGACAGGCGGTAGGCGTTCTTGCAATCCTCGACCGTGGCGTCGTTGGGCATGTTGATGGTCTTGGAGATCGCACCCGAGATGAAGGGCTGCGCCGCCGCCATCATACGGATGTGGCTCTCCACTGAAAGGTAGCGCTTGCCGATACGCCCGCATGGGTTGGCGCAATCGAACACCGGGTAGTGCTCGGTCCTCAGGAAAGGCGCCCCCTCAAGGGTCATCGCCCCGCAGATGTGGGTGTTGGCCGCCTCGATGTCCTTCTTCGAGAAACCGAGGAAGGGCAGGATTTCGAAGGTCGGGTCCGAGAGCTTCTCGGTCGGCACCTTCAGGACATCGGTGAGGAAGTCGTCGCCGAGCGTCCAGCGGTTGAACACGAACTTGATGTCGAAGGCCGATTTCAGGCCGGCTTCGATTGCCGCGATCTTCCCATCGGTGAAGCCTTTCGCGCGGAGGGAGCCGGCATTGATCGCCGGAGCCTGGCCGAGGGAGCCGTGGCCGACGGCATAGGCCTCGATCTCTGCGATCTCGGATTCGCGGTAGCCCAGCGAGCGCAGGGCGTCCGGCACAGCGCGATTAATGATCTTGAAGTAGCCGCCACCGGCGAGCTTCTTGAACTTCACGAGGGCGAAGTCCGGCTCGATGCCGGTGGTGTCGCAATCCATCACGAGACCGATCGTGCCGGTGGGCGCGATGACGGTCGCCTGGGCATTACGGTACCCATGCTCCTCGCCGAGCGCGAGCGCCCGGTCCCAGGCCGCCTTGGCGCGCTCGGCGATATCCGCCTGGGGCACGTTGGCGAGGTCGAGGGGCACCGGGGCGATGCTCAGGAACTCGTAGCCCTCCGCCTCGCCATGCGCCGCACGGCGATGGTTGCGGACGACCTTGAGCATTGCGTCGGCATTCTCCTCGTAGCCGGCGAAGGGACCGAGCTCGGCGGCCATCTCGGCCGAGGTCGAGTAGGCGATGCCGGTCATGATCGCCGTCAGCGCACCAGCCAAAGCCCGGCCCTTATGCGAGTCGTAGGGCAGGCCCATGCTCATGAGGAGGCCGCCGATATTGGCGTAGCCGAGCCCAAGGGTGCGGTAGCGGTATGAGAGCTCGGCGATCTCCTTCGAGGGGAACTGCGCCATCATCACCGAGATCTCGAGCACCACCGTCCAGAGGCGGTTGAGATGCTCGAAGGCGGCGACGTCGAACTGGCCGGTTCCGCGGTCGTACATCGTCAGCAGGTTGGCGCTGGCGAGGTTACAGGCGGTATCGTCGAGGAACATATACTCGGAACACGGGTTCGAAGCCCGGATCCGGCCACCCGACGGGCAGGTATGCCAATCGTTCATCGTGGTGTTGAAGTGCAGGCCGGGATCGGCCGAAGCCCAGGCCGCTTCGCCGATCTTCTCCCAGAGGTCGCGGGCCTTCAGCGATTTTGTCGTCTTGCCGGTGGTGCGGGCCTTCAGCTCCCAATCGGCATCCGCATCCACCGCGCGCAGGAAGTCGTCGGTGAGCGAGACCGAATTGTTCGAGTTCTGACCGGCGACCGTGAGGTAGGCCTCCGAATCCCAGTCGGTGTCGTAGACGGGGAAATCGATTTTGGTGAAGCCCTGGCGGGCGAACTGGATCACCCGCTTGGTATAGCCATCCGGCACGCTCTCCTTGCGGGCGGCCTTCACGGCGCGCTTGAGGGCCGGGTTGCGCTCAGGGTCGAAGCAGGCATCGCCCTCGGCTTCGCACTGCGTGCAGGCCTTCATCACTGCCTGGAGATGCTTCGACACGATCTTCGAGCCGGTGACGAGGGCGGCGACCTTCTGCTCCTCCTTCACCTTCCAGTCGATGTACTGCTCGATATCGGGATGATCGATGTCGACGATGACCATCTTCGCCGCGCGGCGCGTGGTGCCGCCGGACTTGATCGCGCCCGCCGCACGGTCGCCGATCTTCAGGAACGACATCAGGCCAGAGGACTTGCCGCCGCCGCCGAGCTTCTCGTTCTCGCCGCGCAGCAGCGAGAAGTTCGAGCCTGTGCCGGAGCCGTACTTGAACAGGCGCGCTTCCCGCACCCACAGGTCCATGATGCCGCCCTCGTTGACGAGGTCGTCGGCCACCGACTGGATGAAACAGGCATGCGGCTGCGGGTGCTCGTAGGATGAGGCCGACTTCGTCAGCTCACCGGTCTGGTAATCGCAGTAATAGTGACCCTGGCTCGGGCCATCGATGCCGTAGGCCCAGTGCAGCCCGGTGTTGAACCATTGCGGCGAATTCGGCGCGACCATCTGCCTGGCGAGCATGAAGCGAAGCTCGTCGAGGAAGGCGCTCGCATCCTCCTCGGACGTGAAGTAGCCGCCCTTCCAGCCCCAATAGGTCCAGCAGCCGGCGAGCCGGTCGAACACCTGGGTCGATGAGGTCTCGGAACCGGTGCGCTGGTCCTCGGGCAGATCCGCGAGGGCCGCGTCGTCGGCAACAGAGCGCCACAGGAAGGAGGGGACCTCGTTCTCCTCGACCTTCTTCAGGCGCGCCGGCACGCCGGCCTTGCGGAAGTACTTCTGCGCGAGCACGTCGCTGGCGACCTGGCTCCAGCTCTCGGGCACTTCGATGCCATCGAGGCGAAAGACCACCGACCCGTCCGGGTTGCGGATCTCGCTGAGCGCCTTGCGGAAGGCGATGCCGGCATAGGGAGACTGGCCAGCCGTTGTGTGACGCCGTTCGAACCGCATGAAACCAAATCTCCTTCGTCGATCTTCGACGAGCGCACCGCCGGATGAGGCGGGCTGTGGCGTTAAGGCGAGGGTCGTTTCGGGCACGACTGCGCCTCGGCGCAGCATGCCGTCTTGATGGATCGAAAATCTGAGGGACCGCCGGCAGACGCAACCGTTTCGGCGATGTCCTGACGCTATCTCTCAGACCCGTTCACGTCAACAACTGGTGTATGAAGCCCATGTTCCGCGCTACATGTTGTGTCGTCGCCGCAAATCCTGTGGATATCGACGGCGCCGAGTTAAGTGCTGTTTTCGCCGAGCGGATTCGCTTCGAAAAAATTCGCCGCCCACATTTCGGGACTTCCCCGCGGGTCTGCGGGCATGGTTAACGGCGGCGAGGTGTGGGATTTTCGCGTCACCCGCGCCAGGGCGGTCGAGCACCATCGGCTGGACTTCCCCCGGCGGCCTCACCATAGTCCGGCGCATTCGAGAGAAGGACGGGCGAGAGGCCCGATCGAGGCGAACGCGATGGCTCTCAAGGACACGCTTCTGCGCATCTTCACCTGGTGGAACGGGCAGACGGTCTCCCTTGCCCTCTACACCGCGCGCAGCGGCCAGCTCGTCGGGACGGACGAAATCGGCAACACCTATTACAAAGCGCAAGGCGCGCTGATTGACCGCTCGGTCGGCAGCGAGCGGCGGTGGGTGGTCTATAACGGCTACGCCGATGCCTCGAAGGTACCGCCGGGCTGGCGTGCCTGGCTCTGCCACAACGCCGACCTCGCTCCGAGCGAGGAGGATTACAAACCCCGCGAGTGGCAGAAGCCGCATGTCGAGAACCTCACGGGGACGGCAGGCGCCTATCGCCCGAAGGGCTCGCAGTTGAGCCCGAACGGCCGCCCGGTTCCGGCCGGAGATTACGTGCCCTGGACGCCAAACTGATCAGGCACGCGCCTGCCATTCTTCGGCAGTGAACCGCGGCGTGATGTGCTGCGGACAGTTCCAGTCGAAGCCGGCGACGCGGATGATGACGGAGCGCTCGACGCTCGCCCTGTAACCAGGCACCGACAATCCGTCTTCGCTCGTGCCTTCGACGATCCTGGCATGGCCGAAGATCTTCAATCGGCGGCGGTTGGCATAATCCATCAGGAACAACGAAACCCGGTCGTCGCCATCGAGGTTGCCGACCGTGAGGTACTGCCGGTTGCCGCGGAAATCCGCGAAGCCGAGCGTCGTCTCGTCGATGACGCGCAGGAAGCCGGGCGGGCCGCCGCGATGCTGCACGTATGGCCAGCCTGTCTCGGAGACCGACGCGAGATAGAAGCTGTCGCGGGCCGCGATGAAGGTAGCCTCCTGCGGTCCGAGCCGGTCGTGATCCTGATCGCCGAAATCCGCGCCCGCGTAGGCGCGAAGGCTTCCGCGCCGTTCCTCCGCCTCTCGCACACGCGCAGTGCGGGCGATGCTCAGGTAGCTGTGTGTCATCGTTCGTCTCCTCGAAAACGGGCAACTCGCCTGTCGGCGACGTAGAAAAGATGCTCCCAGGAGGTGCGGACAAGAATAGTCATTCTTGACACTTCATCGTTGCGGATCGAGCAATGATGCGATGGATCGTCTCGAAACGATGTCGGTCTTCGCTGCAGTCTGCGACGCGAAGGGCTTCGCACCGGCAGCCCGCCGGCTCGGGCTGTCGCCTTCCGTCGTGACACGCCAGATTGCGGCACTCGAGACCGCTCTCGGTGCACGCTTGTTGCAACGGACCACCCGCTCTCTTCATCTCACCGAAGCGGGCGAGCGTTACCTCGTCCGGGCCCGGCAGATCCTTGGCGCAGTCGCGGAAGCCGAGGAGGCGGCACGCGGCGCCCACGCCCTACCGCGAGGCCGGCTCGTCGTCGGCGCGCCGGTCATTTTCGGCCGGCTGCAAGTCGCGCCGCTCCTCGCCGCCTACATGGCGCACTATCCCGAAGTCACCGCGGAGCTTCGTCTCGACGATCGAAACGTCAGCCTCGTCGAGAACGGAATCGATGTGGCGATCCGGCTCGGAGCGCTGCGGGATTCCACCCTGATCGCGCGGCCCCTCGGTCAGACCCGCCGCGTCGTCGTCGCGAGCCGCGCCTATATCGATCGCCGCGGCCGGCCGGAGCATCCGGCGAAGATCGAAGGCCATGACGTCATCGCATCGATGCCTCTCGACGCGGCCGGCGAATGGCGTTTCGTCGATGCCAATGATTTAGCGCCCACCGAGATCTCGGTACCGCTCCAACCTCGCTTTACGACCAATAGCGGGGATGCGGCCATCGATTTCGCCCTGGCCGACGGAGGCCTCGCGCGGCCCCTGCTCTACCAGGTCGCTCGTCACGTCGCCGAGGGCAGGTTGATCATCCTGCTCGATAGCTACGAGCCCCCTGCCCTTCCGATCCAGGCGATCTATCCGAGCGCGCGCTGGATGCCCTTGAAGGTCCGCGCCTTCCTCGATCTCGCACAGAGCGAGACGAAGTGGTCGTTCATGGGACAGCCGCCGAATTGATCCGATCCGCTCGCCCTTTTTCCAACATCGTTTGCCTGTCTATCGCCGCAGGATATGGGATCGCGAGGGGGCCGCTGCCTTCACCGCTCCCACGCCCGATCCGCCCGCCGAGACCGTGTCGAATGCCTCCTGCGTCCCGTCTGCGCATCGCCTTCTCGATCGTACTGACCGCCGCGACGGTGTGGTCTTTCGGGGCTGTTCCCGCGGCCGCCGACAAGATCAAGAACCCGACCGCGGTGTTCTCCGGCCTCGACAAGATCACGGGGCGCATCGTGTCGTTCGAGGTGGCCGTGGACGAGACGGTCCAGTTCGGTGCGCTCCAGCTGACGCCGCGTGTCTGCTACAGCCGGCCGCCGACGGAGAGCCCGAAGACGACGGCGTTCCTCGAGGTCGACGAGGTGACCCTCGACAACAAGTACCGCCGCATCTTCACGGGATGGCAGTTCGCGGCGAGCCCCGGCCTGCACGCGATCGAGCACTCGATCTACGACGTCTGGCTCGTCGATTGTAAGGGCGGCACGGACATCATTGCCGAGGCGCGCGAGCAGGAAGACGTTCCGGCGATGGCCGCCCGGCAGGATAAGCCGAAGCGAGGTTCGCGACGCGACGATCCGACCCGCACGGCCCAGCAGGTCAACCCGGCCGGTCAGGTCGACGTCGAGGCGCCTCGCGGGGTGCCGGTCCAGCCGCGCCAGAAGCCGTCGCGAAAATTCTTTCCCAACAACGAGGGCCCGGCGCCCGCGCCGCCGCCCCAGCCGCAATCGATCTTCGACCAGATCTTCAGATAGGACATCGCATGCCCGAGGCCGCGACACTCCTCGCTTTCGCGGCACTCTGCATCGGCCTGGTCCTGACGCCGGGGCCGAACATGGCCTACCTGGTGTCGCGCTCGATCTGCCAGGGTCGGAAGGCCGGGCTCGTCTCCCTCGGCGGCGTGGCGGCGGGATTCGTCGTCTACATGCTCTGCGCCGCTTTCGGCATCACGGCCCTCGTTCTTGCCGTGCCCTATGCCTACGACGCCCTCAGGATTGCCGGCGCGCTCTATCTCGGATGGCTGGCCTGGACTGCCCTGCGTCCGGGCGGGCGCTCGCCGTTCGAGGTCAGGACCTTGGCGCCGGACAGTCCAGCCCGCCTGTTCACGATGGGCCTCGTCACCAATCTCCTCAACCCGAAGATCGCGTTGTTCTACCTCGCGCTACTGCCGCATTTCGTGTCGCCGGAGCACGGCAGCGTCCTCACACAAACCCTCCTGCTGGGTTCGGTACAGATCGTCATCAGCGTCGGAGTCAACGCGATGATCGCCATGGCGGCGGGTTCGATCGCCGGCATCCTTGGCGATCGGCCGGGCTGGCTCGCCGCACAGCGATGGCTGATGGGTGGAGTGCTCGGCGCCCTGGCACTCCGGATGGCTTTCGACGGTCGACGCTGAGGGATCTACGCGGCCAAGGCCGCAAGCGCATCGGCGCCGCGCGTCGGGACGCCGGGCGGCCAAACGTTCCAGTTCGCCTGCGCCGCGATCGCCTCCGCCAGCCGCCGCTTGTACACGTGCCGCGGGACCTCCTCGGCCCCGAACTGCGCCAGGTGATCGGTGACGAACTGGGTGTCGGCCAAGCGGTAGCCGCCCGCCCTCAGGCGGCCGACGAGGTGGATCAGCGCGACCTTCGATGCGTCGCGGGCCGTGTGGAACATGCTCTCGCCGAAGAAAGCCGCACCCAGCGAGACGCCATACAGGCCACCGACGAGCTGACCTTCGGCATAGACCTCAACCGTATGTGCGTGGCCCTGGTCAAACAAGGCGCCGTAGAGCTCCCTGATACGGCCGTTGATCCACGTTCGCTCGGCATCCCGCCGCGGCGCCGCGCAACCGGAGATGACGCCGTCGAAATCGCGGTCGGCATAGACGGTGAACTGGTCGCTGCGGACCGTCCGCGCCAGGCGGCGCGCCACGTGAAACGCGTCGAGCGGAAGAACGCCGCGCGCCCGCGGCTCGACCCAGTAGATCGCCGGGTCGTCGGCATCCTCGGCCATCGGAAAGATGCCGGCCGCGTAGGCCTTCAGCAGGATCTCGGGCGTGATCTCCACGCGGTCGCCGTCATCCATGGATCGGTCGTACATCGGGCGATCTTGACCCGAGGAGGCTCTTCTGACCAGGGCCGGACGGCGCAAAAAAAGACGGCAGGGCTTGAGCCCCGCCGCCTGGTCACATCGTTCTCGCCCCCCGAAAACGTCGGGTCACGGGACGGTGTTCCAAGCTTCTGCACGAAAGTGCAGCACGGCGCTTCACGCACCGGGCCACCGTCGATGGCGCCTCGCCCTGTCCGCTTTCAGGATCTCTTCGAAGGAACGGAATGACGCAGCAATGGTTAGTCGTTTCGAGACCCAGCCACGTATTCTTCAGCAACGATCTGACTTGGTGAGAGATGATGCGCAGTTACATCCCCCGCCTGCACTTCGCTGCTGCATTGGGATCACTTCTGATTGGCGTAGCTTCGCCTGTGCACGCAGCAGATGAAGGCGGCTTCGGAGGATTACTGCAACAGCTCTTCTCACCATCCCCCCAATCGACGCCGCCCGCTCAGCAGGTCACGCCAGGCCCAGACCCCCTCGTGTCTGCCCCGAGGCTTGTCAGCCCCGACAAGCCAGCGCGGAGGTCAGCGAGCCCGAGACTGAATGTCAGGACGCGATATGCGGCTCTGCCGCAGGCGGAGCCCCTCAAGGTGCGTATTTCCGATCGGCAGGTTCCGATCGACATGTCCAAGGGGCCGACCGCAGCATTGCTCAAGGACGACACGCTCCGCCCTGGGGACATCGTCGTGATGCCTGGCGGCGCACGTGTCTTCTCCGGCGAACCGGGCAAGTCGCACAAGATGCGTGACTTCGAGAGGATCGAGCAGTCGCAACTGGTCGACCGGAAGACGCGCAACCTGCTGGCGGCCATGATGGTGCCGATCGGCGCGTTGCCCGCGCAGGAAGCGCGCAAGGCGATGGCCCGCGCTCGGCATTACCGCCTGCCCGACACAACTCCAGAGACGACCTCAGTCCAGGCCTCGGCAGCGTCACTCCGGGTCGTCTATCCCTGGACGACAGCCCCGTAACGCACAGCGCTTTCGCGATGTCGAAATAATGACGGCCGCCTGCGAAAGTCTCGGTTGCGTTCTTTACGAAGAACGTCTTTGCTACCCGAGATCCTCCAGGTGGCGTGCTGCGATGATAGAAGCCGCCGTCCGGTTCTCGACGCCGAGCTTGGCGTAGATTCCTTCGAGGTGCTTCGTCACCGTACGGGGACTCAGGCCGAGGATCTCGCCGATATCGCGGCTCGACTTGCCGCGCGAGAGCCATAGCAGGACCTCCGCCTCGCGATTGGTGATCGGAAGCCGTGTGCTCAGGCGCTCCAACCCGGCCGCCATGCTGTCGCGAGTCAGGCGAAGCAGGACCTCGTCGCCAGAGCCGCCGATGAAGCTGAGCATGTGCACGGTCCCGGCGCGATCGATCAGCGAGAGCGGGCCGGCGACGGCGCCGCCAAGGCACCCCGACAGCCATTGCAGAGCCTTCTGCGGCAGGGCGAGGGTCGACCCCTCCGGCGCGATCCCCGAGAGCAGGCGTGCCGCCTGCGGCGTCGACCACAGCACCGCTCCCGACCGATCGACGGCAAAGAGCGTTCGCCCGGTGGTGTCGAGGGCGGCGCGGGCGCTCTGGGCGGCGCGGGCGCTGGCGAGATGCACGCGGATTCGCGCCAGGATCTCATCGGGAGCGATCGGCTTGGTGACGTAATCGACGCCGCCCGCCTCCAAGCCTTTGACGATATGCTCGGTCTCGGACAGCCCGGTCATGAAGATCACCGGCACATGGGCGAGCTGCGTCAGCGCCTTGAGGCGGCGGCAGGTCTCGAACCCGTCCATCCCCGGCATGATCGCGTCGAGCAGGATGATGTCGGGCGTGATCTCCTCGACGAGGGCGAGGGCGAGATCGCCGGCCACGGCCACCAGCACCGTAGCGCCGGACCGCTCGATCGCTTCGGTGAGAAAGCTCAGGGTATCGGGGGAATCGTCGACGACGAGGACGATGTCGCGGTGCTGCTCAACCATCGCCGGCGAGCCCCTGCAGCACGCTCATATAGCGCCTGAGATCATAGGCGCCGACGAGACCGCGCATCTGCGAGACGAAAGCGAGGGGCGGTGCCTCCTCGGCCGCCATCTGGTCGAGCTTGGCCTCGATCCCGCGGACATGTCCGATTCGGCCGAGGCGCAGCAGTTCCGCGACCTGCTCACGCCGCGGCGCCACGTCCGGCAGAGACGTCGCTGGGTTGTCGGAACCGCGCGCCGCCTCAGGCACAGCTGCCTGTTCGAGACCGAGGAGATTGGAGATTCGCTCGATGAAATCGCGAAGGTCGAAGGGCTTGGGGATGATGTCGTCGTGCGGGGCATCGTCGCCCCGACTTGGGCTGATCTCGTGGACGTTGGCCGACATCATGGCGATGCGCGCAGTGTGGCCGGCCGCGCGCAGGGCCTGCGCCAGCTCCCATCCGCTCATCCCCGGCATCGCGATATCGAGGAGGAACAGGTCGGGGCGGCAGGCGGCGGCGAGGCGAAGGCAGGACGGACCGTCGGCGGCGTCGAGGACGGTGAAGCCGAGCGGTTCGAGGATCTCGTGCATCAACCCGCGATGCGCGGCATCGTCATCGACCACCATGATGGTGCGCCGCCCTCCCGCATAAACCGTGGGGCGCGAGGCGTTCACCGGCGCGGGCAGCGGCCGCGAGACCGAGGCGAGCATGAGGCGCACCTTGGCGACGGTGCCCACGCCCACCTTGCTCGCGACGGTGATCTCGCCGCCCATCACCTGAGCGAGCAGATTCGCGATGGTGAGGCCGAGGCCGGTGCCGGGGGCCGAGCGGGCGGCCGGCATCGAGCCGCGCTCGAACGGCTCGAAGATTCGCTCCAGATCCTCCGGCGGAATGCCGAGGCCGGTGTCGCGGATGGTGAAGACCGCGACCTCGTTGCGATAGGTCAGCTCCAGCACGACCTCGCCGGCGGGCGTGAACTTGATGGCGTTGGAGAGGAGGTTGAGCAGGACCTGGCGCAGGCGCTTCTCATCGGTAGCCACCACGGCCGGAAGGTTCGCGGGTCCCGAATAGCGGAAGGCGAGGCCGGCGGCCTTGGCCTGCAGGCTGATCATGTCGACGATCTGGTCGAGGAAATCGGCGAGTCGGATCTCGTTGCGATGGATCTGAAGGCGCCCGGCTTCCATGCGCGAGATGTCGAGGAGGCCGTCGATGAGACCCGACAGGTGCTGGGCGCTGCGCCGGATGACCCGGATGCCGTTCTGACGAGAGGCCGGGATCTCCGGATCGCCCTCGATGAGCTGGGCATAGCCGAGCACGGCGTTAAGCGGCGTGCGCAGCTCGTGGCTGATGCCGACGACGTAGCGGCTTTTGGCGAGGTTGGCGGCCTCGGCGACCTCCTTGGCCTCCTGCAGCTTGGCGTCGGTGACCTTGTGGGCCTCGATCTCGGCCTCGTAGAGCAGGGTCTGGCGGCCGGTCTCCTCCTGCGCGACGCGGCGGCTCTCCTGCGCCAGCACGAACAGCCAGGCCACGA
>NZ_JAIETD010000091.1 GCF_019745455.1 Methylobacterium sp.
GCCGCATGGCCCGATGGCCACCCCAATCCCCGCCAAAGCGGTCCTCGAATTTACACCTCGTCCGCGGACGCTACCCGCGCGACCCTCCCGGGCGATCGCCCTCCTGCTGTGTGCGGCGCGTCGGGCGAACAGTGGTTCGCCGACCTGAGGAGTCGGATCCGACCCAATCCGTCCTCGAACTCTGAACCCACGCGAATACTGAAAAGACCGAAGCATCGGCGAGAAGCCTTCTCGCGCCCTGGATCCCCTCATTTCGAAATGGAACGCTCGCCATGGATCGAGTCCAAGTCCGGCTGTTCGCCTTCTTCGACATCGACGGGGTCGCTCACGCGATCCATCGGGAGGGCAACGGCTACGTGATCTTCCACAACGCGGTGGACGGGACCTTGCTGGCGCTCGCCCACGACGAAATGGCACGCATGTTCGCCCTCGGCCGCCTGAAGGTCTTTCGCTGACGGCGGATACCTGAGCGCACCGGCGAATGCGCCAACCGATGCTTGTCGACCCTCTCCTCCACTGGATCATTACGCGCGATGACGGTACCTTTCATCAACTTTCCCATCGGTGCCTCCGTGAGGATCGAAGGTACCTTCCACACTTTCATGTCGCGCGAGGACGCCGGGCACGTCTTCCGTAGTGAGGTGAACGGCAGGACCGTCACGCACTCTTCGAAGGAGCTGGCTACACTCTACTTCGCCGACAAGTTCGAGATACCCAAGCAAGTACATCCCGGGCTGCCTCTAGGGGTCCAAGAAAATTTGAGACGGTCCCTCGCTGAATTCACAGATGCTGAACAGACGGTGGCCCTTGGACGCTGGGACTACGTGACGGTCATTGATGGACTGGAGGACCGCCGAAAGAACGGCGGCAGCTCCTTGTTCAGGCGCAAGGAGCCCTGTTATGGGGCGGTGGCTCGTGCCGTCGCCTCGCATAAGCGGCGGAATGGAATCCAGGAACCCACGCCGTCCCCCTTCACGCTCCGGGATTGGTTTCGCCGCTGGGAACGTTCGGGTCGGGAGCCGGCCGCACTGGTGCCGCTCAACGACCGGAAGGGTAGGAAGCCGACCGAGCTAAACCCGTCGCTCGTCTCCATCTACGACGCAGCCGTGAAGAAGTTCTATCTCCAGGAGGAAAGAATCGGCGTCCGGACGCTGCATGAATACCTGTCCGGGCGAATCGAGGAGCACAACCGAAATTCGGGCGACAGGCTCACACCATTGACTGAAACGGCCCTGCATCGCTTCATCCAGAGACGTTACACTGCGCGCGAGATCGCGGACGCCCGTCAAGGCAAGCGCAAGGGAGCCATGCAGTTCGTCGCCAAGCGACGGAGGCCGACGCCAAGCCGACTCTGCGATATCGTCGAGATTGACCACGCCCTTCTGGACGTCGTGGTGACCCGAGGACGCAACGGCCAACCTCTGGAAACAGAGAGCGACGCGCCGATACAGAAGAAGGGTATCGCAGGCCGGCCATGGCTTACGGTCGCCGTATGCGCTGCGTCGCGTTGCGTGGTGGGTTGGTCGATCTCGCTCGAACCGCCCTCGTACGTCTCTGTGATGCAATGCCTGCGCAGCATGCTCTCGCCGAAGCCCGACGTGACCGTCAACGGGCGCATCGTTGAGAATCCCTGCTTCGGACTTCCGAAGGTGCTCAAGGTCGACAACGGGAAGGAGTTCCACAGCCAGGCCCTCAAGGCGGCTGCGGCGCAGCTGGACTTCGAGATACTATACTGTCCGCGTCGACGACCCTGGGAAAAGGGACGCGTGGAACGCTTCTTCGGGGAGGTTCAGCGCAACTTCGCATCGATTCCCGGTCGGACATTCCAAAGTCCCGAGAAGCGGGGCGACTACAAGCCGACCGACCGTGCGCGCATAGAGATGCCGGCACTGAGGGAAATGTTCGCAATCTGGATTACAGCTTATTACCATCAGCACAACCATCGAAATCTCTATAACCGAACTCCACGGGAGGTCTGGCAGGAGCTTTCGGTCCACGGGGTATACATGCCGTCGAAGGCGAAGGACGTCGTCATGCTCACTGGGTTGCCACTGCACAAGCCCAACCGCGACCAGGGCATCGAATACCTGGGCCTCCATTGGGACAGCGATGAGTTGGAGAAACTGAGAAACGACCATGGTCTCAAGCGGAAGTGGCATTGCGTCCTGGATCCGCTGAATTTGGCCGAGCTCCGCGTATGGGACGACACCGTCCAACCCAACGTGCCGCTGCGCGTACCATGCCAGGATCTCGACCTCATCCAGGGGCTCGACCTCGACATGTGGAAGCGGACTCGGCACCGGTCGAAGGAGCGGACGCCGGCCGACGAGATCGTCCGGCGCGAGACCGTGGCCGACGCACGCATGGAACTCTTCGAGCGCGCCACGCGGGAGGACGAGGGCGGGAAGCCGCTGAGCAAACCCAGGCAGAAGTTCGCGGATGGCGCCCGGAACGCCGGCGAAGGTGCAGTCGTCCAGCCCAGCCGCCGCGTCGATCCCGATGTCGTCCCGGCTGCGGCCGCAGCCGCGGTCGCGGTCGCGGTCGCGGTGCATATCCCCGGATCGATCGCCACACGTTCGCAATACTACGACTGAGGACAACACGAGATGGATCAGAACGTGCAGCCGGCTTTCGAGACCCCCCTCCCCGACCTGGCCGGCGCCTGGACGGTCGGGGCCGGCGCGCCCGGCGCCCTGGATCGAACGGGTGGGCGTCCCCGCGTGAACTGGGAGGCGCCCGAGAACGCAGCCAGGCTCGACGCGTTCGTCTTCGCCATGGAGGACGAGATCCACGTCCCGACAACCCTGTATAACGAGGGAAGGCGCGAGATGCGGAACCTTCGGGACCGGGCACGGCGCGGCGAACGAGGGAACGTCTTCGTGATCGGCGGCCTGACCGGCGCGGGGAAGAGTTGGCTGTTGGATCGCAACCTCCTCGACGGGGACTTCCCCGATGTCAGGACTCGATGGGCCGACCCGATGCCTGTCCTGCGACTCGACGCACCGTCGCCGGGTCGCATGAAGGCGCTCATCGTGAAGATGCTTTCCATCGTCTCGGGTTACGAGGTGAGCGACCGTCCGTCCGAGCCCATGTTGATGCGACAGTTCTTGAAGGTCGCCCGCGAGCGCGGAGTCCGGGTCATCAAGATCGACGAGTTCCAGCACATCGTGAACCTGTCGCGGACGGACCGGCATGAGCGCACCGTCTCCGAGACGCTTAAGACGCTGTTGAACGAGACGGACATCCAACTCGTGCTGGCGGGGGAGCCGTCCGTACTGACGTTCTTCGATCGCTGGAAGCAGTTCGAGCGTCGAGGATCCCAGCTTCCAATGACACCCTTCGCCGGCAAGGTCGGACGTGCCGAGTTCACCGCGTTCCTCGAGGGCTACGACCAGCAGCTTGCCGATCTCAGCTGTATCGGCAAGTTCATAGGAAAGAGCGACTTCGCCCAAAAAGTCGATCGCTTCCAGCTCGCCACAGGCGGCTATGTCGGCCTCGCGGCCAAGCTCATCCGCTGCGCCGCGGAAATGTCGTACAAGGCCGAAGAGGATACCGTCGACGAGACCCTGGCCGTGGCCTACGAGCGATGGCGGCGGCGTGGCGATCTCCTCAATCCTTTCCTCATGAACGCCGTGCAGCTTCGCGAGGCGGCGGTGTCCGGCTCGAAGTCGAACGGGGCCGGGAACACCCGCATGCGCGGGACCGGAGGGATCGCCGAGCCGACATATGGCAAGTAGACCACCTTCCGGGAGTCTGCCGCTGCGCCTTCCGCTGGGAAGCGGCGAGCCGGCCTACGCCCTTCTTGAGCGGCTCGCCTGTCGATTCGGGTCAGCGAATGCCATGACGTTCAGTGCAGGTCTCGGTTTGGATTGGAGGATGGTGATGGCGGGTCGCGACACGGACCGTGTCGCCCGTCTCGCGGGCGTCGATGCAGGCCTCCTCGCTGCCTCTACCTTCGTCGTCGAGCCCGGCACGGTCCGATTGTTCGGCGAGTCGCTGAGCCGCAAGGATTGGTCACCGGCTCAGCGTCGCCTCTGTCGCGAGTGCGTTGCCGAAGACGAATGTCGCGTGGGCGATCCGGCTCCGAGGGCGTTCCGCAGAACCTGGTGGGACCTCCCCTCGATTCGGCTTTGCCCCCGACATGGGACCGAGCTTGTCCATCCCGCTTCCGGCTGCGGTACGAACTCTGCGTCTCCGATCCTTGGGGTCCAGACCACACTTTCCGGAGAAACCTATGTTCTCGGCCGCCTGGGTTTCGCTGAACGCCGCAGCGTCGACCTCCTCGACCAGCTGACGCTCGGCAAGGTCTTACCGCTTCTCGAGCGTTGCGGCGCCATGCGCCTGCACGGCCGCTGGGCACGCAGCGACGCGCGTGACGTGGACATGCGGCCGCTCCTATCGGCTGGGATGTCAGCCTACGAGGGAGGGGCATCCCCGTTCCGGGCCTTTCTCGACGACCTCGTGGCAACGGCCCGGCCCGGCCGGCTGGAACTGAGTCCGAGGATGGCATACGGGCGTCTCCACGCATGGCTCGCGCACGACGAACGCGACGCGGCCTACGACCCTGTGCGGGAAGCCCTGCGCGAGCACGCCCTTGCGACAATGCCGCTGAGGCCGGGACAAATGCTCTACGGCAGGCGAATCGACGAGTCCGCGCTTCGCACCGTCGCCCAAGTCTGTGACGCGACGGGGCTGGAGCCTGCTACCGCTGCGCGGATGCTCGACCTCGTCGGAGCCATGCCGGCTCCCGGGCCGAGCCCGATACCGCTTTACCACGCGGCCGATTGCTCGCGAGTAGCAGACCTCGTGGCCGCCAGCTGTTGGTCTCGCGAAGCGCGCAGCCGCCTCGGGCTCACGAACGAAGGCATGGTTTCGCTCGTTGCATCCGGCTGCTTGGTGCCGATGATCCCGAGGACGGGGCTGGGAATTCGCGAAGACAGATTCGCACGCCGGGACATCGACGGGCTGATCTC
This sequence comes from Methylobacterium sp., assembly GCF_019745455.1. Classification (GTDB taxonomy): domain Bacteria; phylum Pseudomonadota; class Alphaproteobacteria; order Rhizobiales; family Beijerinckiaceae; genus Methylobacterium. The sequence continues at coordinate 4,974 of NZ_JAIETD010000091.1, forward strand.
GGACGTCGTCGGAAACAGGCCGATCTTCGAAGAGGTGCCGGCGGGATGCGCCATGCTTTCGGATGCGGCGCGGCGTGGCATGTCCTCGATCGGTGCGGTGGTGCGGGCCGTAATGGATGGACTCTTGATGCCGAGGGGAGTTCTGGAGGGGCGTCCCGGCGTATCGGGCCTCATCTTCGAAATTTGCGAGGTGTTTTCCATGCATCGCAAGGAGACCTCGGATGTTCCATGGAGCGAGGTCGTGTCCCATCTCGGAAGCCGTCGCGTCGCGCGGGCCTTGGCGGACTCGGGAAGGCTAAAACTCAGGCGCGGATCGTGCGGATTCAGAAATAGGTACAGGCGCGAGGTGTCGGCTACCGATTGGTCGACGTTCCGGAAAACCTACGTGTCGGCTGTCGAGTTGGCGCGGCAGAACGGCAGATCAGGGGTGGCGATTGCCCGTCTTCTAGCAGACGCCGACATGCAGCCGGCGATTCCCCCGGAAACGTGCGGCGGCCGCGCCTTCTATCCTAGGCGCGCAGCCTCACGTCTCGCGAAGGCCGCAACCGGGAGGGCGCCGTGCGAGAAGGACCTCGTTCGGCGAGGTGCTGTCCGAGTCCGTTCGAGTCGCTAGCCGAAGCGCCCTGCTCTTTCAGCGGAGCGGCGTCGCGACGCCCGCCTCCGACCATCGCACCCATGTACGGTCGGCTGCGGCCCGGCTGCATCACGGCCAGGATAAGTCGCGACCGAGCCTCCCCGGGACTGGCGCCCGGGAGGTAATGCAGGATCATGGCTTCGACACGACGGATTCGAACGCACGAGGAAGATACGGATGAAAGTCGCAGGCCTGTTCGCAGGTATCGGCGGGCTGGAGGCCGGGCTCGCCAGGGCCGGCCATAGTTGCCTCGTCCTCAACGAGATTCTGCCAGCCGCTCGCGCGGTCCTGGACGCCCGCTTCGACTCCGTAGACAAGTCCGACGACGTCAGGGCGATGGCGGACCTGCCGGCTGGGACCGAGCTGGTCGCCGCTGGCTTTCCCTGTCAGGATCTCAGCCAGGCGGGCCTGACCCAGGGCCTGGGGGGGCAGCGAAGCGCGCTCGTCGAGGAGGTGTTCCGGTTAGCGGCGCGTTCGCGTCCGCGTTGGATTCTTCTCGAGAACGTCCCGTTCATGCTTCAGTTGGGGCGCGGGGCGGCGATGAGGACCATCATCGCCGCCCTGGAGGAACTCGGCTATCTCTGGGCTTGGCGGGTCGTCGACACGAACGGCTTCGGGCTGCCGCAACGCCGCGAGCGCGTCTACCTCTTGGCCTCGCGCGACGGCGATCCGGCCGATGTCCTGATGGCGGACGACAATCCGCTGGAGCGGCCGGTCACCGCACTGGGGCAGCTCGCGCACGGCTTCTATTGGACCGAGGGCCGAGGGGGCCTGGGATGGGCGGTCGATGCCATTCCCACCCTCAAGAACGGCTCAACCATCGGCATCCCGTCGCAGCCAGCGATCCTCCTTCCGGACGGCCGGATTATCAAGCCTGATATCCGAGACGCCGAGCGCATGCAGGGGTTTCAAGAGGATTGGACGATGCCGGCCGAGCGTGTCGTTCGTACAGGTATGCGTTGGGGTCTCGTGGGCAACGCGGTAAGCGTTCCTGTCGCTCACTGGATCGGTCGGCGCCTATTGGATCCGGGCAAGTACGACCGTGATCGTGATCGGCACCTGCCGATGTCCGGAACGCTGCCGAAGGCGGCGCGCTTCGACGGCACACGGCGGCATGCAGTCGCGATCAGTACGGATCCTTTGGGGATCCGTTCGAAACCTCTGGCGACGTTCCTCAGGCACGAGGGTGAGCCTCTCAGTGTCAGAGCAACAGCAGGCTTCCTGTCCAGGACCCGTGTTGCCACGCTACGCTTCCCCCCCGGGTTCATCGCCGCAGTGGAGGCTCACCTCCGCATCGTATCGTCGACGGTACCCTCCTCGCGTAGGGTCGCTTGACTGGCTCGATCCGGCGCTGCCTGAGGCGGCTGTCAAACAGCGTTGAACATTGACCCTGGATCGGCGTCGAACTTTGACCCCCCGGATGGGTATGGCGGGACGCCCCTGATCAGCCCGGCGAAGCGGGTCGGGGTGGCGCAGCCGGGCTGATCAGGGGTCCAGCAGGCGCGACGTGGGCCGGCCTCAGGCGCGGTTCTTGAAGCGCCAGCTCTCGTTGCCGGTCTCAACGATCTCGCAATGGTGGGTGAGCCGGTCGAGCAGCGCCGTGGTCATCTTGGCGTCGCCGGCGAACACGCTGGGCCATTCCCCGAAGGCGAGGTTGGTGGTGACTACGATCGAGGTGGTCTCGTAGAGCTTGCTGATCAGGTGGAACAGGAGCTGCCCGCCCGACTGCGCGAAGGGCAGGTAGCCGAGTTCGTCGAGCACCACGAGATCGAGCCGGGCGAGATGGTCGGCGATGCGGCCCTGCCGGCCGGCGCGCGCTTCGGCTTCGAGCCGGTTGACGAGGTCGACGACGTTGTAGAACCGGCCCCGTGCCCCGTCTCGGATGCAGGCCCGGGCGATGGCGATGGCGAGGTGGGTCTTGCCGGTGCCGGTGCCGCCGACGAGCACGACGTTGCGCTGGTGAGCCAGGAACTCGCCGCCGGAGAGCGCGCGTACCAAACCCTCGTTGATCGGGGTGCCGTCGAAGGCGAACTCGGCGATGTCCTTGGCCAGGGGCAGCTTGGCAATCGTCATCTGATAGCGGATCGAACGCGCCTGCTTCTCGGAGATCTCGGCCTGGAGCAGGTCGCCGACGATCTGCTGCGGCTCGTGGGTGCGTTTGAGCGCGACCTTGATGATCTCGTCGTAGGCGGCCTTCATGCCGAAGAGCTTCAGCTCGCCCATGGTGGCGAGGATGTTCTGGCGTTCCATCATGGGGGGCTCCTCAGGCTGTCGTAGCGGGCGCAATCCGCGACCGGCTCGTGGCGCAGCCGCAGGCTCTCGGGGGTCAGGATGGTGACGGGCGCGGTCGGCTCGCGCTGCCGGGCGAGGATGTTGAGGACGATGTCGGCCGAGTGCACGCCCTCGCGCAGCGCCTCGGCACAGGCCGCCTCGACGGCCGGCAACCCGTCGCTGAGCACGGCGGTGAGGATCTCCACCATCTGCCGGTCACCCCCGGCACTGCCGGCGAGCTTGCGTCGGACCCGGTCAAGGGCGGGAGGCAGGACCCAGTCCTTGAACGGTGCGCCGTTCCGGAGCGCGCCGGGCTTGCGGGCCAGCACGGGGACATAGTGCCAGGGATCGAACACGGTCTGATCTCGCCCGAAGGCGCGCTCGTGCTCTGCGACGACGCGGCCGTCCTGCCGGATCTCGACGCGCTGGGCGTAGGCCCGCACCTCGGCCGGCCGGCCGATGGCGGAGGCCATGACCGAGTAGCGGTTGGTGTCGAAGCGCACGAGGCAGGTCGTGGACACCGAAGCGGTGACGGCGTGGAAGCCGTCGAAGCGGCCGGCATAGGGAACGAGGGCTGCTCGCTCGGCCTCGAACCGCTCCCAGACGGTGCGCTCGCGCTCCTCAGGATGGGGATGGGCCTTGGCGTAGGCGATTACCCCATCGAGCAGGAGCGCGTTCAGCTCCTCGTAGCTCTTCACTCGGACACGCGGGGTGAAGAAGCGCTCGCGCACCAGCCCGACCTGGTTCTCGACCTGCCCCTTCTCCCAGCCCGAGGCCGGTGTGCAGGCGACCGGATCGACGAGGTAGTGCGAGCACATCTGCAGGAAGCGACGGTTATAGGCGCGCTCGCGCCCGACGAAGATCGTCTCCACCGCGGTCTTCATGTTGTCGTAGATGCCGCGCTGGCAGGTGCCTTTGAAGAACGCGAACGCCCGGTCGTGAGCGTCGAACACCATCTCCTGGCTCTCGCGCGGATAGGCCCGCACGAACAGCATGCGCGAGTGGCACAGCCGGACGTGGGCGACCTTAACCGTGACGGTCGTGCCGCCGATCAGCACGATCTCGTGGCTCCAGTCGAACTGATAGGCCTCACCCGGGGCGAACGACAGCGGTACGAACGCCTGGGCCGTGACCGAGGCGCGCTCACGCTTCCAGGTTTTGGCATAGCGCCGAACGGCATCGTAGCCGCCCTCGTAGCCGAGCCCGCGCAGCGCCTCGTAGATCCGGATCAGCGTCAGCCGCTCGCGAGCGGACTTGCCGGCGTTGGTGGTCAGCATCCGATCGAGATCGTCGCGCCACGGCCCGAGCTTGGGCAGCGGCTGCACTTCGCGCTCGTAGGCGAAGGCGGTGGCCCCCGACCGGACGACCTTCCGGACCGTGTTGCGGGAGACGTGCAGATCGCGGACGATGTCCTTGATCGCGCGGCCGCGGGTGAAGAACTCGCGCCGGATGCGCGCAATCGTGTCCACGCCCTTCATCCCCCTACACCACCCTTCCGGCCGTACCGGAGGGCAGTCTGCGAGAACGAGGTTAGGGGGTCAGAATTGGACGCCGATCCCCTACCTCACGGGGTCAAAGTTGCACGCCGAAACACACGCGCCATGGCGAGGCCGATACAACCGGTTGCGGGTGGATGTCGAAGTCGCCCTTAATGAGCTCGATGGCCGCGCGCTTGGACCGGGCTGGCGGCTGCAGCCGCTATTGCCTCAGGAAACAAGTGGTCGAGCCCGTGTGCAAGCAGATAAAGCAGGCCAGACGCTTCCGACAGTTCCTGCTCCGAGGCGTCGATCAGGTCCGGGGCGAATAGGCGATGATCTGCACATCCCACAACCCCCGCAAGCTGGCCAAGGCCGGTTGTTGAATCCAAAGCAACCGGTCTGATCGCCAAACTTCCCATATCGATCTCGACACGCGAACTCGTTACTCGGACAGGCTCCTATTGCGTCGACTGCGATAGGCGCCCTATTCCACGCCCTCCACCATGAGGTCCATGCCGTTGAAATGCACGGTCTCTCCTGCTCGGGCACCTTCGATTGCTTCGAAGATTGGCGCCATCGTCGAAATGCCCATGAGTTCACGCCCCTGACATGTGAACCTGCTCGTCGACACCGCGATCACGAAGTGGCGACCGGACAGTTTGACGACAGCACCTTCTAGGACGGTTGACTTGGGGCCGAAGTCGATCGTCTTGAGCTTTTCGAGCTTATCGGCAAGGTCATGGAGCGTGTCATCGAGCGCTTCCGCGAAGTCGCTCGCCACCTCGGCCTGAGCCTGCTCGTCGTTCTCGATCGGTTCGGTCCGATCGATCTGAGCGGCGAAGACATAGTTCAGGTAGCTGTCATGAGCGCTATGCAAGGCTGCCGCTTCCAGCGAAAGCATGGTCTCTCGGATGTGGTCCTTATTCCAGTCCATAATCACCTCGTTGTATTACAATAATTCAGGGGACGAGTAGGCTGGTCCGTGACCGCAACGGAAGGGGACCTTACGAGGTCACCGACCCCGCTATTCGTCGCTGATGACGCCTTCTCCCTGGTAGGGAATCCTAATTACCCGGGAATCACGGATGATGCTTGTGACGCGCCACACATAAGACTGTTCGGCGGTATCGAAACCGAGGATGCTGAAGGCTCCACCGAAAGGGCAGGCTGGACCGTCCGGAAAGCTCTCCCGCAAAACGTAACGCTCGGCATCCCCGTCGAACTCTTCCGTATAGACTTTGCGCAGCCCGAACTTGCTCGGCACATTCTGGTCGCCTGCTGGCGCCGTTTTCCGATGCGCTATAAGCCGCTCGGAGAGGTTGCGGTGACAGATTTCGTCGAACACGTCGAACGCGTCGATCATCAGACCCTTATGCCCGGTCGCTGGATCGGAGATCGCGTAAATGTTGGAGGCGTCTTCGGCGTCACTTCCGCTTTCGAGGCGCAATGCCGCGTCGACGCTTAGGGTGCACAGATCAAGTGTTGATCCGAGTTTGAGATCAACGAGATCACCGTCCTTGACGCGGTACTCGCAGTCGTAGCCCTTGGCGACAAAGGACCGTACCATTTCTAGAACATCGGTGAGTTGGGCTGTCATAGTTTCACCTTTGCCTGGCATTGGATTAAGCCCGACTTGGCATCGGGCGCGCTAAGATCCGTCAAACGATGGCGAGTAATGCAAGGTTTAGTATTCACAGCCACTTAGACTTCTTAAAGCGCAAAAATAGGAAAAGGGAGGACATCGCTATCACCCCCATCACAACGAAGTATCCGTAGGCCGTGTCCAGCTCCGGCATATGCTTGAAGTTCATGCCATATATACCTGCAATCGCCGTTGGAACTGACAGTATTGCCGCCCAAGCCGCGAGCTGGCGGGTTATTACACCCATCCTTTGTGCTTCCAAAAGGCTGCTGGCCTCGAAGACCGTGGACAGGACCTGGAATAGGCCGTCGACCATGGACTGCACGCGATCGACGTGATCCGCAACATCGTTGAAGTATGGCCTCACCTCCGCGCTGATGCAGGGAATGTGCCCGCGGACGAGCTTTCTGACCATTTCGGCCATAGCTCCGAGCGTGCGTCGGAAGCGCGTGAGTTCGCATCTCAGCCCGAAGATTCGGGCGACTTCTGCCCGTCCGAGAAAATCGTCTAATGAACGTCTCTCCATCGCCAGGACGTCATCCTCGATCATTTCGAAAATAGGCAGATACTGGTCGACGATACGGTGCAAGATCGCGTGCAGCACGTAGTCGACCCCCTTTCCGAAGAGCGCCGGCGAAGCCTCCAGTTGTTCCCTAAGTTTGCCTAGTGCTCCGGCGTTGCCGTGCCGTACGCTGATAAGATGATTGTGACCGGTGAAGATCGCCATCTTGCCGTAGTTTATCCTGTCGCCAACCAACTCGGCGGTCTGAGCGACAATGTATAACTTATCATTGTAGACTTCGAGCTTCGGCGGGCACAACGGGTGCATCGCATTATCGATCGTCACCGGATAGAGTTGATACGTCTCTTGGAGCGTACGAAGTTCGTCGGCGGTGGGGTCGTGAAGCGCGATCCAGCAGAAACCGGAGCTTCCCTTCTCCAGATCGACTTGCTCGTCGATCGCCACTTCTCGGACCCGCTTGCCCTCGTTGTAATAGTAGCCGGCTAGGACGCTCATGCAGGCCTCGTAGGAATGTGCAAGCCACGCTGCACCGCGGGTCTAGCCTGACCACATCCGAGCCAAGCCTGGATATTCGAAAGGTTGCCGAGATCAATGATGTCGCCGGCATCGTCCGATTCAACCAGAGCATTCACTCCGTCGAGTGTCACAATGCCCGCGATAGAATACCTGTTGATGATCAAGTGGTGGCCTTCCAGCCGGCGGCCCAAGATACCCAGTAGGCGCTTATATTCATCGGTAAAGCGTTGTCGACGCCACTTATCGCGACAGACCGTACCGCCCCATCGCAAGAAAACGAGCCGCCCGAAGATCGGGCCGTTGGCCGACACTTTTAAGAACACCCAAATCAGGGTTTCGTAACCTTGGGCGGCCGAACTCGGATGAGCTGATCAGTCTTTTTGGCCAGGCTATGCAGGATCGGACCGGATTCTCATAGGGCGATGGACGTGCCGTCTGAGGCTACCGGATCAGTGATCGCCAGTATGCGACCGTTCGGGTTCAACGAAACGAATGCCGAGTCTTCCACCTCGTTGCTCGAGATGTCGATCATATGGTGCTCGTTTGCCAAATCTATTTCTTCTAGCATAATCGAGACCTTCACGCCATGGGGCGTTGGCGCGGCCTACAGTTGCAGGCGATCGAGAAGCTAGGCCGGCCAGCGCTGCGTGATTGCACAGTATGGAAGGTCTTGGCTGGTTCGGCGACTCCGCTGCTACGAGGGCGGTGGGCGGGAATGGTCCACCCCATCAAGGCTCGGTTCGATGACCGCATCGTTGGACGACGGGGCCACGAGGATTACGAACCGGACCGGCGCAGCAGCGACGTCCGTGAAGTTAGTCCGCTACAGTCCCGGTTGCGGGCTGTGCATCGCCAGCATTTTGGCGCTTGGGAAGTACCCAGCCGGGACGGGGAAAGTGACAGGTATAGCCACCGATCCGTTTCTCAAGATAATCTTGGTGCTCTGGTTCAGCCTCCCAGAAATCTCTGATTGGCTCAATTTCTGTTACAACTTTGCCATTCCACAGCCCGGAGGCATCCACATCGGAGATAGTCTCCTCGGCAACGCGCTTCTGGACCTCGTCGATGTAATAAATGCCCGATCGATAGGAGAGACCATGATCATTGCCTTGGCGATTTTTCGTTGTCGGATCGTGAATCTGAAAGAAGTATTCCAGAATGTTTCGGTAGCTTGTGACCGCTGGGTCGAAAATGATCTCGATCCCCTCGGCATGCGTGCCGTGATTACGATAAGTGGCGTTCGGAGCATCGCCGCCGGTGTAGCCCACACGGGTCGAGACGATTCCGGGCCTCTTGCGGATCAAATCCTGCATGCCCCAGAAACATCCGCCTGCGAGAACAGCGCGCTGAAGCATGTTAAGCCCCCACTACCTGATCAAGATATTTGCCGTATCCCTTGGCCGTCATTTCGTCGAGCGGGATGAAGCAAAGGGAAGCCGAGTTGATGCAGTAACGCAGACCGCCGCGGTCGGAGGGACCATCCGGGAACACGTGGCCTAGATGGCTGTCGGCATGTGCCGACCTGACCTCCGTCCGGACCATGCCGTGTGCTCTGTCCCGGACCTCGTTCACGTTTTCTGGAACGATCGGTTTAGTGAAGCTAGGCCAGCCAGTACCGGAATCAAACTTATCCGTTGACGCGAACAGCGGTTCTCCCGACACTATGTCGACGTAGATGCCAAGCTCCTTGTTGTCGATGTACTCGCCCGTGAAGGGCTTTTCGGTTCCCGAATCTTGCGTAATCCGGCGCTGCTCGGGAGTCAGGCGGTCAACTGCTGTCTGTGATTTTTCAAAGTTCATGTTAGTAATAAATACCTATTCCGAGAGGCGGGTACTTTGTTATTCATGTTGAAAATTATTGCGCCAAACATCGCATCGCTTTTCAGATTTATCAAATACGCTGCGCGCATAGTTTTCATAACGCCGACGTTCTTTACATCGTGATTGAGTTCCACTCGTACTGGTCGGCCAGTTGC
>NZ_JAIETD010000180.1 GCF_019745455.1 Methylobacterium sp.
GCCGCATGGCCCGATGGCCACCCCAATCCCCGCCAAAGCGGTCCTCGAATTTACACCTCGTCCGCGGACGCTACCGATTGCCCCGCTCCAGCTTGTCTTAGAGAACACGTGCAGGCCGCCCTTACTGGCGTTCTCGACGTTGAGTGAGGTCTTCAGAACGCTCATGTCCCTATTGGTCGTGTGTCTCGCCCAGGGGCCCCCCGCCAACCGTGTCTCCGTGGCGCTGACGACGTCGTTCAGTGCTCGGCTGATGGCGAACGGGATCTGATCCGCCATCCCGCCGATGCGGACCGCTCGGCTCTCAACGTCGGGTTGGTGGAAGCTGACCATGCCGGCTTGACTTAGCCTCCACTGCCGGACGGACGCGACCTGTCATCACTCGCAGAAAAGCAGGACGAGGAGCCGCTGTCATGGCTCGAACAAGAACGGCAGCTTGAACATGAAGCGCCGCCGCTATCCGAGAGCGGCGAGATCGGACCGGGCGGGCTCGACATCAGGCCGGGCTGGCTCGCCGGATAGCTGTGACTGTCGTCAGGACATGTGCGGCGCAACGCTTAACGATGGGGGTGCGAGGGTGTCCAAGATCCGCCGATACCGCCTGGCCAACCTCTGATCAGCCTTCGCCCCGCTGTGGTTGGTCGACGTTCTGCTCTCGCTCACCGTCGGTGTAGCCGGTTAGCCAGTCCGCGCTTTCCTGCGATCCGGCGGGATAAGGATTGACGGAATGCGGCTGACCAGCGGTCTTCGCTCCTTTGCCCTCATTCCAGGCCTGTGAGGTCGTGCTTGCCATGGCTGCTTGTCCTGTTCGCTTCCGTTCAGCGCAAGCCAACGCGGCGGTCACCGAATGGATGCTGCAATGGCCTTCATCATGAAGTCTGACGCGACCGGACCGCGCGACGCCACAGTAAGGTGCCTAAGGACAACAACCCCGCCAGCTTGGCCAGCCCCATGGTTATAGAGGCTGGCCAGCGCCACTTATTTCAGCGAGGGATCATGGTCGAGCGGCACGATGCGTGAGAGCGCCTCGGTGAAACGGGAGTGCTCTATGCTGAAGGAACAGGCAAAAGAAGAGGCGTTGCGTCGGTGGCGTGCCTTACCGAAACGAGAGAGAACGACAACCGATCAGGCCGATACGTTTGCGATGCGCCTTGCCATGTCGGGACACATTCGGTTCTTGAGCAGCGGCGATTTGTATCTGCACATTAAAGGTTGGATCGCCAAAGATCTAGAGAGGCCCTAGACATTTTCGATATTAATGTGTTGCGGCATGAGACGCTACAGTATACGTACAGTCTTTAATCACATATCTAACTTATACTAAGACGATGAAACTAATTTCTGTATTGTTTTGAGCGTTGCTCAATAATTAATACCTCGTTTATTCTCCGTTTGGTCACTCAGCGCTACTTAATCACCCCGGGCGCATAGGCGCCCGTCGCTTCCTCTCAACGGCTTTTATGGTCCGAGGCGGTTCTATCGCCCGTCCCGCTTCTACGGGCCGGGGTTCTTTTAACGTCTATCGTGAAGCGCCCGCACGACCGCGGGGCTCCTCACCCCGCTTTGTATCCCTCGTTATCTCGTCCGACATTTGAACGAACTGCTTGCCGCAGCAATCAGGCACGGCCTAAGACTCACGACGTCCTTAGCAGGTCCGGGAGTTCACATCATCTGGGCCACGCGCCTCCTCGATGCTGGCAGCGAAGACTCCATCCGTGAGCTGTACGAGGTGCAATCCGCATCGCTCGGACACCCGCAAGACATGATGCTCATCAGCGTTGATGAGGAGCCATCGAAGCGGCGCCTATGGATTGGGGCGCCCGAATACGACCTGCTTTCAGCCTATTACGGCTTCGTCAGGATTTCTCGACGGTAGCTGCCCGTCGCACCTACGCTCGTGTTTGGAAACCAGCGAGTGTTCCAGGCCATGTTCCAAGCAGGTGGATAACGATTGCATTCTCGACCGCTGTCGATGCTGCGGCGATGAGGTGCCGCTGCTGACATAAGGCCAGCATCCATCGGCCCAGTAACGAAGTGACGAGAGCGATTTGCGCCTTCGGCTTAAGCGATCAGTTCTCGTCACTCTACAACTGCATGGCATGAGGAATGCCAACAGAGATTGTAAGATTTCTAAGGGAAACGTGGGTGTTCCATTAACTCTTGTTTAAGCCGCCGTCGAACTTGACCGTCAGAAGCGCATTCACCTCGCATCCATCTGTTGCATGATTAAGAGAGAAGCGAAGGTGTCATGTTTCACGCTATCTACGTCCGCGATCTAAACAATATTAGGGCTTCAGCTCCTCGACTGCTCGCTTATGCGATCGAAAATCGCCAGGTTGCCGAGCGATTAGTACACGGGATCGTTCGAACATATCCTTCCTTCGGCGTTGACTCCATCTCGGAAGCCTACTGGTTTCAAGATGCGGATGGGCTGCATGAGATCTGGGTAACGCCATACTAGGGCGTTCGCCGGATCGGGCCGGTGACTGCATTCGAGCCTTCTCTCGCATCGGCGCCGGGAGGGGCGGGGAGATAAATCTCGGTGATGCCAGGACCAGCCAAGGCACAGGCGTCGAAGGCCACCTTGCTGGCTCCGCTTCAGTCCCCAACCCGACGAACTCGACTGCTATCGCCTGATATCATATCTTCCCGCCCGACAAGCTGGTCTAATCTTCCGTTCCCACGTCGAACGCAAGCTGCGTCGTTAGCCCCTTAGAAAACCAGCGAACTTTATTGGGCTGTAGCCGTTCCCCCGAATACAAAAATGGGAGGTTCGTCATGGGCGAAAGCAGCGAAAATCTGCGGAAGCACTTCCTCAACAGGACGGGCTACCTGTCCGCCGGCCTCCTTGTCTTGGCCGTTCTTGCCATGATGGGCTACATATTTGTTTTGCCCACTATGGTGGCAAGTCCGACGTAGCGTTCGGGCGTTGGGAAGAGTGACACGATCTACGTTCGATGCGGGCCGAGTTCAACACTCAAAATGGTCTGCAATGCGAGGGATAGCTGTCGGCTGTCTTAGGCCTTTCCCGCGCGTCCTGTTCTACCACCGCATCGATGGTGTGTAGGGTGCGAGACCTGCACGACGCAAAAAAAGGGGTTTGCTCTTGGTAGTGGGTCTCGACCCTTCCCTTACAGTCACTGGCCGGTTCGTCGCGGCGGGGCTTTTTTCGTCCTTCGCAAGAAAGAATTTACGCTTCCGACGGCATGATGACCATATCGCAGTCCCTGACCTGTCTGTGATCCCTATCAAGCCCCGCCGGCATCTGCCGCGCGGGGCTTTCTTCTCACGGAAGACGGACAGCTCTGTCGTTTGTGACAGGCAACTTTGGTTTCTGACCGAGGACGATCCTGCGGGCACTCGGTGACACCATGGCAGATCGACGTTGAGCCCGGCCACCGCACTGGCGCATCGGACTTTTCGCGTTCTGAGCCCTCCGGCACCGGTCCGGCAGCCGTTGACACGCTGATCGTCGCTCGGCGATCCACTCGATACCGCGAGCCGATTTGGTGCGCAAGGAATGAAGCCATCCCGCGCTGCCTACGACGCTTTGTGGGCTGCAGTAGTCCAAGTGTCAGCAACTAACGTTCGCTATCCGACCAAAGAACCTTAGCCGGAAAAAGGCTGAATTGTTTCTAACTTACGCAGTTCGATGCCTTCTCCAGGCGTGCTTTTTCAGCGACCTCCGAGAGGAGGTCTCAATGATCCACGAGCAGCAGGTTCCATTGACTTACAACCTCTTCGCCAGCAAGGCGGACGTTGGCGTGTGCTGTGCCATTCGCGTGGATCGACCTGTCCCTGACTTCCTCAATGGGATGGAGTGGGAACATCGCGGCCTCTTGGCTGACGCGGCTTCATCCTTGCGCGACTTCAACGCAAGGGCTGCGCAGCAGGCAGCAGGCCTCACCGGCTACTATCTCTTCACAGCCCTTCGACCATGAGCGCGCGCGACCCGCACGAGCCAGAAGCTGAACATCTTATCACTGTGAGGCAGATCCTCCCGTATCTCTCGATTGCTTTCGGCAGCGCATTCCCGCTGCCTCTCTTGGCTTGACGCTCTCCCTCAAGGGAGGGTTGCAAGCGCCGCTAATACCCTCCTGAAGCTAGGCAGTCGAAGACATCGGCAGGGCAGCCATCTCTGACAATCGCTACTACGATTTCTGTCGACCAGACTCAGATCCGGCGAGGTCGCATCATATGATTGTACGATTTCCGACAGTCGATACAGCTTATTGAACTTCACATGACATGTGGTGTTGGCTTATTACATAAGAGCGATTGCACAGCGTTGCTCTCATGCGCAGCAAGGCGGTTGCATGGCGTCGCATCGCTGCAGTTTCATGGTATGGTTCCTCCTTCGAACTTCAGGCCGCCCTCACAGGGCGGCCTTCTTTCGGAAAGTTTACAATAAAACGTATTTTGTTGATACGAATAGTCCAGCCGCTTTCTTGAATTGACAACTTGAAGATGCACTCGATTTGCGCAGAGGCCGATCAAAACTCGAGGATTGGGGAAAGTCGCTTCGCGCTGAGATCATTGCTGGGGCCGAGAGTATGGCTGCTCTTAAAAGGGCTAGGCGAGTTGATCCGCAATCCAGCTTTGTGCCTCGTCGAGATCGGCGAAGGTAGGCGCATTCGGATCGTCGATGCGCCCGAAGCCAGCTTCCAGGAACCAGCGTCCCTCGTCGTCGTGGTCGTCCGAAAGCTGGACAATCACCGCCACGAGGTAGCGTTCGGCAAAGACGAAATGACTGTCGGTGTCGTGGCTGCCCGTGCCGACCAGCACCGGCTGTAGGCGCAGGCTCATGCCATGGCACGCTTCTTCAGACGCAGGTATGACGGGTCAAACTCCGCGAACCGCAGAAGTTCTCTCCAGTCCTCGATCACGAGCGTGTGGCTCCGCAGCGTGATCAGGCTCTTGCCGCGCATCTCCTGCAGCACGCGGTTGACATGGACGTTCGAGAGGCCGAGCGCATCGCCGAGATCGGCTTGGGTGACCGGCAGCGGACAGCGATAGTTTTCCGCCAGCCCCACGGCCTGCAGCTTGAGGTACAACTCGCAGAAGAGGTGCGCGATGCGCTCGAAAGCCGAGCGCCGGCCCATGCCGACCATCCACTCGCGGAAGACCGCCGCGTCGACCAGCGTGTCGCGCCAGAGAATTGCGGCGATGCCGGGAAAGCGCGCGGTCAGGTCCCGGAGGCTCTCGTGGGAGATGAAGGCCACCTTGGCCTCCGTAAGCGTGGCGAGGCTGTGGTCCATGGTTTGGATGTGGAGGCTCTGCAGATCCGGGGGGTCGCCCGGAATATGGAAAGAGAGGATCTGTCGCCGTCCCTCGCTGAGGAGCTTGTAGCGGCAGGCCCAGCCGCTTAGCAGGAGGCAGCATTGCGAGGGCCTGTCGCCATCCCGCACGATGTCCTGGCTGGGTCAAAGCGCCCGCACCGTGACCGGCAGGCCGTCGATGGCCTCCCGCTCCTCCGCCGAGAGAGTGGCGATGCTTTCCAGCTTACGGATGAGCGCGTCCAGGGAACCGGGCTCGGGGTTCGAAGACATCACGCTTCACCTTAGCTTTGCAGGTGGGAGCGCACGCCTCTCCCAGTCACGAGCACCTGTAACCATTTGCCAGTGATAAAAATCAGCCTAAACCAGGGTCACCCAGCAGCTATGATCTAGATTAACATATCATCGATCTTCTTCAGTTGGTACGGAAGCGGACATTCTAGACCTTATCGCATTTACGACAGCGGGGAGGTTGCTCGTGTAATCCTCGCCCATCAGGAAAGTTTTCGAGCAGAGATCAGGATGTCGCCGTCGACCGTGGCAGCCAGGTCGGGACGACGACACAAGTTCACCGTTTTGTGGCTCGTATGACAAAGGCACGGGCAAGGCCCGGCGAATTCACACATCATGCGCACCATCGAAGCGCGATATGGTTCAGCCGATGGGCGACGTTGTCCGGCCGAACGTCCCTCAGAATTCTCCGAAGATCTCGGAGGAGGCGATTGCAGACGATGGAAGACCGTTGAGCTTTTACAGATCCATTGACCTCTACCGTGTGGCTTTTTGCAAAGAAAATCATTCCTCCACGTGCAATGCCTTCAGAATTGTGACATATCAACACGGAAATAAAGTAATTTATCTAGCAGCCACAGTACCTGCAACGGAATCAGGCCGTATCGAAGCTCAGGCAATCGCCACCTCTGTTCTGCAAATCCTTCGATTAGGCGCCTTCTTCGTCGGCGCTCCAGTCTGAGCCGGAGACAGGTCTGCGGTTAATCCCAGCCCGTTCCCTTGTTTTGAACGCGAGATGTCGAACGCATGGCTGTAGGCCCTCCGTGGTCGAACCTGGCGGCCTCATAAGTCACCTGCGGGTGCGAGGCGGTGCTCAGACCGGCACGCCCATACTGGCGTGGCGTGTGGTTCACCAAAACCTGCGCTGCGAGTAGCAGAACCACTGTCATGAAGGTCCAGGCGAGCACCGTCGTCACTGCATTAGCCCATTGCTTCTGCGCGTGGATCGCCCAATATCCCGCTACAAAGGCAGTCGCGAAGACGAGGGGGAATAGCTGAGCACTCGTGTCGACCCTAGCACTCCGAGATGGGGCCGATGCCAACCTTCACAATCGGCCCATGTTCGGGCTCGGCCACGTATGGTCGGGGAACGCACGAAAACGGTCTGAAGGTCGGTGGTAGGTTCAGCTGGTGACCTGTTGCATCATGCCGCCGTGAAGGCGACGCCGAGATACTTCTCCGTGCGCCGCACAACCTGACAGCGATGTTTCAAGCCGATGCTCTCGACGGTGAGCGTGAACTCGTCGGGCAAATCTTCCGTCCAACCCACTTCGATGAGTGCTCCATGGGCTGAGGTTTCTCGAACCAGACAATCGAGCGCGTAAGACCAACCTTGAGGGCGCATCTCCCCGAGACGGAAGAGGTCCTGCCGCGGGGCACGACGGTGCTCGGCAGCTTTGATCTCAGCCAGATCAAACGACGGTGGCAGCCTCAGGAAGCGCCGGTAGGTTGCCATGCGTCTCAAACCCTGCCGTGCGCTTTGGCCCGACTGAAGCTGATAGGAGTGCTCCGCCAGGGTCAGGAGACTCTCGGCCTCGTGAAGCGGCAAGGCTGCAAGGGTCCGCAGGCGAGGGAAAGGTAAACGTGCGCTCATGCCCGACCAATAGCCGAGTCGGTTCGGCGGATCCGTGAGATCTGCCCGCATGCTTGATCCACGATTGATGCAATCGTGGAAAGTCGAGGCTTTTTGGTTGGTGACGCTCACCGAGCGCTCGTGGCATCATTGCTGGATGACCGGCCCGAAGACCAGCACCCATCCCTATACCCTTGAGGTCACACCAAACCCACGTTCTAAAGGGGCTTGGCAGTGGGCCATCCGCCACCACGGAAAGTTAGTCGAGCGATCGGATCGAGCACTCGCATCCGAAGCGAAGGCACGGGCGCAAGGAATGGAGAAGATCGAGACGATGCTTCACGGTGGGGACGAAGGGCGTCGTTGAAGAATTCACGGCCGGGCCGGTGTGGTGCCGGCTCTCGTCCCCGCCCCAGATCGTGACGAATTCGTCGGATCGATCGGAGGCCCTTCGCATGATTGTCCCATCGATCTCTCATCCAAAGCTTTTCCGGCTTCAACGGACGTCCCCCATTCTGGGCGAGAGCCGTCTTGCAGGGGCAGGTTCCCTCTCCTCCTGATTGAGCGTTCAGGACCGACCACGCGCGTCCTGAACACAAAGCGGACCTGACTTCGATCAGACGCAACTCAAGGCTTCACGACGGCAAGCACCGCTATGGCGATCACGACCGTGACGACGAGCGCGGAGGCTCGCAGTGGCTCGACGCCGTGCCCCAGGACTAGGCGCCGGACTTGGCCCGATTGTAGGCCATGGATGGCAGACAGAAGGACGACGAGCACCAGCTTCGCCAGAAGCCAAGCGTGCGTAGACCAGCCTTCCAAGACGGCAAGGCTGATGCCGAAGGCCCATACGCCCAGCATCGCCGGTGTCGTCACCGCTCGATCCCATCGCTTGACCCTGACCAGTAAGGGCGCGGTGCTGGCGGGCGCCGCAGGCGCGGCATCGAGGATCAAGCAATTGGCGACGAGCCCGCCGACGAACAGCAGCGCGCAGGCGACGTGCAGCGCCTTGAGCCACGGATAGGCGTCTGCGAGCGTCATCCTCTCGCTCCCCGCTCACGGGTTTCCGTGATGCGATGGGTCAGGAAGCGGGCCGTCAAGAAGCCGGCCCCGGGAAAGAAGGCAGCCACGACCAGACGACCCGCTTCTCGACGCGACAGCAGACCGGCGCCGAGCGAATGAAGGACGAACCAGACGTAGGCGACGAAAGCGAAGCCGTGCATCGGACCGAAGAGGCGGACCGCCGTGATTACCGCAAGCAACGAACAAATTTAGGTTCGTGGCCGCGCGTGCGCGGCCAGGGCTAATAATTCGGGCTATCAAATTATCCCGCGAGCCATGGATCGCTTATTTATCGAAGTAAGCTTGAAGGCCCTTCTGATCCTTAGTAGTGGGCACCACGAGCATGGTGAGGATTCGAGCCTTGTCGCCCGACAAATTGCCTGCGAATACCGCGCCAGCGTTATAAAGCGTCTTACCTCCGCCCTTGAATCCGTACACTGGCAAAGCACGGCCATTGTCCACCTTGGTGGCTACGACCACCGCGACGCCCTTATCGACCGCATACTTGATCGCATCGTGCATGGCCTCATTCATGTTGCCGAACCCATAGCCCTCGACCACGATGGCCTCAGCGCCGGTATCTGCAGCGTGCCGGACATGGCTGCCGTCCGTTCCAGCAAACATCGCGAGCAGATCGACCCGCGGCATGCGCTCGGGTAAAGGAACGTTCTGTCGACGCGGCGACGTGTAGTTATACACCACCCTGTCCTCATCGACGTAGCCGAGAGAGCCCGCATCCCCCGACGTGAAAGTCTGGACATTGCTGGAATGGGTTTTGCGGACGAAGCGGGCGGCGTTGATGTAGCTGTTCATCGTGACTGTTACGCCTTTGCCCGTGGACTCGTCGGCCAATACTTGCCGGACTGCGTTCAAGAGGTTGCGGGGTCCGTCCGTGTCCCGCTCGGACGCATTCCGCTGGGCTCCGACCGCTACCACCGGCTTGTCGCTGCGCAGGGTGAGATCGAGGAAGTAGGCTGTCTGATCGAGCGTGTCGGTGCCGTGTGAGATGACCACACCTTTCACGGTCGGGTCGGCCAGGACCTCCTCGACACGTCTGACGAGCGCAGGCCAGCGGTCCGGCCCCATGTAGTCACTCGGAATGTTGCTGAACTCGATAACACGGATGTTTGCGATGTCCTTCAGCTTCGGCACGGCGGCGATAAGATCCTCGCCTGAGACGGCAGGAACCGGCGCGTTGGTGGCCGGGTCGATCTTCATAGCGATCGTGCCGCCAGTGGTGACGACGGCAACCGTGGGGCGTTCCTGAGAATACGAAGGTGCTGCGAAGGCCAAACAAGCCAAAAACATGCTGGCATTCAGCGCTTTTCCTTTTTGTATGATCTTCAAGATCTCCTCCATCATTTTTATACTTGTCTGTTCGAGAAGCCCCGGAAGCCACACGCTGCTTGGAGCCATCGAGGCACTCATCGCCCGGTCACGGTATGACATGCTCCCAACCTGTCAATTGCCACAGCGCGAGAGGCCCGGATGTGTCCCGGTACTTGCATTTGCTGGGTGGGGAGCGCGCTCAGGATCCCTCACCCCGATGAGGAAGGGCAAGGCTTTCCCTCACAGGCGGATCAAGCGATGACAGGCTCCAGAGGCCGAATACTGGGAGCCGCAAAGCCGCGATGCGGGAACCTTGACAGCGCGCCTGCTTGAGGAGGTGCAGAATGCTGTGGCCCACACGCTTGCTTCAAGCCGGAGACGGCGATGGTGCTCAGGATTAGTTCGCGGCTCCGGCAGCCGACCTTGGAGCGCCACGAGACATGATGATTCTGGCTATCCATGGAGAGCAGGATCAACCGCGCTTGTTCATATTCGTGTTCGTGTCCTGTCCCAACCTACTGGCTTGGTATTTCAGCTTTCAGCTCTGCTTCCGGCACGATGTTCCTCGTGCACCGATGCTTTCGATGGGCAACCAGGGGTGTTCCAAGCTATGCACCAGTCAAACGTCTGATACCCGACGGTCTCACCATAAATAGATTTGGTGTGAGATGCTGGTAGCTCGTTCGGAGTTTTGCGCTTGTCCTTCTCGCATAGTCCGTGGGCACACCAAACTTGTAACCTGATAGGCGGAACACCAACTCTATCGCCGGAAGCCACGTCTTCCCCCATTCGCTGGGTCGAAGTCCGGGACGGCCCGGCCCTTCAAGGGAGGGCCGTCATGGCGTGGATTTATCTCATCACCGCTGGCATCCTTGAGGTCGTATGGGCCTATGCGATGAAGCAGTCGCACGGCTTCAGTCGCCTATGGCCGACTGCGATCATGGCCGTCACGATGATCGGCAGCTTCGGTCTGTTGGCGCTCGCAATGCGGTCCCTACCACTCGGAACGGCCTACACCATCTGGACAGGCATTGGTGCCGTTGGGACGTTCATCGTCGGCATCATGGTACTTGGTGAGGCGGCCAGCATGCCTCGGCTGATCGCGGCAGGGCTGATTGTATCGGGCCTAGTGACGATGAAGTTCGCAAGCCCCTCGTAGAGGCCGGTTCTGTTTTAGGTCGTTCGGTCAAGACGGCATCGATCCCTTCGACCGGGTTTAGACCCGAGACCTTAGTTTTCGACAGTCTGCCGCGTATAGTCTTGCCCTTCGGATCACGCCCGGCCGCTTGGCCACCTGTGAGGTCGAATAACGTCGACAACGGGAGCGGACGTCGGCTCGAACTCCATACCGCCTGTCATCAAAGGAACACGCGTTGCCGCGAGTGGCATCGGCTACGAGGGGAGGGCACTCCGAACCCATGCCGATCGACACGCGCCCGACGATAATTTGGAATTGTTAGCACTTAAGTGCATCCTGCCGGCGCATCGAGCCGGCCCGTCAGGAACAATAAGGCGGGACGCTCGACCGTGGAGGAAATATGAACGAGATCGTCAAGCCCGACTCACTGCTGGTCGCCGAGGCCGAGAGCCTGACCGAGACCTTCTTCGGTGGATGCCCGCACGATTGTCCCGACACCTGCTCGATGCTGTTCGAGGTCAAGGACGGCGAACTGCTCAGCGTACGCGGCAACCCGGACCACCCGATGACCCGGGGCGGCCTGTGCGTGAAACTGAAGGACTACGAGAAGCGCCACTACCATCCGGATCGGCTGCTCTATCCGATGAAGCGGGTTGGGCCGAAGGGATCGAAGCAGTTCGAGCGCATCACCTGGGACGAGGCCCTCGACACCATCGTCACGCGCTGGAAGGCGATCATCGAGCAGTACGGGCCCGAAGCCATCGCGCCCTACAGCTATCTCGGCAACCAGGGCCTCGTGCACGGGCTGAACGGCGGCGACGCCTTCTTCAACCGCATGGGCGCGACCGTGACCGAGCGCACCTTCTGCGGCGAGGGCTCGTGCACGGCCTGGCTGCTCACCGTCGGCCCAACGGCGGGCCTCGACCCGGACAGCTACATCCACTCGAAGTACATCGTGATCTGGGCCTGCAACAGCGTCAGCACGAACCTGCACCACTGGGCTATCGTCAAGGACGCGCAGAAGAAGGGCGCCAAGGTCGTCGTCATCGACACTTATGCCTCCCGCACCGCCAAGGCGGCCGACTGGCACATTTCCCCGAAGCCCGGCACGGATGGCGCTCTCGCCATGGCGTTGATCAACTCGATCATCGAACAGGGCCTCGTCGATCAGGACTACGTCGAAAACTACACGGTCGGTTTCGAGGAACTGAAGGAGCGGGCCAGCACCCGCACGCTGGAATGGGCCGCCGAGATCACCGGCGTCCCGGCCGAGGACATCCGCAGGCTCGCCCGCGAGATGGCGACCGAGCAGCCGGTGGGCATCCGCATGGGCGTGGCGCTGGAGCGGCACTACGGCGGCGGCCAGACCATCCGGGCGGTGTCATCCATCCCGGCGCTGACCGGCGCCTGGCGCCATGTCGGTGGCGGCGTCACGCAGTTCGGCGTCTGGGAGCATCCCTACAAGTTTGACGTGATGTGCCGTCCCGACCTGATCCCGGAGGGTACTCGCGTCATCAGCAACCTTCAGATCGGGCGGGCGCTCACCGGCGAAATGAAGCTTGATCCGCCGATCATGTCGATGATGTGCTGGAACTCGAACCCCGTCACGCAGGCGCCCGAGACCGACAAGATCGTCGCCGGGCTGATGCGCGAGGACCTGTTCATGGTCTCGGCCGAGCACTTCATCTCGGACACGGCGTCCTACGCCGACATCGTGCTTCCGGCCACGATGGGCGCGGAGATGGAGGACATGATCCTGTCGTGGGGCCACCTCTACCTGACCTACAACACCAAGTGCGCGGATGCGCCCGGCGAGGCGATCCCGAACAACGAGATCTTCCGCCAGCTCGCCGCCCGGCTCGGCTTCGAGGAAGAGAACTTCAAGTGGACCGACACGGAGTGCCTGGAGCACTACGTCGACTGGAACGCCCCGGCCTGCAAGGGCATCGACCTCCAATACATGCGCGAGCACGGCTTCGCCCGGCTCAATGTCGGTACGCCGGACGACCGTGCCCCGCATAAGGAAGGAAACTTCCCGACGCCGACCGGCAAATGCATGTTCATGGTCGAGGGTGCCACGAACTTCGTCGCGCCGCCGTTCCGGCAGATGTACGAAGGCTTCCAACCCGGCGAGGCGCTCGATCCGCTGCCCGACTACCTTGGTCCGCGGGAGTCCCACACCAACGACCCGGAACTAGCCAAGCGCTTCCCGCTCAATATCGTCTCACCGAAAAGCCACTACTTCCTGAACTCCTGCTACGCGAACATGGAAGACAAGCAGAAGGGCCAGGGCGAACAGTTCGTGATGATCAGCCAGCATGATGCCGACGCCCGCGGCATCCGGGATGGTGACCGGGTGCAGGTCGCTAACGACCGCGGCGCTTTCAAAGGCGTGGCGCGCATCACCGAGGACGTGAAGGCCGGCATCGTGGTCGCGACGCTCGGCTACTGGCGCCAGCTCAACGAGGGCACGGTCAACAGTATCTCGTCGGGAGCCTTTGCCGACATGGGACACGCACCGTCCTTCTCGGACAATCTCGTCGAGGTCGCTCGGGCGAACTGAAGCTCCTCGGCGGTCGGTTGAACGATCAATGGGATGACAAGCGCAAGCGTCCTACGGGACGCTTGTTCTCCAGGTTGCCGACTTGCCAGCTTTGCTGTCGATCGAAAGGTGCGAGCACATCCTTGTCCGCTCCGCCCACTAACATACGCATAAGCAGTTGGGCTGGATGGCTCTCGCTCCTTCTGCCGGTATCTGGATTTAGGAAGCGGTTGCTGTCGATGCAGCCGGGACGGCCGCCGTTCGCAAGGCGCTGTGGCGAGCACAGGTCGATCCGTTCTTCGACACGCTGCAGCAATGCTTGGTCGGCATGGAAGCGTGTGGCACGTCCCGCCATCGGGCTCTCTAACCGATAAAGCTAGGCCAGGACGTGCGGTTGATGCCGACTACCTGACCCTGCCCCAGCAAACCGATCCGCGCCCAGCGCAAGTTCTACGGGCTTCCTGAACCCTGGAGGAGGGTAGTTGCCATGCCCCGCAAACGCTGCACGAACGAACAAAGCACCTTTGTCCTGCGGCAGGCTTCACAACGGTGCGTTGGTGGACGATCTCTGTCGGAAAATGAGTGTGTCCGAGCCCCAAGTGCCGACCGAAGAACCACTCTTCGCGGGGTCGGCCGAGGAGCCACCAGTCCCCACCGTGGAGGACGAACCCGAGCCGGTGTCGCCGTCCGCCCGAGTCCTAAACGTTAGGTCTAGCCTGTCTTATTCACGAGGGCAGTGGATCTGTGGTGGCGAGCGTAGCGTAAGGCATTGATAGGGCTTAGGGAT
>NZ_JAIETD010000171.1 GCF_019745455.1 Methylobacterium sp.
GGGTGGGTTCAGACACGGGTCACTTCTCGATGGAAACTTCGGGCTCCGCCGGGTCAACTCTCAACGGAAATCAACACACCGACTTCATCGAGTACGCCGGCAAGGTCCTCTACACCGCCACGGATTCGCTGACGATCGGCGCGAACGTTTTCTTCGCTCCGAACTATCTCGGCACGCACACCAACGGCACCTATGCGTCGGGTACGATTGCCTACACGCTGCCCGCCACGCTGTTCTCGTTCCTGCCCGAGGCCTATGCCGGCGGCTTCTCGATCTCGGGTGAGGGCGGACACTACTTCCTCGGCGCTCTCAAGAACTCGGCGAGCGGCTTCAACGACGCCCTTGGCCGCTTCAACGTCATCGACCTGCCGAGCTATGCCTACGGCAACGTCGGCATCTCCTACACCTACAAGAACATCATTCTCGATGCTCGCTATCACACCACCAACCTGAACCAAGTTCAGTGCGGTACGGTATCGGGCGATTTCCGCGGCCTGGTCACCGGTGGCCGCTCGAAGTGGTGCGGCGACTCGTTCATCGGATCGATCACCTTCCAGACCTCGACCGCCTCTCCGGGCATCTACGCTGAGCCGGGCGGTCTCCTGAACCTCTTCCGCTAAGATACGATATGGCCGATGGCCGAGGGCTCCGGAGAAATCCGGAGCCCTTCTTGTTTGTCCGTCCTGCCTCACTCTGGCTGGGGTCGGAAGCTCAGCCCGTCGCGGGGAGCGACGGCCGGCTTTCAACGGGTCGGCCGTGCACAACGCCACACCGGCCGATCATCCTTAAACGGCCGTTAACTCCGGCCGCTTAGCGTTACCGGACATTCCCATAGTACCCGGTTCCGCATGCGCTCGCTCCGACGTTCCGCATCGCCCTACGAGACCTTCGTCGATACCGTCCGTCCGTTCCTCGCCAAGCGGATGACGGAACTCGGTGGTCTCGTGCTGTTTGCCAGCGCAACGGCCCTCACGGTCGCGCTCGCGACCTGGTCGATCGACGATCCGAGCCTGAACCATGCCACCAACCACGCTGCCCACAACGTGCTTGGGGCTCCGGGCGCCGTGGTCTCCGATCTAGCGATGCAGCTCATCGGCCTCGGCTCTCTCGCCTTCGCACTGCCGCCGGCGTTGTGGGGCGTCCGCCTGATGCGGTCGCGGGATCTGCCGAATGGCGGGCTGAGGCTCACGCTCTGGATCATCGGCTTCTTCGCCGCGAGCGCCGTCGCCAGCGCCCTGCCTCCGACGGCGCGTTGGCCCCTTCCGAGCGGACTCGGCGGCGTCGCAGGCGATGCGTTGATGCATGCCGCCCGTACCCTCGTGGGCGTGATCTCGACGTCCGCTACACCGCTCTGCGGCTTCGGCTTCGCCGTCGTTGCCATCCTGAGCCTCACCGGGGCTTGCCGCGTCGGGAAGACGGACGAGGCCGACGATGAGCGATTTTCCCCAGACCGGTCTCCGGTGCGCCGGGAAGCGCGCCCGATGGATCGCGACGAATCTGACGAGCCGAGCCTCGGTATCCTTTCGCTCGGCACCCTCGCGCACGGTCTGATGGCCGGGCGCGACGGGATCGGTAACTGGCTGCAGGCTTGGCGTCAGCGACGCGCCGCGGAGGTAGCCGCGGCCGTCTATGCCGGCAACTCTCCGGCTCTCGCCGCGAGGCGTGCCTTCGCTGCTGACGAGGACGCTCAGTGGGGGCCCGCGGCCTCCGCGGCCGGATCGGACGGCCGCCGCGAACCGGTCTTCGATGAAGCGGAGGCCGCGCCCCCGCCCGTGGTCGCTCGCCGTGGGCTCGCGCCTATGCTCCATGACGAAGCAGGCGAGGACGAAGAGGCTGGTGGAGCGGAAGCAAGCGAACTTCCGCAACCGCCGCGTTCACGCGTCGCCGCTCCGCCGCCGGCCATTGCGCCGATCCGCCGTCCGCTCCCGCCGGTACGGCCGGATGCCTACGCCCATCCTGCCCTCGAACTGCTAGCCGAGCCCAAGGGACCGGCGGCAAGCAGCCTGATCTCGACCGATGCCCTCGAGCAGAACGCCACGCTGCTCGAGGCGACGCTTAGCGATTTCGGCGTTCGCGGCGACATCCTCGCGGTGCGGCCGGGCCCCGTCGTCACCCTCTACGAACTCGAGCCGGCGCCGGGGACGAAGTCGAGCCGAGTGATCTCCCTTGCCGACGACATTGCCCGCTCGATGTCGGCGGTCTCCGCCCGCGTCGCCGTCGTGCCTGGCCGCAACGCCATTGGCATCGAGCTGCCGAACGCCAAGCGCGAGACCGTGTACCTGCGCGAGCTTCTGGCGTCGCCCGATTTCGTCGAGACCAAGCAAAGCCTCGCTCTGTGCCTCGGCAAGAATATCGGCGGCGAGCCGATCATCGCCGACTTGGCCAAGATGCCCCACCTGCTGGTCGCCGGCACCACCGGCTCGGGCAAGTCGGTGGCCATCAACACCATGATCCTGTCTCTCCTCTACCGGCTGAAGCCGGAGGAGTGCCGCCTGATCATGGTCGACCCCAAGATGCTGGAGCTGTCGGTCTATGACGGCATTCCGCACCTGCTCTCCCCCGTCGTCACCGACCCGAAGAAGGCGGTCATCGCCCTCAAATGGGCCGTGCGCGAGATGGAGGAGCGCTACAAGAAGATGTCGAAGGTCGGTGTGCGCAACATCGACGGCTTCAATGCGCGCCTCGCCGAGGCGCGCGAGCGCGGCGAGATCCTGACCCGCACCGTGCAGACCGGGTTCGATCGCACCACCGGCGAGGCCGTGTACGAGACCGAGGAGATGGATCTTTCGGCCCTGCCCTACATCGTGATCGTGGTCGACGAGATGGCCGACCTGATGATGGTGGCCGGCAAGGACATCGAAGGGGCGATCCAGCGCCTCGCTCAGATGGCGAGAGCGGCCGGCATCCACCTGATCATGGCGACCCAGCGCCCGAGCGTCGACGTGATCACCGGCACGATCAAGGCGAACTTCCCGACCCGGATCTCCTTCCAGGTCACGAGCAAGATCGACTCGCGCACGATCTTAGGGGAGATGGGCGCCGAGCAGCTCCTGGGTCAAGGCGACATGCTGTTCATGGCCGGCGGCGGGCGCACCACGCGCGTGCACGGGCCGTTCTGCTCGGACTCGGAGGTCGAGAGCGTGGTGGCGCATCTCAAGCGCCAGGGCCGGCCTTCCTACCTCGACGCCGTCACCGCCGATGACGACTCGGGCGAAGGCGGCAAGGCCGGTGCCGACGAGGCCGACATCGCGGTGTTCGACCAGGGCAGCTTCGGCGAGCCCGGCGGCGAGCTCTACGATCAGGCTGTCCAGGTCGTCCTGCGCGACAAGAAGGCCTCGACGAGCTACATCCAGCGCCGCCTTCAGATCGGCTACAACCGCGCCGCCTCGCTGATGGAGCGGATGGAGATCGAAGGCCTCGTCGGCCCGGCCAACCATGCGGGCAAGCGTGAGATCCTGGTGGAGGAAGGCGCCTGAACGCCTCCTACACCGAGAACGACGCCTGAGTGGCTACCTGCCGTCGATCTGCTGACCGATGATGGCGATGGCCTTCTGATAGACTGACGCTGCGTTCCAGCCCTGGATCGCCGCGAAGTTCGGCTCACCCGGCTGGTAGCCGGCCCCCGGCCTCCAGCCATGCCCCTTCAGGAAGTTGGCCGTCGACATGAGGGCAGCCTCCGAATTGTTGAGGTCGCCCCCGGTGCCGTAATTGACGATGCTTTTCGGCAGGAACTGGGTATGGCCGACCTCGCCATGGGCGGCGCCGCGGGTATTGGCCGTGATGACGCCTCGGTCGACGAGGCTGAGGGCGGCATAGAGCTGGTCGGTGAAGAAGGCCGAGCGCCGGCAATCATACGCGAGGGTCGCCACGGCCGAGAGGGTGTTGACGTTGCCGCGCACCGCCCCGAACCCCGTCTCCATGCCCCAGATGGCCAGGAGCGGCCCCGGGGGAACCCCGTAGCGCTTCTCGATCGCGTCGAACAACGCGGCGTTGGTGCGCTTGAGCGTCTTGCCGCGCGAAACAATGGCCGGTCCGCCGCGCTTCGCCATGAACTGCTCCAGCGACAGCTTGAAGCTCTTCTGGCCGCGATCGGCCGAGATCGTCGCGGTCGAATAGGAGGTCGTCATCAGCGCCGCGAGGCTGGCCGGAGTCGCACGCCCGCGCGCCTCCTCGGCGAAGTCCCGCTTCCAGGCTTCGAACCCGCTCGCGCTGTTGCCGCATTGGGCAGCCTCCGCCGTGCCGGCCATCGCCGCCAAAGCCGCACAAGCTGCAACCTTAAGCCAGGTTTGATTGATCACTCGAAGCTCCTTCCCCGGCCGGCGGCCGGGCTTATTCCATCTCGTCCCACGACGAAGCCATGCCGGTGCTATCGCGGATGGCGATGGGTCGGACAAGTCGCCTCCGCATCGCCGAGGATCGCTCCGGTTCGGCCGGGCGGGAGGATTGGTCGGGACTCGTGGCCGATCTGGGGCATCGCACGGGTCCGGCTGAGGTTTTTGCCGCCGCGGATGGCACCGAGAGCGGATTCAAGGCGAGTTTGGTTGAAGGGAAAGTCTTCGATCCTGCATCGACGGGTTCAGGACCCGTCGTCGGCCAGCGTCATCCGGTAGAGCCCGGCATAGCTTCCGCTGGCGGCCATCAGCGCCTCGTGGGTGCCCGTCTCGATCACACGTCCTGCTTCCATGACGACGATGAGGTCGGCGTCCCGGACGGTGGAGAGGCGGTGCGCGATGACGAGGGTCGTGCGCCCGCGCATCAGCCGGCTGAGCGCGCCCTGGACCAGACGCTCGGATTCGGAATCGAGGGCGCTCGTCGCCTCGTCGAGGAGCAGGATCGGCGCGTCGCGCAGGAAGGCGCGGGCGAGGGCGATGCGTTGGCGCTCTCCGCCCGAGAGCCGGCCGCCGCTAGGGCCGACCCGGAAGGCGTAGCCCTCCGGCAACCGCGAGACGAAGCCATGGGCGGCGGCAGCCTCCGCCGCGGCCTCGATCTCGGCCTGCGTCGCTCCCGCGCGGCCGAAGGCGATGTTCGCCGCCACGGTGTCGTCGAACAGGACGATCTCCTGCGAGACCACCGCCACGGCCTCACGCAGGGAGCCAAGGGTGACGCAGCGCACGTCCTGCCCGTCGATGACGACGCGGCCGGAGGTGACGTCGTAGAGGCGGGGCACGAGGTTGAGGAGGCTCGACTTGCCCGAGCCTGAGCGCCCGACCAGAGCCGTCACAGATCCGGCCGGCACGGTGAGGTCGATCCCCTCCAGGGCCGGGGCATCGTCGCGGTAGCGGAAGCGGACGTCCTCGAAGCAGATCTCGCCGCCCGTGATCCGGATCGGGGCGGCATCGGGCGCCTGCAGGATGCGCGGTGCCTCGTCCATCAGGGCGAAGTAGCGCTGCAGGGCGGCGGCGGCCTCCTGCAGGATGGCGTTGAGGGTGCCGAGCGCCCGGGCCGGCTGTGCGGCGAGCAGCAGGGCCGCGACATAGCCGGTGAAGTCACCGACCGTGCGCTCGCCCGACATCACGCGCTGCCCGACGAGGACGAGAACGACGGCCACCGCGAGGCCGCCGCCCACTTCGAGGAGCGGGTCGAGCCGGCCGCGGGCATTGGCGGTCTTCATCTTGAGGCGGCGTACCTCGTCGAAGGCCTGGGTCGCCCGGCCCTTGAGATAGCCTTCCAGGCCGTAGGTCTTCGCGACGCGGGCACCCTGCAGGCTCTCGTTGATCAGGCTCGCGGCGGCGCCCATCTGCTCCTGCGTCGTCGTCGAGACGCGGCGAAGCTTGCGCCCGATCCGGCTAATCGGGCCGGCGAAGAACGGCACCGTCACCCCGGCCACGAGGGTGAGGATCGGGTCCATCCAGATCAGCACGGCCACCAAGCCGACCAGCATGGCGATATCGCGCAGCAGAACCGTCGAGATCCGGGTCAGGGCCTCCTTGATGTAGGCAAAATCGGTGGTGAAGCGCTGGGTGAAGGCGGCCGGGCTCTCGCGTCCGAGTTGGGCCAGATCCGCCTCGATGAGGTGGGAATAGAGTGCCACCTGCATGTCGGCCTCGACCCGCGTCACGACGCGGTTCGTCAGCACCGTCTGTCCGAACAACGCGAAGCCGCGGATTGCGGTGACGGCGATCACCACGACCGGGCCGTAGGCGAGGGCGGCGGTGTCCTTGTTGTCGAAGGCGTCGAAGGCGGTCTTGATCAAAGCGGGGTAAAGGCCGGTGGCGGCACCGACGATGGCGATCAGCACCAGCACCACGGCGAGGGTGGCGCTGTGCGGCCGCAGCCATTCGCGCCAGACCCGGCCGAGGAGAGGGAGAGTGTCGCCTCTCGAAAGCCGGCGCGCCATGTTCGTCGCTCGTTACCCTTGCCGGCCGGACCGGCACGGCGTCGCCCGCTCTGTGGCGCCCGATCGTCTCGAGATCAAGGTCAGGGCTTGAAGCTTGGCAATGTGATAATGTTTCAATAAGGAGGTTCCGGTCTAGGAGACCCCGACGATGCAGACCTGTCCTACGCGATCTTTCGGCTTGTGCCGGCTCGCCGTCCTCGCCGTCATGGTCGTGGCCGCCCTCCCGGCCATGGCGCAGGAGGTGTCAAAGCCTTTCAAGGCCGTCGCCACCTTCTCGATCCTCGGCGACCTCGTGCGCCAGGTCGGGGGGGACAGGGTCGCGGTCTCGACGCTGGTCGGCCCCGATGCCGACGCTCATGGATACAACCCGGCACCGGGGGATGCTCGAACCCTGCTCGAGGCCAAGGTGGTCTTCGTCAACGGCATCGGTCTGGAAGGTTGGATCGACCGGCTGATCAAGGCCTCGGGTACCAAGGCTCCCGTCATCACCGCCTCGAAGGGCGTGCCCACCCTCGCCGGCGAGGAGCATGGACACGACCACGCCATTGATCCGCATGCCTGGCAGAGCATTCCGAACGCCAAGCTCTACGTCGCCAATATCCGCGATGCGCTGGCGCGGATCGACCCAGACCATGCAGCCGTGTTCGCCGCCAACGCCGCCGCCTATCTCGCCAAGCTCGACGCCCTCGACAAAGAGGCGCGCAGTGCGATTTCCGCCATCCCGCCGGACCGGCGCAGGATCATCACGACGCACGACGCCTTCGGTTACTTCGCTGCCGCCTACGGGATGACCTTCATAGCCCCGCAGGGCGTTTCCTCCGAAAGCGAGGCGAGCCCGCGCGATGTCGCCCGAATCATTCGTCAGATCCGCAAGGACAAGATCCCGGCGGTGTTCCTGGAGAACATCGCCGATCCGCGCCTGATGC
Source organism: Methylobacterium sp. (assembly GCF_019745455.1). GTDB lineage: Bacteria > Pseudomonadota > Alphaproteobacteria > Rhizobiales > Beijerinckiaceae > Methylobacterium. The sequence goes on from NZ_JAIETD010000171.1 coordinate 7,264, forward strand.
AGCAGATCGCCAAGGAGAGCGGAGCGCGGATCGGCGGCAAGGTCTATTCGGATGCCCTGTCCCGCGCCGACGGGCCGGCGCCGACCTATCTCGACATGATGTCCAACAACCTGAAGGCCTTCGGCGAAGCCCTCCGGACGAACTGAACGCCGTCTCAACCCCCCGTCATCGGGGGGAAGAAGGCGATCTCGGAGGCCTCGCCGATCGCCGCGTCCGGCTTCGCATGGACCTTGTCGATGGCCGCGCGGACGATGCCGGGGTTCTCGAAGGCGTAGGCGTATTCCTCGCCCCGCCCCCGCAGCCAGGTTACGAGATCGGCGATGGTGTCGATCCCCGCTGGGAGGTCGACACTCTCCTCGGCCTTGCCGACCCGTTCGCGCACCCAGGCGAAGTAGACGAGCTTCATCGCGATCGCTCCTGGGACACCGCCCTCACCGCGGATCGTCGATGACGTGCCTGATCCCGGCCCGCATATAGTCGTAGCCGGTATAGAGCGTGAGGGCTGCGGCCACCCAGAGCAGGCCTATCCCGATCCGGATGGTACCTGGAAGAATGGTCTCGCCGGCCGGGCCCGCGACCAGGAAGCCGATGGCTATCAGCTGTAGTGTCGTCTTCCACTTGGCGACCCGGCTCACCGGCACGCCGACCTTCAGCTCGGCCAAGTACTCGCGCAGGCCCGAGACCAGGATCTCGCGGCACAGGATCACGATCGCTGCCCAAAGATCCCAGCTCTGGATGGTGCCGTCGGCCGAAAGCATGAGCAGGCAGGCGGCGACCAGGAGCTTGTCGGCGATCGGATCGAGCATCCGGCCGAGGGCCGAGCTCTGGGCGTAGGTCCGGGCGACATAGCCGTCGAGGTAGTCGGTGATCGCGGCGAGCACGAAGACCCCGAACGCTGCGAAGCGCGCGCCGATCTCGTCCGGCCAATAGAGAAGAGCGACGACCACCGGAACGGCGACGAGGCGCCCATAGGTCAGGCAATTCGCCAGATTCCAGGCCGGCGACCGGCGTCGAGGGAGGACGGCGTTCATGGGCGGGGTGAACCACGCGGCAGATTGAGGGTCAACCGTTGCGCTTGTGAGAGATGCCGCTCTCTACGCACTTCCCTGGGGCTCGAACTCGGGCAGACGGCGCTCCTGCGGCGCAGAACCACCCCTCGGGCGTGCTCATCCGCCGGCATGGAAGAAGTCGTACACCGCCCTCGCGGTAGCCGCGTTGACCCCCGGCGTCTTCGCCAGATCCTCGAAGGCGGCGCGCTCGATCGCCTTCACGGTTCCGAAATGGTGGAGGAGGGCGCGTTTGCGGCTCGGGCCGATCCCGCCGATCTCGTCGAGGGGATTCTTGACCATCTCGCGCTTGCGCTTTGCCCTATGCGTGCCGATGGCGAAACGGTGGGCCTCGTCGCGCAGGCGCTGAACGAAATAGAGCGTCGGGTCGCGCGGTGGCAGCTTGAAGGGCGGCTTCCCGGGGATGAAGAACGTCTCGCGGCCGGCGTCGCGATCGCGACCCTTGGCGATGCCGACGAGGGCGACGTCGCTGACGCCGACCTCCTCGAGGGCAGCGCGCGCGGCTTCCAACTGGCCCTTGCCGCCGTCGATCAGGACGAGGTCCGGCCAGGCCGGGAATGTGTCGACCTCGTCAGGCATCGCGGACGAATGTGCCGGCGCGGGATCGACGGCGCTGCGGGGTGCTTCCTTCACGAGGCGCTTGAACCGGCGCTGCAGCACCTCGCGCATCATGCCGTAATCGTCGCCGGGTGTGAGTTCCTCCGACTTGATGTTGAAGGTGCGGTAATGCGTTTTCATGAAGCCGGTCGGCCCGGCGACGACCATGCCGCCGACCGCGTTCGTGCCCATGATGTGCGAGTTGTCGTAGACCTCGATCCGGCGCGGCGCGGACGGAAGACCGAAGGATTGGCCAAGGGCCACCAGCAGCTTGCCCTGCGAGGCGGTGTCGGCGAGGCGCCGGGCCAGGGCCTCCTTGGCGTTGCGCTGCGCATAGAGCACGAGGTTGCGACGCTCTCCGCGCTGCGGCTGATGGATCTCGACACGGTGCTCGGCTCGGCTCGACAAGGCTGCCCCGAGAAGTTCGGCATCCTCGATGGCATGCGAGACGAGGACGATCCGCGGCGCCGGCTTGTCGTCGTAGAACTGGCCGATGAACGAGGCCAGCACCTCGTCCGGCGTCATGGTCCGGTCCGCCTTTGGGAAATAGGCGCGGTTGCCCCAGTTCTGGAAGTTGCGGAAGAAGAACACCTCGATGCAGAACTGTCCCGCCTGCTCGTCGAGGGCGAAGACGTCGGCCTCCTCGATCCCCTGCGTATTGATGCCCTGTGTTCCCTGGATCGCCGACAAGGCGGCGATGCGGTCGCGGAAGCGAGCCGCCCGCTCGAATTCAAGCTTCTCCGAGGCAGCCTGCATCTCCTCACGCATCCGGTCCTTCACGGCGTTGGATTTGCCGGACAGGAAGCCGCGGGCGGATTCGGCCAGACCCTGATAATCATCGAGGGCGATCTCGCCGGTGCACGGTCCCGAGCAGCGCTTGATTTGGTAGAGCAGGCAAGGCCGGGTGCGGTTCTCGTAATAGCTGTCGGTGCAAGTGCGCAGGAGGAAGGCTCGCTGGAGGGCGTTCACAGTCCGGTTCACCGCCCAGACGCTGGCGAAGGGACCGTAGTAGCTACCCTTGCGCCGCCGCGCGCCGCGATGCTTGACGATCTGCGGCGCCTCGGAATCCGCGGTAACGAGGATGTAGGGGAACGATTTGTCGTCGCGCATCAACACATTGAAGCGCGGCTTCAATTGCTTGATGAGGTTGGCTTCGAGGAGCAGCGCCTCCGTCTCGGTGGCGGTGGTGACGAACTCCATCGCCGCCGTCTGCGAGATCATTCTGGCGATGCGGTTGGAATGCGCCTGACCGCGAGCGTAGGAACCGACGCGGGCCTTCAGGTTCTTGGCCTTGCCGACGTAGAGGACGTCACCCTTGTCGTCGAACATCCGGTAGACACCCGGCGAGGGCGGCAGCGTCGTCCAGAAGCGCCGGATCACCTCGGTGCCGGCCTTGACCGCGCCTTCCTCGAAATCGAAGTCGATCTCCGGCGCATCGTCCATGCGTTCGGGCGACTCATCGGCCTCGTCGCGCTCGTCGAACGTGTCCGGAGGCACGTCCTTCTGGGACGACAGGGTTCTCGCGGGGGCGCGGCTCATGCCGGAGATCTAAGCTGCCGGGATTCCAGAGGGAAGAGGCGCGATCTGCCGTTTCGAAGTGCCCCTTCCCGCCGCAGTATCGAGCCCGATCAGTCGAATAGCGCGTCGATGTCGCCCTGGTCGACATGGCCCGGGTCGTCCTCCAGACGCGGGCCGTTGAGGAGGGAGCTCTCGTCGTTGATGTCGGGCTTGATCGGTCCATTGATGCCGAGGACGTCCTTGAAGCTCTCGAGGCCTCCCCAAGCCTCGATCATCCGGTCGAGATGCTCCTCGACGAACTTCAGCACACCGACGATCTTGCTGATGCGCTGGCCGGTGAGATCCTGGAAGTTGCAGGCCTCGTAGGCGACGACGACACGCTCCATGATCGCGTCAATGTTCTCCCGGCCGGCGGCGGACTGGCGCATGGCGCGAAGGACGCTCGCGTTGGTCTCGATCTCCTCGATGGCGCCCAGAATGGTGCTCGTCGCACGCTCGGTGGATTCGACGACCGCATCGAGCTCGCCGGCCACCCGCTTCATGCCCTTGCCGGTATTCTCGGAACGATAGAGTGTCGCGATCTCGGTTTTTGTCCGGGTGATCGCGTCCTTCATGATATCGAGTTCGTTGCGCATCGCGAGCGCGTCGCTGAGCTCGCGGCGGCAGGCCTCCACGGTCTCGACCGTCGTGGTCTGCGTCGACTTCCGCAGTTCCTGGATTGCGCTCAGGATCTCGGTGAGGCGCGCACTGGTCAATTCCGACGTTTCGCTCGACACCGCCTTGTCCGGTGAGGGCGTGATGCTCGCAAGACCGAGGGCGTCTTCGATTCGATAGCGCTTCATGGTCATGGGTCGGGATCAGCCGTCAGGAGTTCACCGGCATGACGATGATATGGAGTGGTTGCTATTTGCTGAACGGTCGCCGCATCAGGTGAATTTTACTAAATCTTCACGCTGAATCGTACCGGAAATTGAATTCAATGGTTTCAATCCTGATTCACCACGTTCTTTCACCCTGTAGTCTGGTACTTATCGCCATCCTCAGCTCGAAGCGCGTCCTGCGCAGGGTCGGGGATGAGGGACATGCGATACGCTTTAGGCTTGATCGCTGCGGCTGCGACGTTCATGGCGAGCGAGAGCCTCGCTCAAGATGGACGCTATGGCGGTGGCTTCATCGAGTTCCTCGTGGCCGGGCCCGAGCGCCCCTCCAGAACCGGACCGAGCCGGTCGGGTTTAGGCGCTGAGGATAGCACGCTGGCTCGGCAGTCAGAGGCCTACGGCTACAGCGCCGCGGCCAGCCCGCGCATGCTCTCCTCGGGTGATCGCGTCCCGCCGGAAATGCTTTATCGGCAGCAGGTTACCACCCGCCTGGCGGCGCTTCCGCAAGCCGAGCCCCAAGAAGCTGTTTCGAGGATCGAGCGTGGGCCGGATCCACGCTATGCGCGGCAGGTGGTGAATTTCGACGGGCGTCAGTCAGCCGGGACCATCGTGATCGATACGCCTTCAAAGTTCCTCTACCTCGTCCAACCGGGAGGAAAGGCCCTGCGCTACGGCATCGGCGTCGGTCGGCCCGGCTTCACCTGGTCGGGTACCAAAACCATCACGCAAAAGAAGGAATGGCCGGACTGGACGCCTCCGCCGGAAATGCTGCGCCGCAGACCCGACCTGCCGCGTCACATGGCGGGAGGTCCGGGCAACCCGCTTGGAGCCCGGGCCCTCTATCTCGGCTCGTCCCTCTACCGCATCCACGGCACCAACGAGCCTCACACGATCGGACAATCGGTCTCGTCGGGTTGCATCCGCATGATGAACGACGACGTGACCGACCTTTACGAGCGGACCAGCGTGGGCGCCCGCGTCGAGGTCATCTGACGATGGTCGGCCCGTCGGTACAGTTGCGCCGCCGGGCCGATCCGTGACTCAGACCCAGTCGTCGTCGCCGCCGCCGCCGAGGTCGCCACCGAAATCGCCGCCGGCATCATTGTCGAACGAGGCGTCCTGGAGGTCGTTGCCGCCTCCGAGGGCCGAGCCGAAATCTTGGCTTCCGCCACCAAGGGACGCCGCATCGGCGCCCGTCCCGCCGAGACCCGCCGCCGCAGAGCTGCCGAGGCTGGAATGGCCACCAGCGAAGGCGCTCGACAAAGCGCTTCCTAGGAGCATGCCGCCGGCCGCACCCGCCGCCATCGGCAGCGCGGTGGCAAGGAAGCCACCTCCACGGGCGGGGGCCTGTTGCTGCCCGGCCCAGGGTCCGCCCTGCTGAGGGCCGCCGTAACCGCCCTGCTGCCCGTAGCCGGGCTGCTGAGCGTAACCCGGCTGTCCACCCTGGTTGCCCCACGGCTGGCCGGTCGGGCGCTGCGGCTCCTGGCGTCCACCACCGCCGAAGATGCTCGACAGGAAGCCGCCGCCACCCTGCGGCTGTTGCTGCGCGGAGCGCGCCTCTTCAAGCTGCTGCTGAAGGCTCTTGAGGGCTTCCTCCTGCACATAGATCAACTGCGCCATGGCGTAGGGGGCGTAGGGCTGGCTCCGAAGCTTGTCGGCAATGAAACGCTCGGCCTCCACGTCGCGCGGCTGGCTACCTGCCTGCTCGAGACGCTGGAAGATACCGTTGATGACGTCACGTTCTTCGCTGTTCATGAAGTCGTCCTCCTGGGGCAAGCCGGCGGGTTTGCTCCGCTCAGGCGTTTCAGAGATGGGGAGCGTGGCTGCGGTTTGTCAGGGGGGCACACCGAACTTCACGGGTGGGCGATCCAGCGCAATGAAAAAGCCCGGCCTCATGGAGGCCGGGCTTCTCGTCGTCATGAGCCGCCCGCGCCTGGCGGGCGGCGTCGACTGGTCGGC
>NZ_JAIETD010000129.1 GCF_019745455.1 Methylobacterium sp.
CCCCAGCAGCGCCCTGTAGTCGGGATGGTAGGCAAGCCCGATGAGCCCCAGCAGAGCCTGTTGTGGAGCGAGCGGGCCGCCGAGTACGTTCGCGAAGTTTTGCTGGTCATGATGCCCGGGTCTGCGGGCGCGTCCGTCGACGATCTTGTCGTAGAGGACGACGGCTGGATTGCCTTCCTTGACGCCGGAGATCTCTCGATACCAGGTCTCCAGATCGTCAGGTGAGACGCGAGTGCGCCCAAGGAGCAAGTAGAGCGCGAGCACGCCGGTTGCGCCCAAGGGGCCCGCACAGGCCGCGAGCATGAGGGCCAGGAAGTAGAACGCCAGATCATCAGCGAACGCCCGTTTGGCGCAGGCGAAGGCCAGCAGCACGGTGGCGTGCGCGGCGAGCGCGGCGCCTGGCGAGAGATGACCTGCGACGGAAGCCGCCAGCACGCCGGACTCCAGCGAGAGCAGCCCGAGGAGTGCCAGCAAGGGGAACGTCGACAGCCGTGCTGCGTAGCTCAGCGGGGGCATGACACGTCCCCGACGGTCGCACCGTGTCCGTGCAACGAATTGAGTTCGGCGGGTTCCCGAGCATCGGCTCGCGCGGAGAATCGAACGTTCTGCGCGGCCTCTGCATTCCGGTTGGCCCGGTCGAAGGCCTGGCCGAGCGCGCTTGCGATCACCTGAACCGCACCCGCGGTCGCCGGAACCAAGCGCTCGGGCGAAACCGTTTCGACGACGAAGAGTCCGTGATACGGGCCGCCTTCGATCGGCCGAACCGGGCAGGCGAAGATGCCGACACCGTCGAGCAGGCCGGCCTCCTGCTCGTCGAAGACGCTGAACACGCGAGGTCTTTGAGTCGCGACGGCATAGACGAGGGCCGTCCGCACCAGGAAGACCACGTCCGGCACAGGTTGGTCGGCGTGACAGAGCTCACCGCCCTGCAGCGGATGAAGCCGCCAGCGCGCGTCGCCGAGCCATTCGCGGACGGCCTCCCGCAGGAGCGGCATCATCTCGGCTTCATTAGCCGCGCGCAGACGCTGAAGCGCCTCGAGGGCTGCCTCGACGGAACCTGCCCGTACGGTCGCCGCCCGGCGCTCATGGACGGTGATGTCCTCTTGCAGCTCGCGACTGAAATCCGCGATGGTGTCGCGCTGCCGCTCCGTGAGGTGCAGGCGTTCCTCCAATGCAAACCGCTCCTGGATTTGGCGGTTGCGCAGTCCACCGATGACGATCGCGGCGCTGATCCAGAGAACCGGCTCACGCCAGACACGCAGCGAATAGGTATAGAAATCCTCCTGCGCGCTCTGAACGGGCCAGCCCGCCACCCAGCTCAAGCCGGTTGCCAGTGCGGCGACGATGAGGCCGGTGCCGCTACCATACTGGACGCTGAGCAGGACGACCGGCAGCCAGAAGGGGTGGGGGGTGATCTGTGCCAGGGAGGCCGGCCCCGGAATGACCCATTCGACGATCATCAGGAGCAGGAACAGGAAACACGCCTCATACTTGCCGCGCAGACCCGCGAGTTGGCGCATCGACACGTCAGCGCCGGCCTTCAGTGATTCCTGGAGCTGCAAGGGGGTCATTCGATCCTCTCGGTCCTGGTGCCGTGCTCACTGAGCGATGCCGGCCAACTGCCGCGTGCCTCGTGACGGGTTCTCTCTCCCGGACGGGAGCCCTAGCTGCGCTGCGAGCCCGCGATAGGCCGGCACCAGTTTGGCTGGCAGTTCATGGCGCTGACGCAGTGCATCGAGGGTTGCGAAGGCGGCCTGGCTTGAGTTCGTCCTGAGGAGGAGCTCAAGCCAGGACGCCTGCTCGGCATCCGGCATGTGCGTGAGATCCGCGGCCGCCAGGATGCGCCGGGCTGTCGGCGCCTCCCCGCGGGACAGCGCGAGTCGGGCCGCGAAGATCGGCCGGGCCCGCAGCACGGCCGCGGGAAGTGCGGGATGCAGCAGCGCGATCGACGAGAGACCGTAATGCGCCGTGATGGCCTCGGCGAAGATCGCTTGCAAATCCGGAAGTTCGGACCGGGCGCGAAACTCTGCGAAAGTTCTCCAGAGCCTCGCCGAATCTCCGGCTGCGGCGGTCGCTGCCACGTATCCTTCGATATCCGTCTTCGTGACCGGCTGATTCGGAGAGGGCCATCCAACCAGAAGCGTCGAGGCGATGCGTCGATGGCCCTGCTCGGCCAGGGTCTTGGCTAGGTAAAGCCGCGCGTCCGGGTGCAGAGCTGCGGCGGAGGCCGCGAGGGCGCGAGCGGGTTCGTAGGGTGCGTTTGCGGCGAGGCGAAGCGTGAACTGGGCGGCGAGCCAGGGCTTTCTCCATTGGTCGAGCCAGCCTTGCGCCCGCTGGGACGCTTCATCATGCTGGCCAGACTGGATCAGCAGCTCGAACAATAGCCTGCGCGACTGCTCGGCCCCACTCGTTGCCCGAGCATCGGCGTCGCGCAGGACATCAAGGGCTCTTGGTATCCGGCCTTCCGCCGCGAGCAGGGCGCCGAGACGCTCGAGCATCCGCGTCTCGATCGGTCTCATTGCCGCCGCACGGTCGAGGACATTGCGCTCGTCCTCGAACCGGCCATTGTACCGGTGGAAGTCGGCGAGACGGGCGAGGTGCTCCGGAGCCGGATCAACTGCGACGAGCTTGGTCAGTGCTTCGGTCAGGCCGGCGGGATTGTCGGAGGCTTCGTAGGTCTTGACCAGCCATTGCAGGGCGTTGCGGTCCTGGGGGCGGGCAAGGACGTAGATTTCCATCATGTCGGTCGCGCGGGCTGGATTGCCGATGCTCTCCTGGAGGTGGACGAACTGCATCAGCACGCGTGGCTTCGCGCGCCCCGTCTCGAGCATCCGCTCGATCTCGGTCACCGCCTCGGCTTGGCGTCCGTCGCGCACGAACATGGCGACGCGCTCCTCCGGGCCGGATTGCAGCGCGTAGCCGGCGATGGCGCAGATTGCGACCGCCACGGCGAAGAGAATTCGAGCCAGGCTCATGGAGGGCCTCCAGCGGCTTCCGATTGGCGCACAACCGTGAGCGACAGGCGCTCGACCCCCGACAGGGGCACCGAGAAAGAGAGCCGACCGACGGCGTCCGTTTCGACGTCGGCGCTCCACAAGCGGGCATCGGAACGGTTGGCAGTGACCCTGTAGCGGCCTGGAGCAGCGCCATCCCAAGCAAAGTCGCCAGGACCGAAGCCTTGCGCGGTGAAGCGCCAGTCGGCGCCGTCGCGGATCAATTTCGAGACCTGCCATCGGCTGTCCGTCAAGCCGACGCGGGAGTTCCTCGGAGGGATGGCACCGTCGACAACGAGTCGCACCGGCTCTACCGCCGCATCGAGCGACACGTACAGGACACTGCCTTGCCGGGTTTGTCCGAGCACGCCACGGGATTCGGCGAGATCGACTTGGATTGCCTCGGCATCGTCGAACCGTAGGGTCTGCACCATACCGCGATGCCGGACCCACCAGCGCGACGCACCATCCGCGACGATCTCAACATTGAAGAAGTCATCGGCCATCGCGGCGTAATCCGCCGTCTGGATCGGGATGATTGCGGCGGTGCGAGCCTCGTCGAGGTAGCCCTGAATCAGGCGAAGTACCTCAGAGTTGCCGACTGAAGCCAAGTGATAATGCAGGTTGAGGCCTTTAAGGCGGCGTGGCGCTTCCGTGTTCACGAGCGTCGTGCGGAGGCCGCGCAAGGCTTCCACGGCGGGCCGCCATGCCTTGACCAATGGGATCTCATTCCCGCCGACGGCGTAGATCTGGCGCTGGCGTCCGACAGGACGGGCGAGCGGCGGCAGGTGTGAGACAGAGGGATAGAGCTGGTCGAAGCGCGCCTCGCCACCGTTGATGTTCAGCAGCCCGAGGCTGCGCGTCATTGCGATGGCCTCTTCAGAGGGATGCGCATCCCCCGTCCACTGATAGAGCCGCACGCTTTTCTCGGAGGGCGCGAGATCCTGCGCTGTGACCGAGGCCGTCCTGATTTCCTGCGCGAGATCGAAGGGCTTCAAGAGGTAGTTGCGCGGATACTCCCGAGCCTTGGCCACGAAGCGGTCGGTGCGCACGTTCGCATTCATGTAATCCGCGAGACGGCGTAATCCGAGGCGGCCTGGCGCCCGAGACTCCGCGACGAGTTCCTCCTCGCGCGCGCGGCTGTAATCGTTGAAGTAACCCCAGCGATAGGGCCGGGTGTAGGAGGCGACGCTCGGCTCGACCTGAGGCGCGGACCAGATCGCCCGAACGACCTCGCGCGGCGTCTCGTTGCCGCCGATGGTCGGATCGAGATCGCCCGGCGTCAGAGCGAAGGTCACTGGGAGATCGGGATATCGATCAACAATCTCCTTCAAGAAGACCTGTGCGACCAGCACCTGCTCTTTCGCCTTGGTCAAGACGACGTTGTTCAGTCCCTCGCTCTCGACATGACTGAAGAAGATCCTCCGCCCCGACAGCGTTGTGACGTCGGGCGCTGGCCAGCGCTCGTCCTTGAGAGCGCGAGCGAAGAACGCGAAGGGATCGATGCGCCAGCGGGAGCGACCGCTTCCGGGATTCTCCATGAACTCGTAGCCGGCGGCCGCATAGCCGCCGCGCGCGCTGACCGCCACGGCGACGCTGCGGCCGCCGCCATCGCGGTCGGGCAGAACCAATTCGAGCCATGGCTCGACATCGGGACGCCGCCTGTCCACGACCTCGAAACCCGGCAGGACGGGATCGCTTTTACCTTCGTATTCCGTGAGCGCGCGGTCCCGGGCCTGCTGCACCGTTCCCAGCGTCAACTCGACGGCACGGCGGTCATGTCGCAGCCCTATCTGTCCGAGGAGCGCGTCGATCGCCAAGGCCTCGTCTGTCCAGAAGGTACCACCGGTCATCCCCAGGATAACGACCCGGCGGGCCGACCGCAGTGCCGTGCGCGCCCAGTCGAGGTAGGCCCTGCGGCCGGCCGGCAGGGTCGAGAACCATGTAAGCACGCCGGCGTAGCGCGGGAGATCCGAGGCGGCCGGCAGGCCATGACGAATGTCCCGGTATTCGACCGTGAAGCCGAGATGATTGAGGGGCAACTCCGCGTAGCGATGAATGCGTGTCACGGCGGCATTCGGCTCTGCGTCGCCGTCATAGAGGGCCAGTACACTGCGCGAACTCGCAAGTGACGGGGCCGCTGCTGTCGTGAGTCCGAGCGCGAGGAACCCAAAGACGCCGAGGCGCACAGCCGCTGAACAGGTCGAAAAGCCGGTTCGACGAACTGCATGACGTGAGTTCACCTGCGCCCCGCTTTCTAACCAGTGTGTTCGCTGAAGAAGCCCGAGCGGTGGATCCCTCCTGGGAAGTAGCCAGCGCTGAGGGAGAACCGCACCTTTGCAAACTAATACGTCCGGCAATCTGGGAGTGCCAGACGCAAAAAAGATTAATCCTTCTCTATTGGTGCTACTACTCCGTAATACGAAAGAGCTATATTGCGTTTGAAAAGAATCTGAACTTTACTGGCTAGGTCCAATGTCAGAAGAGAGCGTCAGCCACGCGCTGAATTTGCTCCATACATTGATCAGTATTTCACTCTGATCGGACTTCAACTTTCGAAGCGACTGCCGATCTGGCTTCGCACCACCCGTTGTTCGAAACGAGAGCGCGACCGATGTCCCGTCTTCGCTGCTGCGACGGCGTCATCGGCTCTCTATTTTCGCGGCCACCAGGGAGATCGAGATGCCTCGCATCATTGACGGGATCCTCACGGATTGGACCGAGGCCGATCGCCTTGATCTTCCGGGACTCGGCGTGCCTGGAGTCGCGCTCTTTGGGACTTACGAAAACGGGCAGTACGTATTCGGCTTAAGTTCATCGACCGCTATCGGCGCCAATACGACTTTTTGGCTCAACTCAGACCGCAATATCACCACTGGGCTACAGTCCTTTGGCGGCCCCGCCGACACAGGCGCGGAGTTCTACGTCAACTTTGAATTTGACGTAGCCACAAGCACGGTAAGTCCGGTCCTGTACAAGGTCGGCTCAACTGGTGCCAGCCCGGTCACCACAAGTATGGGCCCAATCACCGCCAGTTATGGCACCGATGGCCTGACGGTCGAGTTTTCGGTCACGGCGGCAGACATCGCCCCGGTAGTAGCACCGACAAGGCCCGGGCTCGATCTGAAGATCGACATCAACAATGCGATATTTTTGCCTGGAAACTACGCGGGCAACACCATGACGGTGAAGGACCCGGCGACCCTGCCGCCGGTCACCGATCATCCACCGAAGATCGGCATCGTCTTCTCGGAAACGTCGGCCAAGTCGTATTTCGGTGGAACTCCCGCCGGCCAGATGGCCTACTCACAATTGTTCATGGCTGCCCAAAACCAGGCAACCGCTGCCGGTATTCCCTTCGACCTCCTCACCGAAACCGACCTTACCGATCTAGCCAAGCTCTCCACTTACGATGCGCTCGTCTTCCCTTCATTCAGGAACGTTGAACCGGACAAGGTTGCGGCAATCCAGGATGCCCTCACCGACGCCGTTTACAAGTACAATGTCGGACTAATCACGGCCGGCGACTTCATGACGAACGGCCCAGGGACCATAGCTGTCCCAAACGGGAATGCTCTCCCGGGTGATCCCTACATTCGGATGAAAACGCTCCTCGACCTGACCCGCGACGGCGGCAGCACCACCGTGGGCGGCACAGCCGTGACCATCAACGCGACGGGCTCCGGCTTCGATGGGTACGGTGCGAACGAACTCGTCCAGAGCTACGCTACGATGAGCACATCCTGGTATGCGAGCGTCGACGGTAAACCGGTGACGCCTATCGCCACGCAAACACTGACAGAGGGTAATATCACGAGCACGCGCGACGCCGTGATCGCGACCGCAACCGGCGGCAAGAACGTTCACTTCGCTAACGAAAGCCTGCTCGGCGACAACAACATGCTGCAGCATGCGATCGACTACATCGTCGGACCTGCCACCGGCCCCGACCTCAGCCTTCACATGAGCCGGGACAAGGCCATCGTTGCGTCTCGCAACGATATGGACCAAGCGCAGGAGCTCATCGAGGTTAATCCGGAAGGAAACACTCTAGGAATCTACGACAAACTCCTTCCTATCCTGGTGGATTGGAAGGAGAAATATAACTTCGTCGGATCGTACTACATCGACATCGGTGACAATCCAGCTGGTGGACAGTCGACGGATTGGAGCATTTCAAAGCCGTATTATGACCAATTGATACAGATGGGTAACGAGATCGGATCTCATTCGATCACTCATCCGGCGGACACGAACCTTCTCACCCTTGAGCAGCTGGAATACGAGTTCAAAAATTCCAAGGAGATCATCGAGCAGAACCTCGGTCTGTCTGTCGCCGGCGCCGCGATACCCGGAGCTCCAGAGTTTCTCCCCGTCGCGAAGGCTGTCGCACAGTATTATACTTACATGACTGGCGGCGCGTCGCTCATCGGCGCGGGCTATCCGGGCGCGATCGGGCGCCTCGATCCTGCCGATTCCGAAATTTACATCGCACCCAACATGTCGTTCGACTTCACGTTGATCGATTTCCAGGGGAAGACGATCGAACAGGCGACGGCCGCTTGGAATGCCGAATTCGATAGCCTGACCTCGCATTCGGATATGCCCGTCATCGTGTGGCCTTGGCACGATTACGGTCCCACGGCTTGGCCGCTCGATGCCGGCGTGGCGTCCAAGTACACCGAGGCTCTGTTCACTGGCTTCCTCGATACCGCCTCCGCCTTCGGGTCGGAGTTCGTCACGCTCGCCGACTTGGCGAAGCGTACCGAGTCCTTCGGTGCGTCGGAGCTGAACTACAGCTTCGACGCCGCCGCGAGCATCATCAGCGCGACGGTGACCTCGGCGGATGCCGGCAAGTTCGCCCTCGATTTCGGAAACCTCGGAACGAGCAAGATCAAGAGTGTCGCTGGCGGCGCCGGGACAGGCTGGTACGCCTACGACGACGATAGCGTCTTCGTGGACAGGAACGGCGAAACCTATTCGATCAGCTTGGGTGCCACGTCAGACGATGTCACTCACCTCTACGACATTGCCGACAGGGCCGAGCTCCTCAGCGTGAACGGTGATGGAAAGAACCTGACTTTCTCGGTCGTCGGGGAAGGCAAGTTCCTGATTGATCTGGCGGACCCTACCGGCAAAACCGTTCAGGTCACCAGCACGACCGATTCGGCGTTCGGTCAGTCGCTCGTCGGCGACAAACTCGCGCTCACGTTCTCCGGGCTCGGTAGACACGACGTCGAGGTGAATATGGGTGGACCTGTCGGAGGCACCAACACCCCGCCGACAGTCAGTGCTCCGCTGACCATCGCGGCCACCGAAGGCGGTGCGGCGATCGTCCAGGATCTCCTTGCGAACGCCACCGACGCGGATCCAGGAGACCAGGGCAAGCTCACGGTAGGCCCTCTGAGCTACGCGAGCGGCACCACGGTGTCCGCCAATCCGCCACAGGGTCTCACCTACGATGCAGCGACCCAGAAGCTGATCATCGATCCAGGGAGCGCGGTCTTCGATCGCCTGGCTCTCGGAGCGACACAGACGATCACGGTCGGCTACGAGATTCTCGACGTTCAGGGCGCGAAGGTCGCTCAAACCAGTACGATCACGATCACCGGCGTCAACGACACCCCCATCGGGAGCACTGCACTGACCGCAACAGTCACGAAGGGCGCGGCCGCCTCGACATACGACTTGCTCGCCGGCGCAACCGATGTCGATGACAACGCGATGCTGAAGGTCGCCAACATCACCTATGCGGTCGGCGACGGCGCTGCCACCGGGACCGCACCGGGCGGCATGAGCTACGACGCCGCCACCCACAGGCTCAGCTTCAATCCCGCCGATCCAGCCTATGCGGACCTCGGCGTCGGCGCGACTCGGACGATCAAGGTCGGCTTCGATGTCATGGACGAGCACGGCGCCTCCTTCCAACGGACGCAGACACTGACCATCAATGGTCCTCCCGTCGTCGATAACGGCGGTGGAGGCGGAGGCGATCCCGGTGGCGGAGGCGACCCCGGTGGTGGAAATGGCGGCGGGGGCGACCCGGATGGAGGAAGTGGGGGCGGAGGTGTCATCGGTGGCGGAGGGGACGGGATCGCGCCGGAGCCGTTGAACCGTACCTTTTTCGGAACGGTCAGCTATGATGTCCAGAGCTCGGCCGGCGAAGTCTATGCTCTCTACGACGCGTTGTTCGACCGGCCTTCAGATATGGAAGGCCAGCAATACTGGACGAGCGCCCTCGATACCGGCATGTCGCTGAACGAACTCGCCGCGACACTGCTGCAATCGCCGGAGGGCCAAGCACGTCTCGGAACATCCGATACCCTGGTCTTCGTCGAATCCCTCTATCTATCCGCTCTCCATCGCCCGGGCGAGCCGGAAGGGATAGAACATTGGCGAAATGCCCTCGATCAGGGCACCAGCAGGGCTGACGTGGCCCTGGGCTTCGCCTTCTCGGCCGAGAACATCGTCAGCATCCAGCCGGCTCTCAACAGTGGCATCTTCACACCTGACCGCGAAGCCGTCGACGTTTCCCGGCTCTATTACGGCCTCCTCGATCGGGCGCCCGACGCGAATGGGCTGCAAGCGCATTCCAGTATGGTCGAGAGCGGCACGTCGCTCCTGAATATCGCCCAGGGCTTCCTGAGCTCGAGCGAATACGCCGCCAAGTTCGGCGGCCTCAGCGACGACGCCTTCGTGACGGCGCTTTACGACGGTGCGCTCGGACGGATCCCGGACGCGGTCGGCTTCGAGGCCTGGACGAACGCGCTCGACAGTGGCGCCAGCCGGGCGGACGTGGCGCTCGGCATCTCTGGGAGCACAGAAGCTCAAAATTACTTGCGGTCTAGCATCGAGGCCGGCTGGCACCTCGTCGCCTGAGCCTACCTCATTCCCGCGAAGCCGAACGACCACGCTTCGCGGGGGGCACTCGGAACCAGCCGAGGTCTCGCTGCGGGACTTTGGCACGACGCCACAGTGTCAGGCAGCGGATCGCCTCAAGACGCCTCGACATTCGGAGTATGAGGGCCATGTGCGGCATCGTCGGCATCGTCGGGCGAAGATCAGTGGCAGCGCAAGTCACGGAGGCGCTGCAACGGCTCGAGTACCGCGGCTACGACTCAGCCGGCATCGCCACCCTCGAGAACGGTCGCCTCGAGCGCCGCCGCGCCGAGGGCAAACTCGTCAATCTCCAGCTCAAGCTGCTTCAATCGCCGCTGTCGGGCGCCATCGGCATCGGCCATACGCGTTGGGCGACGCACGGCCGGCCGAACGAGACCAACGCCCACCCCCATGCCACCGAGCGCCTGGCGGTCGTCCATAACGGCATCATCGAGAATTTCCGCCAGCTCAAGGCCGAGCTCCAGGCCCACGGCATCCGCTTCGACACCGAGACCGACACTGAGGTGGTGGCGCAGGCCGTCAGCTACGCCATGGCGCAGGGGCTCGGCCCCGTCGAGGCCGTGGCCGCGACCTTGCCGCGCCTGCGTGGCGCCTTTGCGCTCGGTTTCCTGTTCGCGGGCGAGAGCGACCTTCTGATCGGCGCCCGCCATGGCGCGCCGCTCGCGATCGGCTTTGGCGAGGGCGAGACCTATCTCGGCTCGGATGCCCTGGCCCTCGCCCCGTTCACGGACGCGATCACCTACCTGGAGGAGGGTGACTGGGCCATCCTCACCCGCGAGGGCGCCGAGATCCGCGACATTACCGGCGAGGTCGTCACCCGTCCTCGCCAGATCATCGCCGCCCAGTCCTACCGGGTCGACAAGGGCAATCACCGCTACTTCATGGCCAAGGAGATCCACGAGCAGCCGGAAGTCGTCGGGCGCACGCTGGCTCATTATGTCGACCTGGCGGAAGATTGCGTGGTCCTACCCGTTGCCCTGCCCTTCGACTTCGCCAAGCTCTCACGGCTGACGATCACCGCCTGCGGCACCGCGTATTACGCGGGGCTGATCGCCAAGTACTGGTTCGAGAAGCTCGCCCGCATCCCTGTCGAGATCGACGTCGCCTCGGAGGCCCGCTACCGCGAGGCGCCCCTCGACAAGGACGGGGTAACCCTCGTGATCTCGCAATCGGGCGAGACCGCCGACACCCTGGCCTCGATGCGCTATGCGAAGGCACAGGGGCAGCACACGATTGGCATCGTCAACGTGGCGACCTCGACCATCGCGCGGGAGGCGAGCGCTTTGCTGCCGACGCTGGCCGGCGTTGAGATCGGAGTGGCCTCCACCAAGGCCTTCTCGTGCCAGCTCACCGTGCTCCTGTGCCTTGCCATCGCGGCCGGCCGCGCCCGAGGCACCTTGAGCGTCGTTGACGAGCGGCGCCTCGTCGACGCGCTCATCACCGTGCCGGGCCTTATGGCCGAGGCTCTCAGGCAGGAGCAAGAGATAGAGCAACTCGCCCGCGAAATCGCCAAAGCCAAAAACGTGCTCTATCTCGGCCGAGGAACCGCCTACCCGATGGCACTGGAGGGCGCGCTGAAGCTGAAGGAGATCAGCTACATTCACGCGGAAGGCTACGCCGCGGGCGAACTCAAGCACGGCCCGATCGCACTTATCGACGAGACCGTTCCGGTGATCATGATCGCCCCGCACGATGCGGTATTCGAGAAGACGGTGTCGAACATGCAGGAGGTAGCCGCGCGCGGCGGCCGGATCATTTTGGTGACCGACGCCAAGGCAATGGCGTTGACCGAAATGGAGACGATGGCAACGCTGACGATGCCGGACCTTGAGCCGACCATCGCGCCGATCGTCTACGCCATTCCGCTGCAGCTGCTCGCCTACCACACGGCAGTGGTTATGGGTAAGGACGTCGACCAACCCCGCAACCTCGCTAAATCCGTGACGGTGGAGTGAGGGGCGTCTGCCACAGAGAACAGGTCTGGTGGGGCAGGGCACGCGTCGCCGGTAGACATTCGGGCGGGTGTCCGCGTCAGACATCACGAGGCATCAAGACGATGGCCGTTCTGGTGACGGGCGGTGCCGGCCATATCGACAGCCACATGGTTCACGCGCTATAGGATGCAGGATACGAGGAGATCACCGTCCCGGATGATCTTTCGACCGGCTTCGAATGGCTCCTACCACCGGAGGTGAAGCTGGTCGGCGGCAACGTCGCCGATCAAGCCCTCGACACCGAGACGATCCGGGGTACCGAATCGACGCCATCGCGCATTTCGCGGCACGGATCGTGGTGCCGATCTGGATCGTCGATCCGCTTGGCTACTACCTTGCGTACACGGTGAAGACCGACGCCCTGATCGAGGCTGCGGTGCGCTCGGGCGTGAAGCACGTCATCTTCTCTTCCACCGCCGCGGTCTACGGCGAGCCGGAGGTAATGACCTTGCCCGAGGACCGCGCCCTGAACCCGATCAATCCTTACGGCCGCTCGAAGCTGATGAGCGAATGGATGATCGCCGATGCAGCTAGGGCGCATGCCTTCAGCTACGTCATCTAGGCTACTTCAACGTCACGGGTGCTAACCCCAGCGGGCGCACCGGCAAGTCGACCATGGACGCGCCTCACCTGCTCAAGGTCGCAACGCAGGCCGCCCTTGGGCGGCGTTCCCATCTGGACATGTTTCATACAGACTATGCCACGCCGGACGGCTCATGCCTGCGCGATTACATCCATGTCTCGGACCTGGCTGAGGCGCACCATGTGGCCCTCGACCATCTGCGCCGTGGCGGCAAAAGCCTGACGCTGAATTGCGGCTATGGCCGCGGCTATCCAGTCCTCGACGTTATCAAAGTGGTCAAACGCATCTCAGACCGGGACTCTAAGATGCTGCTCTCGGGCCGACGCGGCGGCGACCCGGCCCGATTGATCGCGTAGGCCGACCGCATCCCGAACGAGTTCGTGGGGAAACCGAAGCACGACTGCCTTGATGGAATTGTAAGCCGGGTGCTGACCTGGAAAGACAGACTCAACAAGCGCAACCGCCTTTAGGGCAGCGTAAAATTTTCATAGAAACTCAGCGTGCCCAAAGTACGGCTCGTGCGACAGCCGTCGCGCAAGAGAAACTCTCGATCAGCCGGTAAGGACAGGATCGGCATGACTGCCCAACATCCGAGCCAAGTCGGCCGTTCACAGAATCCTACTGCTGACAATCTTTTTGGCTTGGGTCGATGAGCGACCCCAACCGGAAGCCGGGCAAGTTCTCCGTAATTATCCACC
>NZ_JAIETD010000163.1 GCF_019745455.1 Methylobacterium sp.
ATTCCACCTCAGGCCGCCTGACCGATGGCCGCTCCAACTCCACCCCGAATTTCCACCTCATTGACGGACACGACCAGCCTGGTCGGCGAAGCCTTCGTCGGCCTTCCGATGTCTGCGAGCGGTGAGAGGAAGATGGCCCCACAGTCGATCGGTGTCCTGGAAGCCTCCAGCGGAAAAAGGTGCTCGACGCCGACCCCCTTATGAGGATCAGGACGCGCGGATCTCCATCTTGGCCAAAGGCACTGCCCGAAGGCCGGATACGTTTATGCAGACTGCTCGAACCAGCGGATCATAAGCCACTTGCGGACGGGGCGGGCCATACGTTTACGCCGCCCGCATCAGCACCCCGCCGACTCTCCAGTGGATGGTTTTGTCACCGCCCTACACACGGCTCAGCTTCGCGAGGCTTTCTCAAAACAGTCTCTTGAAACGTCCTCCCGAAACTGAGATACCAGAGATCAGTTTCAGGAGGTTTCATCGTGCTTGTCGGCTACGCCCGTGTGTCGACGCAGGATCAGAAGCCCGAACTTCAGCTCGACGCGCTGCGCAAGGCCGGGTGCGAGCGCATCTTCTCCGACAAGGCCTCAGGTGCGCAGCGGGACCGTCCCGAGCTGACTGCTGCCCTCAGCTATATGCGTAATGGCGCCGGCGACGTACTGGTCGTGTGGAAGCTCGATCGCCTCGCCCGCTCGCTCAAGCAGTTGATCGAAACGGTGGAAGACCTCGGCACGCGCGGGATCGGCTTTCGCTCGCTCACCGAGGCGATCGACACCACCTCGGCCGGTGGGCGGCTCACCTTTCATATCTTTGGTGCCATGGCCGAGTTCGAGCGCTCAATCATTCGGAAGAGGACACGTGCCGGCCTCGACGCGGCGCGAGCGAGAGGCCGCAAGGGTGGCCGGCCGCCAGCTCTGTCCAAGAAGGACGTTGCGGCAGCACGAGCCATGCTGTCCGATCCTGACATCACGATGGAGGATGTCGCCGCTCGCATGAAGGTGGCGCCCTCCACCCTGTACCGCCACTTGCCCGGCGGACGTAGCGCTTGCAGCGAGGGGAGCTGATGACCGCGGTGACCTGACCGGTATTTTGGACCGAGCCAGTTGAGAGGCTACTGCATGGTAGCGGCCATGGGTAGGCGGAAAGCCAGATCCGGGAAGGTGACAGGCGCGGGCGGCCGGTAGCCCAACGACGAATGCGGCCGAACTCGGTTGTACGTATTTTGCTAGATTCCGATCACGATCTGCGCCTCCTTGAGCGAATAGAAGATCTCTTGGCGTAGGCACTCGTCCATAGCTTTGCTCGGAGATCTCCGCTTCCTTGCAAGCCAACGCCAAGCTCTTGCCCTGTGCCGTTTGCACCTCAATCTGGCGCAGCTTCAGAACCACCTGCTCCGCACCCGTCTTCTGACCTCGCCTCATGTCCAACTCCTTCGGTCCTGGCTGATCCTTTCAATCAGCCCGGTCCAAAGCCAGCCGGTCAGGTCACCACCATGCAGTAGCCTCTCAACTGGCTCGGTCCAAAATACCAGTCAGATCAAGGTCAATGAGGGTGGTAGACCCAGATGAGATGGTCACTGAACGCATTTGTATCGCTCAACCGGCTGCCGAATAAGTCCCAGGCCCAAGAATGGGTTACTGGTTTTCCAAGATGCCATGTAACATACTCTGCGCGGAAAATTTTAAATGGCCGCATAACTACAGCAATATAAATAAATGCCTTCGTCTTATCGTTCGATTCCGGAATCTCGCTGCTGGTTAGGCTTGGAAGCGAGCCGATCGAGATGGCGTTCGAGCTTGGCTGCCAGCGTCGGCTCCTGTGTGCGAGGCGGCTGAGTGAGCCAACGTCCATATCTATCGGCCAGACGCCAAGCTGGGACGATCAGGCGATCAAGCCCGAGCCAGGTCAGAGCGTCACGCAAGGCGCGCGCGGCCCGGACTGCCCGGCGGATATCGACGACGCTCTCCGTCCTCTCACGCAGAATGAGCAGGCCGTCACGCACAAACCCGACCCGGTCGGCGGCGTAATCGACTACGTTGGCCTTCTCGTAGTAGCTACGAGCTTCCCGGAACAGGCGCTCCAACACCGCCGTGTCAGTGGCTGGTATGCGTGGATCGGCTTGACGCTGGCGGCACTGCGCATCGAGGCGCTCGCGCTCGACCACCACCCTTGCTTCATGGCGGTGACGGGTGAGCCCGACATAGATCTCGCGCGCATCGGTGCCCTTCCCGAGGTAGAGCACGGCCGCGGCACTGGTCCGTCCCTGCGCCGCGTAAGCTGTGCCCGCGTAGGAATGCACGATCTTAGGTTGTTGCGGTTTGCGCCCAAACAGTGGCTTTCGCGCCAATTGCTTCCAGGGTTCATCGAGCACCCGACCGTCTTCCAGCCTCAGCTGGAGCCGGACGCTGCCATCCGGGTCGGCGGTGATGCCCTGAACCATGGCGCGGTTGCCGTTGCGAACCGAGAGATGCGGCAGGCTCTCGCCAAAGCGCAGGGAATCGCCGAGCGCCAGGCTCAGCGGCACGGCCTGATCCTCGCGGTTACGGGAGGGTAGGACGATCAGGTCAGGGCCGAGGCGGCCCTCGCCCCGCAGCACGGCCCGGGCGAGGGCGTTCAACGCCGCCGCATCCGCGTTACGACGGGTCACGATGAGGACGTCGTCGCCATGCGCGGCGCGTTGCTCGCTCCAAAGCGCGATCACCCGAGCTTGTGCTGCCTCAGGTCCTGAGACGAGGTCGACCCGGTCGTGGCTGACATAGGCGCGTAGACCCGCTTCCGCGTCGCCCCGGGCCATCACCACCGAGGCAGCGCGCTGCCAGTCGACGGTCTGCCGGCGGACCTCGCCGAGTACCGCCGAGCGCCCGACCACCTCAGCCACCGCCCGAAGCGCGCTGGCGCCCCCGACCGAGGCGAGCTGCCGGCGGTCGCCGATTAGCACCACCTTGGCTCCAGCGACCTTGGCGGCGCTCAGAATGGCCTCAAGGTCGCGGGTCGCGACCATCCCGGCCTCGTCGACGAGGATCAGGGTCTTAGGGTCGAGCGGTGGGACGGGGGATAGCGCGGAAAGATGGCGTGTTGCAGCGGCCTGAGCATGGGCGTAGCGCCAGCGCGCAATCGCCTGGGCCGGAATCCCCGTGGCCGCGGCAAGCTCGTCGGCGGCGACCCAGGACGGAGCGAGGCCGATGACCGTCATTTTGCTACGGAGGGCACTGTCGACCAGGGCTTTGGCGGTGGTGGTCTTGCCGGTGCCGGCCCCGGCCTCAAGCAGCGAGACCCCATCACGACCCGCCGCGTGGCGCACCGCCTCGCCCTGTTCGTGACTGAGATGGCTGGCCGCTGCCAACGCCGCCTCGATCGCCGCCGGCGCGATCCAGGCGCGCTCCCTCGGCCGATCGGCTGCTCGCAGCATGCTCGCCTCGCACGCCGCGATACCCGGCGTCGTCCAGCAGGCGCTGCCACCGGGCACGAGCTCGGCGGCCGCCAGGGGAAGCAGGGTCCCATCCTCCTCGAACTGTGCGAGTTCGGCACTCACCGTGGCAATGCCGAGTCCTTGCACGCCTGCCAGTTCGAGAGCCCGCTGCAGCAGGGCTTTACGGGTGACCACGCTCTCGTGGCGGAACAGGTCTGAGGCGGCGCGCGCCACCGGGGTGTCGCCAGCGATCTCGGGGGGATCGAACGCGGTCTCACGGTCCACCTCCGGCTCGGGTACCAACGCCAGACTCGGGTCGATGCTGCGCTCGGGGTGGCGCACCGCCTGCCACGGATCGAGATCGAACGCCGCGAGCTCGGATCTCCAGCGCGCTTCGAGCTCAGGGCCGGTCGGGAGTTCCTCCTTACCCCGGCGGGTCGCCAAGGCGGCGATCTCACGCTGGGCACTGGTCGCCCCGGGGCCGGCATAGTCCAGGATCTGCTCGGAGCGCTTGGAGAAGGCCTCCAGCACCGCCTTGGGGAGGCCTGCGATCTCCCATTGCCCGCGTCCGGCCTCGCGGTAACGCAGGTCGAAGCGCTGACGCAGCTCATCGGCCAGGGCCGCCCTGAACGCAGCCCCGACCATGAGCTGCATCTTGTAGAGACGATCAACCTCGATTGTGAGGTGTCTGAGGGTCTTGTACCGGCCCGAAGCTCCCCCGCTCGGGGCACCTGCGACGTTCAAGAACACGCAGTGGGTGTGGAGGTTGGGATCACCCTCTCGGGTTGTAAAATGATCGAAGCGGGCGACGATGAGGTCGCCAGGCCGGTGCTCCTGCGATCCTCCGGCACCAGTGCGCACCGTGATGATCCCTTCGGTCGCCGCGAACTCCAACGCGCGCGCGACGGCGGCACGATGCGCGGCCTCGATCGAGGCCCGTTGCTCGGTGTCGCCGGCAAGCCAAAGAACCGAGACTGATTTCCCAGGCGTAAGAGTACAGTCCTGACCGGCCCAATGCCCCTCGCCGGCGCCGCGCACCAGCGGCTTGCCAGTACCGGGATGGCGTCCGGCGCAGAGATCGCGGAACGAGGCCGCGTCGATCGCCGCATCGTGGCGCACGACCGTCTCGCCGCTACTCCACCACACCCCTCCGCCCTCGGCGAGGTAGTACTCGTCCCGTCGATCGGGCCGGGCCTCGCGGGCACTATCCTCCGTGTAGTACAGCCCGGCCTTTGAACCGGCGCCGAGCCGATGTAGCGACGCCGTCACGGCGCATCCATGTCGGGTTCGCCCAAGGGCGAGGCGTAGCGACAGACTTTCGAGAGATCGATGCTGGCGGCCGGCCCCCCGAGCTCGCCCACCGCTTGCGCCATCTCAAGGATGGCAGCATCGACCTGCTCCATGCGCTCGACCAGCACCCGATGCCGGATCGCTATCTCAAGGACCTGCGCGACGCAGTCGGCGACAAGGCTCTCGGGCGACCACCCCCGCTCGCTCGCGGCCGTCGTCAGACGGGCGGCTAGATCGGCCTCTAGGGTGATGCTGAGCTTGACCTCTCCGGCCATGGGTGTACCCCTTCCGCGTGCTTCAGGATCCCTACCTGGCACGGGGAAACGGGTCCGGCGAGGCCCATCAGGCCTCGCGGTTAACCCCTCGGCACTTCAGTGCGTGTAGTGTGATACCCCCATGGTTACCGTACCCCTTACCGTAGACATGCCGTCTGATACCGCCCCTTACCGTAGCCGACCGTTGCCTGCCGTACCCTAACGTCGCGTTGCCGAATTGTCCTGCATCCGACCGGTCGGATGCACCGGGCTGCAACGCGGCATCGTCTATACCTGCGGCATGGCAAAGCGTCCCCGCCTCGATATGCGCCGCCTTGCGCGAGACGCCGCTGCCGCCCCCGGTGCCCATCGCGCAGCCCTGGCGCCGGGAGGGCGTGCCGCCACCGGCCTCATGGATGCGGTCCGCGCCGATCTCGACGCGCTCGTCGCACTCCAGGCTGGTGGCCTGACCTGGAACGCCATCGCCGCCGGCCTGACCGCCCAAGGCCTCACCACCGCCGATGGCCGGGCGATCACTGGCCGCAATCTCACCGGCGTCATCTCCAGCATCCGCCGACAGGCCCAGCGCGGTGCAACCCGAGACGCCGAACGGAGGCACCGCGTCGATGTCCGGGACGACGCGGTGTTTATCTCGGGTTCCGCCTGCGCAATCCCGGCAACCGAGGCGTCGGGATCGGCTTCTCCCCGTCCGGCCTTGTCGCCGGACCTCGTCGCAGATGCAGCAGACGGCTCACGATCACGCCCCTCTGACGCGGAGCACCGCATCGCCGCCCTCGCTCGCGCCCGATCCCTGCTCAAGAAGGACTGACCCTCATGGCCCGCACCCCGTCCAATCCTGCCTCGCCCGAACCGTCTCCGTCCCCATCCAAGATGTCGACGCCCGCTTCACCCGCAGCGACGGGCGCACGCCTGCTGTTCGTAGTCCAGGAGACCGGCGGGGTCGGCAAGAGCACGGTGGCGCGTGCGCTCGCCGAAGCAGTGGAGAACGCTCCGGTCTACGAGATCGAATCGAGCCTGCGCCTGCTGGAGCTTGGCGAGCGCGTACATCACTTCCCGATCCGCGCCGACACCGCCGAACTGATGCAGACCGGCGGCGAGGCGGCCATGGTCGAGTTCAATCCGGCGATCAACGCCCTGGTACGTGAGACCCGCCCCGCCATCGTCGATGTCGGTGCCAACGGCGCGGCCCCGTTCCTCGCCGCAGTCGGACGCGCCGCTGGCCTTTTCGCCCGGCGCGGGCGTCAGCTCGGCGTGCTCGTCGTCGCATCCGCTCCCGAGAGCGCCTACGACAGTCTGGAGACGCTCACCGCCATGGCAGCGCCTTGGGCCGCCCGCCAGTTCGTGGTTG
The DNA here is from genome assembly GCF_019745455.1 of Methylobacterium sp. Classification (GTDB taxonomy): domain Bacteria; phylum Pseudomonadota; class Alphaproteobacteria; order Rhizobiales; family Beijerinckiaceae; genus Methylobacterium. Next base: position 6,320 of record NZ_JAIETD010000163.1, read on the forward strand.
CCAACGAGTACCGCGATACGGTCGACCTTGCCCGGGTTCGGCAGATCGCACCGGCAGCGAGCGTCTCGCGCCTGCCACGGTTTTCCTTCGCAGCCGGCGTGCGCCCGGTGGTCGATCCGCTCGGTCTGGCACTGATCCCGCAGCTCGACGAGGAAGCCCTGGCCGAACGGCTGCGTGATCGGCGCGGTGAACCCGACTATGCGCTTGCGGCCACCACCGTCGGAGTGCTCGCCGAGTTCCGTCTGGAAGCGATGCGTTCGGTGAGGGAGGCGGCCGAGTGGCTGATCGGGTGAGCGAGGCTCTGCGCCGACTGAGGGCGCGCTTCGGTGAAGCTGAGGCGCACGTGGACGCAACGCAGGCGCGTGCCCGCAAGGCGAGCGCACGGCGCCTGCGCGAACTCCTCGCCGGGCCTCCGGCCGCGCGGGTGGCGGGCTTGAACGATGCTTCCCTCACCCCCGCCGACCGTGCCGAGCTCGAAAGCGCCGTGGCCCAGGCGCTGCCGCGCCGGCACGTCCGCGTCCGCAGGTCGCTCACGGGCGCCGGGCGCCGCCTGATGCGCCACGTCCGCTATCGCCGACGGGGCCTGATCACTCTCGTGCTGCTCGTCACACCGGCCCTCGGCTTGGCGCGGACGATGTCGGCCCACACCCTGGCGGATGCCGCTCCGGTGCGCCTGACCACGCCGTACGCCATCACGTGGACGTTGGCTGGAGGCCAGAGGCTACGAATGGACGAGCCGAAGGAGGCCGAGTTCGTGTGGTTCCAGCGCGACGGGAAGAGCTATCTGCGTCGCTGGTTCGACGGCCGCGGCTACGGCGAGGTCATGGTGTCGAACGATTTTACCCGGACCGCGATCACGCTTCGCCCCTAGCGCATGCACCGGCCGTCGCGTGGCTCAAGCGGCGGCCGTCACGGCGATCGCGTCCGCTAACCCGTCGAACCGTGAATCGTCGTGACGGGTCTTGCGAATCTGCAGGGCGCGTTTGGGATGAGCCGGACTGTTGGGGAACACGACGAGGTCGGTCGCCGGCAGGGAAGCGAGTGCCTCCGCGGTCTTCAGCCGCGCAGGCTTGGCGGTTTTGGCGATCGTCGTGCGGCCCGGCTTGCCATCCTGGGCCGCCTCGATGGTTTGGCTTTCCTCCAGCAGGGTGTAGTCCCCGATCGCCCGCGACCAGTGCTCGCGCTCGTCCGGATCGACGAGGGACGGGTCGGACAGGGTCACCACCTCGGCGGTGGCCATCATCGTGCGGGCGTCGGCATCACCGTACACGCCGACCAGCTGCGACCTGTCCTGCCAGAAGGTCCACAGGCTGGCGTTGTAGCCGGGCAGTTCGCCCGAGGCGACGACAATCTCTTGGAAGCGGCCGAGTACCCGCGCCTCGTCGATGAACACCACCAGTCTCTCCCTCGGACGGTTGCGCCGCACGCTCGTGAACAGCTCGGTCAAGAGCCATCGGATCAGCGGGGCGAGGCCGTTCATATCCTCGGTCGGCAAGGTGATGAACAGGTCAGCCTCGCCTCGGCACACGGCGCGCAGGTCGATGGTACTGGTCGCTGTCATGCGCTGTAGGCGCGGGTCGTCGCACCACTGGAAGGCTTGTGCCGCGGTCGAGAGGATGGGATCGCGCGTCTTCGGGTCCGCGTCGAGCAGTACGGCCACCTTACGGGCCGGGTCAGCAAGCACGGGTTTCAGCGCCTTGGCAAATAGGTCGAGGTCGGCGAGATACTGCGAGACGCGCCGCGCGCTCGGGTGCCCTTCCTCTCGCGCGGCGAGGAATCCCGCGACGATGACGTCGGCGGCGCGGTCGACGAAGTACTGGCCGTTGTCACTTACCGAGGACGGCAGCAGGGCACGTGCGAGACGCTGCAAGTAGAGGATGTCGTCAGGGTCGAAGGTCAGAAGCGGGTTCCATGTATCGGTCCCGCCGACAAGGCCCTTCGGATCGAGACAGAAGACCCTTCGTTCGAGGTCCCGCCGGCGACGGGCCGTGGCGGCGTAGGCCTCGCCCTTTGGATCGATCACCACCACCGGACCGAACCACGCCGTCTTCTCGGGCGCGAGCAGGTTCGGGATCAGCAAGCCACTGGTCTTGCCGGTCCGTGGCGGGGCGATGGAGAGAAGGTTGCCCTTGACGGCAAAGCGAATGGTGCGACCCGTCACCGGATCGGTGCCGATCTCCAGGCCCGCACGCATCCGAGCGCGCTCCGACACCGTCGTCCAGCGGGCACCGCCATAAGTCTCGTTCGGGTCACGCTGCGGCCCCTTCAGCTTGGGCGTACCGACCCATCCGGCCCCAGCCGCACCGATAATCGTGACGACCAGAGCCTGAACGAATCCGCCGCCGGCCAAGGCCGGCGCCCGGCCCGAGAACATCGTCCAGTAGGTGTCGACGATATGGACGCCGTACGTGGTCAGACCCCGGTGGAGGAAGGTCGTCGGCACCTCGGCGACGCTCGGCCATAGCCGTAGGTCGGTGCCGTGCTCGGCCAGGCAGGCCAAGGGATAGCCGACTGCGAAGGCGGCCACGAGTAATATGAAGGCAAGGAGTATCCTGATCACAACTGACGTGCATCCTCAAAGGGCAGCTCAGCGCTTGTTTGGCGGATTGAGGAGGAACTCACGCAAGGTGCCCTCCCTTGAATCGATCGCTCGCTGCACGTCGAGGACGTAGCGAGCGATAGGCCGGATAAACCGATTGCCACCGTTGGGCACCGGATCGTCATGCGGCGGTTGAACGAAGACCAATCGCTCGCTTGGTTGCGCCTCTTTCCTGAAATGGCATTGTTGAAGGATGTTACCGGTGCGCTCACTTTCATCGCAATCATCGAAGAAATAAACGCCCATGAAATGTTTAGGCATGAAAGTTCTATAGACAACAGAAATCAGCTCTTTTACGAATGACACCGTCAATAATTCGCCCCTAATGCTGTTTTTGTGCATTTCATCGGCGAACATAAGGTCGATGAGCGACAGATCTTCGATGACTAAGCCATCAATTCTTGCGTCGAATGCAGTTGCACAGCCGACGATTGTGTCCTCATCATTTTCCGGGAATCTGACCTTGAACGTGAAGACGCGTGGCGCGACCGACACGTCGCGCCCGCAGAATTGATCCGAGACGTAGATCTGGGCCTGTTCGCCATTGACGCTCGCCTCGCAGCGGTCGTGGAACCTGTCCGCGCCAAACTGAAGAGAGTGATTGCCGGGAGTGCTGCGGTAGAGGTCGAGCAGTTCGTTTAGCTCGTCCTGGTTCAAATGATCGACCATCATCCGATGTTCACCTTTAAGATCGCGATTTCCAAAATGCAGCAGCATGGAACTGCAGATGAGTTCCATTTCGCTTAATCCCCGATGAGTTTATCGGCTAATTTTGAAAAATGCCTGCGTGTGACTCAGACAATTATCGACAATTTCATGCTCTTTAGCTTCCATGCCGATTTTCCCGAATGGGCACAAGCCCGTCCCTGAACGTCATCATGGCGATCGCCTCACTAGAGGTGCGAGAGAGAACGAAATTCGATCCGTCAACGATATAACATCGGCTCCCGCTCTCGTTCCGGACTTTGCAGAAAATCACGACCAAAGGCCGCGATGCGCCATGAGCGGACATCAACGCACCGCCCAGAAGCGGGCATTCACTTTCAAGTAGGCTACCTTCCGGTGTCGACCTTTGTCGGACCTTCAGAGTGTCCGCTTCCGGGCAGCCTGATAGAACGTGCGCGTATGATCGAGATGGGTGGGTTTCCGCTTGTCTGCTTTTGGGCGGATAAGTTGGCGAAGCGGACATTGGCTATCGACCGTCGTTGGCCTCAAACAGTCCTTCACGATGCGCGGGAGGAACATCCCGTCACGAGGGCTTTCTGCACATTTGATAACTTGCCACGTTTTCCAAACGTGAGCAGCCTGAGGATGGCTTCCCAGACGAGAATAAGCCGACCTCGCAGGTTTTCCGTCATTTATATAACATTGGTGCTTAAGCGTTTCGAGCTTTTCGCAAAGGCAAGTCCTGCTGGGTAACTGACCCTTCGATTTCTGTCTTTCTCTTCTAGAGCCGCATCATTGAGCAGCACCGCGAGGACAGATCGTCCGTCTGCGTTTGTGATCTCGAAGGAATAATCGAACCAATCCCGCGTGACCTACAATTGGGTCCGAGCGATCAGGTCGCGGGCGGATCGCAGCGGTAGTGCCCACGATTACGCGGTTGGTTTTCCTTGCAGATCAATCGTGAACTCGCTGGCGATCGTGTCATACACCCGAGTCAGCCAGCCTTCAGCGATACGGGCGCGCTCCTCGGCTGCCTTCACACGCTCGTCGGCAGCTTTCAATAGTGCCTCACTGCGCACCTGCATTTCTGAAGCACGCGCATCAGAGACCCTCGCGCGCTCGTTCGCCAGAGTCACGTCCTCACGCGCAAGCTTGAGCAATTCCTGGATTCGAAGCTTCTGCTCATGAGCTTGCACCTCCACCTCTCGGACATGTTTGGCGGCCTGGTGGATGCGATTAATGAGGTTGGACCAGTCCTGCGATGATGAAGGCCGCGACGGCGGCGCTCCGTCATCAAGATCATCATAGGAGTCAACGAGGCGCAGGACATTCGATAAAGTATTGTTTGAGCCGGCTTCCGCGAAGGCTACATCTGAGACGCCCGGTCGATCAGGCTGGAGCAACGGCGGCATCCGCTTCATCGCATCCATGAGTTTTGACAATCCTCGCAATCAGGTGCGGGTCATCTCGATTGCTGACGAACTAGCTGATATGACCGATAAGCTGGATTTAAAACTAACTTTTTAGCCTCCATTTGCTCATTGAAAAGCAATTACGATTCGGTGATGCTATTTTGTCACAATGGATTAGGCGGCTTAGAAGGTCCTGCGCTTGCCGACCTATCCTGGCCCGTCGGTATACTAGATCAAGCGAACGCTTGTTGAGCTAGCTTACCTGCAGGACCCAACGCTGCGATGCTTCCGGGCTTGCCAAGCAGATAGCTTTGCCCGCGATCGGCGCCCAGGAGCCGGAGCGTGTTCAGCTCCGAGGTCGTCTCGATGCCTTCGGCCACGATACGCGCGCCCATCTCACGCGCATAGAACACCATCGCGCTAGCCAAGGCCCGCCGGGCCGGGTCAGCGTCGATGGCTCGCGTCAGGCTCATGTCCATCTTGATGATGTCCGGACCCAGCTGCACGATGTGCTGCAAACCCGAATAGCCGGCGCCGGCGTCATCGACGGCCACCTTCACTCCGAGCTGCTTCAGCGGCGCGAGCCCGGCATGCAGATCAGTGTAGCTCGACACCGGTGCATGTTCGGTGATCTCGACGACGATACGATCCGCGTATTGGGCTGGTACCAGATCCAACAGTCGTCCGCTGATCACCAGTTCCGGCGAGGCGTTGAGGGACAGCGATAGGGTACCCGGCAGCTGCGGGAAGGCGGCCAAGGTCGTCCTCAGCACGGCCAGCTCCAACTCGCTTCCAAGACCGACATCGGCAGCATCCTTGAACCACTTGTCGGGCGAACGGTACGGCAGCGTCTTGAACCGGCACAGCGCCTCGCAACTGACCACCGCCCGGCTTTGCAGGTCGACGATGGGCTGGAAGACGATGTCGTAGTCCTCAGCCGCGATGACGGCCAAGATGGTGCTATGGACCTGCTGCGTGTCGCGCCGGTGCTTGAGGCCGGTGTTGACCTGCTTGGCTGCGAGCCCGGCAAACAAGCGCATCGTGGCCAGATCTCGCTCGTTCAGCGACGGGATCGGTCGTGGGCTGAGGCAACAGAACATCCCAAACGGCGTGCCGTCGAGGAGACGGATGGGGATGCTGATATGCGAGCCGATCGGTACGGCTGCGGTGATCGGCATCTCACGTGCGAGCGACACCTGGGACGTATCCGGGATCAGCTCCGGCAAGCGACCTTCAAGGATATGGTTGCAGTACACATCGTTGAGGGAGTGCGAGTCGCCGACCTTGATCAGGTGCTCAAGGCCGGGAGCGTCGACCCGCCGGAAGATCGTTCTGCCAGTGCTGAACTCAGAGAAGTACGCCACCTCCATCCCAAGGTGGTTCCGGATTGCCACCAGAGCGTCTTGAATTACGTCCTCGCCGGCAGCGACCTTGGCGCCGATGGGCTCTAAACTAACCGATGACGAGAGCATGCGCGCATTGCCTGTGACAGTATGCTGGTCGCGGAAGACCGTGGCTCCCTAATAACCCGTGTTTCTTACCATTCCGCATGACTGCCCCTGTCTCAGAGCCCCTGCGCCAATAGGCGCACCCCGCGCTCGCGATGGCGTCCCGGAGAGGTGCTGCAGCTTTTCACGTAGATGACCCACACCATCCTCGTTCGGAAACAAGGATGCCGGCGCATCGTTGTCGCCACAGCATCCTGGTCACGATCGAAAAGCCTGCTTCCAAATCGCACAGCGGGATAGGCTGTAAAGGCAGCGATAGCTTTTTCGTGTCATCGATGGACTTGCAGGAAGACCGTACGCCCCACGTCGGTGTCTCCCAACTCTGGTATTGGCACCGCGATGTCAGCTTCATCTCCCGTTCGGACCCGCCTCGGCCTTCGCGGCCGCCTGGTGTTGCTGGTCGTCGCGGCTTTGGGGCCTTTGGCGAGCTACCAGATCTACGAACTCGTCCAGGAGCGCGACCGGCGGATCTCGGCTGCGATTGAGCGTGTGCAGGAGTGCGGATTCCGACGGAAGCCGGCCACCCATTCCGACGCGAAGCCGGCCAGCGTTCCGATTTGATGTCGGCCACCAT
>NZ_JAIETD010000085.1 GCF_019745455.1 Methylobacterium sp.
GGTGGGTTCAGACACGGGTCACTTCTCGATGGAAACTTCGGGCTCCGCCGGGTCAACTCTCAACGGAAATCAACACCATCACCCTGGGCGCGGCTCGGCAGGTGGCTCTTCGACCGCTTCACGCGGCGCTGAGAAAGGCTGGCTGGCCAAGAGGGGGCAAGCATTCTCGGCCAGCCAGCCCATCGCGCAGATGCAGTTGAGGCACGCGTCAGGGCGACAGGCAAAAGTACCGCGTGTCGAATCTGCACACCATTACCAAGAAAGCAGTACCCGAGCCGACCGGGCCCGCCGAGCAACCTCCCACATTGCGAGACGACCATGAACAGCGAGCAGCTGACCTCTCTCTTGCGCACCGTTCTTCAGTTTGCCGGCGGAATCGCCGTAGGCCGAGGATGGGTGGACGCTGAGACATCCACCGCCATCGTTGGCGCGCTTGTGACGATCGCCGTCACCGCCTGGAGCCTCTACACGCGCCGCGCCGCCGGCATCGTTGCGTCGGCTGCGTCCCTGCCGGCCGTCACCTCCGTGTCCGTCGCCAGCCCCACGCTCGCGCGTGCAGCGAACGCTTCGGCGTCGGACGGCGCCGTCATCACGACGGCGCGCTGACCCGTGTTCTGGTCCCCTGGTTGGTGGGTGGGGCAGGCGCTCGCCTTCCTCGCCCGCTTCCTCAACGACCTTGCCGAGCGCAAGCGGGCCGAAACTGCCCTGCGCAATCTCGGTGCCGCTAGCCAGGCCGCCTCGGCCCGGCAGGAAGCCGAGCGCCAGGAAGCCAAGGCTCGCGCGGCCGGCGATGCCGTTGCCGACGAGCCGGACGACCTCCGCGACCTCAGACCGGATTGAACCGATGACGACCTTCACCTGCGCCGTGGGCTTCTTCGTGCTGACCTGCCAAGGGCCACATCCGGTGCCGAATGCCGCGCGCTTCTGCCAGACAGCTTCCTTGGTCCGGTACTCGGCTCAGGACACGGCCGAAACCCGTCGGCAGTTGCGGGTCGCCAACGCCAAATACCGCGCAGTGTGCGGTGATCGCTGATGGGTGAGCCAGGGACCGAGCTCGATCCATCAGACAACGCCGGTAATGGGCGCGCCCTCGACCCTCTCCTCAAGAGCGACGTCCGCCTGCTTCAGTACCAAGTTGGGCAGCTCGATAAGAAGCTCGACCGGTTCTTCGACGAAGTGAAGAACAACTACGCGAGCAAGGGCGATCTGCAGGGGGTCAAGGATGACGTCCACGACCTCAAGTCGAATATCTCGTGGGTCATCAAAATCATCGTGGGCGCCGTTCTGGCCGGGCTGCTCGGCCTTGTAATCATGAAAGGCGGGGGACCGATCCGCTAATGCCCCATCGCAATCCAAGCGTGCCTCCGCAGCTCGTTCCCCTCGACGATGTCGATCTGTACGCCCGCGCTCTCGCTCTATCGGCCGGCCCGAAGAAGGCGCCCGTCCACGAGCGGGTGCTGAACGTGATCTATTGGGGCGGCGTCTTGATCCTGGTTGCGTGGTTCCTCGCCATGGCTAGCGATCGGTCGCCGCCCATTCGGTGGGTATCGCGCGAGATCGTCAATCCAGACGGCAAGGTGCGCCAGGGCGAGCGGGTTCAGGTGAAAGCCGTCCGCGTCCGCACCCGTATCTGCGAGCTGGTGAAGCGCCAGAGCCTGATCGATGGCTCCGGTCGGCGCACCGACTACGAGGCCGAGCGCTTTGACGCCTACGGCGCGATCACAGGGCCGACCAGTCCCGAGACGGATATCACCGGCCCGACCGTGCCCCTCGACGCGGTTCCAGGGCGCGGCCGACTCGTGACGGCGTTCGCATGGGATTGCAACGTGCTGCAGCGGGCGCTCGGATGGTCGATCACTGAGGTGCAGGGGCCGCTAGAGTTCGAGATCGTGGCACGCTGACTGCCGTGAACCATTTCCGCCGACGCGGGTTGCCCTTACACATTCCCCCAAGGAACTCACCTTCAGCCCCGCCCGGTTCGCCGGAGCGGGCTTTTTTTGTTTTTGTCGTTCGGTTCATTCGAAGACCGCTTTTTCTCCACCATGCGGCAACTCTTCACTTAATCGCCGTGAGAACCTCCGGTGATCTAAGTGGCCAGCGATAGCGTCAGCGGCTTTGAAGGGATGAGCGCGGGCTAAGGCAGCTCATCAATGCTTTCGTTAACTAGTTGTTAATTAACGCAATTAACGCTTCGGTAATGAACCCCACTCGCGTACCGGTGAGGCCAGAGGTTATGACCTCCATCGGTATAGCCAAACAGGTTCGCTGGGAGCGTCCGTCCGTGCAGACATTCGAGCCGGTCACCCTTGCCAATGCCAAAACTACGGACGGCAGCCTGACCAACGTCCTCCGGTTGATCGGCTCTTTCGATGATCTCGACGCTGACGGTCCGCCTCCCCGGAAATCTCTAGACCAAGACTGGTCACAACTCATCGACCACATCCGCGACGCGGCCAGCCATGTCCGCGAGGTCGAGGCGCAGTCTCAGGTACAGGAACTGCGCGTCCAGCAACTGCTCGAACGCGCACGTGATGACATCAAGGAAGCCGCTGATCGGGTCCGCGCCGCCGACGCACGCGCAGCCGATGTGCAGGCACGCAGCGAAGCGCTGCTGAGAGCGGCCGACGAGCGGGTGAAAGCAGCCGAAGAGCGTGCGAGGATTGCTGAAGGGTGGCTCGCGCAGATCCGTGAGGCATTCGCCAGTGAGTTCATGACCAAGCAGGACACAAAGCTAATCGCCTGAACGCAGGGTCCGACCTCACGACCTATCCCTAACATGCCCCGACCGGTTCGCCCGTGCGGGGCTTTTTACCAATCGAGGCAAGGAAGGTTTCACGCCTGTGGACGCATGATTAACCCATCGCAGTCCCTGACCTGTCTGTGGTCCTACCCAGCCCCACCCGGTTCGCCGTGGCGGGGCTTTTTTCGTTACAGCACATCAAAGCTTGAGCGAATCAATCCACGCAGTGTTAATTCTAACTCGGTACTCCGTACTTTTCGATCTTGTTTGTGCCCCGGCAAGAAATTTTGTTATAATTGCCGAAGAATTTCTAAATCACAACCTAGGGAGACGTATTTGACAGCCCGATATTACTTCGATCTGAGAAAAGGCTCGGACACTCTTCATGATGACGTTGGAGTCGAGGCGAGTGGTCTCGACGAGGTGACTAGAGAAGCGCGGACCGCGTTGGACGAGTTGCGGGGCAGCGGGGAAGCACCTGGATTGAGAGACGGCTGGGAGTTAGTCATCCGTGACAAGAGCGGGATGACGCTGCAAGCGATCTCGCTGGGCTAAGCGGCCATCCGGCACCCATAGCTTTGGTTCAGCCCCGCCGGCATCCGCCACGCGGGGCTTCTGCGCCTTGTCTCTGTCGCAGGCTTGGCTGATGAACCGCTTCGGTCCGTCCCTAACCGGACCGCAAACTTGAGCCCGGCCGCCTCACTGGCGCGCCGGGTTTTTTGCGCTCTAGCCGCCGCCGATGCTCGTGCCTGAACCGCCAGTGGAGGCTGCCGCGCCTCCCGCCTCGATCAGATCTGTCAGCGCCCGCACGGTTGCTTGTGCGATTACGATGGCCTGGGCATGCGTCACCCGCCTCATCTGAAGCCTGCGGCCAGGCTCATCCTCGAAATAGATGTAGGATAGGCGGATGCCACTTGCGTCCTTGATGACGACGGATTCCGCAACCGTCCGGATGTGAAGTGGCAGCTGGATGTCGAGAGTGGTCACCGATCGTGATCCTTGCCGGCTGGCAGCTTATACGCTTGCACAGCGAGCCACCCCGCAAGTCGAGAGTTGTCAATCTCCCAGTGGGTGAAATACCGAGGCGCCGCCGGATCCCGAGATGACGGACGAACCCGACTGAAGGTTTTTCCTGACTGTACGCCCGGCCGCGCTCTGGTAGCTGTAGAGCGATTTCATTACCTAGACATTCAGCCCCGCCCGGGTTTCCGGCGCGGGGTTTTTTACCAATTGTGGCAAGGAAGGCTTCACGCCTGTGGTCGCATGATTAACCCATCGCAGTCCCTGACCTGTCTGTGATTCTACCAAGCCCCGCCCGGTTCGCCGCGCGGGGCTTTTTGTATCTGGGCTGCCCAAAACGTGAGGCAGGCTGCCTGGCGCATTCGACCCAAGCTTGTAAGCATTGCGTCAGCACAGCTTTGCTGCCGAACTCAGCAGCGACGTAAACGCTATGGTTTCAGCAGTGTTAATCAGACGTGCGATAGTTTTTATATAAAAATCTGGCATGTTGCTCGCATTAGCCGATTGGATTCATCAATCTCTAATGCCTGCGGCTCCACTCCTTGGCTCCAGGGAGTGACGGACATGGTCCAGCATCTACGTAAGTTCAGCCAGAATGCGCATGGCAGCGTAGTGGTGCTCGTCGCGGTGGCGTTCCCGGTCATGATGGCCTTGAGCGCTGCAGCCCTGGAGTACGGATCCGTGGTCAACCGGCGCAGTCAGTTGCAGGCCGCGGCCGACAGCGGCAGCATCGCTGGCGTCAACCAGTTCAAGCTCGCCAACACGGACGACGCCTCCGCTATCCAGGTCGCCGTCTCAACCGCGAAGGCTCAGGCCGCTGCACTGGCCACCGATGCCAAGGGCACACAGGCGGTGGCTGAGGTGCTGAACAATCACTCCAGCGTTCGGGTCCGCCTTACCGAGACCGTACACGTCAAGTTCGCGCAGTTGCTTGGCGTGCCGGAGATCGTTCTGAAGGTAGAGTCGACCGCCAGGCTCTCCGGCACCACGCGCCTGTGTCTGCTGGCTCTCGACGGATCCGCCGTCGGCGCCTTCCACCTGGAGCAGTCGGCCCGCATTACCGCCAGCGATTGCTCGCTCTACTCGAACTCGGTCAGCCCGTCGGGCATTCAGGGCGAGAACCGGTCTGTGGCGGTCGCGCTCTCCACCTGTTCAGCAGGCGGCTATTCGGGCAGCCCGGCGACCTTCATGCCACCGCCAGCGACTGGGTGCCCTGCGCTGCGGGATCCGCTGATTGACGTCGTCGGCCCGACGCCTGGGTCCTGCGTCCAGATCCCCGCGAGCCTCAACCCGAAGAAGGGTCATGGTAGTCCCGACGATCCGGCGGCAGGTGACAACATCGTCAGCGCCGACATGACGCTGAGCCCTGGAACCTACTGCGGAGGCCTTCACATCACGAAGGACACGCAGGTCACCCTGAGCCCCGGCGTCTACATCATAAAGGATGGCCCTCTCGTCGTCGACAAGAAGGCATCGCTGACCGGGAGCAATGTCGGATTCTACTTCACAGGCGACCGCGGCGGCCTGCTGTTCGATAAGGACAGCGTCATCAGCCTCACGGCGCCCAAGAGCGGAACGATGGCCGGGCTGCTGTTCTTCGAGGATCGCACCGTCAGTGCTCCGACGCCGCTGCCGCTGCCCCCAAGTGGCAAGGGCAAGGCCAAGGCTCCTCCTGGTGGCCCGAAGAACCTGCGCGAGTACCGGATCATCAGCGACGATGCACGGACGCTACTTGGCACGATCTACCTGCCTGTTGGTCGTCTGATCATCGACTCGAAGAAGCCGGTGGCCGACCAATCCGCCTACACGGTGATCATCGCTCGTCAGATCAACCTCTATGATGGTCCGGACCTACAGCTTAACGCCCGCTACGGCAGCACCGACATCCCTGTCCCGAAGGGAGTTGGGCCAAGTTCAGCGGACACGGCCCTGGCTTATTGAACCAAGACTGCTCTCGCAGATAACTGCTTGTTCGTTTTACCCAGCCCCGCCGGCACCTGCCGTGTGGGGCTTTCCTTTCACGGAAAGCTAAGAGCTCTGCCGTTCATGATAGGCAACTCGGATCTCAGTCCGAGGATGATCCTGCCGGCACTCGGTGACACGGTGGCAGATCAACGTGAAGCCCGGTCGCCGTCATGGCGCGCCGGGCTTTTTGCTTTCTCAGCCCGTGGGCACCGGCCTCGCCAGCAGAATTGCTGTGCGGACGGCGCTACGCTTTGAAAGTTCTTTGATTTCAAGATCGGCGAGCATGTCCTGTGCGTAGGGGCTTGCCTCCACAGCGGCGGCGAGGCTGACAACTAAGTCGGGGGTGATGGCGAACCGCATCGTCGTTGGAGCGGCAAAATAGGCATCAACGGCTGCATCCAGATCCGCATCGGTGATCACTTTGGTCACTAACAGATCGCCGAAGTAAGGTTCGCCCGCCATCACCAACACGTCTCCTCCGAACCGATCGTGAGCGCCATATCCTGCTCTCGGGCAACCCCAGCGCTGGCGGTGACCAGAGACCGCCGTCAGTCGTTTAGGCGCCCACGAATTCGGGTGTAAGCGCCTCGGATGGATCACACCGCGCTCGCCATCATGCTGTCCGAGCAGTGGATGGATGCGTCATCGGCCTCGTGAGCCCGCTGCCAAATTCTGAACAACCGGGCGCAGTTCAGCGCTCTCCCCCTACACCGAACGTGGGAGAAAGATCACGCAATGGACAAAGCCAAGCTCTAGTTTCGGTGTTTGTCCGCCTCCTCATCAGCCACAGCCTCAACTGCGGCGATGGCATTCTCAAGCTCCGCAATCCGCTTGAGCGTGCTGTCCGCCGGCATCACGTCGTGCTCGGCAGCCTGCATGATGAGGTCACGCTGACGAGCTTTGAGACGGTCCAAAAGGGCTTCGAGCTGATCCATCGGCACGCAGTAGCGATCGATGTCCGTCAGGACAATACGAGGGAGGTCCGCTCTTAGAGATGCGTGCAACGCTCGCTTCGGCCGCGGCAGCGTGGTCCCGGCGCGGGCCGGGCTACAGGCGAAGCGGACATGGTCGACGAAGTTCGAGATGCGCTCCCCGCGGTATACGACCCAGGTGGCGGAACTACCCATAGCGATTGCTTGAGAACGTAACGACCCCGCCGCCCGATCTGATCACAGGGTGGGGCGCATGACAAAAACTGAGCGGAGCGTTACACGCTAGGCACATGGAAAGGCCTCGACCTGATAGCGCACCAGCCTGAGCAAGACATGAGCCCGGACGTTGCCGACCCGGCACGGCTGCGTGAGCTGGACGCCTTGGGCATTATGGACACGGTGCCGGAAGAGGGCTTTGACGATCTAGTGCAGATCGCCCGGACGATCTGCGACACGCCCGTGGCGCTCGTCAGCCTTGTTGCAGCCGATCGGCAATGGTTCAAAGCGCGTGCTGGCTTCGCATCCTGCGAAACCGACCTGAACTCCTCTGTCTGCAAATATGCGCTGACTGAGCCGGACCTGCTGGTCATCCCAGATCTCACCGCCGATCCCCGCACCCGCAACAACCCGCTCGTGACGCGTGGCCCGCGTATCCGGTTCTATGCAGGGGCGCCTCTTCGCACGGCAAGCGGCCGAGTCATGGGCAGCCTGTGCGTGATCGACAGTGCCCCGCGTCCGTCTGGGCTGACAGAGCCGCAGGCCGACGCCCTGCGGCGGCTCGCACGGCACATTATCATCCTGCTGCGTGAGCGCCAGCAGCTGAACCGCCTGCAAACGGAAGAGCGTCAAACCCGAGGAGATTTGACCCGCCGGACCGCACTGATCGAGTTGGGTGACCAGCTCCGCGACTTAGCGACGGTTGCCGAGATGACCGTCTGCGGAGCTGAAATCGTCGGCCGCACTCTCAATGCCAACCGCGCCGGGTACGGCGAACTCGATGAAGCGGGCGAGCTGATTACCATCCCTCGGGACTGGACCACGCCCGGGTCGGCCAGCCTTAAGGGTCAACACCGTTTTGCCGATTACGGCACTATCGGTCCGGCGGTTGAGCGCGGCGAAGCGCTGATCCTGCCGTCCGTTGGGGAAGACCCTCGTACAGCCGCGCATCGCGAAACGTTTGCCGCGATCAATGTCGGCGCGATGCTAAACGTCCCGGTTCAAGAGCGGGGCCGTACGGTCGGCCTGTTCTTCGTCCACAACGCCACACCTCGAGATTGGAAGCCGGAAGAGGTTGCCTTTGCCCGCAACGTTGCTGACCGGGTGCAGGCCGGCATCGGACGCCTGCGCGCCGAGGAACAGCAGGCCCTGCTTAATCGCGAACTCAGCCACCGCATGAAGAACACGCTGGCGATGGTGCAAGCTATTGCTACGCAGACCATGCGCAATGCGGTCGATCTGGAGACGGCTCGGAGCGCCCTCTCCAATCGGCTGATCGCGATGGGCAAGGCCCATGATATCCTGCTCGACGGCACCCGCGAGAGCGCCAGCCTTGAGCTGGTCACGCGCGGGGCGCTGGCGATCCATGACGATGAGCAGGCGGGCCGCCTTCGAATCTTCGGCCCGTACGTGCATGTCGGCTCTCGCGCTGCCATGTCGCTCGCCCTGATCATGCACGAGTTGGCGACAAACGCCGCCAAGTACGGAGGACTTTCGACGGCAGAAGGCTTCGTCGTGGTGGATTGGACCATCAATTGCACAGGCCCGGAGCCGATCGTGCGACTGCGTTGGGCTGAGCACGGCGGGCCACCCGTCACCCCGCCTGCCAAGCGGGGGTTTGGCAGCCGGTTGATCGAGCGTGGCTTAGCCGACGCGTTCGGAGGCGAGGTGAAGGTTACGTGGGCGCCCGATGGCGTGATCTGCGAGTTAGTCGCGCCGCTCGCAGGGATCGAGGCCGACGAGTAGGTGTCAGTCCGTGGAGGGGCAAGCGAAGCGTCACCGCTCGGTGAGAGCTGCTAAGCGACCACGCAACTCCAGAGCCTTGACCCGATGAGACCGGCTCAGTTTCAAGGCCATAGCTCCAGCCTCGTCCTGCCCAAGTTCTCTGCAAGAGCGGGTGAATTCGAATAACATTTGGGAGATCACCTCATCAAGGATGATCGCCTCCAGCGTCATACGTTCGAGGCTTCGATGCGCGATACTCATTCGACTTAACGTTCGTCGACGCCGGAGGATGCAGAGAACTTGTCTTCGGACGGTCCGCCCTATGGAGCAACTGCAGCGAAGGGAACCTCTGTGTGCCGTCTTCTGATTGCCTGTGGCAGAGCGCGTCTCGTCCCTAATTGTCCTGCTCCCGGGCTGCTCTGGCCATGCGGATGAGAGCACTCGCAGTGATTTCGTAAGGTGGCAGGTGCGGTGTCCGCTCGGTGGTAGTTCTGAGGACCGGGCGGCCATTGGCCAAGCCGCTTGATCGAAGTGTTAGGTCACGGCTTCGCCAAAGACGCCGCAGCCGCGCCGCCTTTCCCAAGATCTCTTCGATCATCACAGCTCCTCGGGCAAATCACTTGGCCGAAGAATACCAAAGCGTGACCGTTGGCGACATTCTTGAAGTGCCGGACTGGCTCGCTATAGCGCAACTAGGGCGCGAAAAACGTAGCGTCACGACTTATGTTGTTGCCAACATGGAAGCGTAGGGTACAACCGCGTCATCGTGGTTTCTTCTCCGGCATGCTGCGCTTGTGAGACCTGTGCGCTCCCGCCCTATCAGCGTGGAGCAGCTTATGGCGCGCGACTTCTTCGACATTCACGATGGCGTCCTGATGCGCGATGACGTCGGATCCGAGTGCGACGGTCCCGAGAGCGTCCGCTTGGCAGCGATGCGCGTCCTGCCCGAAATGGCGAAGGATCTGATCCCCCAGGATGGCGACAAACAGGCCTTCACCGTTCTCGTCCGCAACGAGAGGAACGTCACGGTCTACACAGCCAGCCTCACGTTCTCAGGACTGTGGATTGGCGAGGATGCCCCGATCCTTGATCGGGACCCAGATAGGCTTTCCACCTAATTCCTGGAAAATCTTCGGCGCTTCGTCGTCAGAAATAATCCTGAGCCGGGACGGTAGGTTGGTATTCGTAACCTAGGCGGCTAGGCGGAACTAACATACGCCCTACCTCGTGCAGATCATCAGCTTGATGCACACAGGCGCCGATGTCTGGAAGAGGCGTGCGCTTCCGCCTGAAATGAAAGGCGAAGGTGCCATGGCTTCGAACTTTAGCAGTCCCTTGCTACCACTCATCCGCAAACTAGAGAGCATCACCACGCTTTCGGACGTTGAGCGGGCAACGATTGAGATGCTGCCCGTCAAGGTGCGAGCACTCAGTGCGCGGCAGGACATTGTTCGCGACGGTGACACAGCCTCACAGTCTTGTCTCATCCTGGAAGGCTGGTCGTGCCGGTACAAGATGATCGAGGATGGCAAACGCCAAGTCTTCTCGTTCCACATCGCGGGCGACATCCCTGACCTGCACAGCCTTCATATCCCCCTGATGGATCACAACCTCGCCACGGTGACGGCCGCCACCGTGGCCTTCATCCCTCACGAGGCCCTGCACGACCTCACCGCCCGCTTCCCCGGCATTGCCGCAAAGCTCTGGCGTGAGACGCTCGTGGACGCGGCCATCTTCCGACAGTGGATGATGAGCATGGGACGGCGCGATGCCTTCGATCACATGGCCCATCTGCTGTGCGAGCTGTACCTCAGGCAGGAGGCTGTTGGTTTGGCGAGCGATCACCGTTGTCCCATGCCGCTCAGTCAAGTCGAACTTGCCGATGCGATGGGGCTGTCGAACGTGCACGTGAACCGTGTCCTGCAGGAGATGCGTGGACGCGGGATGCTCACACTGAGCCGCAATACCCTCGTCATCCAGGCCTGGGATGACCTTGTCCGGACAGCGGAGTTCGACCCGACTTATCTACAGTTGCGGAAGTCCTCGGCTGCATGACGGGCATGCTAGGGTCTGTGCGAAGCCCGCCGCCAGATATGGCTATGAATTAAGACACGATTGGCGCTCGGCCGCGTTGTTCGACTGGAACGGGCTCGCACCCGAGAGACGACAGTCTGGAACGCTCATGACCATTCACAGGACGCTGGTGGCAACCCTGGCGGTGACAGCGCTAGCTGCCACCATAGCGCGCGCTGAGCCGCCCAAGGCTGCTGTGTTCGACTTTCAGTTCGCCAACGTCGGTGCTCAGCCACCGACCCAAGCCGACTATGACCGACTTGGCCCTTTGAGCGACCAACTACGGTCGCTGCTTCAGGAAAGCGGTCGCTACACCATCGTGTCGACTGATCCCGTCAAAGGTGAGGTTGAGAAAGGCTCCGATCTACGTCGCTGCAACGGGTGCGCTGATGAGTACGCCCGCAAGTTGGGGGCAGATGTCGCCATCACAGCCGAGGTGCAGAAAGTCTCGAACCTGATCCTCAATATTAATGTCTACGTAAAGGACTTGCGGGTGAACGAGCAGGAGAAGTCCTACAGCGTTGACATCCGCGGGGACAACGACGTCTCATTTGATCGTGGCCTGAAGTACTTGGTGAAAAACAGCTTGCCTCAGCCTTAGGTATCAACTTATAAGGAACACTGATCTTGGCCCCACCGCGCGATCTGATCACGGGCTGGCGGGGCACATCGTGTGGGGGGCACCACGGAGCCGATACGCAACTTGGCTCGCGCCTAGGATGAGCCGAAGGGACATTCCAAGAGGTATCCTCCTTAAGTGGCAGCGTTCTCAGAATGGGATCTCGGCGCCGGCTTCGCGATCATCGCGCGGAAGCCGTCCTGATGCTCGACACAAAGCGTGGTATGCCAGTCAGGTTCCTCCAAGGAACCCAACCTTTAGCCCCGCCGGCGCCCGCCGCGCGGGGCTTTTTCGTTCTCAGTCCTCTTCCTCCATCTGGCGCTGCAGCTCTTCAATCTCGGCGATCTTGCGTCTGTAATCGGCCATCGTATCGGCAGTCGTATCATCCAGCACGCCGTTGTCCCGCTGCTCGCCCGTGCGCATGACCCCTCGCTCCATGAGGTCCAGGCCGCGTAGAAGGCTTTCGCGCTCCCTGGCGCACCAGCTTTTCATTGCCTCGATCATCGGTTCGCGCTCCCTGTTGTCAGGCCCTTGATACCGGCTTCACGGCCATCGCCTCCTCAACGGTCGCTCGACGGTCCACGCGATACCGCCGGCCGTTCAGGCGCTTGAGGTAGGTCGCTGACACGGCAAACCAGACGCGTCATGACACCAAAGCCAAGCGCCGCTCGATCCAGGCCTGCGCCTCGTCGAGGTCGTCAAAGAGCGGCGGGTTCGGATGGTCGACAGGTCCGAAACCTGCCTCAAGGAACCATTTGCCGGCATCCTCCTCATGGTCCGCGCAGAGCTGCACCAACACGGCGACAAGGTATCCGTCGGCGAAGATGAGCTGACTGACGGCGTCGTGGCTGCCCGTGCCGACATGCACGGGCTGTAACTGAAGGCTCATCGGGCGAAACGCTTCTCCAGTTGCAGGTACGTTGGGTCAAACTCTGCGACCTGCCGAAGTTCATTCCAGGCTTCGATCACGAGCGTCTGGCTCCGCAGGGTGATGAGGCTCTTGCCGCGCATCTCCTGGAGGACGCGGTTGACGTGCACGTTCGAGAGGCCGAGCGCGTCGCCAAGGTCCCCTTGCGTGAACGGCAGCGGGCAGCGGTAATTCTCCGCCAGCCCCACCGCCTGCAGCTTCAGGTACATTTCGCAGAAAAGGTGCGAGATGCGCTCGAAGGCCGAACGCCGGCCTATGCCGACCATCCACTCACGGAAGATCGCCGCGTCGACGAGCGTGTCGCGCCAGAGAACCGCGCCGATGCCGGGAAAGCGCAAGATGAGGTCGCGCAGGCTGTCGTGCGGGATGAAGGCCACCTTTGCCTCCGTGAGCGTGGCGAGGCTGTGGTCCATGGTTTGGATGTGGAGGCTCTGCAGGTCCGGCATATCTCCTGGAATATGAAAGGACAGGATCTGTCGCCGTCCCTCGCCGATTAGCTTGTAGCGGTACGCCCAGCCACTCAGCAGGAGGCAGCATTGCGAGGGCTTGTCGCCATCGCGCACGATGTCCTGCCGAGGCCGCAGCATCCGCACCATGGCCGGCAGGTTCTCAATGGCTTGGCGCTCCTCCACCGAGAGGGTTGCGATGCTCTCCAGCTTGCGGATGAGCATGTCTAATGGGTTCGGCTCTGAGGCTGAAGGGTCGTGTCCGTCAATGAGGTGGAAATTCGGGGTGGAGTTGGAGCGGCCATCGGTCAGGCGGCCTGAGGTGGAAT
>NZ_JAIETD010000146.1 GCF_019745455.1 Methylobacterium sp.
TCCACCTCAGGCCGCCTGACCGATGGCCGCTCCAACTCCACCCCGAATTTCCACCTCATTGACGGACACGACCTGAGCCGGCGGCTACCATGCTAGGTGATGGTGGATCTATTCAGCAAAACCACCCAACGCAGCCGTACCGACAACCGTGACAGCGTCCCGAAAGCAGTCCGCCGCCAGATGCGGAATGCTCAGCGAAAAATACGGCTTGCTATCCTGGGGCATGTCGGCCTCTGGTGCACCCATCTACATATGACCTCGTCGATCAACATGCAGCACAGCATCCATGACCCGAATTTTAGGCTCCGCGCCGTATCGTTCGCGAATAGCCGCCACGTAATCCGGACCATGCCATCGGCGCTGGGCGACGATATCCTTCCAGACATAGACACCGCCACCAAGCCCAGCAGCTTGATCGAAGGTATAGTACTTCTCAATTAGATCAGGACAGTCTGCCCAGACCGGGGCTGACTGCTGATAGAGGAGGAGTGCTCCAGCTAGATCCGTACCCGGACGAAGCGCAAACTCAACGATCTCGACAACCATATTATCCTCTCAGCTATGTTTTTCTTATTAGAAGTTCGTTTCACCAAGCAGATCGGCCATTCCACCTTCGCTCGACGAGTGCACGGATCTACGCATGCTGATACCGATATTCCTGCGTCAGACCACCGTAGCCATAGGCGCTAGCCCGGCAGTCGACAATGTGTACGTTCGAATGTGCATGAACATTGCCGATGAGCTCAGAAAGCAAATGGAAAGCGTCATGCTGAAAGCAAGCCTTCTGATACTTGGTGTTTGTTTCGTCTGTGATTGTCACTTCAAGACGGAATGCATTCTTACTATGCTCGACCAACGATCGGCTATCGATGAACCACAGTTCATGCGGCACGAATTGAAAGGTGACGACCGTCAACTCGGGACGTTTCTCAAGCACTCTGCTCGTTAGAGCAGTGAGTTGCGGGGCGATGCGGCTAGCAAGGGTTGTGTCAGGCTGACCAGAAATTCGAAGGCTGAGCCCAGGCATGAAAGCCTCCTGCAAAAGTGAGGGTGGCGGCAGGATGAGGGCTTCCATCTCATCGGAAAAGCCGGAAGATGCGATGATATCCATCGGCAAAGTGGGACGATAAGGGTGCGCCCCTTCGATCTTGAGCAATTGCGTTCGTTCGTGGCGGTGGCAGAGGCCGGCAGCTTATCCCGCGCTGCGCCCGGCCTTTTCCGCTCACAATCGGCCCTCAGCGAGCAGCTTCGGAAGCTGGAGGAGTTCGCCGGTGTCATCCTGCTGCATAGGGGCAAGAAAGGCGTCCGGCCGACGCCTGCTGGCGAACGGCTGATCGTCCATGCACGGGAGATACTCGCAGCGAGCGATCGCGCCCTCGAAGACATGCGAGGCTTGGATCTGGCCGGAGAGTTGCGCCTGGCCGTCACGGACTATTTTCGACCTACCGCTATTGCCGAAATGCTAAGGAGGTTGCGGCGGCGCTACCCGAAGCTTCGATTGCATGTCGCAATCCGCAAGAGCCTGCAAATCGAATGGGAAGCCCAAGACGGCGATTTCGATATCGGACTGTCCATGCGGATCGTGGATGGACGCAGTCTGCGAGAGGGCATTCCGGTTCGGCGAGAGGCGTTGATGTGGGTGGCGGGGCGCGAATTCCAACACGAACCTGAGGCCCCCCTTCCCCTACTCGGTCTGCCGCAGGATTGCTCCTTGCAACGCTTCATCCGGCAGGTGCTGGAAACGCATGAGATCCCCTACGTCGTTGCGCATTCGGCATCCGGTGTCGCTGGGCTGCAATCCGCCCTCGTAGCCGGCTTGGGTGTTTCATGCCTGAACGCTTCTGCGATGCCGAAAGACACAGGGACATGCCGACCGCTTGACTTCCTTCCATCGTTGCCGGAGGTGGAGTTCAGTTTGCTCCCACCCCGCGTTGGTGAAGCCACGCTGGTGGGAGAGGTGCGAACAATGTTGGTATCGGAGCTTGGTTGAAGCGCCTACTGCGGGTCGTTAGTAGTCGTGGCGGCGACGTCCGTTTCTATGCGTTACCGCCCGGAAGCAGACCGGTCGTAAACCACCCGAGGCGGTCATCGACTTCTGACTCAACAGCCTGAAACCGGACCTTTCGAGGGTCGGCAAGGCGTCGGAGGCAGTCCCGACCGCACCTCAATCCATTTCCTGCTCATCACGCGACTGCGCCGCGCGGCTCTGGGCCTCACGCTCCAGACGGCGACGCTCCAACACCTGCCGTCGAACCTCATCTGGATCGTGGGTCTTGCCAGGGGGCGCGCTTCGCCCATCGCCGCCGGCCGAACCGGATCGCGCCCGCTGCTCGGCCGCCTCGGCTTCTTCCCGTTCGCGCTCTGCGAGGCGTGCCGCCTCGCGGGCAAGCCCGCGATCGGCGTCGAGCTGGTGCATCGCCTCAGGTGAACGGGACGTGTCAGCCTCGTCGGCGCGCGCAACCTCGACGGCTGCCCGCTCAAGGCGTTCTGCCGCCTCGGCCTCCCGCTCCTCTCGGACCGCAACCCTGTTGGCTTCCGCCCTTTCGGCTTCGGTCGCGCGCCGATCCTGGTTCCCGGCGGGCGCGGGTGTCCCGCTCGGCTGTGCCGAGGCACCGTCCTGCTCCTGGCCCTGGGCCTTCTCCTGAGCTTGGACCTTCTCCTGGGCCTCGCGCTCGCGCACGCTCGCGATGATCGCCTCGGCCCTGTCGGGGGGCAGCATCCCCCGCACCGTCTCAAGGTCGATATGCGTCTGCCCCTGCTCCATCATCCGCTGAAGGTCGAGCTTCACGGCGCTTGCCTGTAGGACGTTGGCCGTCAGGTGCTCGTAGCGCTCTCTCGCCGGCCCTTCGAGCCTGGCCGCGGTCGTAGCGGCCTGCTCGTTCATGAGCTTGAGATCGGCTTCCATCTTCTCGGCGGTGACAGGCATGGTCGGGGCTCCTGAATGCTGCTCCGTGTGAGCTTGGGCGGATTGTTGGCTGCGCGCGCGCTCCCCGAGCCGATAGGCTTCCTCGGTGCGCTGCGCGTACTGCGCCGCGACCGGATTGCCCGGCTGCGCCTGGGCCAGCTCCGACCAGATCCGGGCGGCCTCGGCCGTCCGCGCAAGCGCCTGGGCTCCGACCGGAACCTTAACAGGGTTGGTTCGGGCCGTCGCGATCCGCTGACGGGCGTTCGCGATCATCTCCTGATTGGCCGGGTGGCTGGCATAGGCTCGATCCCGTGCCGCCCGCCCCGGCCGGGGCTGCTCGGCCGCGTCGACGATCGCCTTGTCCCGTCGCCCGTAGCTCTGGCTCGATGCCCGATCCTGGGCTGTCGTCGCCACGATCTGAAGGCCCTGCGCCTGGGCGTGCTCGGCGTAGGTCTCCCGCCAGCGCCGGAGATCCTGCGGGCCTGGATGGATCTTGGCGCCCCCCAAGCTCCGCACTGCGATGACCGCGTGCGCATGGATGTGGCCGCTGCTCTCCTCCTTGTCCGTGTGCATCCCGAACAGGAAGGTGTGATCGGCGAATGTGTCCCCGAGAAAATCCCGCACCGCGTCGCGGAACCGCTGCTTGTCCGTCCCGGCCCGGGCAGAGACGACCAGGTGCAAGGTGTCCCGCGCCTGCTGCGAGCGCAGATGCGGCCGCCAGGCCCGCGCCGCCTCATGCACGTGGCCTGCGGTGCCGATGTGCCGGCCGTCGTCGCCGACTGCTCCGGAGCTGGCACCCTCAATGAGTTGGCCGAGATGAAACCGCACCCCCTCGATGCCATGGCTCGGCCCTGACGGGCTGAAGCTCATCCGGTGCTGTCCAACGCCCGTCGCCTCTTCCATCCGTGCCTTGATCCGCGCCTCGGTGGGCGCATCGAGCACCCGGCGGTCGAACCCTTCCGCCTCCTCCCCGATCCGCTGCGCGGTGACCTTGAACCGCTCCCGGCCCTCGCCGGCCGCCGCCACGACGACATGCGCGCTCAGCGATCCGTCCGTGCCGGCCTCCATCCGGTAGGCATGGCGGTGCCCGGCAAAGCCGGCCTCGACCGCCCGCCGGAGCTGCCCCCGGTCCTCGGCCTCGTCCTTGAGGCCGGCGATCCCGACCCGCACGCTCATCACGTCCTGGGTCGGCTCGCGCTTGCCGAACCGCTGTGACCACGTCTCGATCTCGGCATTCACG
The DNA here is from genome assembly GCF_019745455.1 of Methylobacterium sp. GTDB lineage: Bacteria > Pseudomonadota > Alphaproteobacteria > Rhizobiales > Beijerinckiaceae > Methylobacterium. The sequence continues at coordinate 4,146 of NZ_JAIETD010000146.1, forward strand.
GCCTCGCGGTCGGTCAGCTCGCGCCCGTCATGGGTTTCAAGCTGCACCTCCTCGCGAAGCACATACTGCGCCGTCGCCTTGGCCCGCGTGCTCCCGGCCGCGTAGGATACGACCTTGACCACGGCCGGGGCGTAGCCCTTCGCGACCATGGCGGAGGCAGTGCGACTCGCCTGGGCTCGACTCCCTGGACCACTCGCCCCGGAGCGAGCCGTGGTGGCCGCCCTGGCTTGGGCCGCGTCTCGGCCTCGCACCCCATACCCCGACCGGCTGACGGTGCCGCCGGAAGACTGCCCTCTGCCTGCCGATCCTGACGCCATGGCGCTACCGACGCTCTGGGGTCGCATCGGACCGGGCGCACTCGAGGCCGATCCCGCCATCCCTGTGCCGGACATCGTTTTCGACACCGCTCCTGCCGCGGACGTTGGCCGCTTCCGGCCGCCGCTCCCCGAACCGAAGCCCTTAGCCGATGCACCACCTCCCCCACCGGGAGAACGGGCCTTCTCCTCGTCGTAAGCCCACGCCTGACGGCGAGCGGCGTCCGCCCGGAGTCGCGTATTCAGGTCGGCCGCCTGCGCCGCCCATTCTTGAAGAAGCCCCGCATCGTCGCTCAAGAGGCGCCCTCCTCCTGACGCTGTGCGGCTTCAAGGGCCTGATAGAGCCGGACCCCATAGGGGCCGCTCAACCGGGACAGCCGCCCCTCGACCTCCTCAATCGCGGCAAGCAACTCGCGCCAGACGGGCGCGCTGTCGGCCAACCTGACCGCCCGCCCGGATCGGATCGCCTTCAGAAGCTCGGACAGATTGATGCCGGCGCGCCGGACCTGCCGGCGCAAGCCCTCGATCTCGGCCGACTCCGACACGGATAGAGCTGGTTCAAGGGTCGCAGAGGCACGGATGAGCCGGCGCACGACCTCGGCGCGGGGCAACCCCATGCGTTCGGCTGTGGCGGCAAGGCACGCCGCGTCGGCCTCCGACAGGACGGTTTGGTAGCGCGCTTTGCGTTCAGGACGTTTCCGACGCGCCAAGCCCCCCTCCCCTGCCAGCGCCTTGGCGCCCAAAGCCGCCCGACCAGGGCGGCGCACCGCGCATCGGCTCGATGCGCCCTGGCACGCGGCGAGCGTGCCCCCGGTTTTGGCATCCGCCAAAAACCGGTATCTTGTCACCTCAGCTATACCATGAGACCTAAGCGAAGAGGAGGGGCAACGCCACTCCTCGAAGCACCGCTCAGACTCCTCCGAAGGAGTCAATTTTCCGGGTTTCCCGGATTACGATATTCCCTGCTTTGCATGATCGGAGTCCCAAATCGATTTTCCGATAACCCGTTTTTCCCGGTTTTACACTTTATGATATTCCTGGATAGGCGGATTGGGTTATTCCTGGTTTCCGCATTTACAATTTTATCGGATTATCGGATTGCGATGTTCCTATCTTCAGATTTTGCGATTTTCACGGTAGAGCGGAATACGACAATGATGGCTTCCGTGCTTCCTATTTTCATGGGATATCGGCATGCGATAAATGCGGTTTCCGTTTATGCGATCTACCGGGAAGAACGGAATGCGGTATCCACGGTTTCCGTTTATTCGACTTTCACGGAAAAGCGGGTTGCGATTTGTCGCGCTTCCAGGATTGCTATTTCCCCGGCATATCGGAATGCGACGTTGCCGGCTTCCCTGTTCCCATATTTCATGGAAAATCGGAATGCGATGGCCCCGGTTTCCAGGCTTGCGACAATCCGATATTAACGATGCCGAGGTAGGGTAAGTGGTCCAACAGCCACTCCGCCCTCCCCCCTATCCGCTGCGCCCGAAGGAAAATCAGATGGCTTCAATAATCACGGTCGCAACCCCCAAGGGGGGAAGCGGAAAAACGACTATATCTATAATCCTGGCTGGCGAACTATCCAATCAAGGATTCAAAACTCTCATTATAGATACAGACAAGCAGCAATCTGCCATTCGTTGGCATCAGAAAACTTTATCAAATAATAGTCGACAAGAAAATTTAGAAGTTCTTGCCTCGACAGAACCGAGCAAAATTGTCAGTTTGCTCGACGAAAACAGCCATTTTGATGTCATCATTGTCGATACTGCTGGATTTGCTGACCAGCTTACCTTTGCTCTTTCGAGCATTACGGACCTTTTGGTTATTCCGTGCAAGATAAGCAGCTTTGATGGGGATCAGGTCATTGCCTTCGTCAACCAACTTCGAGAGCTGACAGCAAAAGACAACAAAGAAATGCCAAAATATAAAGTCGTTTTGAACGAATATGATCCAATCACCAAGAATTCTAAAAGCCTTGAGAATGTATATAAATCATTTATTGAGCACAATATCTCGGTATCTGACGTTCTTATGCAGAAAAGAGAGCGCGTGAAAACGATCACTGAAGGGACAGGATCCCTGTATCTTCTAAAAGGAAAGGATGACGCCACGGTCAACGCCCAAACAAACTCACGCAATCTAGCATACGACTTGCTCAATAACTAAAAGAGGGAAGCGATATGTCGGACGACATTGCCAAGAGCAACAATCAAGCAACGCCTTCGCAAGGGGGTGGAACTCCCGCAATCGAACAAGCGGCCAAGCCCGCACTTACTCTATCTAAGCTAACATCTAGGTTTGCGGACTCTCGGCGTGACACGCCGGCAATTTCGGGACCAACTTATGCGGAGCAGATGGAGAACAAACCCTCCTCCGCATCTGAAATTAGTGAGGCATTTTCTACTAAGAAGCCGACGAAATCCTCGGCCAAAATAGAAAAAACTTCTACTCGCCCGTTTTCCGAATTCAGACAAGCTGAGTTGGGCAAAAGAATTCAGGTTCAACTTCCGAAGCCAGTGGACCTAGCACTCAGAGTACACGCCGCATCTACAGGCAATCTCGTGACACACGTTATCGATATTGCAATAGAGGATTATTTGAACAAACACGGAATAAAGATATAGGAGCCATTTGGTCGCTTCCCCTTGAGTTACATCCGACTATCTAGAGTCCCCGATAGGCACCAATACAACCAGCCACCTTGTGTATAAGCTTGACCGCAGGCCGCGGATGAATTTGTCTAAGGCGCCGATGATTCGGCGCCTAGGCAGCTCGCCACTGGCTGGCCTCGCCAGCCGGCCGAAATCCGTGCGGTCCAAGATGCCAACGAACGATAAAAAGGGAGGGGCAAGAATTCCGCAGAGAAAGCTTGGTCTCAAGACACAATCTCCGACAGACCAACCTTATATCGATAAGTTTTGGTCATGTGAAGAGAATTGGTATGAGTCTCCATATGGCGACTCCTTGGTTGGAGCCGCCTTTTCGAGAGCCTTTTTGAAAGACAAGAGATCCTATGAGAGCCTGCTAGAATTCGCACATCGATACAATATTGGTATCCCGATGGCCCATAAATATGGGACCAATTCGGGAAATCCTACGTTGAATACGATGGAGGAAATCGCTCGCGCCAAAGGTGTCAACCTTCTAGAGTTTCTTGGATTTACACCTACGGAAATTAAACGCGCCTTTGCCCGAAACGGCCTCGATTATGAGGCGGAGCAGGCTCGTGCGGATCGCATCAATAATCATCCCGAGCATATCGCGTTCAAGAAAGACGGGCGGCGAGCCAAGCTTTACAAGGCGCGTCGGCCCGAGCTGGCTGATGCGCTGAAGGATATCGAGGACGTTCCACGCGATCCCGCTGAGGTCATCGCGATCCAACGCACGCGGGAGGAACTGGCGTATCGGGTACGGCAAGCCCGGAAGCGGCTGCGTGAAGAGGCAGAGATGCAGCCGGAGGCAGAGGGCGACGCCCCCGAGGGATCTCCTAACCCGGTAGACGCTGAAACTGGGAGTGAGGCGCCGGAGGCAGCGTCCGAGCCGGGGAGGGCAAGGCGGGCCGGGGCGCCGCACCAGCCTCGTCGCCGACGCCCCTCGGCATCTCGTTGACCCGAAGACGGGGAGGGGGAGGCTCACGCCTCCTTCTTCCGTTCGGGAACCTGGGCGAGGAGTTGGGCGAGGCGGGCCTTCGCGTCGGCTCGCTCGGTGCGGCTCAGGCAGGTGTAGGCCAGCTCGGCGCGCAGCTCGGCGATCTCGTGATGGATGTCGTAGCGCATGGGATGCTCCTTGGTCTCGATGACGAAGGCAGCGAACGGGTGTCGGAGGAGGGGGTCAGGGATCGCGTAGCGACCGGCGGAGCCGGCGCATGGGGGAGCCGAAATGCGCAGCATTTTGGGGGGACCATGCGTCCTTGACGCCCGACGATGGCCCGTAGACTTGCGGGCCTCAGAGAGAGGATTTGGGTCTGGCGCTGGTCGGCACCCAGCGCCACGCCGAACCACCCACGTCGGGCTGTCGAATATCAGCACCGCGTCGTCTTCCTCGGCCAAAACCGCTGGAATGACGACACGCGCGTGCCTATGATTTCGGTGGGGCGGTACGCGCCGCCCTGGGGTGTGGAAACCCCTCGTTTGACGGTTTGGTGCCGGCCGTTACGGCACCACACATCCTTGACCCTTCGGGTCGGGGAGCCTGCGACGTATGTCCAGGCGCCCCGGTGCTAAAGGTCGTAGGAGCCGTTCAAACGCGGTTTTCCAACTCCCCGGCTGCGGCTGGTCGAGGTCGGTGTTGCGGGGGCGTACCGCGGACACGGACCTACCCGGGGATATGACCGATGGGGCGATCTCACGATCCTGCCGAGGATCGTCGCCGGGATCTCGGCGAGCTTGGGCGCATCTATCTTCAGGCTCTGGCTTCGTATGACGTGCGCAAGCACGACAGCCGCCTTGCCCGCCTCACGGCCAGCCTGGGCACCATTCTAACCGTTCTCGGCTGGCATCCAGACGATAGCCCCGCCTTGCCCTCGTCTGGTTCGGAGCCGGCCTCTTGATCCGCTCCGGTGCGCCTGGCGCTCCTCCGTGATGTGTTTGGGCCGGCGAGCCCGACGCCGGGCCAAGGTCCGGGCGCGAGCCCGGATCATGCACGCCCGCTACGGCCCCTCGGCCTACCATCTCGCCCGCGACCGGGCTCGGCGTCCGAATGGGGGCCGGGTCTGGTTCTGGACTCGCGTCGCCATCGAACTGGCGCGCCTGGACGGCCGTGAGATCGGGGTTCGAACAACTGACCGCTGGCGATAGCCGCTCCGGCCAAGCTGTCGGCCCGGCTTGGATCGCAACAGAACGTCGAGCCGTCCCGGCTCGGACCCGCAGGGGGTAGATCGTGGCCCATGACATCCATCAGTGGCTGGAACGGCTGCACAGATTGAATGAGAAGGACGACATCCGGCAATCGGTGGAGGTGCCGGCCTCATCCTGCGAGGTCATAGCCACCCTCGATCCGGACGTGACTATGCCTCTCAGCCCGATGCTGCGGGCACGCTTCGCGTATGCTGGCGCCTGGGACGGGGCAGCACTCGGCCAGACTTGGTTGGGGCTTGGGCAGATCGCGGAAGTCTGGGCCAGCGTGCGGGAATGCTCATGGCACATCGGGCACCTAGCGAGGATGACGTCAGAGCTATCGGAGCCGATCGGCCCGTCTCGGATCACGCTTTTCGGTCTTGATGAGACCAAGGGCGGAGCCACATACTTGGTCTGGCGTGCTGAGGCCGGCGAGCCAGCCGTCCTTGCCTTCTACGGCGGCGGGCTTGATCGATTCCTCAATCTGGGGAGCTACCTCGCATTCCTGGTCGGTGAGCGGGTTCATGACGATAGCACAGAGCTAGTGCCCGACACCTTGGGCATGATCCGCTCCAGGGGCGCTCTTTAGCGCAGCGACTAGAGCGCGCTCTTCAGGTCGGTATGGCCGAAATCCCTGCCCTTGAAGAGGATGGGATCGCGGTAGGCGCGGGCACAGGCGTAGGACAGGCAGTCCGCGAGGTTGAGTTGCGCCGGGTGGCCCCGGCCCTTCCCGTATCGCTGGAACGCCTCCACGGCGATGCGGCCGATGCTGTCGCTGATCGACACGACCGTGATCCCGGCCTCGGTCAGGAACTCGTCAAAGTCAGCCTGAACATCGGCTGGATCGCGATCCAGGCGGCTCGCGAGGACCATGCAGGTTTCCAGGCGGACCATGGGTGAGGTGCAGCGGCGCTTCGCCCGCTCGATGCAGGTGGCGAAGATCGCAGCTTCGGGCTCCTTGCAGAAGATCGCCACGAAGGCGGACGTGTCAATGAACATCAGCGGGTCCACATCGCGTCGCGATCCGCCTCGGTGACGGGCTGGGGGTTGGGTCCGGCCTTCGCCAGCGCGCGATCTGCAAGGGCTTCGAGCCGCTGGGCGAGGGGGGTTGAGGCCCGCTCGCGTTCCAGTTCATGCTCAAGGGCCTGGATCACGGCCTCGGTGATCCCGGTGTTGCGGCGCTGGGCCAACTCGCGGGCCAACTCGTGCGCGCGCGGGTTGCGGACGTTCAGGGGGGTCGTCATGGTTGCTCCCTCGATGCGGGGCGTAATGAAGCAAACGTAAAGACGTAATGCTGAGCACGTCAATCCGGCTCAAGCCCGCCGGGCGCCTCGCGCCCGGCGGATGCGGCGGCTACTCGGCGGCCATGCGGTAGAACACGCCGCCGTCAGCCTGATCGGCCTCGGGTGCCGGCACCCGCACCGGCTCCGGCAACCAGCCGCTGCCCGCCACGAGGCGTTCCGCGAGGTTGACGGCCTCGGACTTCTTCGCGGCGGCACGGACCTTGAGGGCGGCGTCAGCTCCCTTGGCTTCGGTCACAGCCGCCTCGATCCCGGCGCGGTTCAGGTGCTGGAAGTAGGTCGCGCCGGTCGGGGTGAACCAACGGCCCATGTCCACCGCCAGGGCCTGCCCGATCTGGTTGGCCTGCGCGCGAGCCTCTTCCCGCTGATCGTGGGGCTGCTGCACGGCGTTGACACTGTGGGCGGCGGCGAAGGCCAGCAGGTTCAGAAGCTCCTCACGCGAGAGCCCTGACAGGTGCTCCCACAGGTCGGCCGGGTCGCCCGGCAGGGTGTGGCCGTAGTTCTCGGCCATGCCGGCGAAGTCGGCCAGGGCGGCGTTGTTCTCCGGGTCCTTCATTGCCGCCTCGATGCGGGTGTTCACGAGCCGGAGTTCGAGCGCCGTCTTCACGATGGCATAGGGATAGATCAGGTTCAGGAGCATGGCGTGAACGACGGCCACGAGTGCCACGTCCGGGTTGTGGGCCAGTTCGATCCGCAACGCGGCGGTCTTCTGCGCCGTGAGGTCGGCGAGGAGCGCGGCCGAATGGGTGACGGTGGCCGGAGCGGAGTCGGCATCAGAGCCCGGTAGGGCGTCGCGGTCCTGCACGTCCGTCGCGGCGCCGGCCGGGACCGTGCCGGCCTCCCGATCGGAACGAATGCCGGCCTCGGGACGACGCAGACCCCGGTGAAACGCAATGTGCCCGTAATAGTCCATGGCGACGATGGCGCCGCTGGTCGCCATGTCGGCCGGGGTGAACCGGCTCTCGGACAGCGCCGCCACCTGGGCGTCAATCGCCTCGATCCGTGCCTCCCCGGTCCCCGCCTCGTCGTCGCCCTCGGCATCGAGCAGGACTTCAAGCTCATCCCGCTCGGCCTGGAGGGCGTCGAGGGCGGCGCTCTGCTCATCGGTGAGGTCCACCGGCTGCGGGTCGATGCGCTGGAAGCCGCTGAGGTCTTGCCAGTCGAAAGAGGGGCGCACCTCAACCCACGCCCATCCCTCGGCGCGCACTGTCTCGGCCTGGGCTTCGAGCCGATCGGCGACCAGGCGCTCTAGGAACGCCTCATCCAGGGCATAGCCGGCGGCAGGGGTGGCATCGAACAAGTCGCGGCGCACCGGCCCGCCAGCCGCCTCGTAGGCCGCCAGACCGCCCACGAAGGCAACGCGGCGGTCGGTGGCAGAGATGGCGTTGCCGGCCAGCAGCCGCTTGATGGTCACGGCGTGCCGGTTCCAAGGGCTCAGGGTGGCCCAAACCTCGTCCTGGCGGGCGTGATCGTCGCTGACGGTGAAAGCGGCCACGATGTCGAACTCGATCTCTCCCACCCGGTAGGCGTCGAGGATGCGCGGGGAGACGCGGGCGAGCGCCATGCGCTGGCGGATATAGGCGTCGGTCTTGCCGAAGCGTGCCGCGATCTCCGCCACCGGCACCCGGTCGGACACCAGGGCGCTGTATGCCTCGAACTCGTCCACCGGGTTCATGGCCTCGGCGGTGACGTTCTCGGCCAAGCTGATCTCGACGGCCTCGGCAGCGGTGCATTCGATGGCACGAACGGCATAATCGGGGGCGAGGTCGCCGGCCGCTGCCAGCAGGTTCAGGGCCTTGAGGCGCCGGCCGCCGGCGCTGACGTAGAAGTGCCCGCGCTTCTTGGCCTTGCGGACCACGAGGTTCTTGAGGAGGCCCACGGCTTTGATCGACGCCGCCAGTTCGGCGATGGACTCGGTTCGGTAGGTCTTCCGCACGTTGAGCGGATCGGGAGACAGGCGGTCCAGGGCGATCCGGGTCTCGGGGCGGGCGTCGATGGCGGTGATGGCGCTGGTCATGGTCACATCCTCTGTCCTGTCCGAAGGGGCTTCGGTGGTGCGTGCGGGGCGGGAGCACTGCTCCTGCTCCGCGAGCTCGTGCGGAACAGCGGATGGGAGGGGGGCAAGGCCGCCGGCCGGGCGGGGGTGCGCCCACCCGAAGGGCGGCCTGGGCCGCGGCCCT
>NZ_JAIETD010000072.1 GCF_019745455.1 Methylobacterium sp.
TGGCACCTCGTGCGCGGCTCTGCCAGCGGGTCTGTCTTCGTTCGTCACCGAGCCAACGCGGCATCGGGCGGCCACGTTGTCGACCTTGCGATCCCGATCTTCCTCGGCCTCGGCCGCCATGGTCCTGAACACCAGGAGCTCTGGCGTCTGATAGCGAGCTTGGTGGGCGATACAGCTGACGCCGCCGGAAACCAAGCGGCAAAGCCCACTCATTAGGCCACCTCAGCGATCCATCTGGGAGCTGAGACCGCGACGTTGAAGAAACAGCATATCGCCGCGGAGCCGACGCGCCTGTCGAAGGTGCAGATCGGCGTCATCACCCGGGCGATCAAGGACAGCCAGATGAGCGTCGCCCAGAACGAGGTCACGGACCTCGGCCGCCGCCGGGATCTGCTCGCCCATGCGATCACGACCGAGCCGGCTGTAGCACCGATGGCGCTGCCGAATTCTGAGAGCGTACTGCAGCCGACGTAGGTCACCAACTCGGCCGGCCGCCCAGAACTCTGGCTCGGGCCGGACCTTAGACGTTATGGTCGCGCTGCTCTATCTGGGCGCTATGGCTGAGACCCCGACCATAGGCGACCTGTTCAAGGCGAAGGCGATCCTCGAGACCGACGTCGCGGCTGCTGTCGACGCCTTCTTGGCGGATCCGTCGCTGACCACGTTCCTCATGGGCGACGGCTACTCGCTCGACCTGCATGGCGCCGTTTCCGACAGCCCGTTCGCTCTCGGCATGATGGCAAACCCGGTTGCGAAAGCATCATCGAAGCGTAGCGCGATAAGGACGGCGATTCTACTGGCGAAACCGGTTAAGGGGCGAGCCGCAACCTAAAGAGGCACCGCCCAAAGTTCATGCAAACCATCAGCATCCTGAAACCAATGCACCTCAGAGATCGGGTCTATCCCGCATGTCGGATACGAGCGCACGATGCCGTGGATTATTCGCTGAGCGACCTGACGCCCGGCAATAGCGTGAGCCAGCAAACGCGGTGTCGATCCACATTTCAGTTTGATGTCGCGAACGTAAATTGCGTGTGACATGCGAACCCCGAACAATTGAGATATAATTGGTAACAGCTATAAATCAAATGCTTAGGCGAGCCATACGTTCATAACAAAGGATTTCTAGGTTAAAGAAATATGAAAGCCGTCTAGCCGCCTGCAATGTATAATTTGTTTTTATTGGATGAATCCCATATACGGTTTTTGGATTGGTCTTCGGCGAGTGGACGACCATACGATCGGTCGCTGTCGCATGATGGCGGCTTCATCAGCCTCAGCCTGGAAACGCGGGCCCATGCTGAACGAGCAGAAACTGAACGTCAGCGAGAACGGCGTCACCCTGCATCTGGTGCGCGGCTCTACCAAGAGGTCTGGCCTCGTTCGTCACCAAGCCTAACGTGGCATCGGGCGGCCACGTAGTCGACCATATCGCCGTGGAGCTGACGCGGAGGTCGAAGGCGAAGATCACCGATATCACCCGGGTGATCAAGGACAGCCAGATGGCCATCGCCCTGAACGAGGTCACGGACTTCGGCCGCCGCTCCGCGAACAGTTCTAGCTCCACCTAGGCACTTGGTATCGTTAGCGGATCGGCATGAGGTAAGTTGGCACACCGCCCGGCGACACATCTTCTCTCGATGCTGGCGTGACGTGAAAGCCGCTTACCCTCAGGCGTCTCGTCGGAACCGACGCGCTCACCTTTGTGATCCGCAGGCCGGTCCACCGTCGGTTTGCAGCCAACCGACGGCGCGGAGCTTTCCCGCGAAGGCATGGAGGCCATCACGCAACTCCTCCGAGCCCCGCCAGCCCGCGACCAGGTCGGCCTCGGGCAGATGACGCCCAGGAGCCATCAAGACCGCTATGGAACGTGCCGGGAGCGGAGTGAAGCGAGCCGGCAGCAACCCCCGAGCGTGGGACGCACGGCCCGAATCAGACTCGCTGGCCGAAACATCATGCGGTGAAGACGGCCACCCAGCGGGCACGACGGCACGGACGACTATGATGTCGGCGCGCGGTGATATGAGTTATCGAAGGGTCGGAGACTCGCCGGCTTCCAACGGACGGCCCTCACCTTCGGGACCACCGGCAGAGACATGGGAGTTCAGGCGCTCCAGGTGCTCGAAGACGTGCTCGAAGGCACGGACGACCGCCTCGTCCACATTGGCGTTGCCGCTGGCCTGCGCGGCTCGCAGAGCGCTGAGCAGTTCGCGGTGTTTGTCGGTATCGTTCGGCATCGGCTTCCTCCGGTGCTCTTCCCAGAGCCTGTCCTAATTCATACCTCGCCCCCTGACCTCACCGTCGCGGGGCTCTCAATGACCTGGAGGTAGCGCCTCCGCCGGACGTCACAGCGTGCCTATCATCCAAGCACTGTATGGGCGATGCTGACCAAGACAGCGCCAGTCCCGGCAAAGGCGAGCAAGGTTGTGCTGCTGAGTTGATCGACCTTGTCGACGTTGTGGCCGATCAGGTGAGCGGGATCCACGCGAGGAAGCTCCCCGCCAGACTGATCGGGGGTATCGCCTCTGATCGGTGCAGCGCTCGGGTCTGGGTCAACACGGACGTTCATGGGCATCTCCTCTGTGATCAGGAGGTCAACGCCCTGCAGCAGCGTCCGGGTCACGGGCGGGGGTGCGGCCGATGTGCCCGGATCGTTACTCCAAACGCTTCATCTCGGCGTAGCAGAGTGCGGTAGTGCTCCTCAAATGGAAGGCACCCCACCCGACAGCGGGGCGCCCGCCTCACTCAGTAGAAGCGACGGCCATAGCCGAAGCCGCGACCCCGGCCATAACGACGCCCGCCGAAGTAACGCCGACCGTAGAAGGCCCTTCGGCCATATCCACGACCACGACCGTAGCCTCGACCGCGACCATAACGGGCCGGCTCGACGGCGTTGGCAGGCTCAGCGACGGCACCGATCCCGATCTGCGCCGCCGATGACGGGCTAGGGGCGAGGAATAGGCCGCCCACGAGCAGGCCGACTGCCAAGGTGAGGTTCTTCAGCAAGGAAATTCTCCCGGAAAGGCGCCGCACCCGAGATGGGAACGGTCAACCTCGGCCATCGAAACGCTCGAAGGCGCAAATCGGCCCGCGGAATGGTGGTTCATGGTTCACGGTTTCGATCACGTCTGCGCCACCAGAACCGCGTCGAACTCAGCAGGCAAACGGGACGAGGACCGCGCGAAGCTGGTCAGCCGAGCAATCGCTGCCACCATGGTCGCTGCGGTTCCGCCGGTCGCGCCGCCCTGGAGCGGGGCTTAGCCGGCTGCCGTGACGACGCCCGTGCGATGAAGGCTTTCAACTCTGCAGCCCGCTTCGCCCAGGTCGCGTAGGGCGGCGCAACGAAACACCGCTCACCCACTTCGATGCGCTGAACAAAGCCGACCTCCAGGAGCGTAGCCCGCCGCTTCCCAGGCGCCATGAACGCGAAGCACATGATTCCGGCGCCATTTCGCTTGATGCCGACATACTCGACGTTCAGCGCGATGACGGTTGGCCGGTCCGCGGCGTAGCCATCGGTGTAGTCGACCCGGTCTAGGATCATCGCGCCGCTCTATCGCAGGGTACTCAGCCCGACCTTCTGAGGCCGACGCGAGCGCTCCGCAAGATGCCCCGCCTGTCCTGAGCGGTTCTGGTGAAGGCTTATGAAACTTCTCGCTACGGCCCGCGCTCCCGGGACAGAAATCTGCATCAGGATTGGCGACGATCCATCTTGCCGCACCGTGGACATCGCGCCCGGGCGTTCCGTGGAACCTGAGTCCAAGCTGGTGGACCGGGTCTTTGGAGTGGTCGAAACCGGGCCTGGAAAAGCAGCTTAGGAGGCTGTCCCCGCGTTCGAATGACAGCTCAACGCCCCAGCGTGCGGTTGTCGTCTGACGCTGGCTGCCGAAGGCGGTGAACCTGCAACGTCAGCATCATGCTCGACACCATCAAGGCAGCGTAAAGCAGGTAGAGGAGAAGGGGCGCGTCTTGCATCGGCTTGATCCCGCGGGCGTGGCGGTGCGAGGGAAGCCTTCCGCAACAATCAGGCCAGCCGCCGCCACGGTGCACCGGGTCTGCCGGTTCCGTTGCCTCGCCCTGGTATCCCGCCGCGAAAAGGGTCAATCGGGCAGGCTGATCTTCAGCGAAACAACGATTCAGGATCAGCTTCGTCGCATCGTGGGCAGACCATCTGCGACGCTTCCGTTCATACAACGCGAGACCTCAGCTTACGCCGACGCCGGAATCGAATGCTCCAATGCCTTGGCCGTGACCAAGCGCTTCAGGACCGAGAGCAAGTCGGTCTGGGTGATGATCCCGAGGATGATCCGATCATCGTTCGTGACGATCACGGCATGGGTGTGCCCATCGGTCAGCGGCGCGACCAAGGTGAGCACCGGCTCATCTGGCATCACCGTGCGCGCCGCGGACATGACCTGCCTGATACTCGTATCGCTACCCACCGTCAGCTCGCGCAAGCCCAGCGTGCCCAACAACCGGCCAGCTTCATCCACGACCGGCAGGGTCCGAATGTTGTGCTTCAGCAGCAGCTCGCGTGCCCGCGAAACCGGTTCATGCAGCTTGATGGCAACGACGTCACGCGACATGACCGAGCCGCAGGTGAACTCCCCATGCGCCCGCCGAAGCGCTTGATTCTCAACCTCGTGCAGCAGCCGATCGAGATCGGCCCGGTCGATGTCGAGAGTCTCGTTGAACGACTCCAGCGCGGCATCGACGTCCCCGCTATTGAAACCGACGCGGGCCGGGGCAGGCACGTCTGAAGTCCCGTGGACGTTGGTCGCCGCCACTGGCGGGACATGGGGATAGTTGCGCCGGGAAACGCGATGGAACGCGATTCCGAGACCGACGAGAATGAGGGAGTTGAGGCAAACCGGAACGAACGGGAACAGGAAGCCGGACGATGTGATGGCTGGCCCACCGATAAGCGCGGTCAGGGCCGCTGCGCCACCGGGCGGGTGCAAGCAGCGCGTGAAGGACATGGCGGCAATGGCCAGCGAAACGCCAACACCGATCGCGACTACCGGATCAGGAATGAAATAAGCTGCCGTGACGCCAACGAGAGCGGAAATCGTGTTGCCGCCAATAATCGGCCATGGTTGCGCAAGTGGACTGGCAGGAACGGCAAACAGCAGGACAGCGGTCGCTCCCATTGGGGCCACGATCAGAGGGATGTGCGGACCTTCGCCAACAATCCAACCACTGACGAGACCTGTGAGCGCGATGCCGATGAGCGCGCCCAAGCAAGCGACCAACCTCTCGCGAAGGGTCGCACCTGCCAGGATCGGCCTGAAGACGCGAAATCCAAATCCATTGCCGGCTTGGCGTCTCGGGCCAACGCTGTTGGACATCCTCGCGCTCCCGATCTCTCAGCCCGCTCAATCTAAAGGCGAATGCTGAATTTGTGGGCCTGCATTCGTGGTATACCAGATATCGGTTTACAGCTCCTGGCCCAAATTGCAACGTGCATAGGCACAATGCCTGTCCGCAAGGCATCGCGGACGAAGACGCGCGGAAGACGTCCGTTTCGATAAACAGGCAGACAGAAGGGCGCCCTTGCCCTGCTCCAGAGGGGTATTGCTGACGCGATCACGGATCCGGCGATCGAGCGGGTCACGGTCGAAAAGAGCGTCCGCGTCGGCTACTCGACTGATCGAAGCCACGGGTCGATGCAGACGGCGTAGGCGATTTCTTCGCGTTGCAGGCCATGGTCGGTTGCGACGAGTTCGTGGCCGCAGGCAGCCGCGACCACGTCTGCACTCTGCCGGCCTCACCTTGCATGTCGACAAGGTCGTGACCGTCAACGACATGGCACGGCGCTCGCAGGTGCTCCTCGCCCTGGGCGATCCGTTCACGAGGACACTGACGCAGGTTATCGTGCACCCTCAGGGCCGAAGAGAGCGACTGATCCGATGCCCCATGATGAACCTGACGCCTCGCATCGCCGTGAGATGATCGCTCAAGCCTTCGGCGCGGCCGCAGCGCTCGCCATCGCTGGCATGGTGGTCTGGTTGAGCGTTCCGTCGGCCTGAACCTACGGGTTCCCTAGGCTCACTCCGGGTCCGGGACCTCCCGGTGATCCGGGTGGCATCGTCCGGACTCGCCGGATTACTTTCCGAACGAATCCGAACCGGCCGGATACCGCGCGCCTCCTTAAATCGTGAGACGACTTGGAGGGCCAGGCCCGGAGTCGAACCGAGCGCCTGGAGCCTTGCATGGCTCCCGGGTGACCACTCCCCCACTGGCCCATGCTGGCTTAAGAAGCCCCTTAGGTTCGACGTTCCGAGTGACGTTTCGGCAGCGTTACCGGCGGGCTTCCGTGACCTTCTCAATTTGATCCGCGCCCGTCCGCATCGCCGGCCGACCGCCCTCTGAGACATCGCGAGATCGATCATGGTTGCTGCGCTTGCCGGTGCGATGGGTCTCTACCGGCTCGTCGACCCGTTCATCGTGTATGCTCCGCGAGGGATATCTGCGGGCGGGACAGGCGGCCACGCTGACCGCCGTGTCGATCTTCCTCGTGGCGCTGCGCAGTGCCTTCGCACCGGGCGAGAAGCCATCCACCCGGCAGTTCTTCCTCGGCGCCGTTTTGCTCGTCATGGGTAATTCCGGCGGCGCAATCTGGCGCTCGCTCTGGCGCATGGGCGGCGAAGAGGATCTCGACCGGATGCTCACCAACGACGTCAGCGGCCACCCGATCTGGATGCAGATCGAGGGCGGCTTCCTGATGATATCGGGACCCGCTGCTGCAGCGTCGAACGGTGCCGTCGGCTCGCCATAACCCTCGCCGTCTGCGTACTGGTGACCTACGCCCTGGTGGCGCACCGGCCGGAGATTGAGCAGGTCCGCGCCATCATCGGTTGGTTCAAGCCGTCCATCGCACCAGAACCGCCCTGAACGGATTGAAGGTTTTTCCTGACTCGACGCCCGGCTACACTCTGGTAGCTATAGAGTGATTTCATTACCTAGACATTCAGTCCCGCCCGGTTCGCCGCGGCGGGGCTTTTTCGTATTGAAGTCGGACAAGTCCAGTCGAACCGACCCTCTGTTGCAATCTGGCGGATCTCAGGGACGCGTGTGATCCATTCATTGAGCTTGGCAATAACCTCGGCCCTGACGAGACGCCCGCATTCGTGCAATCGCGGGCCGACACGCGGTAGATCAGCACTACTGCTGCCATTGGGGCGGGATGAACATAAGTTAAATACCCCGCGTTGTTTTTCTTGTTAATTCATTTTTAATCAGTTCAAATAACACTTTGGCAAGGAATGCCATTCGCCTACCAGAGAGGCTAGAGGTCAAAACCTCATGAGTTCAGCGACACCGTTTCGTTGGGAGCGTCCGTCCGTGCAGACATCTGAGCTAGCTACCCTCGCCACTGGCAAAACTGCGGACGGCAGCTTGACCAACGTCCTGCGGTTGATAGGCTCTTTCGATGATCTCGACCCTGACGGCCCGCTGACTCGCAAGTCTTCAGATCAAGACTGGTCGAAGCTCATCGACCATATCCGCGATGTGGCGAACCATGTCCGCGAAGTTGAGGCGCAATCTCAAGAACAGGAACTGCACGTCCAGCACCTGCTCGAGCGCGCGCGGGAAGACATCAAGGAAGCCGCTGACCGCGTCCGTGCCGCCGACGCTCGCGCGGCAGACATCCAAGCACGCAGCGAAGCTCTGCTGAAGGCAGCCGACGAGCGGGTGAAAGCGGCCGAAGAGCGCGCGAGGGTCGCCGAGGGATGGCTCGCTCTCATCCGGGAGGCGATCACCAGCGAGTTCATAGTCAAGCAGGACACAAAGCGGATTGCATGACCCTGACGATCGATTTCTCGACCCATCAGAGCCTCACCTGCGCGCCAGGCATGGTCTTGCCGGTTTCTTTCCACGCGACTGTTCAGGCACCGGCCGGATCTCGTCGAGTTGTTTTTGCGAGCCCATTGAACCCGTAGGATCCACTTGCGTTCTCCGCCGTGAAGCTGGCTAAGGAGAAACGATGCTCGATGATGAGGGCGAAAGCGGAGTGCCCCCTGCGAGGGTGCCAAGCGTGTCTTCTCCGAGCGAACTCACTCGGATCCGACTCGGACGGGAACTACAGGCGCTCTATGAACCCGTGCTCGATGAGTCCCTTGACCCGCGATTGGCGGAGTTGATGAGACAGCTTGAAGCCGACAGGCGCGCGTAGAACGTTGTGGGCTTCGCGCATTGCGGCGCACGCGGATATCAGCCGTCACCCGTATCCGTTCGCAATGAGAAATGTTCAGCGCTCACCTCTCGACCCGAAACGCCCGTCACTGCTGTACTCCTGGAGAAGCCGGCATAGCACCGTTTGCATCCGGCTGTCCCGAAAGCTGCCGACGGGTATCAGCCAATTTGCTTTGCTCCTCAGAGAGCTGCTGGCGTGTGACCCGTAGCCTATTCTCCAGCTCCGCAACTTCCTTATTTCGCGACGCCATGCTGTCCGTAAGCGCCGCAAACTGAGCCTGAGCTCCCGCTTCCTGCTTTTGGAGTTTGATCAGATCGGCTTCGGTCGTCTCACGTTCAAATTTCAGCTTCCCAACCGCCTGTTCGGTTTGGCTGCGCTCATTCCGAAGCCCTGCCACTTCCTTCTGTGTGGAAGCGAGGGCAGCACGCGCCTGCTCAAGCTGCTGTTCTGTCTGCGCTAGCTCGGATGCGGCCTTCTCGCGTTCGGCACCAAGGTTGGTGAGGGTCTGCTGGACTTGACGAAGTTCAGCGGCGAGCCTGCCACGTTCCGCTTCTGCGCTCTCGAGCTCCTTCTGCGTCGTCGCCGACGCGGCCTGCGCTCGTTCAAGCTGCTGGCGAGTTTTCGCCATGTCCTGGGTCAGCGTATCGCCAACGGCTTTGAGCGATGCCGTAGCCTGCTCCGCATCACGCTGGAGACGCGTCGCCCGCTCGCGCTCTTCGTTCGCGGCCGTCAACTCTTTCTGGCTTGCAGAAACGGCCTCGCTTGTCTTCTGACGAGCCCTCTCGAGTTCGGCGAGTTCGGATGCTTTGGTGCTGGACTCCCGTGTGATCCCCGCAAGGTCTTCGCGCATCTTGGCCATCAATGGGCGGCTGGTTTCCAGCGTACGATCCAACTCCGTCAGCTCTTGGTTACGGCTTGCGACGGCTTGATCTACGATCGTGGATGCCGCGCGAGCTTGGGTCAGTTTCTGCTCAGCCAGCTCGTTCTGGGCCTGAAGGTCGGCAAGACGTGCCGTCGCGGCGGCGGACGCTTTCTCCGACTCGTTGGCGTCCTGCTCGGCCTTGAGCTGGACATCCTTGACCGCAGCTGCTTGCCGCTGTGCCATCACCAAAGCCTCGGCCGCTTGGCGGCTCCGGGCTTCGGTCTTGCCGATCTGTTCTTGCAGCTCAGCGAGCGTTCCAAGCACCCTACGCTGCTCGTTGAGTTCGGTTTGAAGAGCAACCTGCTTTGTCATCTGAAAGGTGAGCTGCTGCTCGAAATCGCGACGCTGTCTGGCGTGCACGATGGTGACGATGAGGAGCCAGACCAGGAGCACCGCCGCGATGACAGCGAGGCTGATGGTGATGGGTCGGCGCGGTTCCGAACGGAGATCAGTCGCCATTGCTCGCTCTCGCTCAAGGCCAATGAGGCAGTATGTAACGCGAACAGCCCCATCTGGTTCGCGACCCGCTGCGGGTTGTCACCTCGGCGCCGAAGTGCGTTGCCGCCAGAAGGAACCCTCTGAGTGGGCAGTTGTTTAGAGGGGCCTTCTGCGAAGGACCGAGTATGGATGCGTGGAAGCTCATCGAGCGAGATCATGGCAACATCACCGAGCTCGTCCACGACATACCGAATGCCATGAATGGATCTGGCGTCATTGGTAGCTTGGAGCGCCTACTTGGCGACCTCATCGACGAGCTTCAGACCTATGCCGACGCCCTCGATGCGAGCCTTGGTTCACTCCTGAACCGCCATGCCGCCATACGGCTATTGTTTCAGGGGATGCAGGGCGAGCATCGCACCTTCATGTCGCAACTCGCAGGGCTCGCTCGATATCGCCAGAAGCACGCAGCCGGATGGCTCCATGCCTTCGGTGACGCCACTTTCCTGGTTGATCAGCACCTTCACCGTCATAACCACGAACTGCTCCCCGCCGCCCGCAAAGTCCTGTCGCGCGAAAAAGCCCGAAATGCCCTGGGCATGTTCACTCGCGCGAAGATGAATGCGCTGAAGTCGGGACGGCGAGGCTTCCTAGGTGGGATGTCGACGTTTGGCTTTGCAACCATCGCCGCAGCTGTTTCGGCCGCGCTTGGCGGACTTGCGCTTCTTGCTTGGCGCGCTGGCCTGTTGGGGGTGCATGGAAGCCGTCGGCCGCATGATGGGCGGCGAGGCGTTGCTACGCATTCCCGATCTGATCTGACTTCGATCGCTGCCCCCCCGGACGCGTAGAAACCGAGAAAAGCTAGCAGAGCGCCAAGAGCTATGCTCGATGAAGCAGTGAGGACACGTTCCCTGCATAAGTCCGATCTCAGCAAAGATCTTTACGAATTTGACTCGGATGCCGACTAATAAATAACTGCAACGAGATGCTTCTTGATTTATATGCAATTTTTTTCTTACTCAATAACACCTTTGCCAAAAAACAAGTTTCCAGGAATGGCCCGGATATAACAGATATTTTGGAACCATTTTTGCGTTCGCGCGTTAGGTTGTAAGTTATCTCGGAGGAAAACTATGCGACTGACGCTCACGACCCTCACCGTACTTTCCATTATTTCGGCGAGCTCGGCTTTTGCACAGACCAGTGTCACCGGGCAGCCCGTACCGGACGCTACTACGAGCGAAAAGTCGGGCGGTCAGAAGGCGGTTACCCGCCCGAACACGGATCGGCCGGACGCCGGCAACCCCGCCACCGCAGGTGCTGCATCGAGCGCCAAGCTCGAAGAGGGCGCGAGCAGCTTCACAGAAGCCCAGGCCCGTAAGCGCCTTGAGGATGCGGGTTATAAAGACGTGAAGGAGTTGAAGAAGGACGACAAGGGCATCTGGCAAGGCAACGCGATGCTTAACGGCAAGCCGGCGAAAGTAGGCCTAGATTTCAAGGGCAACGTCGCAGCCCAGTAAGCAGCAACTTCGCGATAAATTCGACGCCCGGAAATTTGGAGGCCACCATGGCTCAGCAAACTATCACAGCCCTGTTCGATCGTTATGAAGACGCCAGCGCAGCTGTCACAAAGCTTGAATCGATAGGCATCCCGCATTCTGACATCAGCATCGTCGCCAACAACGAGAGCGATCGGCACTCAAGCCTGATTGGGCACGGCGACGGGAATCATCGAGAAGCAAAAGAGGGCGCCGAAACCGGTGCAGGGACCGGTGCCTCGCTCGGCACGATTGCGGGCGGAGCCCTCGGACTTCTCACCGGTCTCGGCCTCATGGCCATTCCCGGCGTCGGGCCGGTCGTAGCGGCCGGCTGGTTGGTGACGACCATCACCGGAGCAGGGATCGGTGCAGCTGCCGGCGGGCTCATTGGTGGCTTGACCGGAGCCGGCGTGAACGAGGCCGATGCCCAGACCTACTCGGAAGGCGTCCGGCGGGGCGGCACGCTCGTGACTGTACGTGTCGATGAGGCTCGCTCCATCGCCGCCATGGATATCCTGGAGCAGCATGGCTCCGTCGATGTCGATGAGCGTGCGCAGACGTGGCGCTCGGAAGGTTGGGCGTCGCCTGCCACTTCTGAGATCGGCGCACCGACCGGCTCTGCGGCGGGCACCGGGTTGACGTCGGCCGGTATCGTCGAGGGACGTCCCCGTGTTCGCTCCTACGCGTCCCGGACGTAGAGATCGGGGCAATACCTGAGATGAAAGGCCGGGAGCATCCAGCGTGGTCCCGGCCCTTTTTGTTGGACGAACAACCGCATCATGACTTTGCGGAACGTAAACTCATTCTCGACTTTCGTCTCCGCACTTGCCTAAGGGGTTTATCAAGTATCTGCACAGGGTCAGTATGCACATTGAGGACTGCCCCCAGTATCAGCCGCCTCACAGAAGGGCAGAACGATGCCAGCGTCCTTGTTCCGCGTGTTGATGATGACAGTTCCCCCGTCGTCGCCGGAGGAGTAGCCGGTCGCGGCGTGGTCGAAATCGTTCAGATCCCTCATGGCGGCCACCATCCGCTCTGATCGTTCCGAATGTCGGTGGGAAGTGCGCGGCTCCGGAGTAGCGGGATGATGAAAGGCGAGGGTTAGTTCACACCCCTGCTGCAGGCGCTCTGGTATAGAAGCGTCCGGTACGGAGTGCCAAAAGGGGGCGTCGGGGCTGAAGGTGCCCCGCCTGTAAGCGCCCGAACGTCCGTGGATGACCTTCCAAAGCATGGCCTTACAGGCCGGAACAGCGAATGCTGCATCACGGTTGGCCTTCGGAGAAACACCGGAGATCGGCAATGGCTGGCGAGAAGCCGCACGGCGATAAAACCCATGATCAGCAAGTGCGGATCATCGAGCATAAGGACGGGCCCAACGTGCCACCGGGTGGCGGGGCCAAGATCAGGACGAGCCCGCCTCGCGAGCCCCGCAGCTCATCACAGCAAGAAAGCCGGGATCATCACAAGCACAACAATTCCGGCCAGGAGGGCCATAAACCCCAGAAGCATAGTCCGGCGGAGGAAAAGCACTGACCAGCCCGGTCACGTCGTTTCAGCGGTCCGTCCCCGAACATGCGCACGAGGCCGTGAAGGCCGGCGCGAAAGC
>NZ_JAIETD010000172.1 GCF_019745455.1 Methylobacterium sp.
CAGACCCTCGCCACCAAGCCCATCGATCAGCCGATTGACCTCGCAGCCTGAAACGATACCCTCATGTTATCGGAGATCGCGCCACGCCGAATTCCAACCACTTTTCGGACAGCACCGCGAGCGGGATCAGGCGTTGCAGGCGAACTGCACGGAGCAGAACGAAGCTCGCACCGGTGCGGCTCCGGAAGGCGGAAGTAACAATCGACGTGTCCAGAACCACTCGCAGCACAGCAAGAACATAACATCCCATACGATGTCACGCCAGAGGAGCCCCACGGTAGGCAGCCTGGCCGGCCGACTCCTGCCCGCCCGGCGGATACTCATCAGCCGCTCGGCTGCGCCTCGGAAGACCATCATTGGCGGTCTCAACCCGCATGTCGGCCAACTCCCCTGCGCCTAGCCGCGGGTCGGCAGCCCTGCCCGTTAGCGTTGGTGTCGGCTGAACGGCGGCTTCCTGTATGCCTCGATCACCGCTGTCCCGTTTAGGCCTCTTGGGAGCGGGAATCTCGGCCGGGACGGGGCGGTCGGGCTCGACCTGGCGGGCGGCTCTTTTCGATTCTGGGCAGCGCTGCAGTGGCGAAGTGCCGGGATGATGAGGCTCAGTTGTGGTTTGAGAGCTGTCCTGCTCGGGGCTTAACGCGGCCGCGACCGTGCGCGGGGGTAGGGCGGCGATTCGGCGATGTCCCGGTTCAGGGCGGGCGAGGCCTGGCCAGTGTCTCTCCTGAGCTGGTTCAGGGATGGGCACGCCCATGTCGCGGGCCTTGATTGGTGGGATCTGGCCGAGGTCCGGCTGCGCCTCGATCGCCTCCGCAACGGCGCGGGCCAACTATTTTCCCCTGCCAGACCCCCCCATGCGACAGGTCGCGCGGGGACCCGGGATCGGGCATTCCCCGCGGAACGAAACACCCGCCTTTGGCCCGTGCCGAAAGCTCCAGCCTCGCGCAACTCGACGACGGTGCGGATATTCGCCTCGAGGCTCGCGACCTGAGGTCGGGTCGTGAGAGCGCCCCCCGCGCCGCCCAGCGCGCCATCACCTCCACCGCCGGCGGCACCCCCCGCCGGCAGCACCACCAGCACCGGCCTGGGCGGGGGCAAGCGTCACGCTCGCACGCAGGAGCGCTGTTGCGAAAAGGGGAGCTCTCGTCTTGCTCATAAGCGCCTCCGAGATGGACCGGCGGCGGCGCTCTCAATGTCCTCTCTCCCAGGTCGCTCCGCGCGCCCCTTGGCATCGTGTGCAGTTGCACATGTTCCACGAAGGAGATGGCATCAGCGGAGTGAAGAGCTCAGGTTGCCGGGTGCTCCCTGTTAGCACATGGTTAACCATGTCCTGGCTTATGAACCTGGCCCGTTAGGCCAGATGCTGCGGTCTGGCGTGGGAGAAAGATGGCCAGGGGAGGCCATGGAAATCGAATACCGGGCCGCGGCGCCGCAAGACGCCGAAGCGCTCACGGACCTGATGCTCCAGGCCGGGGGCGACACCTTGCAGTTCGTGCTGGACGGACTCGCACCCGGCGTGAGTGCATGGGCGCTCTACGCTCACATGGTTTGCTCGACCGAGAGCGAATGCTCCTACCGACACTGCCTTGTGGCAGAGGTTGGCGCCGCCGTGGTGGGCATGGCGAACGCCTTCCCGACCGCCCGGCTCAGGGATGAGCCACACGCCTTTGCCCTGTCGCAGCGGGAAATCCACATCCGGCAACGAACCGAAGTACAGGACTGGGGCAGTTACTGTCTCAACAACATCGCCGTCGCTCCTCTCTTCCAGGGCCAGGGCATCGCCGCCAGGCTGATCGATCTGGTCGGCGAGAAAGCCCGATCGGAAGGGTTCGACCGCCTCACCCTGCATGTTTGGGGCGACAACGCGCGGGCCCGCAGCCTCTACCGGCGGAAAGGCTTCGAGGAGATCGGGTGGGCTGCCGTTGGCTGGCATCCTGCCCTGCCGCATGTGGGCGGGAGCTTGCTCATGCAGCTCTCCTTGGCGGCAGGCCGTCAACCGGCGGCAAGTGCTGCCGTTCAGGCTGTCGCTCCTCTGTCCAGGCGTTGCGACGACCGCTTGAATCCGCCCTGTGTGCCTTGATCACCGCTGTCCCGTTTAGGCCTCTCGGGTGCGGGAGTTTCCGCCGGGACCGGAGCGCTCGGGGCTTGGTCGGGGGGGCGGCTCCTTCTCGGTTCTGGGCGGCGGCGGGTCGAAGTGCTGGCGAGCGAAGGCCGGTGCGGGATCGCGAGGTTGTCCTGCTCGCACGGCTCAGGCGGGCTGTAAGCGAGGGTTCAGGCATTCCGGCGGTGTCCGGTTTAGGGGCGGGCCGAGGGGCTCGCCACGTCTCTCCTGGGAAAGGTTCAGGTGTCGGCACGCCCATGTCGCGGGCCTTGATTGGTGGGATCTGGCCGAGGTCCGGCTTCGCCTCGATCGCCTCCGCAACGGCGTCGTCGACTATTTTCCCCTGCCCTGCGGGCATTCCCCGCGGAACAAAATAGCCGCCTTTGGCCGTCCTCCGCTGCGCTGCGGCCCTGCGGGTGCGGGTCGATCGCCCCCGGCCTCTTCGATCCCATCAAGGCCGCGATGGGCGCGGCCGAGATGAACCCACGGAGAGACAGTCATGGCGATCATCGGCACCTTCACCCAGACCAACAACGGCCTCGCCGGCTCGGTCAAGACCCTCACCCTCAACGCCAAGGTCCGCTTCGTCCCGGTCGAGAAGGACAACGACAAGAGCCCTGACTTCCGGATCATCGCCGGCACCACCAACGTCGAGCTCGGCGCCGCCTGGAAGAAGACCTCGAAGGAAGGCCGGCCCTACACCTCGGTCAAGCTCGACGATCCGAGCTTCCCGGCCCCGATCTACGCCTCCCTGGTCGAGGCCGAGGACGGCGCCAGCAACCTGATCTGGTCCCGCTGAGCCGGACGGGGGGCGCCAAGCCCCCCTCCCCTTCCCTCTCGCGCTCTGGAGCCGGTCTCCCATCGCGACGCTCGCGGATCACAGCCGCTCGCTGACGGCGGCTCCGCGGCGGGGACCGTCAGGATGGCAGCCGCCGGCGCTCCACGCCGGCGATCCCACCAGAGCCGGCCCGGAGCGATTGAGATTACCGAGTGTAGCGTGCTCGCGGCACTCGCCCGGGCACGTTGCCGACTTGGAGCTCTCCTGAATCCAGGATGCGGTCAAGATGAGAACAGTGCAGCGATGCTGGCCATCGGCAGGAACAGCCGGTTCGGCTGATCCTGCAGGGGGGTAAAATCGTGATGCAGGTAGAACCGACGAGCCGCCTCATCCTTGGCATCGACGAGCACCGCCATCGACGCAATCTCGTTGCCCAGGCTCCGCCGCAGGGCGTCGAGGAGGAGCAAGCGACCGTAGCGCTGGTTCCGATGCCGCGCGTCCACCGCAAGCCGGCCGACAAGGGTCGCCGGCAACGTCGGGTACCGCGGCAAACGCTTTACGGTCGCCGGCGGCAGTTCGGCTGGCCTCACGGAGGCGTTGGACAGGGTATAGTAGCCGATTACAGCAGGCACGGGCGGAAAAACCAGAACGAACGGCGCGGCAACACGCCGACGCGCGTCCTGGCCAGCCTGGACGTGGAGATACCGATCCAGGGGCACGCTTCCAGATTGAAACGCCGTGCGATCGTGGTGCTCGGCTAAACGCTCGATGACGGGTCGCCGGCGCGGGCGGCTCCGTTCGCTCAAACGTCACCCATGGTCTGTTTGTACCAGGCAGCGGCCTCGCGCAGCTTCGGACCAGGGGCGCGTGGATTCAGCAGCGCGTCGATAAACAATTCCGAGTCGCGGACGCTGAGGTGGATCACCTCAAAGTCTTCGATTGTGCGCTTGGCTGCCTCCTGGACGCTCGACACGACGAAATCGGTCAGGCTGCGGCCTTGAAGATCGGCTGCACGCTGAAACATGGCCTTCTGCTCGCCGGTGATGCGAGCCTCCAGCCGCTCCGGACGGGCTCGTTGCGCCTGAGGCGCGCCCTTGCTTGCTGTCGATCGTGCCACCACCCGCTCCAGGATAGAAATGGGTATTCGGTGGAGAGATGTACGGCCAATTGCCGGATGTCAAGCTGGCAGTTGGATGTCGTGCGAACCACAAAGCTCGATCAGGTCTGGGCGTCGCCGCAGCTGGGTCCGGGCTCGACGCCGGCGATCCCACCAGAACCGGCCGGGACCCAGCAACACAGCAACGCCCCTTGGTGCTCCGGGGCTCCTTTCGGCGACCGCCGGTCGACACCGGCGGTCATTGCGGCTACTGCCAAGACGCGCTCAGGGACCAAAGGGCTGAAGCTGTCGGCGCGAACGCTGGCCGAGCCATAGAAGCGCGTCCACGTTTGTCATACGAATCGGGTCTCAGACGGTTTCGACGGCCGGGTCCTGGCGAAACGGGTTGAGCACCCGAACCCCGCAGCCGCGCACGTCGTCGACGTTGCGCGTCACCAGCACGAAACCATGCACGCGGGCGGTTGCCGCAAGCGCCCGGTCACGCTGGTTCTTGTCCTTCGCTCCGAGCAGCCGTGCCCACTCCGCCACGACTGCAGCGTCGGTCGGCACCACGCGTGATCCGTAGCCGCCTCGAGCGCATCCAACTCGGCGAGCTTCGCGGCGGCGAGGTCCGGGTCGCTCTTCTTCCGGCGCTCCCATCCACGCCGCTTCTCGAAGAACGTCATGGCGCTGATCCGCAGATCGCCCGAGTCGACGCCAGCGTACCAAGCGCGGACATTGGCGTTCCCGCTGGGGTGCAGTTCCCTCAGGACGTTCTCGTCCAGGAGGTAGACCGTCACGGGATGAGGCGGGGCGTCATCGGCTCGTCGTCGCTCTCGACGTCCCAGGCCCCCGACGCCGCCATGTCGCTCAGCATCCGCTTGAAGCTGCGCGCCGGTAGCGGTCGCCCGGTCTTCGGGTAGACCTTGGCGTACTCCACCCCAGCCTCCACCTGCTCGGCAGTCAGGCCCGGATAATCCTCGAGGATTTCAGCCACCGTCTGCCCTCGTTTCAGAGCGGCAAGCTCACAGACAGAGACGTTCGTGCCGCGCAGGACAGGCTCGGCTCCCGGGCGCAGGTCGACCAAGGCCTTCACCTCCGTAAGGCGCCGCAGCCGCTCGGCGATGCGCCGGTCGACATCGGCCAGCTTGAACTCCATGACGCCGAATTCCAGGCGGTGTGCATCCGGGGGCAGCCGGCGGATAGCCTCGTAAACCTTGCGACGGGCCGCCGGAGTCAGATCCTTCTCGACCTCGCCGGCGATCGCCAAGAACCGCAGCTCGGCTGGGCCGAGCTTGCGCAGCCGGGCCTTGCCGCGGCGCTGCGGCTTGGCCTTGATGACGCCGCGGTCGACAGCGCGGTTGATGGCCGTGCTGGACTGCCCCACCACGTATCCGGCCTCATTGAGGGTCAGGCTGACCGCACTTGCCATCTTGACCTCCGAATAAAGTCTCCCCAAGATAGAGATGACTTTGCGAGCGCTCAAGTGCCATTTCGGGTCTCAGCGGACGATCGCTTGGCCGTGGCCTCCTGGAGAGGGCTGCCCGACAATGGCTGTGCGATCCACCAGCACCGGCCGCGGGTCTCGTGCCACGGCTGCCAAAATGGGCCGAACACGTCGGAATGCATCCCAGTAGAAGGCTCAGGCGGGCGCCCGGACGGCGTAGCCGCGCCGCGATTTCCGACGCAGCCAATCCTCGAGCGCTTCGGCGGCTTTCACGCGATCCTCGAAGAGGTCGAGCCGCATGCGGCCGCGGTGGCTGATCCGGCCCCACTCGCGCACGAGCGCCGCCTCGCCGAATAGGGTCGGCTCGACAGAGAGGACGTAGAACCGCGCCATGTTCAAGGCCGGATCGCAGCGCTCGAGCACGAGCACTTGCAGCGTCGGATCGGACATGCGCCACCATCGCCCAGGGAATGACGCTGGTCCAATTCAAACGCTGAATCGGTCAGCGCCGAACGATTCACGTCCGTGATCGATTGGCAGGCCGGTCAGCCTCAGATGCCCCAGGCCCGGTAACGGCCTCGTCCGGTCGTCTCTCTCAACCCAAGCTCTGCCACGAGGTTTTGCGCCCCGCGCTGCGTGATCCCCAGTTCCTGGGCGATGAGGGCCGCGGTCACGATTGGCCGGGCGAGGACGAGCTCGATGAGTTTCGGGAGCTGCGAGGTCGAGCGCCTGCCGCGGAGCTTTCGTTCCAGCTGTGCTCGCGTCAGCATCAGGCGGTCATGCTCCTTCATCCCGATCTCCGCCGCTGCCGTGACCGCCTCAGCGAAAGCAAGCAGGCGGATGGTGCGATCGCGGCTGCGTCGGCGCTCTCGCGGAACGTGGCGCAGACCGACGTTTAGGCAGAGGAGATGGGCAGCTGTCTTTCCGCGCTCGCGTAGGACGGCGGAGACCAACAGCTGCCCGAGCCACCGGACATGCTGCAGCGGATCAAGGACCTGCCACGCTTCCAGTGACAGAGCGGCGGTTACCAACGGAGGGCGCTGTCGCGTGGCGTCCAGCGCTGAGCGCCACTCCTGCAGCCGGGCATCCTCGTTCCAATCGAGGTCGTAGACCAGCGGATCCCGCTCCCGCTTAGGCGCGAGCACGCCCTCTTGGAGGAGACGGGACGACCGGGCGAGAACAGCATCGATCGCGGCGAACTCCTTGCTCAAATCGTGCGATGGCGCTTCGTCGCGCTCCGGAGCGCCGTCGGAGTCCTGTTCGTCCACATCCTGGCCCTCGTCCTCATGCACTCGCCCTGACCCTCCTCGAGGATCCGGAGACGATGGACGACCACGGAGCTGCATGAGGCCGGCGGGGCTGAGCGCCCATTTGGGTTCCTTCCCTGCCACGAGGCGTCGGGCTCGTAAGACGGCGTGCGCGCGGGTGAGCTCGTGGGTCGGTGCCCGGATGTCCATCCCAGCGTCGTGGAGAACGAGGTCTTCGAGATGGACGAGTTCGCCGGCGAGCCACAACGAGGCGCAGGCATCGTGAAAGTGGGTGCGGCTTGCCCAGCCGCTTGCGACCGGACTGGCGCGCAGCCGCTCGTCCAGGCGGGCGAGGTGTCGCTTTCACGTCGCGACTTCAAGTCCGAGTCCGGTAATAATTCTGTGAGGATAGCGCGATAGTCCGGGCCTGCTTTTGGCTAGCGATTTCGATTCGGCGGGTGGTTTCAGGTGGGCAGAACCAAACGCAGGGAAGCGCTCAGAGGCCGCACGGTGCTCGTCGACGACGTTCGGGCCGAAGCCAAGCGGCAGGCACGGGAGCTCGACAAAGTCCTGGACGGATCGGACCCGCGGCGGACCTTGATCGCCCGAGCCGCCGCGGAACTCGATCTCACGACGCGGCAGATCTACAACCTGCTCAAACGCTACGCCCCCGAACGGACCATGAGCTCGCTCCTGCCCCACCGGCATGGACCGCGGGCCAAGCGGCTGAGCGAGCGCGTTGAGGGCATCATAGCCACAACCCTGCGCGAGCAGTGGCTCGTGCTCGAGGCGCCGCCGCTCAAGCCGGTCGTCGACGAGATCCGGGCGCGCTGCGCTGAGGCCGGCGAGCGTCCGCCGTCCTACGGCGGTGTGCAGCAGCGAATCCCGCGGCTGTTCGACGACGCGACTATCGCCAAGACGCGCTCGACCAACCCCGCCCATCTGCGCCGGCTCAAGGCGCGGCCGGGCTACATCACAGCCCCGCGCCCGCTGGCGGTCTGTCAGATAGACCACACGCCCGCCGACATCCACTTCGTCGAGGTGGTCGACGACACGGGCGCCTTCGTCGGCCGGCCCTACCTGACGCTCACGGTCGACGTCTTCTCGCGGGCGATCCTGGGCTTCTGCCTCACGCTGGAGAGGCCGAGCTCGCTCTCGGTCGCCCTGTGCATGGCGCAGGTGCTCTGCCCGAAGGACGACTGGCTCGCGGCGCGCGGCTTGAGCCTGTACGCTTGGCCGATGCTCGGCCGTCCCGAGACGCTCGTCGTGGACGGGGCCAAGGAGTTCAAGGGCAAGGCCTTCGCGCGCGGCTGCAGGGAGTACGGGATCTCGATCCGCCCCCGGCACCGGGGCAACGTCCACCAGGGCGGCGTGGTCGAGCGACTGCTCGGCAAGCTCAACGGGGTACTGCGGACGTTGCCGGGCCGCACGGGACGCTCCATCGCCGATCGCGACGGCTATCCCGCCGAGGAGAGGGCGTGCCTGACCTTCACCGATCTGGAGCGCTGCATCGCGCTCGCGATCCTCGACCACAACCGGCTGCCGATCGAGAAGACCCTGATCGTGCCGAACGACGAGTGGCGGGCTCAGAGCCATACTCTGACACGGCATAATGACGACCCATCTCAGGTGCTGATCAATTTCTTGCCGGGCGGTGAGCGCCGGCTCACCCCGCAAGGCGTGAGCGTCCACGCGATCGACTACTACGCCCCCTGGCTTGGCGAACTCGTCCCCGAGCGCGACCGCCTCGGCAAGCTCGAGATGCGGTATGATCCACGCGATCTCAGCCACATCTACCTGCGCCACCCCCGCAGCCTGGCGTTCCTGCCTCTCGGACGGCGGGATGGGCGGCTGACCCCGCTCACGCTTTGGGAGCACGAGCGCGACCGCGCCATGCGACGGGCGCTCGCAGGCGGGGGACCGCAGACCCGGGTCGAGCTCCGGCGCGCCATCCGGGCGATCGGAGCCCAGGCTCGGCGCCCAGCGGCAGGATCGACCGGCGCGTCAATGAGGAGCGAGCGGCGAGCCGCGGCGCGGGCGGCTCTCGCGGCCGCCGCGGCGAAGCCACGTCAGCTGGCACCCGAGGTATCGGCAGCGGCGGCGCATTCCGTTCGGCAACGACGCCTCCTTCCTGTCGAGGAGTGGTGAGCCGCATGGGCGATCACCTCCTCGATCACGTTCGGCCCTGGCTGGAGAAGACCCCCTCGGAGCGGATCGCCTTCATGCGCTCCCCGCGCTGGATCGCGTACAGCGCGGCACGGGCTGCCCTCGCGAGGCTGGAGGACCTGCTTGTGCGCCCCGCGTCGCTGCGCACGCAAGGCCTCCTGCTGGCCGGCCCATATGCCAACGGCAAGAGCATGATCGCGGAGCGCTTCGCGATCACTCATCTCCGGCGATGCCAAGCCGAAGATCGCCCTCAGCAGGTCTTCGTGGTGCAGACCCGGGAGGGCACGGGGCTGCTCAACTTCTACGGTGGGATTCTGACTGCGCTCGGGGCGCCGCAGACGCGGGTGCGCCACACCGCCGCCAAGGCCGAGCAGCTGGACCACCTGTTTCGGCAGTTGAGGCCGCGTGTCCTCATCTTCGACGAGTTCCACAACTGCCTGTGCGGCCGTACGCGTGATGTCGAGGGGATCTTTGCCGTGCTGCGCCGCTTCGGGCGCGAGTACGACATCTCGCCCGTGCTCGTCGGCGAGGTCGCGGTCTATGACTATATGCACCTGACCGACGAAATGGCGAGCCGCTTCACGCTCGCTCCCGTTCCGCGCTGGACTGACAACGAGGAGTATCTCGCGCTCCTCGACAGCCTGGAGGCCGCCTTGCCGTTGATGAGGCCATCCAACCTCTCCGACGAACGAACCGCGCGCGCCGTGTTCGCGCTTTCGGAGGGGCTCATCGGCGAGGTCGTCGGCCTCGTGACGCGGGCCGCGACGGCGGCGATCCGCGAGGGCAGCGAGCGGATCACCGCCGCGAGCATCGAGGCACTCGGCACCATTCCGCTCTCGCGTCGGCGAGGGTCGCCGCAGCGCGAGGCGCTGCTGTGAGCGCGCCTGAGCCGATCGCCATCGAGGTCCAACCGCGCTACCGCGAGCTGATGTCGGGCCGCTGGCCCGTTAAGATCGACCCTCATCCGGACGAGCTGCTGTCGAGCTGGGTCACCCGGCTTGCCCTGGGCAATGGCCTGCCGCCGAGAGCCCTTGGCTCCATACTCGGGCTCGGCTCAGGGCACTGGTCAGGTCGGCTCGATCTTGAGCCGCCGAGGAGCGTGTGCGCTGATCTCGCGCGCTGGACAGGTCTCGCGCCCGACCTCATCGCCGGTTTCACCCTTGGCGACGTCCACACCTTTCCGCTGCTGCTGCCGCTGCGCGCCGACATCCCTGCGCGCCGGCATGGCCGCCGGCAGGCAACCTGGCTGCAGTTCTGCCCGCACTGCCTGACCGCTGACGAGACGACTTACTTTCGGAGGGAGTGGCGGTTCGCGACCACGGTCGCCTGCGTTCGGCACCGACGGCGCCTGCTCGACCGCTGTCCGGTCTGCCGGCAAGGTCTCGCGCCGGGGTCTCAAGCCGCACGGCTGCCGCAGCACGTCTGCGCGACCTGCGGCTTCGACCTGCGTCTCGCCGAGGCGCCGCGGCTTGGACCGACGGCGCGCCGCGCGGCCGCAGCCCTCGCGATGCTCGGCCGTTCGTGGGGACACGATGCCGCCGTCACGAAGGCGATCCTGGGCTTACCGTCTCGGCTCCGCCGGCCCTATCCCCAGCCCTTCACCGCCCTCTCCGTCTCGGCGCGCGTGCTCTGCCTGATGCGACTGTCGCCTGAGGTCCAGGCGCTCCGCGACGCGGTGCGGCCGCCCGCTCCCCGGGCCCCGAAAGCTCCGGCCGCCCTGTCCTGTGCCGCCCCGCTATGGGAGCTGCTCGCGGCGTATCGCGATGTCCAGCTCCGACGCCAAGCTCAATCCTCGAAGGGCGGTGCGGCGGCCTCAGAGAGCTCGGCGTCGTCCCTCATCAGCCCCAGCACCTCGTCGAGATCGTCGGGAGCCGAGTCGACGGGCGCGCCGCGCTCCAGAAGCCCTGCCGCCTCGAGCGCCTCGATGTCGGGCAGATCGCGCAGGGAGGCGAGCCCGAACAGGGACAGGAACGCGCTCGTCGTCACGTAGGTGAGCGGGGCGCCGATCGCCGGCATACGCGGCCCCGCAGCGACGAGATCGAGCCGTTTCAGCCGGGCGATCGTATCCCGACTGACCTCCTTGCCGAGAAGCCGCGACAGCTCCGCCCGCGTCACCGGCTGCAGGTAGGCGATCGCCGTGACGACCAGGTTTTCGGTCGGGGTCAGGGCCGGTCCATCATCATCGTCGTCGCCCCGTCCGCGGGCCGAGCGGATCGCGTCGGCGAAGCGGCCCCGCGTTCGGTGCTGCCACCCGCCGGCGACGAACACGAGCTCGTAGGGGCGCGCGCGCAGCTCATCCTGGATGTCGGCCAAAAGCTCGTCGAGCCGGCACTCCGGGCCGACCAGTTGGGCAAGCGTTTCGCGCGGCACGGGCGTCGGGGACGCGAATATCACCGCCTCCACCCGGCCCATCCACTCGCGCCAGCGCGCCTCGTGCGGCAGCTCGCCGAGCTCCGGGTCGAACAGCGCCCTTTTCCTCGCCCGCGCCATGTCTAGAGCCCGTAGAGCCGGAAGGTGGGCCGGCCGGTCAGCTCGCGGATGGCCCCGAGGCTCGCCAGGCGCTCGAGGAAGCGGCGCGCGGCGCGATCGGAGCCGAGCTCTTTCAGCGCCGTCGCCGCGACCGCATCGTCGGCGAGGAGTGCGCCGATGCCGGTCCCGCTGGCTCGGGTCCGGATCTTGCCAGCGACCGCAACAAGGCGGTCGGCATGGCGGGCGAGGTCGACGGCGCGGGCGTGGGCCGCCGCTGCTGCATGGGCATAAGCCGCGTGGCAGGCGGTCGCCCAGCCCGGATCGCCGGCGCGAAGCCGGCGCCGCTCCGGCCCTGATTTCGAGGACGGATGCAGGATCGCGGTGGCGAGCAGCGGCACGGGCACGGCCCAGCCGAGTTTTTGGGCAAGGGCGACGTCGGCCAGCATTAGACCCAAAATCTCATCGTCGAGGCCTTGTGCGGCCGCGGTCGCCAACTCCGCCGCGGCGGCGATCGGGCTCCCCTGCCCCACCCCGAGCCCCTCAAGCAGGTTGTCCGCCGGAGCCAGACCGAGGTTGTGCACCACCCGGGCCATCGAAGCTGGGTCCAGGCGCGCCGGTCGCGTGGCCAGGGCGCGCCAGGCGCGATGGAGACGCCCGGCCGGGCCGGGGTCGTCTCCCGGTCGGGTCAGGTGGTGCGCGTCGCGCAAGGCTGCCTCGTCCTCGCGCAGGCGCAAGAGGCGCGCCGACACGGCCGCGGCGGCGAGCGCCTGGCGCAGGCGAAGCGCCCCGAGCCAGGGCGGATCGGCGCGGACGATCTGGTCGAGGGCGAACAGGGCCGCGCCGGCCGCA
>NZ_JAIETD010000104.1 GCF_019745455.1 Methylobacterium sp.
ATCCCTAAGCCCTATCAATGCCTTACGCTACGCTCGCCACCACAGATCCACTGCCCTCGTGAATAAGACAGGCTAAAACCGTATCGAGTAGCAAGTCGCCAAACCCAACCTCGGCAGGTCTATCGTCACAATAGCTTAGCCAGCAACTTGGCGCTTATTCGACTCTCACGATTTTACTGACGATTTAGAAGGAGGAAGCGCCCGGTGTCGTTTCTATTTGTCCGTAATCGTACAAACAGGTATACTTTTCCGATCACCGGCTGACGATCCCGGGCGCCGGTGGCTGAGAGCAGTGTGCGCTCCCGCCTGTTGGAGCGGAGCAGCAAGTGCCCCGGTACTTCTTCCACGTCTTTGACGGCAAAAGCACCTTGGATGCCGACGGCACCGAATTGCCGGATTGGCACACCGCTCGTCGCGAAGCTGTCCGCTTGGCAGGTGAGATTTTGAGCGACGAGGCCCAGGGGCCCTTTCTCGGAAACGAATGGCGCATGGAGGTAACCGACGCCAAAGGCCTCACTCTGTTCCAACTCGACTTCTTCTTCACCGAGTCTGCAGCCATCCAGAGGACGATGTTCGAACCAATTTAACGAGATCACAGGCTCACGCCACTGCGGGCTTCATAAAATTTTGCATGGCCGCTCTACGTCCACCACGTTCTTCTCTGCTCTCAAGCTGCGTGTATATTAACTTGTATCAATTCAATGAGGTTGGTTCATAATCGCTGGCATCATCAGTGAGTCGCTACAGGTGCTGATGACTGGGAGAAGCGCGCTTCCGCCTGCAACGTGAGGCGATGCCAATATGCTTTCCGCCTCAGAGCCGAACCCAATGGACGCGCTCATCCGCAAGCTGGGAAGCATCGCCACCTTCTCGGCGGAGGAGCGCCAGGCCATCGAAAGGCTGCCGGTCAATGTGCGGATGCTACACCCTCGGCAGGACATCGTGCGCGATGGCAGCAAGCCCTCGCAGTGTTGCCTCCTTCTGAGCGGCTGGGCCTGCCGTTACAAGCTCCTCCGCGACGGACGGCGGCAGATCCTCTCCTTCCACATTCCAGGCGACATCCCGGATCTTCAGAGCCTGCAAATCCCGACCATGGACCACAGCGTTGCCACGCTCACGGAGGCCAAGGTGGCCTTCATCTCCCATGAGAGCCTGCGCGGTCTGACTGAGTGCTTTCCGGGTATCGGCGAGGTGCTCACGCGCTGTGTGTTGCTCGACGCGGCCACCTTCCGCGAGTGGATGGTCGGCATGGGCCGGCGTGATGCGTTCGAGGCGATCGCTCACCTCCTCTGCGAGCTGTACCTGAAGCTGCAAGCGGTGGGGCTGGCTGAGAACTATCGCTTCTCGTTGCCGTTCACCCAGACCGATCTCGGCGACGCCCTTGGGCTTTCATACGTGCACGTCAACCGCGTCCTCCAGGAGATGCGCGGCAAGAGCCTCATCACCCTGCGGTGCCACATTCTGGAGATCACGGGGTGGGATGAACTTCTGCGCATCGCCGAGTTTGACGCGACCTACCTGCATCTTGAGCAACGGGCCGCCGGATGACGCTTCACCTACAGCCCATGCATGTCGGCACGGGCAGCTACGACATCGAGAGGCACCTCGTCTTTGCCGACGGCTACCTCGTCGCCGTGTTGGTGCAGCTGTGCGCGTACCATGAGGAGAACGCGAGCGAGTGGTCTCTTGAGGCAGGCTTCGGACCTGTGGACGATCCGAACCCGCCGATCTTTGACGATCTCGACGAGGCGCGAAGCTGGATCGAGCGCCGCTTGGATCTGGTGTCCTGATATTCCCGGTTACATGGGGCCACTAAAGCCACGGGCTAGACTTGGTTCTCGCCGTTTCATAGATCCACATCGAGCGCCGGAACGGCCGGCGGTATCGGGTAGATCGTGAAGCGACAATCAGCAAGGCGATGGCGGCAAAGCCGCTTTTTTGTGAGTGACGCCAACGCACTGCCCGTCCGCGGAGCTACTTCGCTGCCAACATCAAGGATCGGCATGGAGCCTGATGAGCGCGTCCAACCAAATCTGAAGGGTCGGTCATAGAAGGATCAAGCAGCCCGCCAGGAAGGTGCATTGGAGCGTCACAAGCGCCCCGATGATCCAGCGAGAAGCGCGGTCTTCGTGACCTGAGCGATCCGTGTGTGTGATGTCCGGCATTGCTCGCCTCCACCAAGGATCACAGGATCAGATGCATTTCCTAGCCTCACAATAACGTGAATTAGAAAATTTGCCTTAGTTGGCGAAATCGGGGCGAGAATTTGGCCTTCGCCCTTGGTGCATTTGCTCTATGAGGCCGCAAAAGAACTCCGCGAGGCGTGACTCTGCGGGGCAGGCGAGAAGCCATGATGCGGTCGTGTCAGCCCTAGGAGGGGTCCGCGCTGCCAACGCGACCGCGTCGAGGGCGGGGAGGCACTCGACGCCTGAAACATGTCAGCCCACAGGAAGCGCGCGTTCACGCAGGTAAGCGTGAAAAGCTCCGCGGCGGCGTGGTAGAGGGCTCGTATGCGCACCCTGCCCTTCCTCGCCCTCCTGCTGCTCACGATGCCCGCGCTCGCCGAGCCGATCGTCGGCCGGCCAGCGTCACGGATGGTGACACCATCGAGATCGGAAGGACGAAGATCCGACTCCACGGCATCGATGTACCTGAGGGCGAGCAGGTCTGCCAGAATGCGGCCGGCGAGGACTATCCGTGTGGTCGGGGCGCAGCGCTGGCGCTCTCCGACCGGATCGACTCGGCGCCGATCTCATGCGCTCCACGCGACACCGACCGGTACGGGCGGATAGTGGCGGTGTGCCGGAAGGGCAGCGAGGACCTCAACGCCTGGATGGTGAGCCAGGGGCACGCCGTCGCCTTCAGGCGCTATGCCGAGGACTATGTCGCGCAGGAAGCCGAGGCGAAGGCGGCCAAGCGCGGGATCTGGGCCAGCACCTTCCAGGAACCGTCTGCCTGGCGCCGGGAGAAGCGCGCCGGCGGCGAGGATACCCGGCCCGCGTCCGCGTCGCCGGACGCCGCGGCCAACTGCAAGGTCAAGGGCAACATCGGCGGCAAAGGTACCAAGATCTACCACATGCCCGGGACCCGCGATTACGAGCGGACTCGGATCAATGAGGCGAAGGGCGAGCGCTGGTTCTGCTCACCAGTAGATGCGGAGAAAGACGGCTGGCGTCCGGCGGAGGGGTAGCCGGCACTGAGACGCAAAAAGCCCGACACGCCATGATGGCGGCCGGGCTGGTGTTCACGAGGATGACGCCGGAGCCGCCCCGTCCAGGGTTGCCCTCACAGGCGCCCTCAAAGGCATGGTGATCTCGCGGGGTGCGGTCGTGGTAGATCACGTCTGACATTGTTCGTTGGCCTGTTCTGAAATGAAAAAGGGAGGAGCCCTTGCGAGCCCCTCCCTCCTGTTTTTCGGCTGTGATGTTGTCTGCCCCACTCACGCGCCGGTACGTCTGATGTGTGACGAGATCGGGCCGACGGGCTGAACCAGTACGGTCGGCGTTAGGATCGCGATCGGTGCATGAGAGACGCAGCTAAAGTGAGCCTCGTGCCTCCCGGTTAGTATCTCCGGTCGCTGCTGTCGCTCATACGCCGCGCAACATAATCCCCTGAGTAGGACTTCTGCCCGAATATCAACCACCCGAGGCCGAACCCGATGGCTCCTGCGATGAACAGAGCGGCCATTGTGGTGCTGTCAGCGTTGCTCACGGCGCCTCTACCTTGGCGGTAATAGTCGGTGCCACGCTTCGAGAGATCGTCCCAAGTCTCAGAGGCACGATCAGTCACGGTGCTCAACGCTTCCCTGGCGTGATCCGTAACGGCGCTTAGCGTGTCGTTGGCCTGGTTCTTCGACACAGGTCCGTCGATCCCTGGCAGCGGCTTCTTGTAACCGGGCTGCCCAGCCACCCTGCCCTCGTTATCCTCGTGCACAGTGTCAGCCAATGTAACCTCCCGTTTGAACCTCGATACGTTCTGTAGTGGGCTCACTGCTCACCACCCTGGTGCTCATCCTACTTGTTGGCCCTGCTGTGCCCGACTGCGCATCCGGCAGCGGCACCTACTTTTCCGTGGCCAACCATCTTCCCGGCTACCCCGCCGACGATGGCGCCCTTGATGCAGCCTTTGGCTTCAACCGGGCTGGCGTTGGCGAGAACGCCAAAGGCGAGACAGGCGGCAAGTGCAAAGGTGGTCTTCATGGCGTGGTCCTTCGATTGCGCTGACGGACCAACGGAAGGCGGGGTCGGGGCGTTCCAGCAGGATGCGAAGCAAAACTGCGCCTAGGTCGGGCATCGCCCATCGCGATGCTCGCGCCCGTGAGGCCCTTCGCGCATCGCCTCGTCATGATGGGATTGTCGCGCTCGGTCACCGAGCGGGTGCTCGCCATGCCTTGAGCTGTTCCGTCGCCAGCAAGAGGCCTCGCGGGTGGATCAGAGGAGTTTCATTTCCAGCGAAACGACCAAGCAACAAGCGACGAGATACGCCTGCAACAGGTGACCCCCAAGGTTAACGCAACGCTTCGACACGAGGCGAACCAATCAAGGGGTTTACCAATGCGTGCTATCGCGATTGCCTTCTCTGCTGCCATGCTCGCCGCTGGCGCCGCGTACGCTCACGGCAGCCTGACCGAGGCTCCTGACCGCCAGAGTGCCGGCACCCTCACCTGCATCACGAAGCCTGACGTGAGCTTGATCTTCGGACGGACACCCATCGCCGACTGCACCTTCGTGTCGGAGCGGGGCAACTTCCGGCAGAGCTACGTGGCGATGTTTTCCCGTGCCACTCACGTTGATACCGCACAGAAAGTGTCTTGGCGCGTGCTGACCAAGGATGGCTTCGCCCGCCCGGGGATGCTGAGCGACCTCTTCACGGTGCCAGTGAGCCAATCTGAGAGTGCCAAGGCTCCCACTGCGCCCGAGATGATGGGTCGTGCCGCCACTCTTCAGCTCCTGAGCCATTCCGGGCAGACCAGCGCCAAGTTCGCTCTGAGCCAGCCTCGGATTGCCCTTGCCGCAACTGAGCCCGACCTCATCCGGTGAGAACCATGGCGGCAGCGCATATTGTAGGGCACGCTCCCGACAGCGTGGCAAAAGCCTAGGGCCGCGTTGCCTTATCGACGATGAAGCAGGCGTTCGAGCATATCCCTATCGGCGCCTGGGCGGGTTCGGCTCTTTCAGAAAACAAGCGGCGTTGGTCGAGTGGATGCGCAGAATCTGTTCCGCCCTGTTCCCTCGCGTTGTCCTTCCAGGTGGCGTATCGCTGGGGCCAACTTGGAGGTCTTGATGCCGGTCATGTGCGAACTTTGGATGAGCGATCCTGATAGGGAAGTCGGCAAGTACGAGTTCGATAGCGTGCCACGAACCGGAGAGGTCGTGTCTCTTCCGAAAAGCGATGAAGACAAATTCGTCCACTTCAACGTTGAGAATGTGACTCACCGAGCGAAGGGGCCGAGGCATCCGGCTGCGACGTATGTCTTCGTGTCAAAGATCAGCTGAGCGGCCCTTCGCGAACCTCTCATGCAACAGAGGTCACGCCAGCTATGTGAACGCCGGAGCAGGAAGGCTCATGCGGCGTGCTTGGCGATCTCGGCGATGGTCGCGCGACTGCATCCGGTCGCGGGCCCATATCTGATACCACGACATGCCCATAGCGAGCGCGCCAGCGTTGCGCGTCGTGTCTTCCGGACGCCCTTCGCAGAGCCCCGCTTCCTTGGCCTTGGCCTGTCCCTCAGCCACCCGGCAGCGGCGGTCATCATAGTCCTTGCGAGCTACAGCAGCGAGCATGTCGAGAAGCCTGTGGTTTATGGCAGCGAACATGCGTCGGTGTGGTCATCGGGATTGGCGGTCGCCATCTGTCATGAGGTCGGAAGGCCGAGAGCAAGCACTCGAATGGACCAGGCTTTGATCTTAGCCTCCAGCCCAGTCGACAGAGGTCGGACGGACAGCCGGTCAACCTATTCGACCAGTAGCATGTCGCCCGAACAGGTATTCCTTAGGCACCTGAACAGCTCTGGACGGGCCAGCTTCGATCTGCTCTCGTTCTCCGCGTACCAAGCTGCGATGGTGAATCCACGTTCAGCCGCGAAGGCTTCTGGCTGCTCCCTGGTACGCTCAGCATCCTGTTCGGTGGTGCTGGCGCGAAGGTAGGCTCTGACGAACTTCTAAAACCCCATCCAGTCTAATTTGGTTGGTCCTTATGAGTTCGGCCTGTATTGGATGGGCGAGTAATATTTCTGAACAAGCTCACAGGTTGTGTCAGACTGGTCTGGTAAAGGCGTACCCATTACGGATCGGCACGCTTGAGCGAGGAACTTCCGAGGGAACGACAACCGCTCTCCGGGTGTTGCGGACTACCATCACTGAGGAAAGAGTTATGAGAAACATCATCTACATCATCGGCTTGATCGTGGTGGTCCTTGCCGTCTTGTCGTTCTTCGGGCTTCGCTAATTCAGTCCGTGAGCACAGGCCCATTCATACCAAAGCAGACCGCTTAGCAGCAGGTCGACGAGCCCAATCTCATCGAAGACAGAACTGGGCTCGTCGTCGCTGACGGGCGCTAAAGCCGCTTGGTTGAAGTGGGTGCGGCTTTACGCATCCGCATGAGGTCCATCACCGCTATAACCAGTGGCGTGCCGATCAGCAGCAAGGCGAAGAACAGGGCCATGGGTCACGTCTCGTGGGGATCGTGCCAGGGTGTCCCCACCCTCCCTAAGTAACGAGAGGCACCATTTGGTTCGCCATAGCGTGTCAACGAGGAGCGACGCGTGAGCCTTCGAGCCCTGTTCCGCACGCTCACGCGATACTGAGGCGCGCCCCTGCACTGCTCTGTCCAGCCGTGGCCGCGCCAATTAAGCTGCTCAGCGAGGCCCAGGCCGTGGGTAAGATCCAGGGCAACGTTTTTGAATCACTCGCTCACGTCGGAGCCGCCGAACTCCTGAAGGCCTATTCGGCGACCAAGGATGATCAGCTCAGGCGCGACGTACTCGCTCTCGTCAACATTGTTGTTCGCATCGAGGCTCGGTCTGTTGCAG
Source organism: Methylobacterium sp. (assembly GCF_019745455.1). Taxonomy (GTDB): domain Bacteria; phylum Pseudomonadota; class Alphaproteobacteria; order Rhizobiales; family Beijerinckiaceae; genus Methylobacterium. The sequence continues at coordinate 7,032 of NZ_JAIETD010000104.1, forward strand.
CGAATGCGTGATGCTCGACAGCCGTGGGTGTTGGTTGAACCAGTTGGCTCCGGAGGCCATGACGCGGGACTTGGAACGCAAGCGGTGTTGACTCGTCTCAGACGACACGCCGCCCTATCTCGCGCCGATGCCCGCGCCATTGCCGACCACCCGCTTTGAAATCAGCCTCCTCCGTGTAGCGCCTCAGCTTGCCGCTGAGGCGATATCGAGAAAGCGGTCTGCGAAGGATCATCATTAGATGCTGGCTACTGAGAAGGGGGCCAGCGCCGACCGCCTGCACGCAGGTCAGGACCGTCTGAAGGCGATTCTGGACGAAATCGACACGGCGTTTGCCATTGTCGAGGTGCAGTTCGATGCCGACGAACGCCCCGTCGATTATCGCTTTCTTGAAGCCAACCCTGCCTTCGAGCGCCAAGCAGGGGTCAATCTTCGCGGCAAGTGGGTGAGGGAGTTTGCGCCAGATCTCGAGCAGTTCTGGTTCGATACCTATGGGCACGTCGCCCTCACAGGAGAACCAGCGAATTTTGAAAACTACGCAGAGGCTTTCGGGCGCTGGTTCGACGTCCGGGCAATCCGCATCGGCAATCCGTCTGAGCGGCAGATAGCCATCTTTTTCAATGACGTGACCGCGCGCAAGCGGGTTGAGCATGAACTGCATCGGCTAAACGATACGCTCGAACATCAGGTTCACCAGCGCACGCAGGAGCGCGATCGTCTCTGGCGCGTTACGCAGGACATCCAGGTCATCCTAGACGGCCAAGGCGTCTTCAAAGCCGTCAACCCGGCGTTCACGGCTATCCTCGGCTGGGCCTCCGATGATGTGATCGGAAAGACCGTCTTCGATTTCGTTGTCCCGGACGACGAGGCCCTGACCCATCGCGCGCTTGAGCATGCGCGTACTCAGAACCTGCCGACCGTCGAGAACCGTTACCTCCACAAGGATGGAGGCTTCCGATGGATCTCATGGGTGGCTTCCCCTGAGGGAGAGCTGATCTACGCCAGCGGCCGACACATCACGGCCGAGAAAAATCAGGCTGAAGCCTTGAGGCAGGCCGAGGAAGCTCTGCGCCAGGCCCAGAAGATGGAAGCGGTGGGCCAACTCACCGGTGGGGTGGCTCACGACTTCAACAATCTGCTGACCGTTATCAAGTCGTCCACAGACCTCCTCAAGCGTTCGGATCTGCAGGAGGAGCGACGGCAGCGCTACATCGGCGCGATCTCTGATACCGTCGAACGCGCAGCAAAGCTCACGGGTCAGTTGCTCGCCTTCGCGAGGCGCCAAGCCCTGAAACCGGAGGTTTTTGACACCGGAAAGAGCGTGGCCACCATCAGCGACATGGTTGGTACGCTGAGTGGTTCGCGCATCAAGATCGCGACCGACATCCCCAACGAGCCCTGCTTCGTCAACGCCGATCCGAGCCAGTTCGACACCGCCCTGGTGAACATGGCGGTCAATGCCAGGGATGCCATGAACGGTGAGGGCACCCTGACTATCTCGGTCCACCCTGTCTCGGTCATTCCTCCGATCCGCAGCCATCCTCCAGTACGTGGAGACTTCGTCGCGGTGTGCATCGAGGACACCGGGATCGGCATCGCCCCTGAGCAGATCGAACACATCTTCGAGCCGTTCTTCACGACCAAGGAAATCGGACAGGGAACAGGTTTGGGATTAAGCCAGGTCTTTGGCTTTGCCAAGCAATCCGGAGGTGAGGTCCGGGTCCAGAGTACGGTAGGCCAGGGTACGATGTTCGTGCTGTACCTGCCGAGGGTGGAAGGGGCTGATCAACGATCCGAGATGGAACCTGAACCTCTCGTCGATGGCCATGGCACCTGTGTCCTAGTGGTCGAGGACAACGTGAATGTCGGCACGTTCGCGACGCAGACATTAGCCGAGCTAGGCTATGACACCGTGTGGGCAGCCAATGCAGAGGAGGCACTTGCGGAACTAGCCCGCGACGCCACTAGGTTTGATGTCGTATTCTCGGATGTCGTCATGCCGGGCATGAACGGGATCGACCTCGGTCATGAGATCCGCCGCCTCTACCGCGAGATACCAGTCGTTCTCGCAAGCGGTTACAGCCACGTCTTGGCAAAGAATGGTACCTTCGGATTTGAGCTGCTTCAAAAGCCCTACTCCATCGAGCAGCTCTCTCGCATCCTCCGCAAGGCAGCCAGCAGGCCCCGCTGGGCCCAATGAATTTGCCGCCCGGAGATTGTTGGGCGCCGAGATCATTGAGGCCGGAGAGTAGGCAGACCTCTATCACGTCGACGAGGACCTGCGCTAACTTCAAGGCATTCGTCTCCCTTCTGCAGTAGCGCATGGCCAGGTCATCGGGAGGTGTGGAGTAGATGGCCGAGACCCCAACTGTTGGCGAACTGTTCAAGGCGCAGGCGATCCTCGAAGCGGATGTCGCGGCTGCTGTCGACGCCTTCATAGCAGACCCGACGCTGACCACGTTTCTCATGGGCGACGGCTACTCGCTCGACCTGCATGGCGCCGTGTCCGACATCCCGTTCGCTCTCAGCATGATGGCGAACCTGGATGCGAAGCCGGCCTCGAAGCGCAGCGCAATCCGCACGGCGATCCTGCTGACGAGGCCGGTGAATGCATGACTTCGATCCTCGACGCGCATAGCCTCGCGATCCGCGCTCATGCGGGCCAGATCGACAAGAGCGGCCAGCCCTACATCCGGCACCTGGAGCGGGTCGCCAACGCCGCTGTCGCGCGAGCGGGGCGCGCTAGGTCCATAGACCACATCGACCTAGACCCGATGACGGTGATGCAGGCAGCGCTCCTCCACGACATCCTTGAGGACACGGCAACGACGGTCGGTGACCTGAAGGCGGCCGGCTTCGGCGACGAGGTCCTGGCAATGGTCCGTCTGCTGACCAAGCCGAAGGAGAAGGATGCCTATTCTGAGATGATCGACCGGATCATCGCGAGCAACAACCTCGGCGCCATCCTGATCAAGATGTCGGATAACGAGGACAACCTGAGCCCAGATCGCACTTTGCCGGACGGTGAAGCGTCGGCTACTCGTTACCGCACGGCGTTCGGCCGTCTGAGGGACGCCGCAGGTGCGCTTGGCTACACGGGCCGCTGAAAGGTGAGTGATGACCGAGTACGAAGTAGGCTACCTGCAGGCCTTGCAGGATGTGCAGATCGCGGTCCGCCAGATGGTCAACAACCAGGATGCATCACCTGAGGGTAAAGTCGCATTGCTCGGGGTCGTCTCGCTCCTTGAGGGGCTCATCAAAGAAAAGATTGAGCAAGATGGCGATCACGATGACCAAGCCGCGCCGGATCCTCTGAGCGGCAGCTTCTAGCGGTAAAAGTTTTGCAAGTATTCAACAGAATTAATGAGATTTGCGACTTACACTGCTCAGCTCGTACTGATTAGCTGCGATCATCTCAGATATACGAAGGATCGCCAACTTTTTATCCTGATCGGCGACCATGCCCTGCGCGACCGACAACGCCTCGCTTCGTGTCATCTGTCCAGGTGTGAGATCGAGCCTTCGATTTGGGTCGAAGGCGATATGCGCAAGGGCAACACCAGAAGCATCCAAGACAGCAAAATGGTTTGGCTTCTCAACGACACGCCAAGGCGCCTCCATCCGATACCGGCTACTCTCACTCACGCCTTGACCCGCTCCTCTCCCGACCCGCTTGGCTGAAGCGCCACATCAGCACCGACCGTTCCAACAGGACGAGCGGAAATCCGACTTCGTCTTTACGGCGGTCCTAGATAGCTGAGGATTGGATCGGTCCCCTCGGCCGTAACGACGCTTGGTATACCAAGACTTGGATCCGAGGCCACCGGATTTCCATTACGCCAACGTGCGAGCCGTCTGATTCCCCAGCCGCGGCGCCGTTCCTCCGCTTGTTCCACGAATGCGCCCGACGATCCGCCGGTGCTCTGTCGGCTATCGGACGGAAAACATCCTGGATTGATGCATTATCAGGAGGTGCATACGAGCAATCCAAGGAGAGCTTTTTGCAGCATCCACGACAAGCAAAACCGGGTTCGGAGCGGGAAGAGATCACATTCAAGGGCCGTGGCCATGCCATTCGCACCGGCCGTCGGTTCGTGTTGAGGCTCTGTCCGGAATGCTCGCAGTGGAACTCGCGCAAGGCGGCTGAGGCAGGCCATTGCGGATGGTGCGCGTACGTCCCCTCGCTGAGTGACGCAGAGCCGTCCTCACGGAACTAGTCAACGGCGCTGTTCGCCTCGCCGAGCCGAATGAGCGTCATGGACATCCACATCGAGCGTCTGAGCAGCCGGCTGCATCTGGTTGACCATCGAGCGACAGTCACCGAGGCGAAGGCAGCGAAGTCTGGGCCAAGATCCCATTCTGATAACTCCGCCTCTTAAAGCCCTTCGGCTCATCCTGAGCGCGAGCCAAGTTACCTGCCGGCTCCGTCATGTCTCTCACAGGATGCGCCCAGCCACTCCGTGACCAGATCCGGCGGCAGGGCTTTTTTGTGAGGTGAGCCGCAACGCGCTCTTAGGGTCTGGCTTCTACCATCCGGGCGGATGATGAGGCGGGCCGCCAAGATGCCGCTGGCAAAGCTACACCAGGAACAGACCGATCGTCTGAAGCGCCTCTCGCGTGCGCTCTTCCTGTTCAGCGCAACCGGGCTCATTGCTCTCAGTGCACTGGCAGGTGGTCTGATCCTACACATGCGCGAGACTGCCTGGAGCCAAGCCGTTCGCAGTTCAGAGACGCTGCTGCGCAGCGTCGAGCGCACGCTCGACCGTGACATCGAGCTCTATAATCTCTCGCTTCAGGCGGTCGTCGAGGGCTTGCAGAACCCCCATCTTGAGGAAGTCTCTCCAGAGGTTCGGCAGCTCGCTCTCTTCGACCGAGCCGCGACAGCGAAGGGTTTCGGCTCTATCTTCGTCCTCGACCAGCAAGGCCAAGCCTTCTTGGATTCTGAATCCGTAATCCCTCGGCGGCTGAACGCGAGCGAGCGGACCTACTTCCAGATCCACCGCACGCGCGCGGATGTCGGTCTCTTGGTCGTGTCCGTCAATGAGGTGGAAATTCGGGGTGGAGTTGGAGCGGCCATCGGTCAGGCGGCCTGAGGTGGAATT